>NZ_CP029008.1:0-657500 GCF_024585165.1 Bradyrhizobium sp. WBOS07
ACAGGGCACGGTCCCGTAGCCCGGATGGAGCGAAAGCGTAATCCGGGGAAGCGGAGCATGCCGGGGGAGCGGCCCCGGATTGCGCTCCGCTCCATCCGGGCTACACGCTACACGCACGTGCACCCGCAGCCTCATCCTGAGGGCCCGCCAACGGCGGACGTCTCGAAGGATGGCCACGGGCGAGATCGCTGCCACGCGATTGCCCTGCCCTCATCCCCCGGGGATCACCGTGGCTGACTGCGGGCTCACGGTCGCGTAAGGAGATCATGTTATGTTTGCCGCCATCGAGGCCGGTCGAATCGTCCTATGGCTCTTACGCGCAAGCTGCTTCTGCTGATCGCCGGCCTCGTCGCGGTGGTGGCACCGGTGCGCGCCGCCGAATTCTACATCGAGGACCTGCGCATTCCCATGGCGCAGGCGGGGCCGCAGGGGCTCGAGGCCTTCCTGGTCCGCCCGGCAGGAGCGAAGCGCTATCCGCTGGCGCTGCTCAGCCACGGCTCGCCGCGCAGCTTCGAGGACCGCGCGACGATGTCGGCCCACAGATATTACGGCATCGCGCTGGAATATGCCCGGCGCGGCTTTGCCGCGCTGGTCGTGATGCGGCGCGGCTACGGCACCTCGCCCGGCGGACGCATCGACAGCGTCGGCGGCTGCGCGAAGGCCGCTTATTTGCCCGCAGCCGTGGTCGCGGTTGCCGATCTGCGTGCCGCGATCGATGCGATGGCGCGCCGGGCCGACGTGACGACGTCGGGGATGATCGCGGCCGGCCATTCCGCCGGCGGGCTGGCAACGATCGCGCTCACCGCGCAGGCCCCGCCCGGTCTCGTTGCCGCGATCAACTTCGCCGGCGGCCGCGGCTCGCGCGACGACGACGACGTCTGCAATCCGAGCGGGCTGGTGCAGGCCTTCACGGGTTTCGGCAAGACCTCGCGCGTGCCGACGCTCTGGGTCTATGCGGCGAACGATTCCTACTTCGGCCCCGAGCTCGCGCGCCGTCTCCATGACGGATTTCGCGCCGGCGGCGGCAACGCGACATTCATCGCGGCGCCGTCCTACGGCGACGAAGGCCACTATCTCTATTCGGTGGCGGGCCGTCCGCAATGGACGCCCTATGTCGACGCCTTCCTGCGCGAGCGCGGCCTCCTCAGTCGCGACATCCTGAGCCCGCCCGATTCCCTGCCGCCACCGCGCCAGCTCGACGAGGCCGCGCGGGCCGAGTTCGCGCGCTATCTTGCCAACATGCTGCCGCACAAGGCTTTCGCGGTGTCGCCGAACGGCGGCTACGGCTGGCGCGCGGGACGCAGCACGGCCGGCGAGGCCCAGCGCGACTCGCTGGCCGCCTGCCTGAAATGGTCACCGACCTGCACGCTCTATGCGGTCGACGACCGCCTGGCCGGCCCGTCGCAAACCTCCACCGATCAGAGCGCCCGCGCCCGCTAGCCGCCGCGCGCGGGAGCCGGTTTGTTAACTCCGGCGCTCTATGACGGAGCGATGCGGTGGGATCGGGCAGGCTTACATCTTTGCGCGGCGTGGCGAACCGTGGCGGCCGTCCTGCTGCTGTCGGCCCCGCTCTGCGCGCACGCCGCAGACGGCAACACGGAGCTCGGCGCAGGCGAGACGCCGTCATCCCGGGCCCTGATCCGGAAGATCATCGAGAGAGAAACCGCGCGCACCAATTTGCCGGCCGACATTGCCGAAGCGGTCGTCTTCGTCGAGAGCGGCTACAATTCGGCCGTGATCGGCAGCGCCGGCGAAATCGGCCTGATGCAGGTACGGCCCGACACGGCCGCCATGCTGGGCTTCCGGGGCAGCGAGGCAGAACTTGCCGAACCCGACATCAACATCCATTACGGGGTGCTTTATCTCAGCCAGGCTTGGCGTCTGGCCGGCGGGGATATCTGCCGCGCCCTCATGAAATACCGGGCAGGCCATGGCGAGGAAGCGATGACGCCGCGGTCGCAGGTCTATTGCAACCGGGCCCGCAACCGCCTTGCCGCCATGAATTCAACCTTGGCCGGTGCCGAAGCGGTGGCTGTTCCGGATCCGGCGCCCCCTGTCGCGGCTGCGGCTGCAGCTCCGGCAAAGCCGGCGAGCCGCCCGAATGTGCCGGTGCAGCCCAGAGCCGTCTATGCCCGCTATCGTCAAGGCACCGCGGCTGCCAGCCGCGCCTATTGGGCGGCCCACGAGGCCAAGGTCAGCAAGATCAAGGCTCGCATCGAGGCAAAGTGGAAGCGCGTCGCAGCGCGTTGAAGACGATGCCCTACAGCCGCTCGCTGAGCGCGAGCTTGTAGCCGACGCCGGTGACGGTCGTGATCACGGGCGTGCCGCTGCCGACCAGCTTGCGGCGCAGCCGCGCCACCAGCGCGTCGACCGTGCGGATATCGACCTCGGCCTGGCGGTTGCTGACGACCTCGATCAGATAGTCGCGGCTGAGCGGCCGTCCGTCGGCGCCAACCAGCGCCGCGAGCAGGTCGAACTCCGCGCGGGTCAGCGACACCGGCTTGCCGTCGCTGCCGAGCAATTCGCGCCGGGTCAGGTCGATGATCCAGTCGCCGAAGGCGATCGAATTGTGGTTGCGCGCCGCCTTGCGGTCGAGCGAGCGCCGCCGCAGCACACTGCGGGCGCGCGCGAGCAGATCGCGCAGATTGATCGGCTTGGTGACGTAATGGTCACCGGCGATCTCCAGGCCGAGGATGCGATCGACGTCGGTGTCGCGGCGCGTCACGAAGATGATGCCAGCGTTGCTGGTCGCCTGGATCTCCTTGGCGAGCTCGAAGCCGTCGCCGTCGGGCAGCTGCACGTCGAGGAAGATGAGATCGGTGCGCCCGCGCAGCGCCTGGCGGCATTCCGCGCAGGAGCCGGCCCCGACCACGTCGAAATTGTTGTCGCTGAAATAGCCGACCAGCATGGTCCGCGTCACCGGATCATCCTCGACGACGATCAGCCGCTCGCGGCCGGCGGGGCGCAATTCCCGAATTGCGGAATCAACCACGGTCTTGGGTGTCCTGTCTGCCTGCGGTCCGGCTTTGATGACCTGTGGCCCGGCTTGGATGGCCTGCGGCCCGGCTTGGATGGCCTGCGGCCCGCCTTGAATGGCCTGCGGCCCGCCTTGAATGGCCTGCGGCCCGCCTTGAATGGCCTGCGGCCCGCCTTGGAGATTCAAGCCGCCGCGCAACGCGCTGTCATGTGAACGGACATTCACAACCTGTTCGAGCCCCCGAAACTAGCCGCCGCAATATTAGGCGCGTTATGGCGCGCAAACAATATTGGTCATGGTCTTGATGCATTAAGTATGAATTGGCCCACACTTCTCATCCGGGGCATCAATGCGCAGGATCGCTGCTGCCTCGCCGGTAGCAATCGATCCCGCCTTCGTCTCGGGGGCCCGACCGCCGGTTAACGTAAAGAAGGCCTTCGGCTTCGGAAAGCCAGCCTGCCCCTCTATGGTCCGGCCTGCACAATGAGAACCACGGAGCAGGCGTGATGCAGGAGCAGACCCGATTGGCTGCCGGCCGAACCGAACTCGGCACCCGGCCATTCGCCCGTTCGCACACGCTCGATCTAATACGCGGCCTCGCCATCGCCGGCGTGATGGCGATCCACGTCTCGCAGGCATTTCCGTCGAACATCCGCGCCGTCGATTTCGCCTTCATGTGCGGCTGGACCGGCGTCAACGTGTTCTACTTCGTCAGCGCCATGACGATGTGCCTGATGTGGACGCAGCGCAGCGGCGAGACCAATCCGACCCGCAAGTTCTACATCCGGCGCTTCCTTCGCATCGCGCCTTTGTTCTGGCTCGCGATCCCGATCTACCTCGCCATCAACGGCACTGGACCGGGCGACAACGCGCCCGGCGGCATCGGACCGGTTCAAGTGATCCTGACCGCGACGTTCCTGCACGGCTTCTGGCCGGACAGCGTCAACAGCGTGGTACCCGGCGACTGGTCGATCGCGGCGGAGATGACCTTCTATCTGGTCTTCCCGCTTCTGATCACCGCGTTCGGGTCGCGCCGTCGTCTTTATCTCGCGCTGGCGATCGTGCTGCATCTCGTCAATGTCTGCCTGTTCAAGCCGTGGGCCTTCGCGCTGTTCGCGGCCTATTACGGTCCCGGCCACGAGGGGTTCGTCTGGACCACGCTGCATCTCAGCTTCCTGAACCAGCTTCCGGTGTTCCTGATCGGATGCGCGCTGTTCTTCTCGCTGCGCGACGGCTTCACCAGATCCGACGCCGCGATCTTCGCCGTCTTCATCGCGCTGTCCTTCGTCGCCGACCGCGCCACCGGCTCGCATGAGTTCAACTATCTCATGATCAATCTCGTGCTCGGCGCGCTGGTGACAGGTTGCATCAAGCTTGCCGTCCGCTTCCAGCCGCTCGAAGCGCTCGGCCGCAACTCCTATTCGATGTACCTGTCGCACTTCGCGGTGATCTACGGCCTGCGTCAGATCTGGCCGCTCGCGGACGGGCTGATCTCGCAGCTCATCGCCTATGTCGTCACCGCCGCGCTGAGCTATCTCGTGGCACGCGCGACATGGCATCTGGTCGAACGGCGCGCACAGGACCTGGCGCATCGCCTGACAATGGCGGGATCGGGCCGCGCGAGCCTCCGCCCAATCATCGCCGCGACTGCGGCCGGCATGAGCTGAACGAGGCCCCTACCTCACCCGCCCCAGGTCTATCGCTTATGGCGCTTTGAGGGATCTGTGGGCACGCCTCGTCCTTCGAGACGACCGCTTCGCGGTCTCCTCAGGATGAGGCTAATTATCATTGTGCTCGTTGAAACTGGTGCCGCGCACCCGGTCCTCATCCTGAGGGCCCGCCGAAGGCGGGCGTCTCGAAGGATGGCCACAGGCGAGATCGCTCCCATATGCGATTGCTCTGCCACTCCGGTGCGGCTTGCTTCATGGCCGCCTTCGTATCTACTGTGAAGCATCTTCACGCTGGAGTGGGCACCATGGAGGTCATACTGCTCGGCACCGGCGGCCCGCGGCCGGACCCGCGCCGCATGGCGACGACCACGCTGATCAGGCTCGGTGAGGAGAATATCCTGTTCGATGCTGGCCGCGGCGTCGTGCTGCAGCTCAGCAAGGCCGGCATTCCACTCGGCGCGGTCAACACGGTCTTTCTCACGCACCATCACTTCGACCACATCGGCGACCTCTACGATGTGATGCTGAATTCATGGATGCACGGACGCAAGGGCGCCTTGCGCGTCTACGGACCGCCGGATACCGAGCGGCTCGTCAACACGCTGGTCACGCAGGTCTACGACAAGGACATCGCCTGGCGGGATCAGGGCGAGCCGACCCTTGGCGGCTGGAAACCCGTCGTCGCGACGGACATCGTACCGGGTCCCGTTCTCGACGCCGGACGCTGGAAGATCAGCGCCGAGCTGGTCTCGCACGGCGATGGTCTCGACATGCAGCCGGCCTTCCTGGCGCGCTGGATGTGTCTCGGCTACCGCTTCGAAGCGGAGGGCAAGGTCATTGCAATTTCCGGCGACACCGTCCCCTGCCCCGGGCTGGAGCGGCTGGCACAGGGGGCCGATCTGCTCGTCCAGTGCTGCTTCCTCGCAACGCCGGAGATCAACAACGAGCACCTTCGCCGCCTTGCGAAATTCACGATCGCCTGCGGCGATACCGTCGGCAAGGTCGCGGCCAAGGCCGGCGTCAAGAAGCTCGCGCTGACCCATCACCGGCCGCGCACCAACGACGTCATGCTGAACGCGCTGCTCGACGATGTCAGGCGGGACTATGCGGGCCCCGTCGTGCTCGGCGAGGATCTCACGCGGATCGAAGTCTGAGCGCCCTCAGCTCGATCCGATCTCGATCCGGAACGACAATTGCTCTTCGGCGCCTGCTGCGATGTGCATCAGGCCGGGCTTGTCGCTGAACTCGCCGTCGAATCCGGCTGGACTGGCATAGCCGCGCCAGGGCTCGATGCAGAGGAATGGCGCGCCGGATGGTTTCGACCAGACGCCGAGCTCGCGAAAGCCGCGCCATGACATCTTGAGCCAGGGGCCGGTGGGCGCGGCATAGCGGACCGCGTTGCTCTCGATCCGGTCGAAAATGACGGCGTCGTCGGTGAACAGGGATTCGGACAAGGGGAGCACCGCGCCTTTGACCGGGCTCGGCTCCGTTGCCGGGCGCAGCAATCCGCCATCGAGGCGGCGGACGGGAGACGATTCCACGCTCGCAAAGGTCAGCGAATAGCTCTCCTTGGCAAGTCCGCCCTGGAGCGGCCAGTTGAACGCGGGATGTCCGCCGATCGAAGCCGGCAAGGTCTCCTTGCCGGTGTTGGCGATCACGAGCGTCAGATCGAGGCCCGCGCTGTCGAGCGTATAGGTTGCGGTCAGTCGGAACGCGAACGGATAGAGCGCACGCGTCGCCTCGTTGTCCTCGAGCACCAGCGTGCAGCTTTGCTCGCCGCGCTCCGTCCATGCAAAGCGGTTGTCGCGCGCAAAGCCGTGCTGGGTCATCCGGTATGTCTTGCCCCGATGCCGCAATTCGTCCTTGGCGAGGCGCCCGACGATCGGAAACAGCAATGGCGCATGGCGCAGCCATTCCGGTCCCGCCTGCCAGACGAATTCGGTGGTGCCGTCCGTCAACGAGCACAGCTCGGCACCGTGCGCCATGATGGTGCTGGCAAGTCCGCCGCTGCGGAGAGTGTGGGTATCGTCACTCATGGCCGACATCTACACCGCGCCCCCACACGCAGCAAGGCGGCTCCGCTGGTGCCGTCGGAGCGTTTTGGCGGCGGGCTGAGAGCAGCGTCATATTTCCGTACCTAACGATTGCTCCTGTGGGGCTCGTCCACCACCCGAAAGCCGATGAAACCCATGGTAGCCAATTGAAGTTCTTCATCAACGGGCGCTTTCTGTCGCAAAAGATCACGGGCGTTCAGCGCTATGCCGCTGAAATGGTCAAGGCGATCGACGCGCTGCTGGCGTCGGAGCACACTGCTGCCTCGCTGCGGAACGCTGATTGGCAATTGCTCACGCCGGCGGACGCCAGCGAGAGCCTCGATCTCGACCGAATCAAGATCCGCACCGTCGGCCGCTTGCGCGGTCATGCCTGGGACCAGATCGACCTGGCGCGCGCCGCGGCAGGAGGCCGCCTAATCAGCCTGGCCAATTCCGGCCCCGTCTTCCATCGCGACCACATTGTCGTGATCCACGACGCTCAGGTCTTTCGCAGGCCGGACTTCTTCAACTGGCGCTATCTGACCGCCCATCGCACGATGGGCCGGCTGCTCGCGCGCCACGCAGCCATCGCAACGGTCTCGGGCTTCTCCCGCCGCGAGCTTGCCGACGTGCTGAATCTATCGGCATCGCGCATTCCGGTGTTTCCCAACAGCGCCGAACACTTCGCGGCGACGAAGCCCGACCCCGGCATTCTTGCCAGGCTGGGCGTTCAGCCGCAGAAATTCTTCCTTTTCGTGGGATCGAAGACCAAGAACAAGAATCTTTCCGTGGCGATCCGCGCCGTTCAGCTGCTCGATCGGGCCGACGTTCCGCTGGTCATCGTCGGCGGAGATAACAGCAAGGTCTTTCAGGACAATTCGGGCCAGGGGGTTTCCGGCCTGCTGCTGGCCGGACGACTGACGGACAGCGAGATTGCAGCGCTCTATGCGCATGCAGCGGCATTCGTGTTTCCCTCGCTCTATGAGGGTTTCGGCGTGCCGCCGCTCGAAGCCATGATCTTCGGTTGCCCCGTCATCGCCTCGAGGGCTGATGCGGTCGTGGAAACGTGCGGCGACGCCGCTGCGTATTTTGACGCCAATGATGCCGAAGCATTGAAGCAACTCATGCTCGAAAGATTGGCAACCGGCGCCATCTCGGAGCAGGAACGACGACGGCAGCAGGAACGCGTCGCATTCTATTCGTGGCAAAAATCGGCCAAGTCTTTGCTCGAGCATCTCGCACCACCGGAAAGCGTTGCCAGCGCTGCGTGAAGTTCGATGCATTTCACCTATTACGCGCGTCGGTTTTCGCACAAACAGTTTGCAACTTGCTGCAACGCGGGCGCCTTCGCGTTGTTCCACACAATGTTTGCGTTGCCGTGACAAACGCGCGCGCAATGCGCATGGCGCAACATCACCACATCGCTGCCCCATTATCGCTACGTATTCGAGGAACTGTGTTTCGCACTCGCGAACACAGAACAGGGATACACGATGTCCGGCTCTCCGACGCAGCCCTATGCAAGGCAACCGATGAAAGTGCTGCACGTCGCCGAGACGATTCGCGGCGGGATTGCGAGCTATCTGAACGAGTTGCATCCGCAGCAACAGGCAAGCTTCGGCGCGGAGAACGTGCACTACATCGTGCCCTCGGATCATCGCCGCGATCTCCCCGGGATCGATGACAACCAGATTACGACGTTCGAGCGATCCGGCCGCAGCGTCGCCGGACTATTCCAGATGCTGCGCGCGAGCATGCAGGCGCTGGACGCCTTCAAGCCGGACGTGGTGCACCTGCATTCCTCGTTCGCGGGCCTGGTGCTCCGTCCCGCGCTTGCAGCCCGCTCGGACGGACCGCGCGTCGTCTATTGCCCGCACGGCTGGGCGTTTTCGCGCGAGACCGGCCGCCTCAGTCACGTGGTGACGAAGGCGGCGGAGAACCTTCTGGCACGAACGTCGGACCGGATCATCTGCATCTCCGGCGACGAGTTCAACGAAGCCGTCCGCGCCGGAATTCCTGCCGACCGGCTCACCATCGTCCATAACGGCATCTCGAAGACGCGCTCGCCGCAGCCTCTCGCCGCGGACTGGACTTCCAAGAAGGTCAAGGTTCTCTTCATCGGACGGCTCGACCGTCAGAAGGGCTTTGATCTCCTGATCGAGGCGGCGCGCACGCTCGAAGACGTGCTCGATATCCGCATGATCGGCGCCTCCGTCGTCAACAAATACGAAGGTCCGAGCGTCCCGTCCAACGTCACCCTGTTGGGCTGGCTCGACCGCCCGACCATCGAGACCCAGCTCGAGGCCGCCGATCTCGTCGTGATCCCGTCACGATGGGAAGCCTTCGGCCTCGTTGCCCTGGAGGCGATGCGCGCGGCAAAACCCATCCTGGCGTTCCGCAGCGGAGCCTTGCCCGAGATCGTGGTCGACGGCGTCACCGGCGTGCTTTGCGAGCCCGTCGGCGTTCAGCCGCTCGTGGACGGTTTTCGGCGGGCCCTCGATTTCGATCTCAGGGTGTTGGGACAGCGCGGCTACGACCGCTTCAAGCAGCTGTATGACGTTCAGAAGACGCATGGGCAGTTGCAGCAGGTCTATCTCGAGCTGCTGCAGAACGACCAGACACCGGTCGAGGCGAAGGCGGGACTGCAGTCGGATCTCTCCAAGAATTTCTGATGGCTCCGCTATTCCCACGCACCTTGGTTCGCGACAGTCTCCGCCTCGCGAGCCTCATCGCATCCATTTTTCTGCCGGTCTCCGTCTGCGCTCAGCAGGCGCAGCCGCTCGATGCCCGATTCCTGCTGGGCGTCGGCACGCATCAGGGCCTGGGCGGCCCGGTGAGCGCTCGCGGATATGTGCCTTCGGAGAACGTCGCCCAGATCAAGCAGCTCGGCCTCAACGCCTTCCGCGATGATTTTCCCTGGTCCGATTTCGAGACGGGGGGACGCCGGATGGGGTTCACGCCCAGGCTCGGCAGGCTGGAATCGCAAGTCAGGTCCGGCGTCGCGCGGCCCCTTCTGATCCTTGCGTTCGGTCATCACCTGGTTCCGAATTCCTCGCCGCCCACCACCGACGAGGCGCGGCAGCGGTTCGCCGATTATGCCGCGGCGGCGGCGCAATCGGTCTTGCCGCAGCAGCCGCTCTTCGAGCTCTGGAACGAATGGAACCTGGCGGCGAAGAAGGATGCCGCGTTCTCGCCGGAGAACTATCTGGCACTCGCGCAAGTCGCGCGGCCGGCGGTCAAGCGCGTTGCGCCGAATGCGCCGTTCCTGGTCGGTGCGCTCGGCGACGACCTTGGCTGGACCTGGACGGAGAAGATGCTGCGATCCGGCATCCTTCAATATGCCGACGGCGCTTCGATCCATCTCTACAATTTCTGCATGGGCCCGAGCAAGCGCACCTCGGCCGAGATCATCGAGCGACTGACGGCGTTTCACCGCCTGGTCGGCCAGGCCAGCGGAAACCCCGACTTCCCGATCTATGTCACCGAGACCGGCTGGACCACGGCGAGCAATAAATGCGGCGTCAGCGAGCAGGCCCAGGCCGACAATAGTGCGCAGCTGATCCTGTGGGCATCGACCGCGGCGCGCTGGCTCAAGGGCATGTGGCTCTACGAGCTCAAGGACAGCGGACAGAATCCATCGGACCTGGAGCACAATTTTGGGCTCTATCGTTTCGACAATTCGCCGAAGCCCGTGGCCTGCGCGGTGCAGGGCGCCTGGGCCTTCATCCGCTCCAGCCTGAGTGCCGAACGTCGCGAGCTCGCCAGCGGCGTCGTGTCGATCAATGCATCAACGACCGCGGGCGGCAGAATTGCGGTCTGGTCCGAGACTCCGGACCGACGTTACGAAATCCGGCTCAAGGGGGATCCGCAAGGGGCGAGCTTTGCGATGCCGTGCGACCAGGCGGCAAGGCCTGCATCCGGGGTCTGGATTCCCGTCTCGAGCACTCCGGTTCTGATTGCAGCCAATGACAGTGCCGTTCCTGCCCTGGAGATCAGGCCGGCGCGGTAGAGCCTATTTACAGACATGAGGTTGACGCGATGAAAGTTCTTTTGACGTCCACGCTTTATCCGACGCCTCAGGCACCCAAGATCGTGGGCGGCGCGGAGATCTTTGCTCGTCGTTTCGCCGAAGGCCTGGCGCAACGCGGCGACGAGGTGGAAGTGATCCGGGCCTCGTCCAGGCCCGAGCAGGCCCCGGAAACCTGCGACGGCATCAACGTCTATTCCGCGCCGGTGCGGAACGTGTATCTGCCCTTCACGGAGCAGAAGAACGTCGCGCTGCGCAGCATCTGGCACGCGGTCGACGACTGGCAGATGCAGGCCCCCATGATCGCGGAACGCATCCGGGCCTTCAAGCCGGACGTGCTGCACTCCAACAATCTGTCGGGCCTCACCACCGCGATATGGCGGGTTGCCGCCCAGCTCGGCGTTCCCGTGCTTCACACGCTTCACGACTATTATCTGACCTGCCCGCGCTGCTCCCGCTTCGACAATGGACGGTCCTGCGAGCACACCTGCACGAGCTGCGCTGTTCTGACCTTTCATCGCAAGCGTGCCACGCACTGGCTCAGCGCCGTGGTCGGCGTCAGCGAACGCGTCCTGTCGATTCATACCGACATGGGCATGTTCGCGGACACGCCGATCCGCACCGTGATCCGCAACGCCTCGACCGAGCCGCCGCGTGAACCCTATCCCCGTCCGGTCTGCACCACCGAGGTGACGTTCGGATTCATCGGCCGGCTCACCGAAGAGAAGGGCATTGACAACCTGATGCATGCCCTCGCCATGCTGCCCCCCGACCGCATCCGGATGATGATCGCCGGCCGGGTTAGCGAGGAGGAGCAGCGCCGCCTGAAGGCCATCGCGCCGCATGCGCGCATCGAGTTCATGGGCTTCGTGGCGCCGGACGATTTCTACAGGCAGGTCGACGTGGTGGTCGCGCCCTCGATCTGGCACGACCCCGGTCCACTGGTCGTTGCAGATGCCAAGGCGGCCGGCAGGCCGCTGCTCGGAACCCGCTTCGGCGGCATGCCCGAGGTCATCGAGCACGGCGTGACGGGCTGGCTGACCGAGGCCGATCCGCAATCCCTGGCCAGGAGCATGCTCGCAGTCGCCGACGATCCGCACAAGATCGACGAGATCAGCCGACGCCTGATCGCGGATACCAACAAGTGGATTTTTGCCGACGTGCTGTCTTCATACAAGAACCTGTATGAACAATTGCGCGAACAGCGGATGTCGCGCATGCGCGCTGCGACGAATGAAGCGCCGCAGGGACGGGCCGTCGGCAAGGAGCGCCTCATTCCGCGATGACACGCCTGCGATGACACGTCTCTTGGCGATGGCGGGCTACGTCTATCAGAGCGCCGCGGCGATCATCCTGATCTTCGCGATCAGCCATCTGTTGCCCGCCGCCGACTACACCAACTTTTCCCTCGCGCTGGCCTCGAGCCAATTGCTCTGCGTCCTGATGTTCGAGTGGCTGCAGCTGGCGGGACTGCGCTTTCTGGCGGCAGCCAAGGAGAACGAGGCGGCCCGGCTGAGGTGGTCGCTGCTTGCAGCCGGCCTGTCGAGCGCGGCGGCGCTGGTCGTGGTCGGCGGCTGCGCATCTCTGGCCAGTGTGCTCCCGACAGGGATCGTGGCGTTGGGTCTGGGCATCTCCGTCCTGCAGGGCCTGACGGACCTCTATTTCCTGTCGGTCCGCCTGTCCGACCGGCTCGGCATCGCCTCTTTCCTGCTTGCGCTGCGTGCCACCGGGCTTCTGGCCGGTGCTGTCGCGGCAGGCGTGTTCTCGGGGACGGCCGAAGCGGCGCTGCTCGGCATCGCGTCGGGGCACGTTCTGGGCCTCCTCGCCGGCCTGGCCGCATATCGCACGCCGATGGAGCGGGTGCCGTTGCAGAGGATGCTGGCGGACTGGAAGGACTTCTCCCGCTACGGGATGCTCGCGGCGGGCGCATCCGTCATCCATCTGTCGGTGCCGGTGCTGCTCCGCGTCGTCATCCTCGGCCGGCTCGGCGCGACGGGAGCCGGCGCCGGATTTTCGATGGCGCTCGACCTCCTGCAGCGCCCGTTCTGGGTCCTCAATGCGGCGATCCACACCGTGAGCTATCCGGAGGTCGTCAACGACTTCGAACACGGAGGCAGCGCAAGATCGGTGCAGTCGGCGCGCCGGATGTTCGAATTCATGATCTGCACGACCCTCGTGCTGCTCGGCGGACTGATCGGATTCATTCCGGACGCAGCACGTATCCTGGTGCCCCAGGCGAGCCTGGCTGGATTTCTGGAGACGGCGCCAATGGTCGCCGCCTTCTATTTCCTGCACACCCATTTGCAGGCGACGGCCGCGGTCGTCCCCCACCTCGAGAAGCTGGCGACCAGGCTCGTGCTCGTCGCGGCCGGCCAGCTCGCCGTCGTGGTGGCCGTCTCCCTGGTCGCGGTGTCGGCCGGCCTGTCGCCGCGAGGGGCCGTCGGCTGGGCTGCGGTCGCCACGTTCGCGACGATCCTGGTCGCACTCGGCCCGACCCTGCGGTTCGAGGCGTTCCCGCGCTGGCCGCTGGTGATGCAGGCCTTGGTGGCCGCACTCCTGATCGGATCGCTCGGCTCACTGCCGACGGAGCCCACGACGTGGCTCGCCGGCAAGATCTTGATCGCCGCGATTGCGACGGCGGTGATCGGATGGCGCGGCGACTTCCTGATGCTGGCCCGCCGCGGCTGATTTGCGCACCGACCGTCTGTCGTGCACGCCGGGTTCCGGCAAGGAACCGGCGTCGCCAACAAGGAGCGTCTGCACCATCTCTGAGCATACACAACCCTTGCGGGTATATTGCATGCCTTAACCGCCCACGGAAGCGGCATCTGCGATCTTCGCGTGCGAACGACGTACCGAGAACGGCGACAAGCGAGTCGCGTGAGCCCGCTCCCAACAAAAATTGCAAAATCTTTCTGCGTCGCCTGCGCATACATTCAGCAGCGCAAATCGAGAAAATCTTGAAAGCGCCTTTCTCGCGCCACGTCGATCCGGCATCGCTCAAACATTCTGCTGCCAACGGGCAAGTCTGTTCCTGCACAAGGAACCTCGTTTCGCTCGCGATTTGCAGCTTCGATTTTTATCTGAAATTCACACTCCACAGAGAAGCTTGAACGCAAATCCCTGCGAGCATTCTCGCTCGCGCTGAAACTCGAGTGTGCAATGTCCGATCAAACCATCCTGTCCGCCAGCGGCTTCATCAACTCCATTGGCGTCAACACGCACGCCGGCTTCGGATGGACCGGCTACAACAATCTCGCGATGATGGTCGACAACCTCGAGTATCTCGGCGTCACCCATCTCCGCGACGCGATGGGAACCAGCCCGGCTGCGCAACCCGTGGTCGAGGGACTGGCCGCAGCCGGCTACAAGTTCGACTTCCTCGTGTCGTCCGCCCTGCCCCAGACCGACACGGCCGGACTGCAGAAATACATCGCCTCGCTGGAGAAGTTCGCGACGACCTATGCGGGCAGCATCAGCGCCATCGAAGGGCTCAACGAAGCCAATCACCAGCCCTTCAGCTACAACGGCAGCTCGAGCCTCACCGCCGCAGCCCAGTTCCAGAGCGCGCTCTATCAGGCCGTCAATGCCAATGCCACGCTCGGCAGCATCCCCGTCTTCAATCTGTCATTGGCCTACAACGATCCGCAGGGCTACAGCCAGCTCGGCGACATGTCGGGCTCGGTCGACTACGCCAACGCCCATGCCTATGTCAGCACCAGCCTGACGACCAGCAGCTCAATTTCGGCGACGCTGAGCGCCGTCATGACCGCGGCGCCGGGCAAGCCCGTCGTCATCACCGAGACCGGCTACACCACGCAGGCCAACACCCAATATCTCGGCGTCAACGAAACGGTGCAGGCCAAATCGATCCTGAACACCCTGGTCGATGCCTACAAGGCCGGGGTGAGCGCGACCTATCTCTACGAGCTGTTCGATCGCGACTCGTCCGCCGGCAACACCAATCCCGAGGCCAACTTCGGACTGTTCAATTCCGACGGGACGCCGAAGCTCGCCGCCACGGCGATTCACAACCTGACGTCCATCCTGGCCGACGACGGCAAGGGCGGCCTGCAGCCGACCGATCCGTTGAACTACACCCTGAGCAACATGCCGGCCACCGGCAACAGCATGGTGCTCGGCAAGAGCAACGGCGCCTACGAACTCGTCGTGTGGGCGGAGCCGAAGCTCTGGAACGATTCCACCGATACCGAGCTGACCAATACGGCCCAGACGGTCACCGTGAACCTCGGCGGCGTGCATCATTCGGTGAAAGTGTACGACACCCTGACGGGAACCACGGCGATTGCCAGCTACACCGACGTCAGCTCGATCACGATTCCGGTCAGCGACCACCCGCTGATCATCGAGATCGACGCGCCCCCGGCCACTTCGACTCCGCCCGACACAAGGACCAGCGTCAGCGGCACGGCGGCCGAAATCGTGCCTGAGCTGTCCGACCTGAGCGACTCCACGGCGCTGCAGACCATCACGCTGACCGACTCGCACGTCCTGCCCGTCGCCTCGAAGGCGACCATGGACTACATCATCGCCCATTACGGCAGCGCGCTGTCCAAGATCCAGGGCGGCTACTCGTTCGCGGTGACGAACACCGCCTCGACCTGGAGCAGCACGAAGACCTATGATGCGAGCGGAACGCTGCTGTCGAAGTCGGATACCGGCCTGAACTCGAGCGGGCAGCCGACCTCGACCACCGTGGCCTACTCCGACGGTTCCAAGGATCTGATCAGCTACACGGGCGGCGTGATGACGAAGTTCGTCCACGTCGGCACCGACGGAATCAGGACCACCGACACCTACAACACGGCCGGAACGCTTCTGAGCGAAATCGTCCAGAAGTCCGACGGCTATTACTCCACCACGCTCTACACCGCCGGCGTGAAGACCGCCGCCTATGTCAAGAACGCGGACCGTTCGCAAGACAACTATACCTACAACATCACGGGCAAGAGCTTCACCACCCAGGTGCAGCACCTCGACGCCTCGGGGAAGGTCACCTCGGTGATCCGCAGCCACGCGGACGGTTCGCTGGATTCGACCCAGGTCTACAACAGCGACGGCAGCAGCGTGATCACCACCTACAGCGCCACCGGCGTCAAGCTGGGGGAGACCACCTATCATGCCGACCGCAGCAAGGATGTCTGGACCTACAACATCGCGGGCCAGAACTACACGACCGAGCACTACGACTACGACGCGAACGGGTTCATCACCAGCCTGACGCGCCTGCACGGCGACGGCAGTCTCGCCTTCAAGCTGGTCCAGACCACTGACGGCACCAAGACGACCGATTGGTACAATGCCGCCGGCGTTCTCACCAGCGAGGTCGTGCAGACGGCGAACGGCACCATGTCAACGACGACCTACAGCAACGGCGTCAAGACCAACACCTATATCAAATATGCCGACGGCAGCCAGGACAATTACGCATTCGGCATCACCGGCAAGAGCTACACCACGCAGATCCAGCACGTCGATCCGTCAGGCAACATCACGGCCGTGACCCGCGAGCACGCCGACGGCACGCTCGATTTCACGCAGGTCATCAACGCCGACGGCAGCAGCGTCATCACCAACTACGATGCCGCGGGAACGCGGATCAAGGAAGCCAACCTGCACGCCGACGGCAGCAAGGACGTCTTCCTGTTCAACATCACCGGCCAGAACTATACGACCGAGCACGACGTCTACGATGCGACCGGCTTCCTCACCACGCTGATCCGCAAGCATGCCGACGGCAGCATGGCGTTCAAGCTGGTGCAGAGCACGGACGGGACCAAGACCACCGAGTGGTACGACGCAAAGGGCGTTCTCACCAGCGAGGTGCTCGAGAAGCCGAGCGGCTACAGCTCGAACACGGTGTACACCAACGGCGTGAAGACCGCGGCTTACATCACCAATGCCGACATGAGCCACGACAATTACAGCTACAACATTACCGGCCAGAGCTACACCACGCAGCACCAGCATCTCGACCCCACCGGCAAGACGACGGAGGTGACCCGCTGGCACGCCGACGGCTCGCTCGACTACACCCAGGTCGTCAACGACGACGGCAGCAGCGTCGTCACCAGCTACGATGCGGCCGGCGTCAAGAAGCTGCAGACCGACTACCACGCCGACGGCTCCAAGGACGTCTACCAGTTCAACATCGTCGGCCAGACCTACACGAACGAGCACGACAGCTACGATTCGACCGGCTTCCTCACCAACATCGTGCGCACTCACGCCGACAACAGCCTGGCCTTCACGCTGGAGCAGAGTGCCGACGGCACCAAGACCTCGGAGTGGTACGACGCCAAGGGCGTCATCACCAACGAGGTGACGACCAAGAGCGACGGTTACAGCTCCACGACCGTCTACACCGCCGGCGTGAAGACGGCGGCCTATATCAAGAATGCCGACGGCAGCCAGGACAACTGGAACTACAACGTCACCGGGCAGTCCTACACCACCCAGCATCAGCACCTCGATGCCTCGGGCAAGCTGGTCGAGCTCACCCGGACCCACGCCGACGGCACGCTGGACTATACCCAGGTAATCCACGACGACGGCAGCAAGCTGACCGACATCTACAACAGCGCCGGCAACAAGACCCAGGAGATCGCCAACAACGCCGATGGTTCCAAGGACGTCTTCCTATTCAACTTCAACGGCCAGGCCGGCACCACGCAGCACGAGAACTACAACAGCGCGAGCGCGCTGCAGTTCTTCGATCAGACCAAGGCCGACGGCACCCACAACGTCACGGCGGTCGCCGGCGGCGTCACGATCCAGGGAGGAGCCGGCAACGACGTGTTCTCGGCCGCACCGAGCTCGACCACCATTGCCTACGACCACGGCCAGGACCAGATCCTCAACTTCCAGGCCGGCGACGGCACGACCCACGACGTGATCCAGATCTCGAAGCTCCTGGCCGAAGACTACAGCCACCTGCAGATGACGCAGTCCGGTACGAACGCGCTCATCACGTTCTCCGCCACCGACTCGATCCTGCTGAAGAACGTCTATGTCTCCAGCCTGACGAGCCACGACTTCGTGTTCGTCTGAGCACGCGCCAGCATGCTTCGGGGGCCGGGACCGTGCAGGATCCCGGCCCCGTTCATTTGTTGGGCGATTGCCTCCTCGCTGAGCAGAAGCCGGGAATTGGATGGCTCCCATGAAGTCCAGGGCAATCTCATATATTGTGTATAATGCGGCGGCACCCGCAGTGGGCTCCCTCCCCCGCTTGCGGGGGAGGGTTGGGGAGAGGGTGTCTCCGCGTTGGGGCTGTCGGGAATCTGCCGAGTATGTCCCTGCGCTGCGAGAACCCTCACCCGCCGCGCTCTGCGAGCGCGTCGGCCTCTCCCGCAAGCGGGAGAGGCGAAGCAAGCGCGGCCCTGCCAATAAGGCAACCGCGATAGCCCTGCTATGAATTCTGACGGGCTGCCGCGATTGCGCCGCATCGGCGAACGCGCTCAGCGAACTTGCGTCACAATTCGCCGCTAGACACGGCGATGACCCGCGCAAGGACTCCGAGGCCCGATGGAAGCCAGTGAAGCAAGACGTTTCGTCGTTCTCGACTTCTACCGCTTCGTCGCCGCGCTCGGGGTCTTCATCTTCCACCTGAAGCTGATTGACACGGGCATCTCGCCGGCCTGGAACGGGTCCTTTGGCCTGTTCGTCGACATGTTCTTCATCCTGTCCGGCTTCGTGATTTCCTACTCCTACCCGTCCGACGCACGTGGCGTGGCAGCCTATTCCCGCTTCATGATCCGGCGTATTGCGCGGATCTATCCGCTGCACCTGTTGAGCCTGCTCATCTTCGTGGTGCTGATCGGCGTTGGGCTGGAGCGCACCGCCCGCTCGACCCCGCTGGACTTCCTGTACAACATCCTGCTGATCCAGGCCTGGGGCGTCACCGATCACCTCAGCTTCAACTCGCCGTCCTGGTCGATCAGCGCGGAGTTCTTCTGCTACCTGATCTTTCCGCTCTTGATGCTGTTTGCGCGCAAGGTCCAACCAATGGTCCTCGCTGCAATCGTGGCGGCGCTCTATCTGGTCCTCGCCCATGGCCATCTGCCGATCTGGCAGGAGCGGTCGCAGATGTATGGCGCCAATTTCGACTACGGCATGCTGCGCGCGCTGCCGAGCTTCCTGAACGGCATCCTGCTCGCCATTCTGTTCCGGATGTCAGGCCCCTACCGCCGCAAGCCGGTGTTGTTCGCCGGGATCGGCGTGTTCGGCCTCTCCGTGCTCGTCCTCAACGTCTTCGCCAAGCCCGACCTCGCCATCCTGCTGTTCTCCTGCGCCATCCTGCTGACGGCGGTCGGCGAAAGCGCCTTCAAGCAGTTTCCGGGCGCCCACCTGCTCGGCCGGCTCGGCAACACCTCATATGCGATCTACATGCTGCACGACGCCGTTCTCATTGCCGTGTTCAAGCCATTGTGGGCCTGGCTCGGACTGCGCCCCGATCAGTTCGGCCTTTACGCCCTGGCATGCTGTGTGGTCCTGACCGTCATCGCGGACCGCACCTACGCCTATTTCGAGAATCCCGCACGGCGGCTCATCAATCGCTGGGCCGACACCGGCGTTCCCTCCTCGCGCAAGGTCCAGACGGTGGCCGCCGAGACCTCGATGCGGTTCGACAACACCGAGCGGGCAGTCAACTGACTGCCCTGCCGATGACGTGAACGCGTTCAGGCGACCTTACCGTCGGCCGCCGGCACGATCCGCATCGCGCTTTCACCCAGCAACGGCGCGATATTGGCGCGGGACAATTCCATGACGTCAGGCAGGGCCTGACGGACCTGCTGGCCGACCGCTTCGTGCGCGCCGAGGAAGTTCAGCAGGAACGTCTCGAAGCTATCGCCGACGAGGAACTGCGACGGCGACAACAAGAGCTGTTCGCTGACGCCAAAGTGCGCGAACAGGCCCTGGAACTTGTCCTGGTAGGTGATCGCCGCGACCGGCGTGCCCTGCCCCAGCGCCGCAATCGCCAGATGCATGCGGCCGGTGATCACGCCGTCGACCAGACCCACCACGGCCTTGATCTCGCCCGCCGACAGCGCCTGATCGACGTGGTGCACGCGATCGCCGAGCACGGGCTTGAGGCGGTCGGCCAGCGGCCGCAGACAATTGTCGTCGGCGATCTCGGGGCGATAGTCGTGTGCCAGCAGCACCCAGCTTGCATCGTGCTCGCGAGACAGAAGCTGCATGGCGTCCGCCGCCAGCTCGATCATTTGCCGCAGCTTGGCCGGCTCCGGCTTCTTGAACAACATCGGATGGATGTTGAAGACGAAGACCTTGCGGCCCTGCTCGCGCTGCCGCGCTATTCTGGCCGCGATCTGCTTCACCGCGGCCGTATCCGCCCGCGGCGTCAGCATGAACGCCGCATCGGTGACCAGATGGGCGCGCTTCCTGGCGAAATCGTCGAACCGCCGAAGCGATATCGCATCGCGCAGGTTCAGGACCACGCCGGGATCCAGCAGTCGGAACACTTCGCGCAATGCTTTCGCCGGGCGGGAGTTGAAGCTGAAGCCGAGCACGCTGACCTTGGCGCCGAACGCCGCCATCAGATCGGCAACGAGCAGCATGCGCGCGGCATCCACCGGCGAATAGTAGCCGTCCAGCACGTCGGCCCCCAGGATCAGCCCGAAATCCGGCCTAGTGAGCGACAGCTCCTGCGCCACCGTCTCGTAGGAGAACGGCTGTCTCCACAGCTCGAGCGGCTTGAAGCCCATCGCGCGCACGTCCGCGCTGGCCGCTGCGGTCGCGGTCACGATGTAGACCTCGAGATCGGGATAGGCCCGCTTCACCTCTCCGGTGGCCGCTTCGATCATGGCCTCGTCGCCGCGCGACTGATGGACGCTCCAGGGATCGGAGGGGAGCACGACGAGCCGGCGCGGATTGTTGCGCGGCGCGCCGTTGACGCCGACGTCCTTCCGCGCGATCTGCCACCTGCGCAGCTCGAGCAGATCGAGGGCCAGCGGCGTATTCTTCGCGCTGTTGAGCCAGCCTCGCAGCTGCCTGCGTACGGGCACGGGGATCAATTGCTTCACGACTTCCTCCTCGTCTGCATCAAGCGGTCGCACCGCGCTTCACGACGAAATCGATCAGGGACAGGACCTGCTTGCGCCAGAGCAGCAGAAGGCCCGTCAGGTAGGTCACCCCAAAACAGGACGACAGCAGTCCGATCCGCAAATAGGGGTTCATGCCCGGCGTCGCCTCCCGGCACAGCACGACCGCGCCGTAAGCCAGAACGATCGCACACAGGCAGCCCGCAATGGGACGCAGAAACTGGCCCCAGCTCAAGCCCAGCAGCCGGAGCGCCAGCGCGAATGTCACGGGGGTCACCACGAGCTGCGAGAACGCGAAGATCGTGGCCAGTTGGCCAATGTCGCGCGACGGCAGCAGGAACATCGCCGGCACGACCGTACAGAACTTCAGGATATTGAGCAGAAAGACGTAGTTCGGTTTGCCCAGCGCGCCGAAATAGGCACTGTTGACGAACTGCACGGTCTGGACCGCGCCGATCAGCATCAACGGCCGCATCACCGCTTCGCTGCCGCCCCATTTCGCGCCGAACAGCAGCAGGGAGAACTCCGGCGCGATCGCCGCGAGGAGCACAAAGACCGGAGACCCGACCAGCGCACCGAGGCTGACGCTGCGCAAGTAGGCAGCCGCGATGCGGTCCCGCTCGTGCGCGATCCTGGACAATGCGCTGAGCGCGACGTCCATGACCGCCTGGGTGAGCAGCTGCATCAGGATGATGTAGACCCGCGCACCGACCGTATAGATCCCAAGCGCCGCAACGCCGTAGAGCGTCAGGATGATCATGTCGATGGTGCGCACGATGGCGAAGTCCAGCAGCCTGTTCAGCACGACGTGGATGCTGTAGCCGGAGAGCTCGCGGAAACTCTTCATGTCGTGGCCGCGCATCGGCAGCCAGCGCGGCTGGCTCCAGAGCCACAAGCCGCTGATCGCGCTCTGAACGACCACCTGGATCACGAGGCTGAGAGCGCCAAACCCGGCATAGGCGCAGGCGATCCCCACGACGCCGGAGACGGCGGTTGCCACCATGGTCCTGACCGCTAGCACGCGAAAATCCATCTGGCGCTTGTAAAGCGCCTCCTGGAACAGGGTCGCGGTCCCGATCGGAAGCGAGAGACTGGCGGCCGTCAGCAGCGGCGCGAGCCCCTGCACGCCGAGCCAATGCTCGATATCCGACGCAAGGAGGACAATCAGAACCGCCAGAAGCGTCGAAGCGGCGAAGGAGCAGAAGAAGGGCAGCGTCACGTCGGCGGGCGTGAGCGTCCGCCGCTGGATCAACGCGTCACCGAAGCCGAATTCCGCGATGGAGCTCAGGAGCAGCAGGATGAAGGCGACCAGCGCGGCCAGGCCGAAATCGGCCGGGTTGAGCAACCGCGCCAGCACCAGGAACAGCACGAACGACAACGCGCGGCCGCCCCAATTCTGGGCGAGTGACCAGAACAACGCCACCACGACCTGATGTTGCTTGCGTTGCGTGACGTTCATCAACAATTCGACCCAATTCCGACAGATCCAACCACAATCGCAGGCTAGATGACGTGGCATGAATGCTGCCGCGACGTCACCGTCTTCGATCACTGCGGAGCAGTGATTGCTCCGGACATTACGACGGAGTGATGGCAACCAGATGAGTGCCTTCACGATTCCGATTTAGAGTGGAAGTGAGTTCAAATCGTGGACTACACTTCAATCGACCTTTGCGATGTGATGCAAAATGGATGCCTTGATGAATTCGCCCGCTCCGCGTTCTCTCCGTCACTCCAAGCGTTTGCGGGTGGCCATCTACGCACCGCACTTTGCGGAATATTCCTATCGGCTCGCCTCCGGATTGGCTCACCATTGCGACGTTCGCCTCGTGCTCAACCGCAAGGATGCCAACCAGCAATGGGAACTGGCAGATATCGCCGTGGCGGCTCCCTTCGAGACCCGGGTTCGCGACCTGAGCCTGCGCCGCGGCGGCGCGATCGGCATCCCGGCCTCGTTCCTCGACATAATTTCATTTCGTCCGGACGTGATTCATTGTCACGAAGTTCCGGAGATCTACACGTCCAAGCTGATCCAATTCCTTCGTCCGCTCGGCATTCCCTTGGTGTTGACCGTTCACGATGCAATTCCGCATTCGGAAGGCGGCTCGGGCACCTCGCCACGCGAGGATGCCTGGCGTGAACGCATGCGCGCGGCCGCATCTGTTGTCACGACGCATGGGGAAAGCTGCATCGCGGATTTTCGCCGCGCGTCACCTGACTTCAAGGGCGACACGGTTTCCAGCATGCACGGCGTGCTCATGGTTCCGCCCGCAGGAGGCGCGATCGCCGCACCCGAATCCGCGCGCATCCTGTTTTTTGGGCGGATGTGGGCATACAAGGGCCTCGACGTCTTCATCGACGCGATCGACATGTTGACCCGGCGCGGCGTAGCCCACGAGGCGATCGTCGCTGGCCGCGGCCCGGAGATGACGCGGCTCGGCGCGCGGATGGCGGCGATGCCGACCGTCAAGACGATCAACGCCTATATTTCGCCAGGGGATACCGGGCGGCTGTTTCAATCCGCCACGGTGGTTGCCCTGCCCTACAAGGATGCAACGCAGAGCGGGGTGCTTGCATCGGCTTACGGCAATTCCCGTCCCGTCGTTGCCAGCGCCACCGGCGGCATCCCCGACGTCGTCACCGACGGCGTCAACGGGCTGCTGGTCCCGCCGGGCGACGCCGCCGCATTGGCCGATGCTCTCGAGCGCGTGCTGACCTCGAAGCCTCTTGCCGCGACACTGACCGATGGCGCACGCCAGACCGCCGCCGGCATCTTGAACTGGGACCACATCGCCGAGCAATTGCTGGGATCCTATCACAGGCTCGCCGGCCGTACCGTGAGCTGACCGCGGCGGGCACGCGGTGCTCAAGCCGATTGCCCGACCTTCAGCGGCCGAAAGAACATGCCGCGGATCGCCCCGTCCAGCTGGCGCCTCAGCCTCACCTCGATCAGCTCATAGCTGATCACGCTCGCGACCAACGACAACACCAGCCCGAGCGCGATGAAGGCAGCCCACAGCAGCCAGCGATCGACGCCGACGGCAACCAGCTTCAGGCCGATCACCTGCAAGGGGAACAGCACGAAGGGATGCACGAGATAAAGGCTGTAGCTGATCTTGCCGACATATTGCAGGGCCGGCGCGCTCAGGGCCTTGCCGAGGCCCGACTCCGGGGCAAGCGCCATGCCGAACAGCAGGAAGCCGGGCAGCAGCCCCACGAACGGGTGAAACAGCACCAGGCTCGCAAACATCGCTGCTCCGCAAGCAAGCCCCGCGATCAAGCCGAGACGCCCCGGAATCGAGATACGAAAGCCGGTGGCGCTGAACAGCATGCCGATGCAGAAGAAGGCCGTGATCGGCCAACGCAGCAGACAAGCGATGCCGAGCAGGATCAGGGGCGCCGTCAGCAGCCTGCCGCCGCTGCGCCACATGGAGAATGTCAGCGCGAACCAGATGTAGAATGCCCATTCGTAGGTCAGCGTCCAGGCATTCTGCTGGGCAATGGGCAGGCCGAGCGCATCCTGCACGAAGAACAGGTTGGCGGTGAAGATGGCGAGATAGCTCGGCAGATCGATGCCACGGAAGAACTTGTAGGCGACGATCGGACCTATCGCGAACAGTGCGAGATGCAGGACGACGAACACCGGCATGATGCGCAGGACGCGATCGAAGAAGAACCGCGGCAGCGACCCATGCCGGACCAGGCTCGCCGGGATCAGAAAGCCGCTGATCATGAAGAACAGCTCGACACCGTGCCCGCCGACATTGATCACCGATTGCAGCCAGGCCCAGAGCGGCGGCAGGAATCCGGGATTCGGGATGTCGTACATGCCGCCCTTCGGCATGTCGTAGAAATGATCCATCAGCACGCTCAGCGCCGCAATGCCGCGCAGTCCCTGGACCGACGGGACGAACGATCCGTCATAGGCCGGGCCCGCCTGGTGCGGAATCCTCGTCACTCTGCGGCCCCTTGGGTGCTGAGCGCAGGCTCGATGACCACCCTCTTTCGGCGCGCCGAGCGGAACCGAAGTCCATAGGCAATACTGGGCTTCTCGACGAACGAGAACGTCATCCAGCTGACGGCAAGCGACAGCGCCAGGGTCAGCAGCAGGAACAGCGACCATCCGAGCGGCCCGTCGCCGAACCAGACGAGGCGGTGGACGAAGACGATCACGAACGGCGACATCAGGTAGACCGAGTAGCTGATCACGCCGACAAAGGCCATCGGACGCCACGCCATTCGCTCGCCGAACACGGCAAATCCGATGAAGACCAGCGCCGCGCAGACATAGGCCGCTCCGATCGAATAGCTGTAGAAGAAATTCTCGTGATACACGCCGCCGAACCGCCGGTCGGACAGGGTGACGGCGAAGATCGCATACAGCAGCGTGCAGACGGCCACGTGGCTCCATCGCAGCTTCCCGCCGATGACGGTGTCGCGAATGATCTTGCCCAGGAACATCGCCGACAGGTTCAACCCGACCTCCATCACCGAGGAGACCATCCTGCTCTCGACGAAGAGCGCAGCGGTGGTTCCGACCAGCGCGGCCCCAACCACGATCGCCACCGCCGTGAAGCGCTGATTCAGCAGTCCCATCGCGAACAGAATGGTGCATCCGACGTAGAACAGCAGCTCGATCGCCAGGGTCCAATAGAACACCCAGAGGTTCGGGACATTCACGAAGGTCTGCAGCATCGTCACGTTCGTGGCGACCTGCCCGAGCGGATAGACCTTGGAGTCCAGCAGATACATCGTCACCAGCCCGATGACGAGCGAGGTCCAATAGGCAGGATAGAGCCGGAAGAAG
The DNA here is from genome assembly GCF_024585165.1 of Bradyrhizobium sp. WBOS07. Classification (NCBI taxonomy): domain Bacteria; kingdom Pseudomonadati; phylum Pseudomonadota; class Alphaproteobacteria; order Hyphomicrobiales; family Nitrobacteraceae; genus Bradyrhizobium; species Bradyrhizobium sp. WBOS07. The sequence goes on from NZ_CP029008.1 coordinate 25,594, forward strand.
CGGCTGATCGAGAAATCCCGCACCGGCGTGGCGCTGTCGGGAAAGCTGAACGGAATGACGAAGCCGCTGACGAAAAAGAACAGCACCACGCCGAACCGGCCGAAGTTCATGTAGTAGCCAAACACGTCGTGGATGGGCCAGTAATAGGCGCCCGTCGGATGCTTTTCGACGATCACCTCGAACACGTGCTGGACCAGGACCGCCAACACGGCAATGCCGCGCAGCGTGTCGATGAATGCGAGCCGTTTATGCATCGTTCGTTCTCACCTGCTTCCGCTCGCCGCCGGCATGTCCGGGCGGAAGCCTTCCAATGGCGGCAGCGGCGGCTTCATGACGATTGGCACGGTGTCGCCCGCCCGTGCGGAGGCCGCGCGCCGCGAAAATACCTCGCTGAAACTCAATGCGATGATCAGGAGACCGGATGCCGGGCCGTAGTTCAGCACCGTGATCGTGAACAGGTTGACGATGAAGATCAGCGTCAACTTGTACACGTCTGTCGCTCCAAACGTTGCCCGGAACACCATCACCATGAACGCGACAAAGGGCAGGCCGAACATCAGGTAGGTCCCGATGTAGAAATTATCGACGGGCACCCAATAAGCCGCGAGCGGCGAGAACAGCTGCTGCGGATAGTTGAAGCAGCCCGCGCCGCAACCGGTCACCAGGCCGACCGGCATGAGCTGGGTCAGGTAGATGAACGGCTTCTGCCAGCTGTTGTTGATGCGATCGAGGATGCTGAAGAGGGTCGAATGCGGCACCGCCGCGGTCCCCGAAGCGAACACGATCATGAAGAACGGCACGAAGATCGAAGCATACGACCACAGCGCGATGGTCCGGATCGCGGGAAAGCGCGATCTCTCCGGCAGCATCCGCACCACCACCAGCAGGATCAAGTAGAGCACGAGGACGATCATGGTCGTCTTGCTGGTGGTCAGCTTTGTGGCATAGATCGCGATGGAACCGAGCAGGAGACACCAGGTGGTGCTCATGCGAATCGACGTGATCGCGAACGACACCAGGATGAAAAAGGCCGCCATGGTGTTGTCGGCCGCAAAGCCCATGAGGCGCTGGTCGTCGCCGCCATAGGCCCACCACAATCGGCCGGCCTCGCGCACTGCGCCGAAAGACTCGTATTTGTAGCCCACCCAGGGCATCAGGTAGAATTTGGTCAGGAAAACGCCGATCACCGACAGGTAGAAGGTCACGGCGATGACCGACAGGAGCTTCTTGTATGAGCCGAGGCTCGAGTCGCAGAAGCAGAATCCGACGAACACCGGCAGCATCATCTTGAACGACGAGACGGCTGCGTTGACCGTACCCAGCATGAAATAGCCGAGCACGAGCGACAGCATGATCTGCACCAACACCAGGAGGGCCAGGGTACTGCGATTGCGCAAGATGCAATGCACGAAGAACTGGATCAGGCACAGAATCGCAATGGCGTCGGGCACGTACCAGAGCGCGTTCATGTGATAGATGCTGGTGTAATAGCGGATCACGCCGCCAAAAGCGTCGCGGACCAGATAGGCGCCGAGCGCGATCGCCTCGATGTTGAGGCTGATCAGCGTCATTCTGGGCTGCTGCAGCGCGAGCATCGTCATGTGCGGCTCAGTTCGTCAGCCGCGCCGAGCGCGCGGGAGCCCCCGCGAAATCCCGACGGCTTCCGAGCGCATTCCGCATCAACTTGCCGCCGGGACTCTCGATGTAGAGATAAGTGAAGTGCGACACCGCCAGAACCGCGGCCAGCGAGACCACGAGATTCAACGTCGCCGGCAGGCCTGCCCAGACCGAATCCAGCGCGGCGATCCGCCCTGCCCCCACGGCCCGCACGAAATATTCGGCGAGCAGCACCACGAGCGCGTGCACCATATAGATCGAGTAGGAACGTTTCCCGAGCCAGACCAGCGGCTTGGCCACCAGCATCCGCGGCACCAGCAGCGCATCCGGAAAGGCCAGCAGGCTGCCGAGGAACACCGCGAACGTCACGGGCGCGAGGAAGGTCGATGCAGGACTGGTCTCCGCCAGGGACACCAGCACGACGCTGGCCGTCATGGCGGCGAATTGCAGCGCGCCCTGGACCGCGGGGCCCGGCCTGGCCGGCAGGCGATCGACGATCCTGACCGTAAGCACGCCCAGAAAGAAGCTGACGAAGCAGCGCAGGATGCCGAAGTCGGTCTGGAGCCCGAGGCTCCTCTTGTCGAGCACGAAGATGATGAAGACCAGGCTTCCGACCGCCAGCGCGCCGCAGAGGACGTAGAACAACAACAGAGAACGCAGGCGCTGGGCAAAGAGGACGACCAGGCCGAACACCAGATAGGTGTAGAATTCGACGCTGATGCTCCAGCTGGGCGCGTTCCAGCTGAGATAGTCGATCAAGCCCATCGAATGCAGCAGCAGGACGTTGAGACCGAAGGAATAGGCATTGTTCACTTCGAAGGCCGCGGGCGCGGCCACGATGACGCCCGCCATGACCAGGCTGATACGCAGGAGGCGAAACAACAGATTCGCCATCAGCATGACGATGTGCAGCGGATAGACCCTCGCCAGGCGCCGCACCATGAACTCGCGCAGCGAGAAGCGTCCGAACTCGCTCTCGACGTAGCTGAGCGCCATGACGATGCCGCTGAGAACGAAGAAGAGATCGACCAGCAGCCAGGAGCTTCGGAAGAACGAGCAGTTGATCCACGCATTGTGCGGGAACGCCGCGAGGAACGTCGGCATCAGCAGCAAATGGTGAATCACCACCGACGTCGCGGCGATGCCCCGGATGCTGTCGAGCGGCAGGACATGCGCCTTCTCACGATGAACCAACTCCGTCACATCAACATTCCCAGCTATTGCACCGCAGTACTGTGTATCAGGACTCGCGCGCGTTCAATCTCTGCGATCGCGGACTCGCATTCGGCGCATGACGGTCGACGATAATTTCAACGCTCGCAGTTCATCCGGACATGCGAGCGCCAAGTTCACGCCACTTTTTGTTTGAGACCGCCGCGCATCGGCGCGCAAATCAATTCGGCCGGGATCATTGCGAGCATTTGCGTACAAAGTGTGCGCGAAATTCGGCGGTGTTGCGATGGAAGCCTGGCGCACGAATGGAATTTCTGGCGTGAGTTATCGCTGCGAAAATTTTTCTCCGCACCGGGAACAAATGAAACGCGGCGCGACTTGTGTCGGTTCTGCGACACGCGGGTCAGCGAGTGCCCGATATGTTTTCAAGTTGCAACATTCGTGAGCGCGACATGCCGATCTCGCAGGCATTGTAATCCGTGTCTTTGCAACCGGTGCAAAGTCGCAGAGCATCTGTTCGTCATCGACGATCGTGCGTCAGCTTTTGCGCCGCACAAAAAGATGACACAGTTATCTGACAGGTTTCGCCTGTTCTCTCATTGCAACACAAGCAAGGAACACGGATGGGCCGCGGACTAACACGTCGTCATGCACAACCGCGATGGCTATCGACCGTCTTGATAGGTTCTGCGCTGATTGTCTCGAGCGTCGATGCTTGCCGCGCTCAGTGCGTCGAATTTTCGGGCCGTGCCTCGCAACTGGAACTCGACACCTTCGTCAAGTCACCGTCCTCGCTTCTGGAGCGGCTGCGCAATGACAAGGAGAAGCTGAGATTTCAGCTCGCGACCTATCTCGCCACGAATCCGTCGGTGTTGCCGTCGGTGCAGACGCTGATCTCTTCATCGGCCTCGGCCGACCGCTCCTCCATCGGTGCCGCACTGCGCATTGCCGAAGGGAGGTGCACGTCGACGAAGCCGGAGGCTGCACGCAAGATCAGGGATTTCGTGCAGCGGATCGGTGATCTCAACGTGCAAGCAGGTTATTCCGCCGCGGGAGACGACGCCTCTGGCATCCAGATTCAGTCGCAAGCCAAGAGTTCGACGCCACCGCCCCGGGGCGGGGCGCTGCTCGACGGCGAATGGAAGACCAAGCTGGCCAATCCCTTCAAACCCGTCCCCCTTCCGAACTGATCAGCGACCGTCAGAGGCAGCGAAGCAAACCAATGTACCAACCCAGAGAACATTTCCAGTCGGGACACCGATTCGGCATCGAATTCGGCGGAGCGGTCCTCAGCTTCGAGCGTGTCACGGACGTCCTGCGCCGGCAATGGCCGGTCATCGCGGCCTGCACCGGAGCTTCGCTGGCCCTGGTGATAGTCTATCTGGCGCTGGCGCAACCGATGTACACGGCGAATGCCCGGATCATGATGGACACGCGTCAGGCACAGGTGCTGGACAAGGACAGCAACGCCAGCAGCGCGCTCATCGACACCGGCTACGTCGACAGCCAGGTCGAGGTCATCAATTCGGACGACCTGATCCTCTCGGTCGTCCGTCGCCTGAAGCTGACGGAGGATCCGGAGTTCAATGGCTCCAGTCCGGGCCTGCTGTCCATCGTCCTCGGCAAGGTCATGTCGCCGTTCGGCTCCCGCGAGCCGCCATCCCAGGAGCGGCTCGAACATGCCGTGGTCGAGACGGTTCAAAAGAGCCTGAGAACCGAGCGCGTCCTGACCACGTATGTCTTGTCGTTGAATTATCGCTCGCGGAGCCCCGACAAGGCCGCCAAGATCGTCAACGCCATCGCCAATGCCTACCTCGTTGGCGCGCTGGAAGCCAAATATCAGTCCACCAAGCGGGCAACCGAATGGCTTCAGCAGCGCAGCATCGAGCTGAGCGAGCAGGCAACCGCCAGCGACCGTGCCGTGCAGACCTTCAAGGCCGAAAACAATATCGTCGGAACCAGCCGCGGCCTGATGTCCGAGCAGCAATTGTCGGACCTCAATACCCAGCTGGTTCAGGCGCGGGCGTCGACGGCCGAAGCCAAGGCCCGGCTCGACCGGATCACCGCGATTTCAGACCAGGACGTCGCACAATCGACGGTGACCGACGCTCTCAACAACTCCGTCATCACCCGCCTGCGCGCGCAATATCTGGATCTCCAGGCCCAGTACGCCGACTGGTCGAGACGCTATGGCAAGCAACATCTTGCGGCGGTCAATCTGGCCAACAAGATGGAGGAGCTGCGCAAGAACATCGCCGACGAGCTGCGTCGGATCGGGGACGCCTATCGCAGCGACTATGAGATCGCAAAGAGCCGCGAAGCCTCGCTCGAGAAAAACGTCAAGGAGCTCGTCGCCCAGGCTGGCGATACCGGCCAGGCCGCGGTCAAGCTGCGCGACCTCGAGAGCGCCGCGGACACCTACCGCAACCTCTACAACAATTTCCTCGAGAAGCTGCAAAGCGCGACGCAGAATCAGAGCTTTCCGCTCAGCGAGGCCCGCCTGATCAGTACCGCCACCAAGCCCGAACGCAAGAGCTCGCCGCGCACGATGCTGGCGCTGGTGGGAGGCCTGGTCGGCGGCCTCTGCCTCGGCTTCGGTGTCGCATTCGGGCGCGAACTGCTCAGCGACGTCTTGCGAACCCCCGCCGAGGTCGAGGACGAGCTCGGCGTCAAGTGCCTCGGGGTCCTGCCCGACATTCGTCCGCCGACGGCGACCGGCGCGTTGCTTTCGACGTCGGCCAAGACAAGTTCGGCCGATCTGTCCCGCTACGTCGTCGATCATCCGTTCTCGCGGTTTGCCGAGACGTTGCGCAACATCAAGGTGTCGATCGACGTTGCGCGACTGACCCGCGAGATCAAGGTGATCGGCATCGTGTCTTCCCTGCCTAAGGAAGGAAAAACGACTGTGGCGGCCAACTTCGCCCAGTTGATTGCCCTCACCGGACATCGCACCGTCCTGATCGACGGCGATCTGCACACGCGCTCGCTGACCCGAGAGCTTGCCCCCAACGCCCAGAGCGGACTGGTGGAGGCTCTCAGCGATCCGGCGAGCCTCGGCTACCATGTGCAGCGAAGCAAGGAGACGGGCCTGGATTTCCTGCCCTCCGTCGTCGCGTCCCGCATGGTCAATTCGGCCGACGTCATTGGATCGAAGGCGATGGCCGAGCTGCTCAAGGTGCTGAGAGAGCACTACGAGTACATCGTGATCGACCTTGCCCCGGTGATGCCGGTTGCGGACTCGAAGGCCGTCAGCCTCCTGATCGACGCCATGGTCTACGTGATCGAATGGGGGCAGACGACACGAAGCGCCCTACAGGAGTCGGTCTCCGGATCGGAAGTCCTCCAGAAGAAACTGCTCGGTGCCGTGCTCAACCGCGCCAACCCGAAGATGCTCAAGCGCATCGAGGCGTACAAGGGAAAGCACCACAACAGCTACTACGTCGAGCATACCTAGGCAGAGGCGCCGCGCCCAGCCGACCTGGAACCACCGCGGGCCCGTTGCCATTTGGCAGCGGGCCTTTTTCGTGCTTTGCGGAATTGTTGGATGAAGGCGATCGCGCGCGCCTTCGCCTGCGAGACCGGAGCTTGCGCCAAGCCGACCCGGACCTGCCCCGGCCCCGTATTCGTCCGGAATCCACAACTTGCAGTTATTGCTCTAGCCAAAAGCAAGGATTGACGAAGACCGCGACGGCTAGGACAGTGCGTCAATTGGCCAACGTTCATCGATAAGACGCGACAATTCGGTCTTCGACGCCTCAAATGCCGAAACTTTGGGCACCTTTCTTTCCGGGCTCCCTGGGGCTAATCTCGGCTCATATTTGTAGTTCCTTTCCGGCGGGCTCGGAATGCTGATCGTCCTCACGATTTTGACTATTTGGGTGCTGCTCAACATCCTGTTCGTGTTGATCGTGGTTCCTCCACGCAAAGCGCGTCGGCAGCCGATGGCGGCGCCGACGCTCTCACCCGCGCCAATCGATCCGAGCCGGCGGGAGATCGAGCAGGACGAACCGTTCTCGATCCGCCATGTCATCGTCTCCGTTGCGATGGGGGCTTTCTTCGTGCTGGTGCCGCCGCTGCTCGCCTTGCGGGATGCGATTATGCGGCTCTTCGGCAGGTCGACGCGAGACGGAACCTGAGTTCCGGCGCCTGCCGCTTCAGATCATCGGGTAGATCATTGGGCCATTTGAGCCGTCAGTAGGCTTCCTGGAACATCACCGCGGACGCCGTGCGGGCCATGATCTTCAGGTCGAGCCAGATGCTCCAGTTGCTGACGTACCAGACGTCGTACTCGACCCGCTTTTCCATCAGATCGATCGTCGGCGTCTCCCCTCTGAACCCGTTCACCTGGGCCCAGCCCGTCAATCCCGGCTTCATGTGGTGCCGGTAGACGTACTTGCTGATCAGCTCGTCGTAATAATTGTCGTGGGCCAGCGCATGCGGTCGCGGCCCGACCAATGACATATCCCCGCGCAGCACGTTCCAGAGCTGCGGCAGTTCGTCGATGCTCGTCATGCGCAGGAAGCGCCCGATCTTGGTGACCCGGGCATCCCGCTTGGTCGCCTGGGCGATGGTCTCGCCGTTCTCGCAAACGGTCATGGTTCGGAACTTCCAGATCTCGAACGGCCTGCCGTTGAAGCCGCGGCGCGACTGCCGGAATATGACGTTCCCGGGGGAGTCCAGCTTGATCAGCACGGCAACGGTCAGCAGCAACGGGGTCAGCATCACCAGCGCGAACACGGCCACGCCGATGTCGAGGCAGCGCTTCTGCAGCCGCTCCAGAATGGTGAGAGGCGGCCGCTGGATTTCGACCGCGACGGTTCCACTGACGGGCAGGAAGGGACGGGTCACGAGATCAGCGACCGGGTCGTCCGGCAGCAGGCGTATGGGCTGTGGGACCGCGCGCAAATACGGCCCCAGCTTGCGAAGCATCGGCAATTCGTTCCAGTCGATCGCCAGCAGATATTCGTCGACGTCGGCCGAACGCGACTGACGGATCACGTCACGGATCTGGCGCTCCCAGTGGCCGTCGTCCCGATCGGCTCCGAGCACGAAATGGCGCATCACGTCGAAGCCATTCCTCCGCAGGTCCTTGAAGCGGCTCGACGTGAAGTCGAGCGGCTTGAGGCTGAGCAGGATCACCTTGCGGTCGACCAGCCGGCTTCGCGCAAAGCTGGTGCCGAACACCGCCTGCCAGACGAAGCGGAGGCTGATCAGGCCGAGCCCGCCGATCACAGCAAACACGATGACGGTGCCGCGCGACAGATTGTCCGTCGATTTCAGCAGGAAGGCCGCAACGGCAAGGATCGTCAGCGACATCAGCCAGATCATCACCGCCTTCCGAAGCTGCCAGACGACGTTGAGCAGACGGTGGGTGGCATAGACGTCCCGGAAATAGGCGACCGCGACGAACACCACGCCGACAAACAACCCTGCTCCCACCGAAGCGCCGTCATTGGGCGACGCGACGGCTGCGCCGTACAACGAAGCCCCGGCGGCATAGCTCAACAAGATCAGCAGAAAGTCAGCCGCCATGACGACGATCTGAAATGGCCTCTGAAGAGATCCACCGCGCGTCGACGACAGCGTGTGAGCGTTTTCAGAACCATAAGTTGCAACAGCCATTCGAACCTCTGCTTATCGTAGAGAGTGCCTGACGCTCATCGTGATGCTGAAGACTCGTCACTTCCCCGCACGGAAAGTGTTGGTTGATCGCAGCGACATTGTGGCGCTGCACGCAAAACTTTTGCGGCGCAAGCATTGTGTGGCGCGTTGAAATGCGCGGCGAAATTCGTTGCGCTGAAAATGTCGTCACACTGATGACATAGGAGCGAACGCGTTGCCCTATTTTGAATCAAGTTCCACATCCGGCGCGGTAGCTGATCGTTGCGCGTGCGTCTCGCCGCCCATCTTTCAGGCGACGCAATTGCTCGATGAAGGCTGCGCCGGGCAGCCCGCGAGAATTTTGACGGACTTCTATCTGGGCGTGCGCCTGGAATTTCGATTCAGGCATGCAATTCCGGCCGAGCGATCATTCGCGTTGCCCGCATCGGCGGTCGGCAAAAACTGCCGCGCCCTTCTTTTGGCGTGATCGAGCCGGAGAACAGGGACGCTCCCTCGCCGAATGCACGCTGTTCGTTGGATGGAAGCTCCTGGGTGCCGGCGACTTGGGGAAGTTTTTCGACCACCCGATCGATTGAGCGCCATGATATCTCTCGCCCGACCACGTCCGCCCGTTCCCAAACCGCAATTGCCGGAGGGAGTCCGAATCTATGCGATCTCGGATATTCACGGATGCGCGCATCTGCTTCAGCCCATGTTGCGCGTGATCGACGCCGACGTCGCCCGCAGCCGGCCGCGCTATGCGGTCGAGGTCTTCATGGGCGATTACATCGATCGCGGCCCGGATACGCGCGCCACGCTCGATGTCCTGGTCGAACGGAGCCGTCGTGGAAACGCGGTCTTCCTCAAGGGAAACCACGAGGCGTTCCTGGTCAGCGTGTTTGAGGATCCTTCCCTGTTCGAGGATTGGATTGCCGTGGGCGGCGCCCAGACGTTGATGTCCTACGGGCTCCCCCCGCCGGACCTGAAGCGCGACGAGCCCGCATCGATCATGCGCGATCTGATCCGGGCAATGCCCACCGAGCATCTGGAGTTCCTCGACAATCTGCGGCTGAGCTTCAGCTGCGGGGACTTCTTCTTCGTCCACGCCGGCGTTCGCCCGGGCGTTCCATTGGCCGAGCAGGCCGAGCGCGATCTGCTCTGGATCCGCGAAGAATTCCTGCGCAGCGAGCAGCAGTTCGGCAAATATATCGTGCATGGTCACACGCCGGTCCGCAGCGCCGAATTCCTGGCGAACCGGGTCAACATCGACACCGGCGCCTATGCGACCGGCAACCTGACCCTGATGAGTATCCAGGGCAGCCGCATGCTCGCGGTGTGAGGTGACGGGGACTTGCCCGCTACAGGTGAAGCGCGCTGCGACTAGTTGAGCAGGCCGGGCTTCTCCAGCCGCGCGCGCGTTCTGGCCATCCAATCGTTCCAGGCCCGCTCGTGCTTGACGTAGAGCTCCAGCCAACGCTCGCCATGCCCGGCCTGACGGACACGACGCGCTTCGACAAGGAAGTCGGCGCCAAGGCGGGCGCTTGGATTATCGAGGGCTTCGAACTCGGCCGTCTCCGAGATCGTCAGGCCGACGAGCACGCGTTGTCCCGCGCCATCCACGATGTAGCGCCGGGGCGCGTCCCTCTTCGGCTCGCTCATCTCGCCATGCCCCATTCGTATCAGTGAGATCCCGCGTCCTGCCGGCGCATCGGACGCGGCCCTAAAAGGCTCGCCGGGCGTGGCCGAACGTTGAAGTGGGAGTTGCACCGTCTGTTCGGCGCGCGGCGCCACGGGATGATCTCGCAGGACTTCGCTGGACGCGCCAAGCACGCAACGCGTATCCCGAGATGAGTCCGGCACTGAAGATGAAAGTGGAGACGAATGCAGAAGTCATGGGAGTCGCCCTGGATAGTCCGAGGACTTATCAAGAGCGAGCACTGTGTCGACATCATGATTCCTGCCGCTCGCCGGCCGCCGAAAGATTGTTCATGCCTGACCTCCGGCGTGCACGCGGCGCTTCTCTCGCGCGCATCGATCGCAACGACCAAGATCACTCCATGAGATGCACTCTATATAGAGAGACGTCCTCGCAGGGCCGGCCTCTCCAACACACTTGCCGTCGGGCAGGGCTGCCGCGGCTTGCCGCGAACCGGAAATTTCGGCCGACCGGCCGGCCCGCGCCCTTGCAACCGTCCGGAACCCGTCGCATTATTTCGCATCGCATTTACGAGGGATTCAATCCAATGAACGTCCGCGCCTTTATTCCATCGATTGCCCTGGCCGCTCTTGGCCTCGCCGTGACCGTCTCGGTTGCACCGGCCGCCGAACTCGCGCTGGCGCCGTCACACCGGGCCGCCGCCGTGCAGGGCGGCGTCGTGCTGTGGGATGACGTCTACCCGCCCGCGATCTATGGTCCCCAGCTTCGCCCGGTCGAGGAAGTCGCCGCCCTGAAGGCGCAGGCGCGGCCGGTGTCCCACCGCTGGTGGGGATATTGGTACGTGCGGTGAGTGCGGGGCGCTGACTGACCCCGATTCCGACCCATCCCAAAACCATCAACCGTCGCGCCGGCCAACGGTAGCGGCGGTTTTTCTTTGAACCGAGACGCTACCGATCGGCCGAGTAGCGAGGCGGCTTACGAATCTCGATCCCGGCCACGCCCCTGATAGGCCTGATAACAAAACCGGATAGCAGCCCTGTACTGCCGATGGGCGGCAGAAGCGACGCCTTTTGAGCGACTTACATGGCGAGGCCATGCGCGGCCGCGCAGTGAAACAGGACAAAGAACAGGGCGCGATCAGGGCTGTTACAGGGCTCTAGCAGGGCCTCATCAGGTTGCGATGAGCACGACGATCTGCCCGAACCGAAACAGCAGCTTGTGGAAGAAAGTATTAGCGGATTCTGACGATGACGAGCTCAGACCGAAAAGAAAGGAACTGCCGCTCAAGGATTGTCGTCCAAGCTGACAGCCAATGATGCGCGCCATCGCGGTGCTCGTATGCGCGCTTCCGTCTCCGGCACGAGCGGGCTCGCCTCCTGTCGAGCACCTCATGTCGTTTCTACGGGACGCAGACGGAGGTTCTAAGACTATCGCGCGCGAACAAGGCTTCGGTGAAACCGCTGGCTTCTGCCATTCCGGTTGCTGCGCTCGATCGATACGTCCTCTCAGCGGACCACCTTCCAGGGATCGATGATTGTCAGACCGGCAGCACTGAACGCACTCGTATCGCGCGTTGCCACGGCGTACCCATGGGCGGCGGCGATGGCGGCGATGTAGCCGTCGGGCGTGGGGAATCCTCGTCCGGCTGCGCGCGCCCTGACGGCGAGATCGGCATAGCGCCGTGCCGCGGCGGTATCGAACGGGAGGATGCGGGCCGAGAATAGCTCCAATGCGCCATCGAGTGCTGCTGCCAGCCTGTCCTTGCGCTTACCGCGCGGCAGCGCGCCGATGCCGAATAGCAGCTCGGCGATGCTGACGCTGGAGAGAAACACGGTCTCTGCTGCCTGGGCGTCGAGCCAGTCGCGGACCGATGGATGAGGTTCGGGCTTCATTGCCTCGGAGACCACGTTGGTGTTGAGGAGAATCATTCAAACCGCATCGGCTCGGCGGCACGCGCGTCGCGGCCATGTTCAAGTGCCTCGACATCGGCATTGGTGAGACCGATCTTCCGGCTCATCTCCGAAAGGGCGGTGCCGAGGCGAAGCCGGCCCTCGGGACGCACGGCGGCCTCCAGAATGGCGCGCATTTCCGCCTCGGCGCTGCGATTATGCTGCGCAGCGCGGACTTTCAGGGCGCGGTGTGCCTCCTCGGAGAGGTTTCGAATGGTGACGGCCGCCATGATGGCGCCTTCCTAAAATTGATTGCGTTGATATCAAAATACTCTACTTGATATCATTTGTTCAAGGAGGATGATGTTGCAGCAAGCGCGACGCAAGAACCTCCAGCCAAGGAATCGGGCGGTGGGAAAGTATAGGTCGTCGGGCTTGCGTTCTCCCGGCTCAGGTCTGGCCTCGCCTTTATACGGTTCGGCGGCTTCGATTTCTCGCTGCAATGCCCCTTTTGGCTTCACCCTCAAGCTTGTTCGGCGAGCTTCGTTGCCCCGAACATCTGAGATGATACGAATTCGATAGCAAAAGGTGGTCCTTCTACTCAAAAGAGGAGTGCAACGGTGCACTCCTCTTGTTGTCAGCCTAAAAAGTGACTGAAGCGTCAGGTCCGGCTAGAGGGGGTAATAATGCTTATCTATGCTCTGCTTTAGCAACCTCAGCGCCTTCTTAAATTCATCTGTTACGTCTTCCGGAAACTGGCGTAAGCGGTCTTCGCTCTCGACAATGACACGCAGGTTCTCGAGCTGCTGATTGACGTATTCGAAGACGAACCGATCCTTGCGCTTATAGTACTGGGCCATGGCACGCGGATCGCCTGACACCGCCTTAAAGATCAGCTGCTTGTCTATTGCGACACGCGCAGGAACCATCTCGCGCTTATTGCCTATAACAATTGGGACCAATGTCTCGTCGGCTTCGAAGAAGTCGCGGCGAACCTGATCGTCGCAGATGGGGTGCGGCTGCTTCCGCGGGCGTCCCCGCGGATTGCCAGACGTGCCCTTTGGAAACTGTCCCTTTGAATTGCGGTTCATAACTCTACTCCTCGAAAATGGATTCAAGGAGGTCACCCAAATGAAAGTGGCGTGGCCTCCGGGTTCAACCAAATCCCTGCAAGCAGAGATTCGGACCCATCAGGCGTCACGCCATCATCTACGCACTACATGCCGGGTTTATGCATCACGCAAAGTCCCAAAAGGACTCAACCCGGCTCTCGTACGAGGCGAGATGTTTCTATCGCAATTCGTGCTTTCGAGCAAGCAAAGGCGGCGCTGAATTAGCGAGCGTGCTCGCCTCATCATGCAGGATGCAATGGACCCAGAGGCATCGATCATCATCGCGGCAGTCCGCGCTCGTCGTAGAGCAGATCGCCGTGATCGGCAGAGCCGTGCGGCCCCTTCAAGCGCGTTGCGCAGTCCTGGCCGATCGTCAGCAGACGGTCCGCAAGACTTTCTCCTTGCTCGCGGCGGACCCGATCTAGCCGCTCGCGAACAGCAATAACGACCGCAACGGTGAGCGACTCCCCGGTCAGCCGCGCCAGCTCGGCCGCCAATTCGCGCGCTTCCGGTCTCTTAATATGTAAGCTCATTTCGAACCTCCCGCCGCCATACAGGCGCAATGATGGTGGCTGCCGCCGGCCTCGGCGCGGCGCTTAGCAGCCAGCAAAGCCATAGCGGCCTCTCTATCCATTCCATGCCTCTCTGCCGAGAACCCACATGCTTCTGATACCTTGTTGTCCAGAGGGCCTGCGGACCGCGAGCATATGGGGCGATAGGGGCATGGTTACGTCTGCCGATACAGAACAATTGGAACGCTCGGAACAAGTTGGTTCAGGAAGTCGAAGTCGCCGACATTCCCTGTCAATACGCTGGCACCGATGCTCCGCGCCTGAAGGTGGATGAGCGCATCGTTGAGGTATTTCCGCTCATGACCAGCACCCTTCGGCGCTCCGCTGAGGCGAGCGAGCTCGCCCGCAAGCATTCCCGCTTCGCCCCACATCGCAATGTCAGGAGCTTGCAACCGATGCGGCGGAATGTCTTCAATCACACCCCGTATCGTTTGCAGAACCCCACCCGTTGCAGGGTGAGCCGGATCGAGCCGCCCGAACACATGCGTGAGTTCAGCAAGGCAGACGGCCGAGTGGTGGCACACACGATATGTCAGCAATTCATCGACAGCGGCCGGGGTGCGTGCCTGCAAGACGTCGAGATAGACGCTGGTATCGAGCATGAGCGCGCCGCCGATGAGCGGTTCGCCGGACGCCCAGGCAAGGTCGGAATCTGGCCGTCGCGTTATCCGCTTCAAACGCTTGTGCGGCTTCAGCCTTCGCAACGTTCCCTGGAGATCAAATGGCAAGATCGATATCTGCCGGGATGCTTCCCTTGCGCCGGATAAGACGCGCGCCGAAATCGTCTTCGAGCGCCAAACGCGATAGGGCGAGCTCTAGAAGTTCGGTGTCGGAAGATACGTGAGCTCGCTTCTTTGCCGCTTCGATCAGGCCTGCCGGCACGCGGCCGGACAAGCGCGTGTCCTTGGCCTCACCGAGCAGCCCGACGGCGCGCGCCTGCTCAAGCACGAGCCGATTGCGATTGAGGGCAATCTGCTCCTCAGTCTCTGTCGAGGTGTGGGTCCGCACTACCATGGCGCCTCCAACGTTGAACAAAATATAGCAATTGTTCAACACGATCGCAAGGCCGGAAACGAGGCGTTGCGCTCGGCGGCCCGCCCACCGCCCCCCACGGGCTCACGGCTATAGCATCAACCGGGCTCGACCCGCCCCGGCGCGCAATGTTACATCCACGTCGCTTCCAAAGTCCGCCAAAGCCTTGACCGCTCGACCCGAGAAGTCGCGATTTCCTCGGTCCGTCCTACTGCAAAGGGTCGGTACGGCGCTGCTCGACCTCGGCAAAGGTCTGGCCCGTGATTGCCATGGTTGCGGGCTGTCCGGTGTAGGACTGCCAGCGGCGAATGGCGACGTCGACATAGAGCGGATCCAATTCGATGGCACGCGCGCGCCTCCGGGACTTCTGCGCGGCCATGATGGTCGTGCCGGATCCGGAGAACGGGTCGAGCACGATGTCGCCGCGACGCGAGCAGTCCTTGATGGCGTCGATCACAAGCGCGGTGGGCTTGACCGTCGGGTGCATCTCAAGCTCGGCGTCGCGTCCCGACCGAAAGCTGTTGGCGCCGGCATAGTCCCAGACGTTGGTGCGATAGCGGCCGTGCTTCCCGAGCTCGACCGTGTTCACGTGCGGCCCCTGCCCCACCTTGTAGACGAAGACCAGCTCATGCTTGGAACGATAGAACGAGCCCATACCGCCGTTGCTCTTGTTCCAGACGCACAGATTCTTCAGCTCGGAATAGACCCCGCCCGCCGCCTTCAGCACCTCGTCCATGTGCCGCCAATCCATGCACACAAAGTGGATCGCGCCATCCACGCTCACCTGTACCATATTGCCGAACACCACCCTTAAGAAGCCCGCGAACTCCAGTGAACTCATCTCGCCGGAGGCCATTTTGAACTCGCGGTGCTTGACCGCGCCGAGCCCGCTGACATGTCCATCGATGGGCACATTGTAAGGAGGGTCGGTGAACACCAGGCGCGCCTGTTCGCCATCCATCACATCGGCGAAAGAGCCGGCATCGCAAGCATCCCCACAGAGCAGGCGATGCTCCCCCAGCACCCAGAGATCACCGAGCCGCGACACCGGCTCGGCCCCCATGGCCGGAACGAGGTCGCTCTTGTCAGGCTTGTCGCGCTTGGCATCACCGTCGACCAACAGGTCGATCTCGGCGGTCTCAAAGCCGGTTACCTCCACATCGAAATTGATCTCCACACCCATCAACTCGCGCCAGAGCTCGCGCAGCTGGTCCATGTCCCAGTCCGAGTTCAGTGCGATCTTGTTGTCGGCTAGCGAGAAGGCGATCTTCTGCGCGGCCGTCAAATGGCCGACCCGCAGCACCGGCACCCGCTCCAGTCCGGCCATCCGCGCGCCCTCGACCCGGCCATGACCGACCAGGATCATGGCGTCCTCATCGACCACCACGATGCTGTTGAAGCCGAACTCGCGGATCGAGGCCGCTATCTGATGCAGCTGCTTGCGGGAATGCCGCCTGGCGTTGACCGGGTTCGGCTTCAGCTCGGCGATGGGCAAATGGTCAACGCGGAAATCACTCATGAGACCTCTCCGATGGATAGTCCCGAACTATACAAATTATAGCGCCATACTTCAAATATACATTTGGAATAATCGGCTTACCATCGCGCCCTTGGTTAATCCGATCACCCCTTGATCGTGATCTCGACATCTTCAGGCCGCACGCCGAAGGTGGCGGCCAACGCTCTCTTCGCCTCGGCAATGGTCATCCCGCCTCGCGCCTCAGCAGAGACAGTCGACCGCGTGTCTGACACTGGCTGAAACTTCAGGCGCTTGAGCTGGATCCCGAGTTGCTTCAGGCCGGCATAGGCGACCGGGTTGCGCAGCTCCTTGCGCCAGACCTCATCAACGGCAACGTCGGCGAACTCCGAGATTCCGATGTGAAACCGAGCCTGCCCTCGCGAGTTCTCGGACGCCTCGAGCGGGGTGAGTGATGAAATCCGGCCGACCAGGAATGCGGTCCGAGGGGCGATGCCTTCGGCCTTGTTGTCCCAGTCCTGCCGCCTACAGCAAACAAGGTAAGGGCAGTTTTCAACGCTCTTGGGACTGAGAACCCAGCCGCGCGACCCCGCGCGCGCCAGAATCTCCTGCCGTGTCTCGGAAGTAAAGACCACCACGGCGGCGTCATCGGTCTTGGTCATGCCCAGTCTAATCCAGGTCAGGAGCGTGATCTGCCGCGGGCCTGGCAGAGGCGCCGTGCGCGGCCAGAAGCTCTATTCCAGTCTTCTGCAGCACGCGACTCGGAGTTAAGCGCCCGTAAGCACCCCGTTCGTTGCGTGCGCCGTGCACCAGTAAGAGTAGCTTGTCTGCGAGCTCAAGAGGATCGCGCAGGCCCGCGGCCCGACACAGTCCAACCACCCGCCGCCTCTCCGCCTGCCAATAGTCCTCGATCTCCCGCAGCAGCGGATGCTGCTGCCTGCGAGGCTCGAACAGTTCCGCCGCCGTGCGCGAGAGCAACACCCGGGGCTCCATCATATAACCAAGCTGGTCTCCTTCGAAGGCAAGCCACTCCCGCAGCTGCGCGTCAGAATTGTTCGGATGCTCCGAGGCCAGACCGCGCCAATAGTTCTCGCACTCCGCAATCAGCGTCTTGACGAAACGACCCACGAGCGGATCACCGTCGCCGAAATATTTGACAAAGGTGTCCATGTTCGTATGGGCTTCGTGAGCGATCAAGCTTGGGGAGACTCTGATCCCAAGCAACCGAAACAGCTCATCGGCCCTTTCGATCAAACGCTCCTTGGCGGGCTTTTCAAACTGGGAAGGTGGCGGCTGTACCTTTTTGGGAAGCTGGTGCATCGAATCGGCTCCGCAATGATGTATCAGCCCAACTATAGCATGACTTGTGCCACCGAGGCCTCTTGGTAAGCGGGAATAAGGGCCCTTGTTACGCGTACCAATCGGTAAACAACGCCGTGGCGGCCGTCGCGACGATAAATTAAACCATTGTTTTCACTTGGAATTATTCGCCCGAACAACCGACGGGGGCGCCTCAAAAGCAGAATTTAAAGGATTCCGGACCTGTCGGAGTGCGGCCGGAGACAAATCTCTTCTACGGCCTTCCCTGGGCGTTGGAGAGGCTATCGCCTTTTTGCTCGCCCCCATGGTCTGAGGCGCTCTAGCCTTGTCTCAAGACCCGAGCGCATTGAGAGAACGAGCGGCCGCGCCCACGAACCTGAGATCGCTGGCCGCTGTTCTCTCTGGCGTCGCCCTAACCGAACAACCTGGCGATCAACTCATCGGCGCTGCCGACCTGCTCGAAGCAGGCCTTGCCTAGGTCTCGGTGCATGGGGCGCTCGAGCTTCTGCCCGCTGCTGCCCGCGCGCGTGTGCCGACTGATCTTCGAGCCCAAGTCCGGCAGCCGCGCTCCCGGTTCGCCGCCGAACCAGAAGTAGCGCACGATTGCCAGCGTGCGCTGGTCGACTTCGAGCCAAATGACGCAGCCACTGGGCTTTTCCAGCAACCGAGTGCTGACCGTGACGTGCCGGACGCTGGAGCCGGCAAAGGTCGACTTCAGCTGGACGTGCCGGAGGATGCCATTGGCTTCGAGCACGATGTCGTAGCCGCCCCGGTCCACCTCGCTCGTCAGCACCTCGATGTCGTGGCGACCGTGCTGCCAGCGTGCGGCCATGAGCTGTCCGAGCAGAAGATGGAGCAGCGCCTGCTCCCGAATATTCGAGGCGCGGGAGTGGGACGTAAGCGGGTCCTGATGCAGTTCAGCGAGCATTGTAAGTCTCCTTTTGGGGTTGGTCATACCCCGCCATTGCGCTCCGCTGGCCGCACAAGTCCAGCACAACCGAGCGCCACACCAGCCAGCTTAGCACGCGAGGGTTAATTCAATCCTGTTTTGGGATAATCCCGATCCGGGATCAGATTGGCTGCCGCCGATTCGAAACACGCCCGGCGGCCATGGAAAAGTCCCTCAAATCCGCCGAATATGCCCGCCTCATGGCCCTTCTTGTCTCAACCCGTCAGAAGGCAGGCATTCGCCAGCAGGCACTCGCCAAGAAGCTCCGCAAACCTCAATCCTTCGTTGCCAAGTACGAAGGCGGCGAGCGGCGCCTTGACGTGATCGAGTTCATCGCTATTGCCGAGGCACTCGGGGCTGATCCGCTGAGGCTGCTCCGGCGGTTCGTGCGCGAGGGGAAACGGTAATCGTTCCGCTGGCGCGTGCTTGGGTCTTCGGGCGGGGCGGATGGACGCCCAGTGGCATCAGACCCAAAGGCTCTGCCAATCACTCGGACTCAATTCGCCTAGATTTGTAATAAAGATCTTTAGCTGATTTCTAACACGCTTTCTTACTCTGGCTCGAGTGGAGGCCAATCCCATGAGCATTGTAGAAACTTCACCCCAAAATTCGACGCCAAAAACCCGGAAAAGAAAGTCCGGCATTCCCACAGGAAACGCGGGCGAATACTTCGTCATGGGCGAGTTGCTTCGTCGAGGTTATGATGCTCAGCTCGCGGACCGCAACACGGCGGGCTACGATCTGCTTGTGGGTCGCCACCGCGACACAGCCCTCGCTAAGGTGCAGGTGAAGACCGTTCGGAGCCAACCTTGGTACGTGCGGCAATCACAGTTCGAAGGCGACATGCTGTCGCAAATCACTATCTATGTACTGCTTGGCAACGAAGACGCGCAGCAGCCCGTCCGCTACTTCATCGCGCGGAACTCGGCGATGGCTGGCCAAATGTCGACGCCCCGAAACTGGGACACGGCAGCGTTTATGAGCCTGAAGGCACTCATTCCCTTCGAGGGCCGGTGGGACATTCTGGACAACCAGGACACCGTCCAGCTCCGCAGACCGCGCGTCGGCTCGGTCAAAGAGCGCTGCTTCGACATCTATCTCCGCCAGGGCGAGAAAGCTGCAACCAGACTCGCTGTTGCACAGGGTATCAAGTTGGCCAGTGTTCGACGCTGGATCCACGATTGGTCTGCGGACAAAGCGCCCGCCTCATCGAAGATGAGATGTAGACGCCTTCCTACCGGTGGCGCCGAGTCGCACTCGCCGGCGTAACCTGAGAGCCTGACCGAAAAAGGTGAGCGGCTTTAGCGGGCTTGTGATTCCTTCGGATTTGCAAAGATTCGAGGGAGGACACCATGCCGTGGACCAAAGCCGCTCGTATCAAGTATCAGCGCAGTGGCCTGCGTTACGCAAGCGATCTGACCGATGCGGAGTGGGCGCTGATCGCCCGGAAGATGCCGCTGCGACGGCGATTGGGCCGGCCGCGGAAGGTCGATCTGCGCGAGATCGTACAGGCGATTTTCTATGTCCTGTCGAGCGGCTGCCAATGGCGCGCCTTGCCGAAGGAGTTCCCGCCTTACTCGACGGTACAGGGCTATTTTTACGCTTGGCGCGACACGGGTAGATGGCAGCAGATCGTCGATGCTTTGGTTCGGAAGGAGCGCCGGGAATCCGGACGAAAGCCCACACCGACAGCTGCCGTCATCGATAGCCAGACTGCCTCGACGACGGAGGCTGGCGGACCACGCGGGTTCGACGCCGGCAAGCGCCTCCACGGGCGCAAGCGCCATATCGTGACTGACACCGACGGCCACATGCTGGCTGCATATGTTCATCCTGCCAACATTCAGGATGTCCACGGCGCCGTTCCCCTGTTGAAGGACTTGCGAGGTCGCTTCCCAAGGCTCAAGCATGTCTTTGCTGACCGGATTTATCGCGGCAAACAGCTCGTCAACGCACTCTTAGACTGCGGGCCGTGGACGATCGAGATCGTCGAGCGACCGCACGGGGTTAAAGGCTTCCAGCTCCTGCCCAGGCGCTGGGTTGTCGAGCGCACCTTTGCATGGCTCGGCAGATGCAGGCGCCTCTCCAAAGACTTCGAAGGGTCTGCCGCCACCGAGCTCGCTTGGCTGCTCGTCGCCCATCTGAGGCTCCTAACTCGCCGCCTAGCTAGCCCAAGACATGTATTTTGAGTCAGGCTCTGAGAAGTGTCAATCGCCAAGGATCTCGCCTACTCAACTTGGACCAAATCATCAGGACGCGATGGGGAACGATGATGCGGATATTGATCTACAAGCGGACGCACTCGGGCGATCCCGACCGCGAAACCGGCGTGTTCGGAAACCGTAACTGCATGGGGGCTGTGCGAGGGCGACAGTACGATGCGGTCATCGGCATAGGTGGCATCGGACCAGAACCTCACCGTGCGCGCATCGCTGGCAAGCTTACGTGGGTCGGCATCGCTCCGCATAAAGATTTTGATCGATCGAAGGTGTTGCGCGGTCCTCGGGTGATCTTTGAGCATTTCTGGCACGCCGGAGAATACGGACCGTTGCTGGAAGTGGAGTATCCCGAGCTTGCGCGGCGCATGTATGACAGGAACACCAGAGTTCTCATTTACTACCTCGCAAGCTCAACGACCAGATTGGACCGAGAGATCACCAAAATACTTCGTCAGGCGAGGAGAGCCCGTTGCTCCAAACACCTACGCAAGCGCAGACCAACCTTAAGCAATTGTCCTTCCTCGGGCACAGCTGTCCGAAAGCCAGTCTGCCTGAGCAAGCTGGAGAAGAGGGCCAAACACCGCTGCGACTCAATGCCCGAATCCGGCGCAACATCGAACATCATCACGCCGAAGCACCGTTGCAAAGTAGCCCTAAAACCCAGCAAGAGGCGCATTTACTCCCCGTTGGCGTGAGCTGTGGCTGAGATGACGACAGCGCTTCTCTTTGGTGGCAGAAGCCGTTCGGCCAGCTCATTGAATGCAACGTACCGGGCAAGGGACCCATTTCGACCCCTTATTCAAAGCTTGCTCAGTGCTACAGAACTGATACGGGATCGGCGCGTCTCCTCGCGGCTGCGTTGTTGAAAGATGTCGCGACCATCTCGATTTTCCAGCACCACTCTCATGAGATCGCTTTTAGCTACAAGATTGCTCTGAAAGAGCTGGACTTCGGCACCGAGCGGAGCGTGCATTCGACCATTCGAGTCTGTCAGCGGAGTCCGACAATTCATGGAAGCGGAAATCATCGAACCAGCCATCAAGGCTTGCCTCGCGGAAATCCATGCCAAGCTGAAGGCGGCCGAGCAGATTACCAGGGTGGCACAGGCATGTGCAGAGGCAGGTGGCGTTGCTGAAGCGATCCGAGTGTCCATGGATATCGAGCGGTTGATGTACGAAGCCGGACGGCTTCATGATGCCGCGACCTTGCTAGCTCGAATGACGCACGACGTGAAAAAGTTGAGAAGACCACTTCCGCAAACCCAAAACTCCGTAAGCGCAACCTATGTGGCGGGCTCTGGGTCAGCCCTGCTTCAGCCAGCGCTTTAGGAAGCGCCGCTGCGCGGCCCGGGCTGGCCTCTCATAGCGCTCCAGCCCGGCGAGACGTTTGGCCAGCTTCGGGGTCGGGCATTCTAGCAGGGCGACCAGCAATTCGTAGCGGGCTTGCCGAATGCGACCCAACCTTCGATTCGCTTGGACAAGATCATCCACTTCGAGCCAGTTCTGTTGCTGCTTGCTTCTCCTCGCGGTCGCGGAGTCGCCATGTGAGCTGGATACGCTCACCTCCTCCATACCGGGACTCGATAACCCGTGTTGACGAGCATTGCGGCTCGACTTTGCTTTTCCACGTTCGGTTTTTGGCCCAGTGCTTCGCTTGGCGTTCTGACGGTTCGCTTCGATCTTCCGCTCCGGGGCCATACGCGCTTCGCTCATATTTTTCTGACCGCACGCTTCCTCCATCCGGCACAGGAAGCAACTGCCTCCGCCCGCCCGGCCCGGAGACCATAACGCCAGGATCAGGTGTTGCTACTTCGTGGTCCTTCTAAAGAGGTTCTTGATAGCTCTAAGCATCCTGACTAACGGCTTCATGGCCGCCGACTTACGCGGCGGGACCAGGATCACGACAAAGAGCAAGTTGAGCAGCAGCCAGCTGCCAAGGACAATCAAATAGACCCGCATTCAGGATCCGGGACAAATAGGAAATTACAAGATCAAATTGAGCTTCAAACTTATTCATTGAAGCTCAGGCGGGCCTCCAATTCAAGCCACGAGATACCGAACCTGGATTGCCCATTGCGCAGGCGCCAGCACTCACGATCACCGTCGCGACCGATTTCAGCCGAGCTCCAAGTCCAAGGGCACAAGTGAACGGACCCACAACTGCTCATCCCGCAGGCTCGTACGATTGGCTTCGATTTGTCACTTTGTGAGAGCGAAGCATGCCGGGCGGCCGGACGCTGAAAGTCCGGCAACAAGAGCAACAAGATTGCTGCAGAAAGGACTGGCATTCCCCTGCGATTGGAGCGTTACTGAGTCGGCCGGGCGCGATGGCAGCGCCGGTATCTCGCCTCGCGGACGCGGGGCTTCAGGCAGTGCGGCGGAGAGCGCCGCTGTTCTTGGAGTAGGAGATACCAGTGCGTAGCGTTCAGAGTGACGGCCAAATCGAGCCACAGCATCATATCATCAGATTCAATCCGAACGACCGTCGCCATTTCATCGGCGGCTCGGACGCCCGCATCATCATGGGCGATGACCAAGAGAGCCTCATGCGCCTCTGGCGCGAAAAGCGAGGCGAGGCGGAGCCGCAGAATCTCTCAGACAACCTCATTGTCCAGCTCGGCACCGTGACCGAGGTCTTGAACCGCGCCTGGTATCAACGCGCAAGCGGGCACACGGTCAAGGACATCCAGAAGCGCGTTCGCCATCCCGTCCACAAATGGATGGCGGCAACGCTGGACGGGACCGTCGAGCAGACCGGCGCCGTCTTCGAAGCCAAATTCATGCTGCCTTGGGCCTTCACCGAGGAAGCCGCGGCTGAGAAGCACATGGCCCAGCTGCAGCACAATATGTGGGTCACCGCATCCCGCTCAGCCGTTCTCTCGATTATTACCGGTGGCGGCAAATGGGTCGAGATCAAGATCCACGCTGACCCGCTCTATCAGCATCTGCTACTCACCGCCGAGAAGAAGTTCTGGCGCTGCGTCCAAAGCGGCGAGCCGCCCGCCCTGTTCAACATCGAGACGCCACGCCCCCGACTGGAAGCGGTCAGGGTTGTCGACATGTCCACGTCCAACCAATGGGCGGAGCTGGCGGCCACCTATCTTCGAACCCGAGCTGCGCATGGCGAGCACGAAACGGCCAAGGCGGACCTAAAAAAGTTGATGCCGGAGGACGCCAAGGAGGCGGTAGGCCATGGCATCAAGGCCAAGCGCTCCAAGTCCGGCGCGATCAGCTTCGAGGCGCAGGCGGCGGAGGGATCCCATGCATCAGTCCAGTGAGCGCATCGGGACCATCGCCGCCGCCCTCGCCCGGGCCCAGGCTGAACTCACGAACCCCGAGAAGACCCTGACCGCCGTGATCCGGTCGCCCTTCCCGCGGGAGGATGATCGAAGCTTCCGGTACGCTTCCCTCGCCTCGGGCCTAGACATCGTCCGCAAGACGCTGAGCCAGCAGGAGATCGCCACTGTCCAGACCACCCGGATCGAACAGGTCACCGGTCAGATCCACCTCACCACTCTGCTCGCCCACGCCTCCGGGGAATGGATCTCCTCGGACTTACCGGTCTGCGCCTCCAAGGAGGTCGAAGCGCCGCGCCGGATGGGCGCGGCGCTGACCTATGCCCGCCGGTATGCCCTATTTGCCCTCGTCGGGATCGCCGGAGAGGATGATTTGGACGCACCGGACCTCATGACAGGGCCTCCCGCCGCCCCCGAGCCGCAGGCCGCGTCAGGACCGAAAAGAAGGCCGCCAGGCGGGTCTTTGAACCGCCCCCCGTTGTTGCCCGCCGAACGCTCCGCCGAGCTCTTGGACCGCCTCCTCGCGGACCTGGCTTTACTGGAGGGTAGCGACGATCTTCTCACTTGGGCAAGGAGCAACTTCCCTCTCAAGAACACCCTGCTGGAGGGCGACGCTCGCGTGCTCGAAGCTGCCTATCTAAAGAGACGCGAGGAGTTAGCTCCTCTTGAGTTCGATTTAACAGACCAGCGGCCTACGTCGGCGCTCGGACCATCTTTACCTGAGGAGCAGGCTTCGGGGATATCTGACGAGGCGCACGCCGCTGCGCATACCGCTTCTGGACAGCAAGTCGGCCTCGCCTTCCCGAAAGAGCCACCGCGAAAACGAAGCAAGGATCACCTCGCCTTCATTCGCGCCCAAGGCTGTCTGGTCTGCCAGAAGACCCCCGCCGATGCGCATCACCTCAAGTTTGCTCAACCAAGAACGTTAGCCCGCAAGGTGAGTGACGAGTTCACGGTGCCGCTTTGCCGATCGCACCACCAATCCCTGCATCGGCACGGCAACGAAAAAGCTTGGTGGACCAATCTGCAAATTTCGCCACTCCCGATCGCGAAGGAGCTTTGGGATGCGAGCCCCGTCCATCTGATGAACGTTGAAACAGTGGCTGTACCGTCGTCGCGATCAGTACCAGAGGCATCAGGTCAATGAATGGTCCTCTCAACCTTCAACCGCGATCGGCCAGCGTCTTGCCAACCCAATTTGAGGCATTATTTCATCCGCCGCAACTTCTTCCCGGCGAGAACATCGATCACTATCAGGCTCTTCAAACAGTCATCTTCCACGACCTCGACCCTCAATCGGCGGTCGAGTGGCTGCTCGCTATCGACATTGCGGAACTCTCTTGGGAGATGCAACGCTACCGGATTCTGCGACATAGGCTCCTAAGCACCTACCGGCAAAAGGCCGTCGAGATGACCCTTCGCCGCGTCGATTTGGCCGGCATTGCTCCTGAATTCCAGGATATAGCCGAAATCTACACCATCGGTAATGCCCTGGACTGGCGACTGGATGCTTGTGCGGCGCACGATATCGAAGCCCGCCTCAGATCGTACGGCTTCGATCAGCACGCTATCAGCATGGAAACTTATGTTCAGGCTCGTGAGATCCTTGCGCTGTTTGAATCACTCTTGAACGGAGCACAACTTCGTCGAGTGATGTTGTTAAAGGAGATAAGAAACATTCGACGATTGCAAACAACAGATCTCGCCAGTTCTGTTCAGCAAAATGGGCCCCAAGGGGGGTCGAGCTCCGCAAGAAGTTCTTAAGAGGCCCTTGATCATTATCTGGCGGGGAGAGGGGTTGGAGGAGATCGGTGTCGACGAGAGAACCGGCAAGACGCTCGTGAAGATTGATCCGACTCATTTTTGTCCGAGCGAGGTAGATCCAATTCGGGGATGCCAGCAAGGCGCGCCAAATTCTCGGCTGGACGCCAAAGCGGAAGTTCGTCCAGCTCGTCGAGGAGATGATGGCTAGCGATCTGGCCGAGGCGAAGCAGGATGCTGCCCATGGAAAACGCACAGTTTGAGCTGAAGGGCCAGAGCGTCTACGTCGCCGGCCATCGCGGCATGGTCGGCAGCGCGCTTGTGCGCCGGCTAGCACGAGAGGACGTCAAGCTCCTCACCGTGGACCGGCGCGCCGTGGATCTACGCAACCAAGCGGCCGTGTTCGACTGATTTACGCGCCTGCGGCCGCAGGTAGTATTCCTGGCTGCGGCTAAGGTCGGCGGCATCGTCGCCAACAACCCGCGCCGCGCCGAGTTCATATACGATGACATCGCGATCGCCGGCATGTGATCCACGCTGCCCATCAAAATGGCTCCGAGAAGCTGATGTTTTTGGGGCTCTTGCTGCATCTCTCCGAACTAGCACTCCAGCCTCTGCGTGAGGAATTCGTACTGACAGGCCCGCTGGAGCCGACCAACGAGCCTTATGCGATCGCGAAAATTGCCGGCATTGAAATGGTAGAAGCCTTTCGCAGTCAGTACGGCAGCGACTTCATCAGCGTGATGCCAACCAATCTATACGGACCAGGCGATAATTATCATCCGGAATTGAGCTACGTTGTCGCCGCGATGATCCGCCGCTTCCACGAAGCAAAGGCTTTCGGCGCCAGAGGCGTCGTAGTTTGGGGTACCGGCACACCGCGGCGCGAGTTCCTCCATGTCGATGACATGGCTGATGCTTGCGTGCACGTCATGAAGACCTATTCAGATTCGGAGTTGATCAACATTGGCACCGGCGAGGATATCACCATCGCTGAACTTGCGCGCTTGGTGGCGGAGGTCGCCGGTTACAGCGGCAGAATATGTTTCGACTCTGCAGGTCCCGATGGCACTCCGCGCAAGCTCCTCGACGTGAGCAGGCTGATAAAACTCGGCTGGCACGCCTCCACCTCGCTCAACGCCGGCTTGAAGTTAGTTTACGAAAGCTATCTGGCGGCTGTGTAATGGCGCTGCATCGCCGTTTGAATTTCCTAGAGCGTGCTCAAGTGCCAGTCAGCGGAGTTTCCTTTCTGCCGACGATGGCCAGCTCTCCACCACTCTCTCTGATCAGAAACTTCTGAAGTCGTTGTCGAATTGGCCGATCGACGTATGGATCGATGAGGTACGACGGTACGACCCACACGCACATCCCTAAACAGAAAATAGTCAGCACCAGAGTGCAAAGTTGTGCGATCGCTAGACTAACCTTGCAAGCGCAGGCGAATCGCCAACGCGTAGGATAAAGTGGATAGGAAACTCGATCTCAAGCTTGAGATACCTGATCAGTGCCTCGGCCGCCTTCGCGTCGGAAGCTTCAGCTTTGGTGCACTCGCCGGGATCCCTTCCCCGCTTGAAGACGCACGGCGCGCTCCGCGAGGATCATCGCATGCGCGGCGGCAAGATAGGTGGGGAGCGATTTAGATGTGGCACGACGATGATGGCATCACGATCCGCAAGCTCAAAGCCTCATCCGACCGACGTTGGCCGCCACGTCTCTTGTAGGTGCCGCCAGTCAATTCCGGACAAGAGATAACCGAGCTGCGCCGACGAGATCGTCACCACACCCTTCGTCGGGCTCGGCCAGATGAAACGCCTCGTTCCGGGCGCTTCGTAAACAGACAGGCGCCGTGGCCGTCATGCCAGATGACCTTCAAAAAATTGCCCCGGCGACCGCGGAAGCAAAACAGGTGGCCCGCTAAGCGGGTCGCGATGCAAGATCTCCTGAACCTGCAACGCCAGCGACGAAAAGCGCTTCCGCATGTCGGTATGCCCGGTCGCGAGCCATACCCGCGCGCCGGCCGGCAACGGGATCATCGTGGCCGTCCATCAGTCAACGGCGCCACGACTGCGCTCCGCGTCGCCGCGTCCACCGCACCCGTGATCCACATCCGAGCCCCGGCCGCAATCCTTATAAGGTCGACCCGCACCTCTCGGAAACGAGGTCCGATCTTTCTCCGCAAAACTAGCAGGCTTCAATCCACGTGCTTGGCCAACTTGCTTGCGATGAGTAACGCGCCCTCCGCGAGAAGGTGACTACTATCGAAATAGATCGGCGTTCCAGGCTGCGCATACTCGATACATTGACGCTCATGGCACATTTCTCCTATCAGCGACAAATATCGCAACCCGTTAGATCGTGCATACTCGGCCATGAGCGAATCCAGCTCAAACGGCGAGATAGCTAAGGCTCTTTGTGCCCACAGCGAGTCACCCTTTTCAAGGCCCTCCGCCAACAGTTTGGGAAGTGGCGCGCTGTACTCTGGGCTCGGCCCCAGTATGATCACTTCAACTCCGGAAGTCTCGAATGCAGCCACCGTCCGCTTCAGATCAAGCAGCCAACTCTCATTCCATCCATTTGTTTTCCCAACGCTACTCCGATTCCAAGCTGCCGATAGCCAAACACGCTTAATGGAGCCGTCCTCCTTGACTGTCTTTCGTGCCAATTGAATGAGATCAGCACAAGCGCGACTCATAACAGGCTGGGGAACAATTAGTGGCGGGCATTGCACACCAGTTAGCTGCACGACGCTTGCCTCTCCAAAGACCCGGCGGAATCCATAAGCCAAGTGCGCTGCGTGGCTATCACCAAGCAGTAAGTCCGTTGGCTTATCTAGTTTGTTTTGGAGGCAGCCAACGGCATCAAAAGCGCTCAAGGAGTCCGTTGCGCTTAAAAAGCATCTTCCCTCTCGAAATTGAGATTTTGGATCGTAGTCCAACCATTCCGACATTGCTGCCGCTGCAGGCGAAAACCGTTGAGGCAGCCCGTCAGTCACTAAGACGACGGTTGCACCCGCCGCAAGGACGCATGCAATGCAAATAGTGCTCCCGAGCAGGAGCCTCTTGGGCACTAGCCTCTGATTTCTCGTCGGAAGCTCGACCAATAGCCACGATAGTGCGCCACAACACAGGGCGAGTCCGAAGACCACCATTCTGTCCGTAAGCTTAGAACCAAAACTCGGTAGCAAGTCTTGCCGATGAAAGACCAAAATCGGCCAATGCCAAAGATAGAGCGAGTATGAAATTAGCCCCACGAATCTAACGGGCGCAAAGGAAAGGCACCTGGAAACTGCGGTCGCGTGACTCTCTCCCGAATGGATGACCAAGGCTGCTCCAAGACACGGGAGCAAAGCTGTTAGTCCGGGAAACGGGGTAAGAGGCGTAAAGAAGAACGCAGAGCTAACGATCATGAAAATGCCAACGATAGCCGCGGCAGAGGCCAATCGCCTATCGTCAAACGAAGGTACGACG
This sequence comes from Bradyrhizobium sp. WBOS07, assembly GCF_024585165.1. NCBI lineage: Bacteria > Pseudomonadati > Pseudomonadota > Alphaproteobacteria > Hyphomicrobiales > Nitrobacteraceae > Bradyrhizobium > Bradyrhizobium sp. WBOS07. The sequence continues at coordinate 54,735 of NZ_CP029008.1, forward strand.
CGCAATGCGAGCAACGTTCCGAGCAAAAGCTCCCAAGCCCGCGTTGGCAACAGATAGAACGTTGCAGCCGGCTTGACCAAAACGCCTACAGCACTGATCGACAGCGAAACAGCAAATGTGGCCATCACGATGGCGCTGAGCCACCGTCCCTTCGTGCGTCCGATGAGGATGATCAGGGCTGGAAATGCTATATAGAACTGCTCCTCTACCGAAAGCGACCAAGTGTGAAGCAACGAAATTTGCTCAGCGGGCAGAGCAAAGTAATCTGTCGTAGCCCAAAAATAGAAGTTCGTTACAGAAGCAAGAGCGGACAAGATTACCCGGCTGGTTTCTCGCGCCACCGGCGGAAAATCCATCAAGCAAGAAAGCAGCAGCACGACACCCAATACGACCGCGTAAGCCGGAAAAAGTCGACGTACTCGGTGCTCATAGAAACTCGCGACGCGGAAGTTTCCTTTTTCCATTCGCGAAAGGATATTCCCACTTATGAGGTAACCAGAGATGACAAAGAATACATCGACCCCAACAAAGCCACCCCTTAGAAAAGATTGACCAATATGAAATATGACGACTGGCAGGACGGCCAATGCGCGCAACCCATCGATGTCAGATCGCCATCTCTCATTGCTGTATAGAGCACCTCCATCTAGGCTCCTTGGGCCAGCTTCCAGTTTTCGGAACATCCGTCACTCTTTTTCAGTCGATCGCAATTGATATAGCGGACTATCGAGGAGATGTGATCGAAGCCAAAGTCGATCCTCTTCCGTATCAGACAGCCAACGATGCAGGAGCCCCCCCCACTTTACGGGCAGTTGCAGCGCTTCCCAAGCGGTTTGCGCTTCATTTGATATTGAACTGTATAACTCATTGTCGTCGAGCAACTCCTCGACCCGGTCAGCCAGCTCCTTGAAGTGACCAGCTCGAAATATCATCGCATTCTTTCGATGTGACAATCTGCTCACAAACATTGGATGATCAGAGGCAACGATAGGTGTCCTGGCGCAAAAGGCTTCATAGATCGTCAGCGGCAACCCTTCCGGATATTCGTGCTGGCTAGGAACGACCACGATTGCAGCTTGCCGCATTTGGTCGAGCACTTGATGATTGGAGACCAGGCCAAGGAAATGAATATCATCGCCAACCCTCAGGCTGTGGGCAAGCTTCCGATATCGCTCAATCTCGCCCGCTCCCGCTATCTTCGCCGAAGCTTGAATCCCTCTTCTGCGCAACTCAGCTACAGCGCGGATCAGCTCGCCGACCCCCTTGCGCTTCGTAACAAGACCGGCGAAAAACAGTGTGAGAGGTAATTCGCCTACAGATTGCTTTGGCTCCAGATCACGAGGCTGCCGCGTATGTGGCCAATCCCAAGGAATAATCTTCCGTCGATCCACACCGATTCGCGCAAGAGAAAGGCATGACGGTATACCGTGATTAGCGACCAAGCTGACTCTGGTATCATTGAGAACGGATGCAATTCTGCCGTACCTAATAAGCCTTCGAAGGGGATTGATATCAAAAGAGTCTGCACAGACGCAAAGCAAAGCACGGTTGGTTTTGAGCCCCCACTTAATAAAGCGCGTTAATGGGCCGAGCACGATCAGATGAGTGGGATCGAATTCGGCCATTATTCGAATCGCCCCATCACTCTTAGGATTCCTATTCAACCCAGCGCCGATTAGACGAAGACCCGAAGGAAGCTTAGCGTCATAGATCCTGGGTGAGCTGCAACACAAGATTGCAGTTTCCCCGTAAAGGTTGTTGATGCTACTCAGCTGCTCCAAAACGTAGCGGTGACCATAATATGTTTCCGCATCGGAAGACTGGGCCATTTCGTGTGCGGCCAGATAGTCACCGGCGTACTGAACAACTAGAACACGCATCCCTTACTCCAACTTAGGACCTTTGCCACAGCAAGGCTGCATTCAGCGGACCTTGCAATCCAATTTCGGTGCGCAGCAAAACCCAGCCAATGAGTAAGGCAATCAACAACGTAGTGGCGCCAGCATCTTGTCGAGCAAAGCCCTCCCCGATCGACTCTTGAATCATGACAATAAAGAAAAGTCTGAATAACTCACCCATTACAATGGCGAGAATTGCACCCAGCAGCCCAAGATATACCAGACCGATAGGAATACCCACGGCGATCACCCCGAGCTTGATAGTGTTCGATATTGTATTGTAGGCGGGCTTACCCAGTCCAAGCAGCGTAGCTTCATTGAGATTCGACAGCACACCAAACCAAGAACCGACAAGCAGGACGCACAACATCCAGCTCGCATCGTGATACCTTGGATCGTACAGTGAAGTTACTGCCATATCGGCCCATGCGATCGCGAAGCTTAGACAAACCGACGCCGAGAATACGAACTTCCGCCTGAGCGAACGAAAGCCCGGCCCAACTGAGTTTCCCCGCTCCGCTCTCATTGCGGATAGTGCGGGAAACAACACTTGATAGCTAAGTCTACTAGAAAGGGCCGGCGCCAAGTCAGCTATCGTACGCGCCAATCCGAACACGCCAAGTATCCCAAGGTCCACGGCCTTACCAAGATAGATCCGATCTAAATTGCTTGCTGTGTACACGACGAACGAAGACATCGTGATCCATTTGCCAAAACGAAAGATTTCCTTCGCGCTGGACTTATCAATAGTAAAGCGAGGCATTCCGCGCCTCAGCAGATGACTAAGAGTCGACCGAGCGCTTATCCCACCCAAGACACCGAATAAGGGCGCCCAAATAGTCGGATTAAGCAGTGCGAGAAGCACATTGAGTGTTGATGCAATCGTTTCCGCGCCTAACTCGAATAGATTTCGCTTTCTGACCTCCAATTGCTTTACCAGAACAAAGATCGAAGTCGAATGGAGCGAGTTTAGGAAGGGCGCAAAAGCCATTAGTACAAAAATAACAGCATCGACCTGATAGAAGCCGGACAGGGGTATCGACAAAGCGAGCATTAGTAAGCAGAGACAAGCGCCTCGAATTACTTGTATGGTCCACGCCGTATTTAGAAATTTTGGATTCAGGCCTGAGGGGCTTGAAACAATGTTTTGTTCGATCCCCACGTCTGTTAGAAGTTCAACACCCGTTTTGATGCTATTCACAATGACCATAATGCCGAGCAGCTCTGGCGCAAGGAGCCGAGAAACAACAACATTCGTGCCCAGCCGAAGTGATATTGAAACGGCGTAACTACCGATCGTCCAAAAAGCTCGATTTAACAACAAGGATGGCCGACGATTCATGTGGAAATACAGATCCTGATCAATCCACCATCGGACGATAGGTGTCGTGGCAAGCCGCGCACCTGCTTACCCCAATATGCTTTCACGCATCACCAGCGATGACGATTGATTTAAGCATCTCCTTTGAGGAGGCCCTCCTACGAAAGAATCCGATGAGGAGACCAAAAGCACTTACGTTCCAAATAACAAACGAATAGAAGCCCAATCGAACATTGCCCCTTCGCCACGTTAGCCCGGCCAATGGAAGCAAGATTCCCCCTCCGAATATCGCAAGCCTCGAACTGGCTCCGCCTGGCAAAGCAAGAATTGAGATCAAGGATGCCCACCATAGCATTACTGCCAGTCCGAGCCGGAGATGCGAAAACTCCTTCAAGACTGTCCAAAAATATCCCATATCCCAAGACGCACGAACAACTTCTCCCGCGGCGCTTGAGTGGCCAGACCTGATCCTCCGCCAAAGCAATGCATACCCCTCAGTCGCGTGGCCAAAATGATCTATCGAGTGCCGATCTATCCGAGCTAAAAGCCACCCCCGTTCACGAAGCCGCACACCGAGATCATACTCTTCGAACGCATGCAAATTGCGGTCTGCGAAGTACCCAATCTCATGCAAAGCGCTGCGTCGGTAAAGGCCTCCACAGTCTAACCGATCCACCGTACCTGGCAGCCAATTGCGTGCCGTTTGAACCTTTTGCGCTCTTATCTGAAACTCAAGCGCGCTGGTATTTACCTCTCTTACGCGGCCTCCAACGGCTGCAAACTTTGGATTCTCCTCCAGATATTTGATCGCGGCAGGAAGAAAGTCCGGGTCCAGCACCATATCTCCGTCGAGAAGATAGAAGTACTCGCCCCGATTTTGCTGATAGGCCAGCTGGGCGCCTGCGCCACAGCAGCGTTCAGTCGGGTTTGCCAGTTGAACTATCCGGACAGGAAACTTCTTTGCAATTGCTACCGTGGCATCGGCAGAGCCGGAATCGGCCACAACCACGTCACCCCCGACCCGTTCAACCGCAGCTAATGCGCTCCTAATCGCCGCAGCGATTCTGGCCTCTTCGTTTAGAGTTTTTATGCCTATCGTGACCTTCACGGCAAAACTCCACTTGATACATAAGCGCATCTGAGTGCAGACACGAAGCAGCTCCGTCAATACCTGGCCTGTTCACCACAGCAATCCATGACCTTCACGATTAGCGCTCTTAGTCTGCCAAAGACAAGCACGCTCCGAGCAACTTCTCGGATCCACACTTTTGAACCCATGGTCTTGGATTTGATCACGAAGCTAGGCAAGCAATCGCTCGTATTGAGCTATCATTGTCCCAAAGCTAAATTCTTCGCCAAGCTGCTGAGCGCGCGCGACGTATTGATTGTACAGATCTTTGCGTCGGAGCAGATCAAGAATAGTTTCGGCCAACGCTCGGGCATCATTAAGCTCTACAGCAATTCCGCATCGACTGCCGTCAGAAGCCGTAATGGCCTCGACTTGCACCGGCACATTTGTCACCACAAGAGGTATTCCAAGCTTTGCCGCTTCGACGAGCGCAAGGCTGTGCCCCTCGTAAAGGCTCGGTTGGACGAAGACATCTCCTTGAGCAAGGATGGAAATTGCGTCTTCGCGTTGTCGAAACCCGAGAAACTCAATGCGGTTCGCCACACCAAGCGTCTCCGCTAGATCCTTGAGATCAGCCTCTTCCGGTCCGGTACCGACGATGCGGATCCGCACGTCCGGCATGTGAACGGCTGCGCGCAGTAGCATTTTGTAGTTCTTTTGCCTGGCCAGTCGGCCTGTAGCAACGACCGTTCGTCCACACCTTGCATTAGGAGGGTACTTTTCAAGCAGGGAACTGATTAGGCTTTCAATGGGCACGGAGAGCGCATTCTTGATAACAATCCGCTTTCGGCAATCGCCGCGTTCTACAACCAGGGATTCAGCGACGGTGTTCGACACACAGACGATCTTTGATACTCTAGTTAGTTTACTTACTACCGCATCCGCTTTCCTTAGCAGGCGATTATATGTCTCAGCAGGACCATGGTGCGATGTAATGACTTTCGTACGACAGCGCGCGAACGCAGCGGCAAGAGGAACGACCACATTCGCAGCAGGCAATGCTGTAAATGCATACTCTACGTTCGTACTGCGTAGAAAGCGCGCCAGTCTGAGAAATGCTGCGATTTGATCAGCTATACCGACCGGCTTACGCTTAAGGATATACTTCCACGAGATAGTTTGGGTTTTTCTGACTTCGCCCTTATAGGGATAGAATGCAACTAGAAATACTTGGTGACCTCGCGCGGCGAATGTTTCCGCTATGTTTGACCACAGTTCCTGCGCCCCACCGGCGGAGGAGTGTGAGACAATAAACGCTATTGAGGGCATGTAAGTTTTGCTTTCAGCGAATGACCAAGCTTTGGCTTAGAGGCCAGCTTCTACAATTCGATGATTGCTCTCCGAATCCTCTGCGCAAAGGATGCAGGCGCTGTGGCCGACAAAGGTGCGGCGCTTACACTCTCTCGCCGAGCTCTAGCTATTTGTTCCCGAATTTGGACTTCGTCAGTAGCGACGTAGATTCCAGGGCGGTCCGCCAACCATTTGACTGTATCCAATTGATGATCCGTATTATGTTCACGCAGTGATTGTCTCCTTGGAAACAAAACGATTGGCTTCGCCGCCTGAGCCGCGCTTATAACACTGCCCATCCCAGCGTGTGCCACGACCAGTGAGCATGAAGCCACTCGTTCGGCGAAGTCCTGAGGCGACAAGATCCGACTAAACTCCATGGCGCGAGGCTCATACCTTCCTGTGCCGATCTGGGCAAAGACAGCTTCGGCTGGGTGATCTGCCGCCCAACCATCCATAATCTGGATAAGCCGATCGAATGGCACCATCGAACCGGTGGTTACAAATATCACAGCACCGCGCCCCAAAAATCTGGGCTACCTTGGTTTGCTAGATTGGGCCACTGAGTTAAGTAGACATCAGCAAAGTACTTGGCAGTCTTCCCTGAGGTTGAGAGTTTTTCGCAATTCGCAATGCTATCGATCCATATTGTCTTTGAACCGAAGAGCATCTTCCCTAGCGCGATCGCAACAAGCCCTGGAAATGCTCCTGTTGTGACGATTACGTCGGGCCTTTCTCGTGAAAGAACCTCAGCGATTTTGGCAATGAGCTTGACTGCGTGCCACTTGTTGCGCCGACTGACATTTGGCACCGAATAGAATCGATGATCTACCACTTCGCAGGCGTAATCAGGATAGACAGTCGCGAATGCGACATCTATCCCCTGAAACGCGTCCTGCAAGCGACGCAATTGCACCCAATGCCCTCCGCCTGAGGCAATGGCGAGAACTCTTCGGGTCATCAATCTAGTCCTCTATGGATAAAGCGTCAGAGTACAGAATTTTAGGGAAATCATTCAGCGGAGCCCTCGACTTGGGGATCTCTTGTTTGCCGACGACGTAGATTACGGGGCTGTAATTCCGGATGAGGGGCAGCGCTCCGACGACGCGATAGAACATCCTAAGCACTTTTCGATTGGACGTCGGGATGGATAGAAATCCACTCTGAGCAACAGCGATCCCAAGAAATTCGACGAATGCTTCCAGCTCTCTTATTGTGAATTCGTGTTTATGGCGCCCGGTGGGATCGGCACGATAGGGCATGTAGATGTTTTTCTGCAGGATTAATTTCGCGATGTTCGCGACCCTACAAGCATTGGGTACAGTGATGCAAAGCGTCCCACCTGGGCGAAGAACCCGACGAATCTCAGCGCCAAGACGAGCTGGAAAATACTCCAGATGTTCCAGAACTTCGCAGGCTGTAACGACATCAAAGCTGTTATCCTCAAAAGGGAGTGGGCATCTCTCAATATCTACATGGCTAAGTTCGATCGGACCGTACGCGGAATGCACAGCCGAAAAATCCTTCAAAGGATGACTATCATTCGCAAAATAGACACCCGTACACTGGCGAGCACCAAGCAGCTTAGCCTTGTACAATAGGTAAAATGGAGAAGCGCCAATATCGAGAATACGGCTGCCGGCAATGTAAGGTCTTATCAGCTCGACAGTTCGATCCATACGAGCTTGAGCGTCCTTCAAATAGGAGCTCTTTGCAGAATAAGGAGTGGGCTGCTCTAGTGCTGCATCGAAATACAGACAGAACTCTTCTTTGGCATCTAGACGAGCCGCCCGGTTAATCTTCTCGAGATGCATAACTTTTCACCCAAAGTCAGGGCGCACCCAATAATATGAATTTTACATAAAAACTCGTAGTTCCTTCTTAGTGGCCGGTCAAGCAAGCGCCACCAGTCAGCCTTACCTTCAGAGAACTGTTGTTCAACGTGGTGAATCCATGCCCGAGATCATTGCGGGCGAAGATGCAATTCTACTACTTGCGTCTGTTAGTACTTTACACTTTCCTACGTGGACCAGACATAACCTAGCTTCGCAAAACAGCCCTGCGATCACAGGGTTAAACATACAGGGTATAGAAACTGCTCAAACTTCAGTCAACTTTCGAGCATTGCAGGACTTGATCACGGTGATACTCCGCTGGATTACAGATGCCCGGCTGACCGTAGATCCAGCCAGACCCCATGTAGCCGATATAGACTAAGCCGAAGGTGTCCTTACTCGCTTCAATTGAAGTAACTTGGTCAAGCGCCCCCATCGGAAATTGGACTAATCGGTGCCAACTGTCACAATTGTCTGTTGAGCGCCAGATTCCATACTCGCCACGCACTTGGCCAGAGATGTAGATCGCTGAATACTGGGCCCCTGTCGCTTCCTTCCCAAATGCAATATCATCCACCCTATTCACGTCGGACAGCGATGTCCAATTCACCCCTCCATCAATGCTCCGTCGGAGTATTGTGTCGGAACCACCATTTAAGCCCGACGTAAAGAACAGGTGGCCCGCACGATTGGGCACTGCACGGAGCTTAGCAGAGAAACCGCTTCGAGGGGCGACCTCCCTGTCAAAGACCTTTGCCCAGCTTTCACCACCGTCTTCAGTTCTCCAAAGCCCTATCAAGGATTGGTTTGAGCCACCTCCGCTATGCACAAGATAGAATACTCCTCCGCGCGCGCGATCTGCCGCTAGAGTTTTGCGAGTGTAGTAGTACTTTTCATGCGAGCCAGTGTTCGGCAACTTCTCGCCCGGAAACGAAACACGCTTCCAAGTCTTTCCACGATCCTTGGTAAAGAAGGGCGCTCTATCGAACGAAGGCTCCCAAACGATGTTTGAAGTGTCTGACGAGGAGACCGCAATCGTACCAAACGACATCTTCCAGGGATCATTACCCTGCGTGCCCGGCGGCTGCGGTAGCTGGGTAAACTTTTGCCACGTTCGCCCGCCGTCTTCGCTGTAGCCGGCCATCACTGCGTCGCCATCTTGGTAGCAGCAGCCTATCCGCGTGTCCGAAGAGTTAGTCACCACGAAGCTTGGGCTAGAAGGACTCCAATCCATCTGTTGAGCGGCGATGATCATTCGCTCTCTGGGTCCAAACGTCGTGGAATACAAATTTAGATCAGCCTTCCGATGGATGCCAAAATCCCAGTTCCCAAATAGCGGGGCTTGCCCTGGCGGCTGAACGGCATCCGTAGCCACTAACTCCTCAATTCCGCGAGCTTGGCTTTTCCAAACAATTTCCCGGCCGCTGTCCGTTATGTCAGCGTAATAGATACCGGTACCAGCACAGACCCATAGCCTGTTTGTGACAACCGGATCGAACGTCACGCGTCCCGTGGCAAAATAAGAAACGTTAGCTACACGAAGCCAGGGCGGATCGTCATCGCCCGGTTTTGAGCGACGCGAAAGTTGAATCCAAGTGTCCCCATAGTCGTCCGATCGAAAAGCCCGACCTCCAATATCGAATGCGTAGACTTGCGACGTGGCCGGATTTACGGCAACTGCACCAAATAGACGATGCCCTAGCGCAGGACTATTAGAAAGATTGCTCCACTGACTATCATGGAATCGCCAGAGCGACTGAGTTGTGCTGTCTGCCAAGAAGAGCCGACCATTGTTAGCGGGCGCTATTTGTCGCGCAGTTCTTGGTTGCGACTGGTCCCCTCCACCCACGAAGATCAGGCCGCTCCCCTCGTCCTCAAGGAGGCCCGCACCCGGCGACATCACGCGAAGCGCTGCCCGCCTCCTCTTCCGTGGTTCAAACCAAACGATTGCTGGGTCTTCGACTGTAGGTGAGGCAGCTAATAATTGCGTCCAAGTTGCTCCTCCATTTTTACTCCGCCAAACTCCACTCTTCGGCGCAGCCAAGACTACGATCTCAGGATCATCGGGATCGATGGCCAAGAACGGGCCCGCGGTACGAAACTTACCGTTGGGGTTTGCGTAGATTGGAAAAGGGCTAGAGTTAGATGCAAGAGAGAAAGTTAAGCCTCTGTTGTCCGAACGATACATAAGACCTTTGACTATCATGTAAATGCGATCAGCATTCGAGGGCGCAACAGCGATTTCGTATACACCCTCGTTTACGCCATTCTGCTTGCGATCCGCAGCGGGCATACTCGTGGCAGTCACCAGTTGCGTCCACCTATTTTGATCCGGAAGCCAAAGATATGCGCCATGGACATCAGTGCGGACAACCCGAGTCCGCCCATGGGGATCGACATCGAATCCGGTAATAAATCCTCCCCCCCCAATCGCGACGCGTCTCCAGATATAAGTATCTGCAGGATTTGCGTGGGCTGTGGAAACCGCTTCCGTGGCGACGCATAAACTTGCAGAAAAAAGAAGCGAGATGCAAACGCCGTAAACTCGGATGGCGAAGACGTATGACCTATCGCTCATGGAGACTCTCCGCAGCTTTGAGACTGAAAGAGCGATCTTGCGTCGTCTAATCTTCGGATAAATCGATCTTTGTGCTCGCGCTTTGCTGCGTGCAAGAACGCCAAGCTCAACATGAAGAAGACTTCGACCATCATATCTCGGTCAAGCAGACTACTCTCCGTGAAGTTGTGACCGACGCAAAAGACAAGGAGTGCGAATAGCAGCCCTCGTTCGCGAGGCTTAAGGCTCGCTTCGATCAGAACCGCCTTAATCGGAACCACGATGAGCGAAACTACGACCAGCAGCAAACCTGGAAGCCCCAGCTGAACCAACAGGTCCAAGTAACCGTTGTGCCCGCTGGCGATCTTTGAAATCCAGCTGTTCGATGAAATATAGTGAAACACTGGACTTTGTGCACCAATATTCCAAAACGAACCGTACCCCGCACCGAAGAGTAAATTGTCTTGAGCATAGGCTAGTAGCACAGACCAGATTTGAGCCCGGCCGGTAAAAGCCTCCTTGGTTTCTAGGATTCCTGTTAGTTCGTCCCAGTAGATTGACAAGGTTAGCAACGCCCCGAGACAAACTGCTGCTAACCCAAGCAACGCAACGCTGTTGTACGCCACTCGATACCGAGAAAATGCGAGGCCCCCGAGGAGCGCGCCGACGAGAAGGCCCAGGGATGTTTTTGAATTAGTGCGATAGAGAAAGTATGCCGAACCTAATACGACAAGCCAGCGCCACAATGTCGACTTCTTCGAAATATCGAAGAGCAGAAAAAGGATCAGCACTGCGCAGACAGCCCCCGCGAAATTCTTTTGAACTAGAATGCCTCTCCAACTGCCAACGATGCCAGGATCGGCAGCATCGGCGACCTGATGAATCCCCTCTTGCGGCAAAAGCAACACAACGGCGTAACTGAGAAACACCGCCAGACTTAGCACCCCTTCCGTGACTGAAACCGCCCGCAGGAAGCCGACCCTTCGTACGGCTTCAAACACACTCCAGATGATTAATGCAGTCAGCCCTAGGCGCCGAATCGTAGCGCCTGGTTCGATCGCCCACGCGGCGCTCGTCAAACAATACGCAAGCGGCAAAATTACATAGCTCGGAGGGATATGTATCCGACCGGCCGCCTTCAGAGAATCCGATGTGAGGAGCAGCCCGACGAAGATGCCTCCATATACGAGTTGACGAAACACATCGCCCTCTCCCGTCGACAAAGCTTCCTTCCGGGCTGCAACTATATTCAAGCCGAAGAGAACCATGCAAAGCATGAAGATGAAAAGAGTTTCCGCCAAAAAATCCCGCTTCGGCGAAGCCAACAATTTGATCGGCTTTGAATTGCGGAGCAGTGCTTGCTGAGGAGTCGATAACTCGTGGCGTTTCATCAATAGCTCTGATCACCGATGAGGCTAATGGAGTGCCTTTTGCCACGCAGAGACGGTAACGGCTGCAGCCTCGCAATAGCGATGACCTCGTCTCACGAGATCGGAGGGCCCGCGCACGGCACTCGTCCAAATAGCAATCGCTAGCCCGATTCGATTCGTTCAATCGAGCGCGTCATGGGGTTCGGACCCGCTAGTGAGCAGGCCTGTTCAACTTTGATGACGCTGCCTCACAGCCTCGGCGGCAGAGACCTACGTGAATATCTCCGTCTATAGAGACCGCCATTGCCGGCTGATCCTTCCAAACTTACGGCTAACAACTCCATCCTAACATTAATAGGCACGGCGCAAGACAGGCCCGGCAGGCGCGCAAACCCGATCCATATACCAGCCATATGGCGTTTCGACCCGCACCAGCGGGCAACGGCGCCACGGCGCATACCGGTAGGGATAGGGCTGCGCCCAGAACGTCACGGGCGTCGCCTGGCTTTCGCCCGCGAGCAGGGCTGCCGGTGCGGGCACCTGCATCGCCGCGCTCGCTCCGCTCGGCGCGCAGAGGGTGACAGTCGCGGCCAAAAGGCCTCCTCGCGTCAACGTCTTAAACATTCAAAATAGCTCCTCGCGCTTGCGGATTTGATTCCCGAACGCGCCCGTCGGATCCCGGCCCGCCGACATCGCCAGTTCGTAAGGCCGCTCCACGACCAGCCCAAATAGTGAACCGAACTTTACCAAGGCGGCCGGCGCAAATGCAACCGATGCAAGTGCAGCAGAGGGCCTTCTAGAGCGATATGGCGCCCAAGTGTGGCTTCCTGGTCCTATTTTTCCTCGCTCCAGGCGCCTGGGGCGGCGAGATCGGGCGATCGGCGGTAGACGTCCCGGAGAAACTGGTAGTTGACCGTCTGGGCCAGAGGCACGTCCTCCTCCCCGAGCTTGGCGAACAGGAGGATATCCCGGAGCGTCCGCCAGCGGCTTTCGTCGTAGTCGCCGATGCGGCCGCCCGTCGGCAGCACCAGCGGGCGCTGCAGCTGCAGCTCGAATTTGAGCCGCTCCGGATTCGGACTGCCCGGTCCGGTACCAGCGAGAACAGGCACGCTCCGTGCATAGTCCGCGTAGGTGAATTGCCACCCTCGAATGAGCCCCTGAAGAACGTCGGCAATCATAGACGGCTGTTCGTGGACGAGAGCGTTGCTCGCAAAGTAGACCAACCCTGGAACGTGGATACCGTAATCTTGCGGTTTGATGACATTCAGCTTCACGAAAACCGGACTGGCGGGATCCGGTTGCCCGTCGATTGCGGTGATGATGGCGTCCACTTCGCCGGCCCGCAGGGCTTCGAAGCCGTCGCGGCCGGGCATCTTGGTGATCTGGCTGCGGGGAAGTCCGAGCTGCGCCATCATGGCATCGAAAACCACGTCGCCCTCGCTCGCTCTTTGGTATCCGACTCGCTTTCCGACCAGATCAGCCGGCCGCCGCAAACCCGAGCTTTCAAGCGTAAAGATCGCGACGGAGGTATCGAGGAAGCTCGCGGCAAACGCCGTCACGGGAACACCGCGCCAAGTTGCCAGCAAGAACTTGTGGCCGCTGGTCACGCCGACGGCATGTTGACGTGCGATCGTCTGGACGAAGTCTGGGTCGGGTTGGGCCGCCACATCAATGCGGGAGGAGAAATATCCCTGCCGAGATGCGCAGAGTTCGCCCGCAAACCGCGCGCCATATGGTCCGTCCAACACGAGCCTGACCGCGGCAGCAGTCGGAGCCGTCGGGGTTTGGACGGGTGCCACGTCGGGGCGGAGAAGGAGAAGCGCAGTTCCGACCAAGGCCAATGCAGCGAGGCTGATGGCGAGGGTGCGCTTTCCTTTCGACCCGGTTCGCCGCCGGGACTGGATTCGAGGCACTGAGAACTTCCCTAACGGTTTGCAAAATTTAATATATCAGTCGAGGCGAGATGGGCTACACTGCAACTTATGGGGTAAGGTTAATTTTTCCTTCGCCTTGTTTTGACAGCGATTTTGATCGATAGCACGGCCTGTTCGGGTAAATGAATTTTGCGTCAATGGTTTTTTCAGGATGACAATTCTTTCCACACGGCCGCTGCCCGTCGCTGGTTCTGCGAGCAAAACTGGTGTAGCCGAGCAGGTTCCGGACACAGCTAAAGGCTTTTCATCCAGATGGATGCGCCCTGTAGCTGTTGAACGGGGGATGGCTGTGGTCGACGCGGCGCTTGTCCTGATTAGCGGCATTGGCTGCGCGGGCGGCTATCACGTCGCGACAGCGGGCACGTTGGGCAAAATCGATGTCTATGCGGCGGCCAGCGTCCTAGTTGCGATCAATTTCGTGCTGCTGACGACCGTGCAGCACGGCTACCGCTTGAAGAACATCACCAACCTGCCCCGCACCTTCCGGCTGACGCTGACGACCTGGACCGGGCTGTTCGGGGCGCTGCTGGCGATCGCCTTCACGATGAAGGTCAGCGAGGAGTTTTCGCGCGGGACCACGATCTCGTTCTACCTGGTCGGCCTCACCCTCCTCCTCGCCTGGAAAGCGATCGCGGCGCGCTGGACCGCGCATGCCTTGCGCACCGGCGCCTTCGCCAACGGCCGCGCGCTTCTGATCGCCGAGTTCGGCCTTGCCAGCTCCTCCAACGCGGTCGACGACCTCGGCCAGCACGGCTACCGCCTGGTGCGGGTGATGGAGATCGCGCCGAAGGACCTCGCCTCGCCGCTGCTGCTGTCGCAGCTGGCGCCGCGCTTCGAGGAGCTGATCGCGTTCGCGCGCGAGAACCGGATCGAGCACGTCTTCCTGCTGATGAACTGGAGCCGGCAGCACGCGATCGACAGCATTCTGGACGCGCTGAAGATCCTGCCGATCCCCGTGCATCTGGTGCCGGACCCCAACGCGGCGCGGTTCCTGCGCTATCCGCTGGTCTCCACCGGCAACACCTTCACCGCCGAGCTGCGCCGCGCGCCGCTGTCCTGGAAGGAGCGCGCGCTGAAGCGGACGCTCGACCTCGCCGGCGCCAGCCTTGCGCTGATGGTGTTCGCGCCGGTGATGCTGGTGACCGCTATCCTCATCAAGCTGAGCTCGAAGGGCCCGGTGTTCTTCCGCCAGACCCGCCACGGCTTCGGCGGGCGCGCGTTTCGGATCTTCAAGTTCCGCACCATGCGCGTGCTGGAGGACGGCCCGACCATCGTGCAGGCGCAGAAGAACGACCCGCGCGTCACGCCCATCGGCAAATGGCTGCGCAAGACCTCGATCGACGAGCTGCCGCAGCTCTTCAACGTGCTCAAGGGCGACATGTCGCTGGTCGGTCCCCGCCCGCACGCGGCCGCCCACAACACCGAATATGAGCAGATCATTGGCAACTACGCCTTCCGCCACCACGTCAAGCCAGGCATCACCGGCTGGGCTCAGATCAATGGTTACAGAGGCGAGACCCAGACGGTTGGTCTAATGCAAAAGCGGGTAGAACTCGATCTGTGGTACATTAACAACTGGAATCTTTTCCTTGACCTCATAATCTTGATCCGCACAACGGCGGTCGCGTTTGGGCGATCCAATGCTTATTAGCTCCGCCATATTAGTGCTGAGTTATCGAGTAGCGAAAGTACCGTATTCCCGTGAGTGACCCTAGAATGGTGTCTTCCCTAGCGTATCCGGCCACAGAGGTTTCTTTACAGTTATCCGAATTTGAGTAACACACCTTGACCCTAATCTTTCTCGGACAAGTGTTTCTTATGCTTACCACGTGATCAAGGACATTCGGATTGGTGACATGCGGTCGCGCAATAGCCTCAACTTGTAAGCACGGTCGATTCAACGGATCGCGAATGATTGACGAAGCGGACTGCTCTGCTGGCCCCTGCAAGGTAGCTCTCCTCGGACTTGAAGCGCCAGTTTGCGCATGAGCACCAGAATGGTCGAGCACGAGCGATGGTAAAACCATCAAGGCTGCATAGATAATCGTAGCGCCGAGGAGAAACTGTACCTTTATTGCCATGGGCGTTCGCCAATTTCGACACCCGGCACATTGAGATGGGTACCTTCGCGGGCCAGTCTTCTAGCGAAGGCTTCACGTGGTACGATGTCAACTCGACCAATCTCGTTCACCAGTCTATTTCGCTCCGGCCACCCCACACTCATCAAAATGATCACAGCATCTTCGATGAATCCGCTCTCGACTAGAGCACTAAACTCCTTGACTGCGTGTCGCTGAACGTTCTCGTTGAGCATCGAAAAAGCTGCAAGGGCCAACTTGTTTCGCCTTAACGCAATCCAGGCCTCTAGAGGCGCTAGAGAGTAGGACTGCTCAATGTATCCGAGAGCGTTTAGGTCAATGCCCTTGCGATTCGTCTCAAGCGAGTAGAGCATAAGCCAAAGAAAAGAATCGTATGGACGCATTGAAAGACTGTGTCTCAGTTTGTCAGCCGCCATGGTTACGTCCCGTTCTAGCTCCTGCGAGTCCTTTCGCTGCATCGCTTCTTCGGCCATGCGAAATCCGAAAAGAGCCTTTGAATGAGCAATTTCTGACTGCTCTATAAATCCCTCATGAGCAACTTCCATCCGCTTGAGCAATTCAGCCAACACACCCGGCCTGAACCGATCATCCGCCATCACTCGCGCCGACGTAGCCCTGGCAGTCGCCACAACCCAGAACGATGGAACAGCGGTCAAGGACCAGAGAATTGAGATAGCTCCCAATATCGCCAGAGATCTGAGCACTAACATAGACAACCGGAAGGACTCGCTATTCGACGTATCCGTAGCGAGCGTAGTATTTCCGATAGTAATACTGGCCGTGGTAGGATTCGTAGCGGGCTAGCACCTTGGTATCGGCCTTATTCAGAACGACTCCTAACAGCCTTTCTCGGATCTCCGGCGATCCGCGCAGGTTGTGCGTAACAACATTGATCTTTGTCTTACCCCATTCCACCACGAAAATGTACGAATCCACAAAAAGCGACGTTACACGTACATCGACTACCGGCGCCATAGGCGGCATATCGAACAAAACGTAATCGAACTTCGAACGTAGCTCGCCAACGAGGGTCAGCATAGCTTTCGAAGCCAAAATCTCGTTTGTGTGAAGAAGACTTGAGGTTATTCCGGCAGGTAAGATGGATAGCTTTGTGTCCGGATCTACCTTCAGCGCATCCTCCAGCTGCACTTTCTGTGCCAATATATCAACAAGACCTACTTGCGCTTCCGGAGCAACTGCACGCGACAAAGACGGATTACGCAAATCGGCGTCGATCAAGACTACCCGTGCTCCGCTTTGAGCAATGAGCTGAGCAAGGTTCGTTGATAGCGTACTCTTTCCCTCGTTCGGCATCGTCGACGTCACCGCCAGGATTCGGCTCTCACGCGCAACCGAATTCAGATCCACTGCTACCTTTAAAGAACGCACCGCTTCCGAGAAGCGTGATAGCGGGTATTCTACAATATAGCGCAAGAGATTTGGCGATGGATCACCTGACTTTCTAACAGATCTGACACCCACCTTTGCTGAAGAAGGGACTGCACCAAGAGACGGAAGAATCGCGATGCAGCTCGCACCTAACAATTGCTCCACCTGAGCAGTTGTTCTGAAAACATCGTCACTAAATTCGCGAGCCATGGCTACGCCAAAGCTAAATATTATGCCGCCTAGTGCGGCTATCCCGAGAATAATTAGAGACTTGGGGTGACTCTTCACCAACGGGGTCGTGGCCGCGCTGATCACCCGCGCTTCGGTGATGGGAAACGATTGTTGTTGAACAGACTCCATGTAACGCTGCAGGAAATTGTCATACATCGCCTGGTAAGATTGCGCGTTACTCTCAAGCTCTCGTAGCTGCACCTGCGCTTGATTGGTGAGCTGCGACTCCGAGACCACGCTGTTAAGGCTTGACTTGATTGCCTCCTCACGCGTGACCGCGATGTCGTGATCACTTTTATAGGACTCCTGGATGCGCTTGAGCTCGTCCTGGATGTTCTTCCGAATTTCCGCCATCTGCCTACGAAGGTTAACGGCTGCAAGATGGTCACTCCCATATTTGGCCGACCATATCGATTCTTTCGAGGCCATATCGACGTATTGGCCTCGAAGTTTGACGATCGTGTCATTCTTCAGCGCGTCCGCAACGTTGGCATCCGGGATGTCCTGCTTAAGAATGTCGTTCATGCGGTCAAGCCGCGCCTTGGCTTCCGCCGTCGCCGCATGCGCCAATATCAGCTGACTATTGACCTCCGCCACTTGCTGCTCATTCATGAGCCGACCGCCTGTATCGACAATATTATTGGAGGTCTTAAAATCGACGACTGATCTCTGCGCAGCGGAGGCCTGGGTACGTAGCTCCTTAATGCGATCCTGCAGCCAAACGCTGGCACGACGGGTCGCTTGGTACTTCGCCTCCAGCTGATCAACGACGTAAGCGTCCGCGATCCCATTAGCAATCTTTGCAGCCTTCGCCGGATCGAATGAAGTGAAGCCTATCTCCATAACATAAGTTTGACCGAGACGCTTGATCGTACGGTTCTTCTCAAATCGTTGGAGAGCTTTACGTGTCAATTCGAATTCGGAAGGCGCCCCCTCGGTTGAAAATAGTGCAGCGATCGAGCCGATCACCGCGCCAAATAACCCACCACCGCCTCCAATAAACTCAGGATCATTAATCAAATGCAGGTCTCGGATAACCGCAAGACTAATGTTCTCGGACTTCAAAATCTCAACTTGAGTCTCCACGGTAGCCGAGTCGACAGCGATATCACCAAGTATCGACTGCTGTTGGAACAATTGTACTTTGCGCGTGTCAATCACCATTGAAGCAGCCGACGTGAACTTTGGCGCAGCCGTAAACAAATAAAGCAGTGCCAGGATTAAGCAGGCTGAGACGATCGCCAACATGGCCGGAAACTGGCGACGAACCATCTCGATGTAGGAGGCTAGAGTCTGTGATGAGGAGCTGTCGGCCTCGATGAAGTCACGGTTGATTTCCGAGGTGGGCTTGTTCACCTGCAACATCTAGCAATTCCTGAAATGGATCGATCTGTTGTCTTGGGATAAATACTGGCCAAGAGCCTGCCGGCTATCCGGAGCAAACCGAATGCCAATGGACCGCGCTGCGTGGCACCCTAGCACAAGTTCACCTGCAATGAACGGGGCCGATGCATCGTAACGTGCGCTTCGCGCGACTTTTTACACGAAGCTTAACGGCGCAAAAACAAAGCGGCGCCCACTGGCGCCGCTGCCGAAAAGTGTTATGGGCCAGCTGCGAGAGACGGTTCTGGTCAGCGCCGCGGGCTAACACTGCTGGTGGTGCCGCCCACACCGCCGCTGCCGGTATTGGGCGCGTTGTTGTTCGTCGTGTTGTTGCCAAAGCGAATCAGAGTGCTGCCACCGCCTCCGGTGGGGAAGCCGTTGCCGGTCGGGCCACCCGCGCCGGTGCCGCCGCCGCCCGCGCCGCCGGTCGCGGCGATCGCTACGTCGCCGGTCGCTGCCTGGTAGGCGGCGATGACGTCCTGGTTGCCCGTGCCAGCGATCGCGGATTGGATTTCATTTGCATAGGCCTGATCGGACTGGGCAGCCATGCGGGCGACCTGGGCAAGGCCGGCGACGATGCCCTGCATCTGGTCCTTGGTGGTCGCGGGATCCTTTAGCAGCGCGATCAGGCCGGGCAGGGTGGTCGGGTCGGAGGCGCCTAGGTCGCGTACACGCGAGATCAGCTGCGGACCGCCGGTCGGATACTGCTGCAGCAGGCTGTTGGGAGAGGCCTTGAAGTCGGAAATGACGGTGGCCGGCAGCTGGCGCTGCGGCGGATAAACGGCGGCGCTGGCGGCCGTGGTGATCGTCGCGGCGAGCGCCGCAGCGGCAGCCATGCGAATCGCAATTTTGATAATGCTCATAAACGAACCTCCAAAAATCAGCTGCCCCGATGTAACTTCCTCGGCCCGGGCAATGGCTGTGCAGTGCAGGAATTTATCCGAAGAGCCAAGGGCTGTCCATTTATTCTAAAGACTTCGTAAATGGCGCAACTGCTTCAAACCTAGACACTTTTGTGAAGCTGCCGCACGCGGCTCGGGGCCTTGCTTGCGGTTGTCTGGCGGCCTCCCCTCGACGACTGGTGGCGCCCGCCTCCGCAGGGGTTGGCCCTTCTTGGCGCGGAAGGACTGCGCCACGCCCGCGCCGAAAAGCGCAAAGAATGGAATGCTGTAGCCGGGCACCTGCAGGGTAAAGTCCAGGCACGAATGCAAGAGCGACAGCGTCGCGGTCGCCACTGCTGCCAGCGGAATGATGGCATCGCGGCGCCGGCCGAACACGCCCTTCGCCAGAACCAGCAGCATGACGGCCCAGCCCAGCGCCACTAGCAGCGCCATCGGGATGCCGACCTCGGAGGCAAGCTCCAGCGGCGTCGAATGCGCGGCATCCCAGACCCCGCGAGTCGAGATGTTGGGGCTGCGGTACGGCGGGAAGGCCCATTGGAAGGTGCCCATCCCGGTGCCGAACCAGGGATTGTCGGCGATAATCTTGAGCGTCGATTTCCAGGCCTCGATGCGGCCCTCGTCGGCCAGGCCCAGGCTGTCGAACCGGCTGGAAACGCGGCCGCCCAAGAACTGCAGCAGCCCAAGCGCGACCGCGGCGCCGGAGCCGAGCGAGATCCAGATGCCGGTGCGCGGTGGCAGGTCCTTGCGCAGGAACAGCGTGAACGACACGATCATCGCCAGCAGCGACAGGCCGACGCCGGCGCGCGAGGTCGTCATGAACATCGCCATCAGGCAGATCAGGAGGCCGCCGAGCTGCGGCAGGATCTGTTTCGGCGGGATCGCGCGCAGGTCGAGCGACAGCCGCCGCCATTCGATGTGCCGCTCGGGCAGCCGGCGGCGGACGTCCTCCAGGATCAGCAGCATCCAGATCACCGCGCAGGAGCCGAAATACGCCGCCGCCGTGTTGCGGTTGATGAAGGTGCCGGTGACGCTGCCGAGATACGCGGTCTTGTCCCGCCACAGGATCATGGTGGGCTCGATCAGGAACGAGAGCACGCCGTAGAGCGCGTAGGCGGCGCCGGAGATCGCGATCACCCAGAGCAGGCGGCGTGCGCGCATCCGGTCGGCGCCGACGGTGAGACCGAGCACGATGGCGAGGATGTTGGCGAGCGGCGCACCGAGCGCGAAGAACGCCTCGTTCTTCACGATCGAAGCGGACGGCGCGATCGGCACGCCCAGGAGATCCGAGGCTTGCTTCCAGATCGGCTGGAACGGCGCCACCCAGGGATGGTCGGAGAGCTGCTCATGCAGCACGAAGGCGTAGGCGGCGACGATGATGCCGATGCCGGCGAGCAGCCACAGATGCGGCCCGCGCAGATCGCGCGTCGGCGCGAACATCACCGCGATCCCGAGGCACAGGCACCAGAACGCGATCGACAGATCATTGGTCGAGCCGAACGGAAACGGCGCGCCGGCTGCCACGAAGTACAGGATCGCAGTCGCGGGCAGGCTCCATGACCAGCGAATCTCGGGAAGCCGAAGGCGCATCGTTCTTGCGAGCCTTGCTCTGGGCCTAGAGGAAGCAATCGATCGGATAGATCTTCACATCCACGTTGAGGCGGCTGTTCCGGGTCTGGGCCCGGAAGGCGTAGAATAGCCCAAAGCCATCACTGCCCGGATCGAGTTTTATTCCGGGGGTTAATTCGTCGGGCGGCACCAGCACACCGATGTGACGGTTGATAGCCGAGATCTCGATCCGGCCCTCGCCTTCCGCAAAATGCCCGCCGAGCTGGGTCACGGTGACCTTCGGCAGGCCGCGGCGCTGATGGCAGACCTCCTCCTCCCACAGCTTGGTCTGCTGAACCAGCGGCTTGCCCGCGCCATCGGGGACGACGATATCCGGAAAAGACGGACGCAGCATGCCGAAGAACTTGCTCTCCTTGGAGTTCGCCGACAGCCGGACCGTAAACGACAGCTCGCCCTTGGCGCCCTTGAGGCGCGACAGGATTGGAGCATCAGGCTCGGCGGAGACCGTCACGTCGATGCGGTGGCGGACGCCGAGCTCGGCAGCAGCGCCCAGCGCCGTTCCGGCCGGTGCAAGCCCGAGAGCGACCAAGACGAGAGCCGGAAGGCGGCGAAACGTTCGAAAGCGCATGAAGCTGAAGCCCCTTGCAACGCTGCGGGTGAGCGGCTGACCGGCACGTACTCAGTGGCGCCTTGATCCCAGCAATATCCCCGCGACCCCGACAATACCGATGGGATCGCGAAACGAAAATGGCACCGGGACAAAGCCCCGGTGCCATCGCCTTTGGTCGATCAAGTCGGCGTCTTACGGCGCCAGCTTGATGTTGTTGCGGAAGATCAGCGCGTCGTTGCTGAGGTTCACGGCATCGCCGCCGGTCGCCATGATCACCCGCAGGTAGTTCAGGAACTTGGCAACTTCGACGTTGCGCGAGTTCGAGACGTAGATGATGTCGCCGTTCTTCATCATGACCTTGGTGGTCAGGAAGAAACCGCCGGGATCGCGCAGGTTCACGTTGAAGATGACCGGGATCGTCTCCGACGTGTACTTGCTCACGTCGATGCCGAGCTGGGCAGCGACCTGGCGTGGCTCGCGGCGATAGAGATACACGGCAGACGGATCGGCCTGACCATCGAGCAGACCACCGGCCTTACCGACGGCCTCGGCGAGATTGATGCGCCAGGCATCGAAGTTGAACTCGCCGCTCTGGCCGCTGCCGCCAAACGCCATGAACTTCTGCTGCTCGCGATAGACGTAGATGCTGTCGTCGGGACGCACATAGACGTTGTTCTCGGGCGCCATCACGAGATTCTCGAACGGCACGGTGGCCCGCTTGCCGCCACGCTCAAGCATGACCCAGGTCTCGAAGCCCTGACCCTTGATGCCACCGGCGCGGGTGATGGCGTCGAGCACGCGATCCTTCGCACCGGCCGCGCTCGCGGGATAACGCGCCGGCGAATTGACCTCGCCGAGCACGCTGATCAGCTGGGTGCGCTGCGAGGACATTGCCACGACCGCCTGCGGCTCGATGGCGCGGTTGCCGATCTTCTCGATGATCGAGCGCTGGATCTCCACCGCCGTACGGCCCGCAGCCTTGATCTGGCCGGCATAGGGCACTGTGATGAAGCCGTCGTTGTCGACCGACTGATCCGGGATCGTCACATAGTTACCCGGACGGACGCCGGCTTCAGCCGGAATGAACAGACCGCCGGCCGCGGCTTCGAAGATGGTAACGCTGACGACGTCGCCGATGCCGAACACGATGCTGGCGGGAGGACGGCGATCGGTGAA
Organism: Bradyrhizobium sp. WBOS07; assembly: GCF_024585165.1. Taxonomy (NCBI): domain Bacteria; kingdom Pseudomonadati; phylum Pseudomonadota; class Alphaproteobacteria; order Hyphomicrobiales; family Nitrobacteraceae; genus Bradyrhizobium; species Bradyrhizobium sp. WBOS07. The sequence goes on from NZ_CP029008.1 coordinate 77,425, forward strand.
CACGCCGGCGAGTCCCTTGGGCTCATGCGTGTGCAGGATGTTCACCGTGGCCGGATTGAGCGGCACCAGCTCATAGGCCGGCGCGTTTTCCGTCTGGATCTTGTTGTTGACGTCGTCGGTAAGCGGTCCCGAGCCGGGATTGGTCGAGCATGCCCCGAGCGCCAAAGCGGCCGCCAGCAACGCAGGCATCAACACATAGGTCTTGGCAAATGAATGCATGAATCGCGCCCAGGAGTCCCCAATCGACGTAGATTGGTACGGCTTGGGGGGAGGTGCGACAAGGGTTCCCGGTGGTTAACGGAGCGATCCGTCGGCTACTGTTGCGTGTGGGACACGTTTTGGGGCTTGGTTTAACCCATTGTGACTATTTATTGTATTTGGTGTGCTCCGTTCGAGGGCAAACCGCCCCACTCCGGGATTCGGTGTGTCGAGAGCGAGGCTTCTTGGCCGCGCCGCCCTCTGCTATTTTCTGAGTTCGCTAAGAGCAGGAAACCCCGTGTCTGGCCTCCTTCTGTTCCTTGTTTTGGCGGGATCGCTTCTTGGCGCCACAGACCGCCCCGCCGACCATTTCCTGGACCCGGCCGGTCCCTGCGCGCGATCCTCGTGCCTGAGCGCCCCCGTAGTCGAGGTGGCTTCCCCCGTCTCCGTCTGGAAGTTCAGCCGCACCCAAGGAGCCAAGGACGGCGAAAGCTTCGCGGCCATCATGAAGACCGCGGACACCACCCAATCCGACCCGGATTTCGCCGGCCTGATCGTGCGCTGTGCGCCCAAGGGCAAGATCGACGTGCTGGTGGCCTTGATCCGGCCCTTCCCGCCCAGAAGCCACCCCAAGGTCACAATCGCAGCCAGCGGCGGCGGCACCCTGACTTTTGACGCCAGCATGGCCGCCGCGGGGGCGGCGGTGCTGCTGCCCGACGAGGTCTCGGCCTTTGCCGCCGGCAGGTGGCAGACGACGGCCTCGCTGTCCGTCGTGGTCAGGGAAAGCGACAGCGAGATCAAGGGTACGGTTGCGCTGAACGGCTTGCGCGAGGCCTATCATTCGCTGCTGGCCAATTGCAGCCAATAGGCCAAATTTAGCCATACAACTTAAGGGTCTTTTTAGGGTGGGGAACTTAGGGTCCGAAGCACGGAGTGTTTCGGATGACCGCGCTTTTGATCTTCAGCTTCCTGGTAGGTGCCGTGCTGGGCCAACGCTTTCGCGTCCTGGTGCTGCTGCCCGTCACGTTCGCCTTGCTGCTCACCGTGCTGCCGGTCAGCCTGATGACCAGTCTTGGCGCCCTCGAAGGCCTGAAGGCCGCGGCCTTTGCGGCCGTTGCACTCCAGGGCGGCTACCTCTTCGGCTCGGCCGCCCGCTTCAGCCTTGCCGCTGCCCGCGCCGCGCGCGTGTTTGCGCGCCCGGTCAAGAGCGCGCGCTGATCTTCCGGCTCGATAGACTTTGGCGCACAGACGGAAAGGCCAACGGGCAAGTTGTTGGCCCGCACCGACCTTTGCTTGAAAACCACCCGCTCGCTTGTATGGTGACCTGACCGTTTCAGGATTCCGCATCGAGCGCGCCGTTTGTCCCTCGCTTATTTTGCCCTCATCGTTTGCATCGTTTCCGCTTCCGCTCTCGAAATCGCCGGCGCCAAGTTCGGTGCACAGCTCGGGACGATGACCGCCGCGCTGAGCTTGCTGGCGGCCACAGCAACCGCGCGAAAAGCCGATGCCGACCATTATGTTCGCGCGACCTCGTGGGGCCGCTGGATCCTGATTGCCATGCTGCTCTGCATCGCGGCTCAACTCGTCCCGCTTCCGCTGAATTTGGCGCATCCGATCTGGGCGAGCGCCCACGACGTCCTGGGCGGCCTGTCACTCGGCCCGATCACCGCCGATATCGGCCTCACCGTCAGCGCCCTGCTCCTTTCGGTTGCAGCGGTCTCGGCGCTCGGCGTGACCATCCTGGTGGTGCGTGACCGCGGCCGCGCCGAACTGGTCCTCTTCGTCCTCGCTGGCATCGCCGCAGTCTCCGCCCTGACCCTGGATCTGCATCGGCTGTCACCAGCCGGCGCACAGGCCGCCGCAACGTCCGAACTTGCAACGACCCTGGCCGGCTTCGGCCTCGTCCTGAACCTGGCGATCATGCAGCTTGCCGCGGAGCGGGCGGAAACGCATCATTCGCTGCTTCGCTCGATCGTGCTTGGCCTGTTGGGCCTTGTGGGCGCCCTGATCAGCGCGCTTGCGATCTTCGGCCTCTCAGGCACGAGCAGCGCGGTGGCCGCAAGCTTCGGCATCGTGCTGATCCTGCTGATCCTGGTCATCCGCAGGCTCGATCTTTCGCCGTTGGCCGCGGGCGCGCTGTCGCTGGCAGCTCTAATTGGAGCAGCGATCGTCCTGACCTTCCTGTTTGAGAAGAGCTCCGGACCGGTCCTGCTGCGGCTGGTGCCGGAGATGGGAGCCGAGACGAGGGCAGCCCTCGAGCGGATGTTGGCCGACACGCGCTGGTTCGGCGCGGGCGCAGGGACCTTTGCCGCGGTGGGAAGGATCTATCAGAGCGACGCTGCAGCGATCTTGACGGCGCCCTCGGCAGCGACGGCCGTCTTTGCAGAGATGGGATGGCTCGGTCTGGCGGCCCTGATCGCGGCGAGCCTGCTCGCTCTGGTGCGCCTGGTCGTCGGCGCTTTGAAGCGCGGACGCGACTCGTTCTTCCCGGCGGCGGCCGCGGCCTGTCTGCTCTTTGCGCTGGTCCAGAGCTTCGCAGGTCCCGGACTGCTGCGGCCCGCAGCAATCCTGTGTCTTTCGGTGATCGTTGGACTGGGCCTGTCGCAGAGCGTCAGCCAGTCCGGATCACGATAGAGCGCCGGTGATCAGACCGAGCGGTCGCCGAGCGAGGCCCAGTAGTTCGGGTTCTTGGGCGACTGGATGCGGACCCAGCGATAAGGCTTCTTCGACCACGGCAGGATGTGGCCGGACAGATTGTCCAGCACGAGATCGCCGGAGAAGGTCCGCACCACGACGACGAGATGATGCTCGCCCCAGGTGGTCACGACCTCGCTGAGCAGCACCGCGCGGGCCGGAAAGCCCTTGGCGATCAGTTCGTGGCGTTTTGTCACGGCGTAGTCGTTGCAGTCGCCGCTGGTCGGATGCAGCAGCCATTTCTCGCCGCGCAGTCCTTCCAGATTGGCCTCGGGACGGATGGCGGTATTGACCTGCCGGTTAACATCCTGCATCTGCGCCAGCCGCTCGGCCGTGAGCTTCAGCCGGCCGCCCCTAAACACGATCTGCTGCGGCCGCGGCTTGCACTCGTCCTTGTACTTCAGGCAGAACAGCGTGAAGGCCATCGGCGCCAGCGTCGGCTGGTCGAATTTGATGTACTGGATGGCGCCGCGCAGCCCCAAGGGGGCGCCGACGAAAGCGGCTTCGGCGCGCTGCTGCACCCCCGCAGCAACCACGATGGCGGCCGTCGCCGCCAGGAACTTTACAACTTTGCGCATGTCGCGCTCCCCGTTCTTGTTGGGGAGACGCTACGCGAGACCTCTTGAAATACGGCTCAAAGGCCGCGCGATCCTTTAATCAAAATGCGGGCGACTTGGTCGGAAACAATTAAGAATACCGATGTGTGACTTGTTCTGCTAAGAGCGGTCACGACGTTCCGCTCGTGACGCTGGATGCGATTCGACCGACCTGATGGGCCTTTCCTCACGCTTTCGAAAGAAGACCAAGCCGCGGCTTCCCGACGGCGTCCGCGTCTATGCGATCGGCGACGTGCATGGCCGCGCCGACCTGCTTCAATCGCTGTTAACCGTCATCGACGCCGATCTTGCCCGTTCCGCGCCCGAGCGCGCCATTCAGGTCTTCCTCGGCGACTATGTCGACCGCGGCCCGGACTCGCGCGCCGTGCTCGATCTGCTGATCGCGCGCTCGAAGTCACATGAGACGGTCTGCCTGAAAGGCAACCACGAGGTCTTCCTGCTCGAGGTCCTCAAGGACCCGGCCCGCCTGCAGGAATGGCGCCATTATGGCGGCCTCCTGACGCTGGTCTCCTACGGCATCACGCCGACCATGAACCCCTCGGCGGAGCAACAGGTCGAGCTAATCGAAGGACTGAGGCGGGCGCTGCCGCCCGAGCACCTCGCCTTCCTGCAGCAATTGCCATCGTCCTTTACCTGCGGCGATTTCTTCTTCGTGCACGCCGGCGTCAAGCCCGGCATCGCGCTCGAGCGCCAGAAGGACGAGGACCTGCTCTGGATCCGCGAGGAGTTCCTGGCCTCCGAAGAACGCTTCGGCAAGTACATCGTCCACGGTCATACGCCGGTCAGCGTGCCCGACATTCGCCCGAACCGCATCAACATCGACACCGGCGCTTACGCGACCGGAAACTTGACGCTGCTGACGATCCAGGGCGATAGTCTGATGGCGGTTTGAGGCTCCTGCCTTCCATTCAATTGCTCGTTTGCTTCGCCCTCACAGGCCTTGTCGATTTCACCATGAACATGATCCTGCTTCGGCTCGTCGGCATCTCAACTGCGATCGTGCTGGCGCTCCATGCCAGCATGAGCTTCTATGCCGATCTGGTCCGGCCGAACTTCCGCGCGAGCGATTTGTTCTCGGGCGAGATTCCGCCCGACAAGGCCAAGCTGGCAGCCGCCGGCGGCTTGGCGTCCTTTTCATGGGATGGCGATCTGCTTGCCAATTATGCAGCGGCGATGGCCACTGACGTTCTTCATCGTCCTGCGGCCGATGCGCTCGGAAGGGCCAGCGAGAACAAGGCCGCGCAAGCCGCCGTCGTCGCGGCCTTGAAAGTCTCGCCGATCAGGCCTGCGCTCTGGCTCACGCTCGGCACCCTGCAGGCCCAGTCCGGCGAAGCGGCGACGCCGGCGGTAAAGATGTCCTACCTGACCGGAGCGGTGCCGATCGACGTTGCGATGTCTCGCGTCCGGACCGTGACCTCGGGCGCCGCCGCGAGCGACGAGGAGATCAGGCTGCTGGCGCAATCCGACATCCGCTCCGCGCTCGCCAATCGCTCCCGATACGAGCCGCTGCTGGTCTCGGCTTACGTGCAGGCAACGCCGCAAGGCAAGTCGCTGCTGCTCGAGACCACGAAAGTGTCCGATCCCAAGTTCAACGAGATCTTGCGGCGCTACTGACTCAGCGCACCGATTTCGGGGCGACCGGCACGAAGTCCTGATCGCGGCGCGGCTGGTCGGACCTGCCCTGGTAGACGAACATGCCCTTCTTGGTCGTGACGATGTCGCCGCGCTGCAGGCTGTCGTCGCGGAGCAGACGTTCGGTCGCGACCAGGTCCCGATCTTCGGGAATCGGCTTGTAGAGCTCGGGATGCTCCCGCCGCTCGCGCGAGACCTCCTTGGCCCGGCGCCGCGCGTCCTCGATGCGTTGCCGCCATTCATCGCGCGAGACTTCCGGCTCGCTTGGCGGAAGATAGTCGCTGAGCGAGGGCTCGGGTTCGCTCTGGGCAAGACATGCGAGCGGACCGGCCCCATACACGGCCAATCCGACAGCGGCAGCCAACAGCACCTTGACCGATGCATCCCCCGGTATCCGGCGACCTGACACGGAATTGCGGCGAGTGGGTTGCACTCCGATGTCTCCAAGGTTGGGCCACAGCGGTCAGAGGCCATTGCAACTTCAGCTCATAAGGTTCCGAATTGCAAGAAGGTGGTTCGCAGTCGGTTGCATCGGCCCTTGGACCTTCGAGCCCCCTTAAAAATCGAAAAACAACCCCATGCACAGTAGCCGGCCCCAACCAAATCAAAGACTTGCGAATTTTCCGAAATACAGGTTGATTGGTCGGGCAAAGCATCGCATCGTTCCGAACTCGACCGACGGATGAGTGCTGTTGCTCGATATCCGCGCCAGAAGACCGCAGGGGAACAAAGCTCGATCTAAGACCTCATTAGCTCATTGCTGCTAGCTTCTGGTTTCCCCTCTGGAGTGGCCGACCATGCGTGCAGGATCATTGTTGCTGTTGGGCGTTGCCGCGTCCGCAATGTCAGGCGTCGCGGCTCACGCCAGCCCGCTCTGCATCAAGGAGCGAACACCGTTTGCCTTGTCGCACGATACGGTGAGATGGACGATGTCGATCGCGCCTGGCGCGGAGTGCATCCAGGGCCTGCGTTGGTCGTACATGCAGATCTTCAACGTATCGGTCGTGAGCGGACCTTCCCGCGGCCAGTTGGCCGTGGTCGGCTCCGGCTTCCGCTATTCGGCCGAGAGCCAGACGCACGGCACTGACAAGTTCACGCTGCTGATCTCGGGCAAGAACCGACACGACGCGGGGACCTCGACCTTGGAGGTCGAGGTCAACCCGCAATAGCACAGCCGAGGAGGTCGCCGCCCGGTGAACAAGGGCTAGCGGTGGCTCGACCCGCTGCCCCGGGTTCTATTCCCGTAATAGGGCCGCGCGTGTCCCCGCGTCGTCACGGGGGGCTCAATCCTGCTCGGGATGTTCCGCGTCGCGTTGGGGGGTGCCGGCTGCGACGGATTGACGATGGTCACGCTGCGGTTGGGCGTCGAAGGATCGTTGACGCCCTGGGCCCCGGCAGCGGCGGGCATGAGCAACGCGATGGCGATCAGAACTGGTCGTTTCATAATTATCTCCCGAGCAATAACGTCAGGGAGGCGATCACCGTTCCTTCACGGTTCCGTTGGGCCGCCTCAGCGGGGAACGGCGACCAGCTTGCCGTCGCGCCAGACGCCCTGCGCCGACTTTCCAGCGGGCAGGCTGCCTGACAGGTTTCGAACGGCGGTCGGCCGCGACGCCGGCTGATTGGTCTGCGCCTTCTTCGTGGGCGTCGTGATGATGCTGGAGCTCGTGGTGTTGGCCTGATCCTTGGTCCCTTGCGCAACGGCAGGCGAAGCCAGGAATGTCAAAGCCGTGAGGACTGCTAGAACGCCGCGCATGATCGAACACCGGAATGAGGAGCTCCGCGAAATGTCACAGGTTTTCCCCTAAAAGCAAGCGCCTTCGAACGACCGATAGGGGCGCGGACAGACCCGGCAACCAGCGGGAGGGCTTCCTCGGTCGTGGCATCTTGAGCGGAAAAGCCTAGCGAAATGGCCTCATTCGGGCTACTTGGTCGCCCTTGATGACCGACTCCGCTGAAACTGCGGCCAACGCCCCCTCGACGCAACAGATCAAGGCCGGGTTTATCCGTCTCCTGTCGAGCCGCATCCGCGCCGTCTCCGACGATCCCCAGCAGATGCGGGAGATCGTCTATGAGCTGGCACGCGTCAAGCTGCTCGAGCAATTCACGCACGCCGACGCGCGGGAATCCCGCGAGCTTCTGCAGGTGCTCGAACGCGCCATCAAGGAGGTGGAAAGTTCCTTCGCGCGCAGCGCCGCCTCGCAGCCACAGAATGGTGTGGCGGCAACCGCCGTCCCGGCGCCCCCGCCGGTCCAAACTCCCTCTCCTCCGCCCATTCCGTCGCCATCCGCTTCCGCTGCGACACCGACCGCCAAGGACGCGGGAGCACCGCGCCGTCCCGTGGCAGCGCCGCAATCGCCCGATCCACGCAAACGCGGCAGCGCCTTCACCGTTCTGGTTCGATTGGCGGTCATCCTTCTGCTCATTGGCGCAGGCGTGACCGCGGCTGTCTATTGGCCTCGGCTGCGGTCGCAACTGACCGCATTGTCGCAGATGGCGCCGCCGCCTGAGCGGGCACCGAGCAGCCCGGGATCTCAACCGAGCCCCAGCCCGCCTGCCGCCGTCGGCGAGGCGGTCGAACGGACGCCGGATAGCGCGAAAGAGCCGGCGCAAGCGCCACAACCCTCGATGCCTCTGCCGACGACGTTCGGAGTCTACGCCTTGAGCGAGGGCCAGCTCCATGAGCTCAAGTCGGTGCCGGGCAAGATTCCGGACCGCCGCGTCGCGATCTCGGCGGCCATCACCACGCCGAGCGCGACCACGTTGATGGACGGCGACGTCAGGTTCATCGTGTTCAGACCCGACGGCGGTGTCGATGCAACCGGGACCGAAGTTCGGGTCGTCGCGAAGGTCTCGCGAGCCATGGGCGTCGATGCCAGCGGGAAAGCCTCCATGGTCAGCGCGGGCGATTCCTGGGTCATCCGCAGCATGTCCTACCCCTACAAGGTAGGCCCGGTCGACGACCAGCCGAGAATGCTGTTGCTGCAACCGGAGCAGGATGGCTTCACGCTCGCTCCCGGCCGCTACGTCGTGGTGATCAAGGGCATGGGCTACGACTTCACGGTGGCCGGGACGGTCACCGATCCCAATCAATGCGTCGAACGCATCAATGCGGCGAACGGCGCGTTCTACTCGCCCTGTCCGCCGCCGCGTCGCTAGCGAGCCTCGATTTCCTATTTGGCCGGCTTGCTGTCCTTGGATGCCTCCGCCGGAGGATCATCGACCTTGCCGTTGTTGGCGACGCATTTCTGGTAGTATTCGCGCTTGTCCTTCGCGGTGCCCTTCAGGGTACCAGCCGCCGGGTTGCCGATTTGCCTCGGCGGAAAGGCCTTGGCCACCGCCGCGTCGCATGCGCGCGCAACTTCGGCGGTAATGGCCGACGCCGTCGCCGGCGCAGCCAGCGTCAGCACGCAGGCCAATCCGATCAACCTTCGTATATTTCTGACCGGCACGTCGTTGCTCCTTCGAACCGTGAACGTTTGCGGACCATAGCAAAAAGGATGGAGGCGCCAAACGGCAAAGCGGTGCCGAAATTGCTACGCGGCCTGCCTCGCGTGCTGCTCGACCTGAGCGCGCGCCTCGTCCTTCGAGACGACCGCTTCGCGGTCTCCTCAGGATGAGGCTAAGCGGCATCGGTACTCGTTCAATCTGGGGCAACGCAATCGGTCCTCATCCTGAGGAGCGCTCGAAGAGCGCGTCTCGAAGGATGGCCGCAGAGCGCGCAGCCCTCAAGTCTAGCTGTTGAGCTGCGGCGGCTTGAAATCCGGGAAGCGCGTCAGCATTGCAGTCCTGACGAACTTCAAATGCGCAATGCTGCTCGCCAATTCCTTGAGCCGGCGCTGGCCGTTGGAGATGTCGGCGGCGAACAGGTCCTGGTGATGATTGTCGAGCGCCTCCCGCTCGAGATATTCGTCGGTGCCGTTTCCGAAGGTGACGGATGCACGTGCAAGTGCGTCATCGACGCGCCGGTTGAGGCCGGCCTGCTCCCGCTCCGCCTCCTGCAATGCCGTTTCGATCGCCGCCAGGACCGCACCGATCCGGACCCGGTCGGTCTCGGCATCGCGCTCGACGGAGCGCGCCTTGAACCCTTTGTCCTCGCGGCGAGAGCCGAGAAGATTATGCGCGCGCGCTCTCAGGAACAGCTGAAACATTTGGGCTATCCCCATATTCGAGATTTAAGCCGCTACCATCGGTCAGGCATAGTTAACAAAGGCTAAATCCTGCGGCCGCTGCCTGGCTTCGTGCGATCCATGCCCGCCAGGCTGCTTCGTGCTTGGAATAGAGCTCGAGCCACCGAACGTCGTCAACCGCACCCGTTCCCTTGCCGAAGCCGGCTTCGGCCGCGATTTGCACCGTCTCCGTCGGCGCAAGATCCAGCGCCTCGAATTCCGCCGTCTCCTCCAGCGAAAGGCCGACCAGAACGCGGTGCCCCCGCGCGTCGACGAAATACCTGCGAGGCGCGTTGTGCCGTTGATCAATCATTCGAACGACTCTCGTTCATGATCCAGGGACCTGAAAGATCTTTCAGATGCCGGCCATAACTACAAACAAACGCAATCATGAGGACGCAGATCGTCGCGCCCAGCAACGCAATGAGATACGTCATCTATGTCCACCTGCGCGCCTCCGAAAAAACAGAGGCGGCCAAACGCTCGCCATGAATTGCCCCGTCTTAGGCTGCCTTTCCGAAACGCTCAAGGAAGGCGACGAGTTAACCTAACCGCACATGGTTATTTCGAATTCGCCACGACTTTCGAGTTGGGGCGCGCGTCGTCTACGATGATGGCGGCTGGGTTCGGCCGGTCGCCATCGAGGCGGGGGTATAGGGCGCGTAAAGACGATATCGCGCCGATCGCCTCCGCGAGCGCCATGCCCTCACACCATAGCCGCAACCAAAGCCCGCCGCGAAAATCGAAACCAAGACCAAGACTGCCGTCATTTGGAATGTCCCACGTTTGCCGGAACGTTCCTCCCGCGCTCATTTTCATCTTTTCGTTGCGCCGACTTCAAGATCGGCAGCGCCGAAACTTTCGTCAGACGAAGATGAAGTTTGTGCAACGTGGTGCTTGAAGATTGATCGGCACGAGTGCGGTGAAGAGGCTCCAGTTCTTCTTACCAGAGCTCGACCCGCCGACACCATGAACCCTCGTTCACCCGAGTCATACGGTGCCTCGCCGCCGATTTTGTCGCGGTAAGGTTGAGCGGTTAGCTTAATCCGCGTTGTTTGTTGCGAAGTCTCACCAAACGCATATCCATCTTCGCACCGGGCTCCCCCAAGCCTGGCCCCACCCAAGCAAAGCCGTCGAGCGAACATGGGTCGCTTGGCGGCTTTGTCATTGTGTCGACAAGAGGATCATTTCGGTTATGGCGCGCAAGCCCTGGTCGTTCAAGGAAGACCGCCGACTCATGGAATTGGCCAAGTCTTCGGCTTCGCTGGAGCAGGCGGCGAAACTTCTCGGCCGCTCGCCGGATGCGATCAAGCGCATGGCTTTGCGGCTTGGTCTTTCGTTGAAGTCGAAGACCGGCAAGAAGGGCTAGTCCTGGAAACAGCTCGCCGCCGACGGCAGCTTTGCCCGCCAGCGCAGCATCTCCTTCCTTCCGAACGCCGTGCAGTTCTCGCCGTGAGGGGCGGAACCAAGGCAACCAGCCGGAGGCCGTCTCCGCCCGCCTCCGGTGAACGCGACCAAGCGTCCCGTCTTTCAGTCCGCCCGGCCGTTCAGACCTAGTTGCGCGTCTTCTTCTGGGAGCCCATCCCGGGGCTGGTTCCGTAGTTCGGTGTCCCCGTCCCCTTGAAAGCTCCGCCCATGCTGTCCGAGCCGGAATTCGTCGCAGCGCCGCTGCGGCTGGTGGGCTGATTGCCCGCTGGCTGGTCTTTGGTCCCCTGCGCGGAGGCCATTGCGGTTCCGAGGACCAACGACAGGAGAAGGCTTAACGTCCTGATCATACTGCTCAACTTTCATGCTTGGGCCGCGCCGGCCATCGGTCAGGCAAGTTACGCGGTCGCCCTTCCGGGCCGTCCGCCCGTTAAACCCTATCTTAGCCCTCGCTGGCTAGGATCAATTGCCAAGACAATTCCCAAGATAATTCTCAAGGTCATTGCCAAGATCAGTCCCTGCCTCTCCTGAATTCCGCCCGGACCGGATGAGACACCAGCGACCGAACCTTCCGTTTGTGGCGCTCGTGCTTGCGAGCATGATGGCGTTTGGGCTGGCGGGCCATTTCGCGGCAGAGGCCGTCATTCGCCACCAGCAGGTGCACCAGCTGAACGAGCTGACCGAGGTGGTTCTGCGCCGATCCGAACTTGCGGTTGATTTCGCCGCAGCAAGCCTCGACGAGCTCGCCAAGCGCGATCTTGCCAGCTGCGCGCCGGCGGCGCTGCAAGCCATCCGGCTCCACGTCTACCAGCGCTCGGCGATCAAGGACGTCCGTCTCGTCAATCCGGACGGATCGGTGATCTGCTCGGCCTATTCCGAGACGCTCGAGTTCGACAAGGGATGGGCGGATCGCCGCGACATGCTGCCCTCGCAGGACAAGCAGCTCGCTTTATTCCGCGTCGAGCAGTTCGGCGGTGACGCGTTGGGGGTGCTCAGGGACGTCAATCCCAACTCGGCACTGGTCGCGATCGTCGGCATCAATTCCGGCCTGTTCGATCTGATGCCCGCCGAGCTGCGCGCGCATAGCGAGGTGATCCTCGCCCTGAGCAATGGCGAGAAGCTCGGCGAGTTCCGGCTCGATGCCGACAAGCCGCTGCCCGGGCCGATCAGCTTCGACAGGCGGTCCGCGCGCCTGCCGCTTCACGCCACGATCCGGCTCGAGCAGGCGGTGCTTTCGAGCTGGAACAGCGAGGCGTATTGGCCGGCGCTCGCGGTCGCGCTTTGGCTGGGTGCACTCTTCGGCATCCTGCTGGCACGCAGCCGCCGGACGGAAGGGCCAGTCGCCGACCTCGATCGCGCCCTCGCAGCCGGCGAATTCAAGCCGTACTACCAGCCGATCTTCGACCTCAGGACCGGCCGTATCACCGGATGCGAGGTGCTGGCGCGCTGGGTCCGGAAGGACGGCTCGGTGGTGCCGCCGGTGAACTTCATTCCGCTGGCCGAATCCAGCGGGCGCATCCAGGCGATGACCTGGCAGATCCTGCGATCGGCGCTCGCCGATCTGCAAGTCGTGCTGAAAGCGGACAAGAGCTTCAAGATGTCCGTGAACGTCGTGCCGAAGCACCTGCTGAGCGCCGGCTTCGTCGAGACGCTGCGGCGCACGGTCCTGACGGCGAGAATCTCCGCACGCCAGATCGTGGTCGAGGTGACTGAGCGCGACGAGCTCGACGATCTCGCGCACGCCGCGACCGTGGTGGCGGAGCTGCGTGACCATGGCTTCCGCGTCGCCATCGACGACGTCGGTGTCGGCCATAGCGGCTTGTCGCGGCTGAAGGGGCTCGGCGCCAGCGCAATCAAGATCGACAAGTTCTTCGTCGACACCATCACCGTGGATGCATCGACCACGACGATCGTCGAGATGCTGGTCGCGCTCGCCAGGGATTTTCGGATGACGGTCGTCGCGGAGGGAATCGAGACCGAGGAGCAGCGCCGCGCCCTGATCGCGTCCGGTGTCGAAGAAGGACAGGGCTATCTCGTCGCCGCCCCGCTCCCATTCGGCAAGTTCAGCGAGTTGGTCGAGTCGCGCCGCCATTCCGCAGCCGCGGCACCGGCTGGCGACGTCCTGGTCGCCTGACCATCCCCGCCGGCGCCCAACCAGGCGCTTTAACGATGTTCGCGTCTTTCGAAGGCGGGATCGCATCCGGGCGGCTATGGTAGGCCATGCGTCGAAATCACCTCATCGCAGCCGCGGCCATCTGCCTCGCCCTCATCGTCTATGCCACCTTGGCAAGGCTGGCGGGACGGCCTGCGCTGATGGGGCATCACGAGGCCTATTGGATCGTCGTGATCGAGCGCTTCAGCGCCTACGGCCTGTTGGGATTCCTGCTGTCCTTCCTGTTGCCCGGCCGGCTCGCTCTGGCCTGCTCGCTCGTCGTGGCCGTCGCCATGGGGCTGGAAGTCCTGCAAACACTGATCCCCGATCGCGATCCGGGCTTCCTCGACGTGCTGCAAAAGGCGGCGGGCGGCACCGTCGGCGTCCTCCTCGCCCAGACGATCCTGGCCTTCCTGCCCCGGCCGCCAGCCTGAACGAACGCGGCGCCGACAACCTCTTCAGCGCCGCCGGGACATCATCCCTACTTCATCATCTGTCCGCGCAATTCGCCGCCCGGGTTGGCGGCCGTATGGATGTTCGCGTACCATTTCCCGGCCAACAGATCGGCCGCCTGAGCGTCCGTCAGCGTGGCGCTGCCCTGGATCGGGCTTTGAACCGTCTTGAACGGCAAAGCGATGCCGGCGTTCTTGCCCGCTTCACCCGGACCATGGAAATGAGCACCCATCGCCGGCCCCGACAGATCGGTAAAGGTGACGGTATAGGTCAGGACTTTGGTCTCGCTATCGAACGTGGCCTCAGCCCTGCCTGAACCCTGGGAATTGTTCGGCGGGACTTCATTGCTGCCCTTGAGCTCGGCCTGCAGCTTGACGATCTCCGCACGCGACGGCGCGGCTGCGACCATCAGCAGCCCACCGAGCAGCGCCGTTCCCCACAGCGTCACGCCGATCCGATCCTTGGCTTTCCTCATGGCATTCTCCTCGCGGGCTCTACGGCCCGTTGCGGTTGAAACCCCGGCCCCCGGCTCAAAATTCCGGAGACAGGACTATGCCTGATTCGAAAAGACAGCGGAGATCAACGGGCGCCGCTCTTGCGGTGAGCCCGGCAATATAAGGCGCAGCGCTCAGGCTGCACCGCGTTCGCGGAACCCGGTCGGTGTCAGGAGTTCGGCCATTTGCCTGTGGGTGCTCTGGAGCGCGGCGATGGCGCCGTCGAGATCGAAATCCGCTTCGCGGACGGAGGCGAAGAATTTGGCCGTCAGCGCCAGGTCAAGCTTGACGCGCGTTGCGCCGTCGCGGCTCTTGCGGCGGTCGAGCGACAGATGGATGGCCCGCATTCTGGCTTCCGCGGGCGTACAATCGCTGAGCGTCGCCAGTTCGTCGTATGTCATCCAGATCTGAGGCATGTTCGTCCGTCCTTCATTGCGGCCTCATCGTAACGTTCCGCCCCTAAATGCACCGTTGCCGCGGCGCATTCGCAGCCCGCTTCGCTGCGATAGCGTCAACGCAAGGCTAAGACGCGGGAGGCCTCGGAGGCAGCGGGAACTGGCGCGACCGCGAACGGCTGTCGAGCCCCTTGGGCAATTTGTCATTGAGCTTCACGACAGCGGACCGCGTTTCCACGGCCGGCGCGTCTTCCTGGCAGAAGATCAGCGTCACCTCGAATAGCACGTCGGGCGCCTGCTTGGCTTTTCCGGAGCAGGTCGCCAGCGCGCCGCTGCACACGCCCGCGAGCTCGACCTCGACCTCATCAGGACCGAACACGGTCGGCGGGCCCTCGGCATATCGCCGCGTGGTCAGAACCGCCGTGAAGTGCTGGTCGTCAGCGAACCGATAGGAGCCGCCATAGGTGAAGAAGCTGTCGCTACCGAAGATCCGTCCATCCGCCAGATGCACGATGCCCGTGCCCTGGCCGCGCGGGGTCCTGAACCAGGCCGCGTATTTGCCGTCTCGCATCATGGAAGCATCCACCGTAGATTTCACCGGTATCTGCAACCCAAGTCTGCGGCGCGACAATGACCGATGCGGCGAGCATTCCGCCACGGTTAATGCCCTGCAAAGCCGACCCGTCAAATTGACCTTGCCGCGCGAGACGATCGCTGCGGCACGTCAGAACAATTCTATGCCGTCGTCCGCGGTCTCGGCCGCCTCGACCCGGCGCGATGCGGCGGCCGACTCAAGCCCGATCGTTTGCAGGAAGTCGCGATGAACGTCGCGCTCGCGCTCCATCGTGTAGCGCGCGAAGAGATCGTCCAGGATTGCCTGATCCTGCACCTCCACCTGAAGCCGCTGCGCACCCGCCGCCGCCGTCTCCAGCCGCGTCGCGACCGCGGGCAAGGCCGCCGAGCTTTCGCCGAGCGTGGTCATCAGGCCCTGGGCCGAATTCATCAGCCTCTCGAATTCCGCGCCTTCGTTCACGAGCCGGCTCATCTGCTTGCCGAGCCGCTCATTGCCGGCCTCGACCTCGCGCAGCGCCAGCAGGATCTGCGGCTCGAGCTTGGCAAGCTGCGTGGGATCACCCTGCACGCGCAGCTCCTTGAGCTCCCGGGCCGAGCGCTCGATCCCGTCGAGCACGGGCCTCAGACGCGCGGCCCCCGCCGAGACCAGATCGGCGGTGGCCTTGAGCTCGTTGGCGATGACGACGAAGGCGCTGCCGCGGCTGCCGAGATGGCTCGCCTTGAGGCCGGCATTCATTCCGATCAGCGTGATGTCGACCGTCGCCTCGGCGAGGCCGGCGATCGCCTGGCGAAATTTTGCCAGCGTGTCCTCGAGGATCGCGAGCGCCTCGTCGACCGAGCGGCCCGCACTGTCGCAGGTGGCGATCAGGTTCGACGCGTGCGCCAGCGCCTGCTTGACGCGCGTCAGGAACGACGAGCCGTCCTCCTCGCCGCCGAACAGCGTACGGCCATGGCCGGCGACGCTGCCCGCGTCGCGCAGGATGGCGGTGAGCGCGCCGACGATCTGGCCGATGTCGCCGCCGAACTCGCGCTGGGCATCCCTGAGCTGAGCCGCCTGCAATCGGCAAATCGCGCGCATGACGTCGTCGCCCGGGACAGGCTCCGGAACGAGGCTCGGCGCGGCGGCCGGCGCGAGGCCGAGACCGTGGCACACGTGCTCGAGACGCTGACGCGTGCTGTCGCCGGCCTGCAGCGAGATGATCGCGCTGCCGACCGCGTCGGCGATCTTCCGGGTGCTGGAACTGGCGCGCTCGGCCAGATGGCCGCTCTTGCTGCGCTGGTCGCGCAGGCCGGAATGGGCGGCGCCGAGCTCGGCGCTCTCCGACATCAGCTGGGCCCGGTAGCGGCTCTCGAACTCCCTCTGCCGTCCGGAGGCGGTGGCGACCGCTTCCGACAGGCGCTGCTGGTCCCGCGCGCAGCCTTCGATCGAGCCCTGCACGGCCTTGCCGAGATCATAGGCTTCCTGGGTGAAGGCGAGAAAGCCCTCGCGGTCGCCGTCGAGCGAGGCAGCCTCGATCCGCGCGCTGCGCGCGATGATGGTGATCATCTGGATGTGCTTGAACAGCGGCTTGAGCAGCGAAGACGCCTCCGCCGCGCTCTTGCCGATCGTCTCCAGCAGCGCGCTTTCCGCCGGCAGCGCCCGCGCCAGCTCGCTCAGCCGCGCGGCGATCTCCTGCAGCGCCGTCGCGGCGCCCTCGATCTCGGCGCCGGAGAGCTCGCCCGAGAGCGCAGCCAAGCCCTGGTTCAGTTCCTGGAAGATGAGGTGGCCGCGCCCGAGGTCGTGACCGACGCGCGCGAAGACCTCCTCGATGCGCGAGGAGACGTCCTCGATCGCCGCGGTCGCCTCAGCAAGCGTATTGGCCGGAACGAGGGACATGGCCATCAACCCGCCACCGCCGCGTGCCCGGCCTGATACCAGTGCATGATCTCGCGCGGGATCTGATGCAGCGACACGACCTTCTCGACGCCACCATAGGCGATGGCCTCCTTGGGCATGCCGAACACCACGCAGCTCTCTTCGTCCTGCGCCCGCGTCGAGGCGCCGAGCTTGCGCATTTCCAGCATCCCGCGCGCGCCGTCATCGCCCATGCCGGTCATGATGACGCCGAGCGCATTGGCGCCGGCATGCTGGGCCGCCGAGCGGAACAACACGTCGACCGAGGGGCGATGCCGCGACACCGGCGGACCGTCCTTGATCGCGATCTGATAGCGCAGGCCGATGCGCTGGAGCAGCATGTGCCGGGCCCCGGGCGCGATATAGGCGCTGCCCGGCAGCACCGGCTCGCCGTCCTCAGCCTCCTTGACCCTGATCTGGCAGACGCCGTCGAGCCGCCTGGCGAAGGCCGCGGTGAAGCCTGCCGGCATGTGCTGGACGATGACGAGCGGCGGGGAGTGCGCCGGCAGCATCTCCAGCACGTCGTTGAGCGCTTCAGTCCCGCCCGTCGAGGCGCCGATGCACACGATGCGCTCCGTCGTCGGCCGCACCCGGCTCTGCACCGGCGGCGGGATGATGGCGTCGGCGGTCAGCTTCTTCTCGATGGCCCGGCGTTCCGCGCGTGGGCGCACCCGCGCGCGCGCCGCCGACTTCACGGCCTCGCGGAGCCGCGTCGAGCATTCGAGCAGCGCCTGCCGCGTGTCGATCTTCGGTTTCGGCACGATGTCGACCGCGCCGGCCTCGAACGCCTCGAACATCACGTTCGAGCCCTCCTCGGTCAGCGAGGAGCAGATGATCACCGGGATCGGACGCTGCGCCATGATCTTGCGCAGGAACGTCATGCCGTCCATGCGCGGCATCTCGAGGTCGAGGATGATGACGTCGGGAATCTCGTTCTGGAGACGACGCGCCGCCACGAACGGATCCGAGGCCGTTGCCATCACCTCGATATCGGGGTCATCGTTGAGGATCGTCTGCAGGATTTGGCGCACCGACGCCGAATCGTCCACGATCAGCACGCGAACTTTCTCCTTCGGCATTGTGTGCGGCGCTCCGATCAAACCTGGAAGATGGTGGGCTGGACCTGCTTCAGACCCGGCACGGCGCTGTGAATCATCGATTCGGAATGGCCGACCAGGAGATAGCCTCCTGGCCGCAGATGGCTGCACAACCGCTCGATCACCTTGCGCTGCGTCTCGCGCTCGAAATAGATCAGGACGTTGCGGCAGAAGATGATGTCGACGTCGCGGTCGACCGGATAGGACGCGTCCATGAGATTCATTCTCATGAAATGCGTCATCCGCCGCAATTCCGGCACGACCCGCACCTCGCCGCGCGACTTGTCCCGCGACGACAGGAAATATCGCTTCACGAAGGGCTCCGGCACCGGGGCGAGCACGTCCCTGGTGTAGATGGCGGTCTTGGCGAGCCGCAACACGGCGGTCGAGATGTCGGTCCCGAGGACGCGGTACTGAAAGCGCGAGCCGTTCCGCGTCATGTCGTCCAGCACCATCGCGGTCGTGTAGGCTTCCATGCCGGTGGAGCTTGCCGAGCTCCAGATCTTCAGCTTCGCGTTGTTGCGCCGATGGGATTTGAGCAGAGCGGGCACCGCGACGTCGCGCAGGAAGGTGAAGTGCTGGGGCTCGCGAAAGAAGTCGGTCTTGTTGGTCGTCACCACATCGATGAGATGGGTGAGCTCGCTGTCGAAATGATCCGGCTCGAACAGGTTCTCGACATATTCGTTGAGGTCGGAGAAGTTCAACGCGCGCACGCGCTTGTGCAGCCGCCCCTCCAGCATCAGCCGCTTGCCCTGCGGCAGCTTGATGCCGACCTGCCCCTCGATGAGTTCGGCGATGGTCCGGAAGTGCCGGTCCGACAGATGGACGGCCGTATCCTGCACGGCGGGCATCATGGCCGCGTGCCCCGGTCCGGGATGGCCGCCTGTCCTGAATGTCGGGCCGTACGGGCCATCTTCGATCCTAAGCGTTGGCGAAGTCGTTGTAGGCGGACCGGTTCACCCGCCGTGCGGTGAGCCGGTCCGCGGGAGTCGCGATCTAGCGCTGGAATTCGGCGTCCCGATCGTCCCCGCCGTCGTTCATGTCGAAGGCGAAGCCACCGCCGGCCACCTTCACGGCGCGCGCCGGCTTGGCCGGCACGGCCTTCTTCGCCGGGCGCTCGACAGCGGCCATGGTGGCCGCCTTGGCGCGCAACTGGCTCACCGCCCGGTCGATCGGCGCCGGCGCCTGGCTCTTCGCGGCCTGCTCGATGCGGAAATAGGCGATCGTGGACTGCAGCTGCTCGGCTTGCGAGGCGAGTTCCTCCGAGGTCGAGGACACCTGCTCGGACGCGCTGGCGTTCTGCTGGCCGACCTTGTCGAGCTGCTGGATCGCCTGGTTGATCTGGGCCGAGCCGACGTCCTGCTCGCGGCAGGCCGCGGTGATCTCCTCGACGAGCTCGGCGGTCTTCTTGATGTCCGGAACCAGCTTGGCAAGCATGGCGCCGGCCTCCTGCGCCACCTTCACGGTCTCGGATGACAGCGATCCGATCTCCGCCGCGGCGGCCTGGCTGCGTTCGGCGAGCTTGCGCACCTCGGAGGCGACCACCGCAAAGCCCTTGCCGTGCTCGCCGGCGCGGGCGGCTTCGACCGCCGCGTTGAGCGCCAGCAGATCGGTCTGGCGCGCGATCTCCTGCACGATCGTGATCTTCTCGGCGATGGTCTGCATCGCGTTGACCGCGCGGCCGACCGCTGCGCCGGAAGCTTCCGCGTCCTTCGCCGACTGCGCGGCGATCTTCTCGGTCTGGTTGGCGTTGTCGGCGTTCTGCTTCACGTTGGAGGCCATCTCCTCCATCGAGGAGGAGGCTTCCTCGGCGGACGAAGCCTGCTCGGTCGCACCCTGCGAGAGCTGCTCGGCGCTGGCGGAGAGCTCCTGGCTGCCGGCCGAGACGTTCTGCGCCGCGGTCAGAGCTTCCGACACAATCTGGCGGAGCTTCTCCACCATGCGCTCGAGCGCCAGGCCCAGCGTGTCCTTGTCCGACAGCGGCTTGGCCTCGACCGTGAGATTGCCCTGCGCGATCTCGTTGGCGACGGCCGCGGTCTGGTTCAGGTTTGTGGTCATCGTGTTGAGCGACTTGATCAGATCGCCGATCTCGTCATTGCTGGATGACTCGATCTTCTGCGAGAGATCGCCAATCGCAACGGCATCGGCGAGTCCGACTGCAAGTGCCAGCGCGCGGCTGATATTGAGGGCAATCCAGACCGCGGCTACCACTGCGATGAGCAGCGATGTGGCCACCAGCGCAAGCAGCATGATGATCGCCCGGCTGCCTTCATGCCGCGCTTCGGCGCTCTCCTCGGCCATCGACTTCTTGACGTAGTTGATGTAATCGGTCGCGGCATTCAGAGCCAGCGTGGTCGACTTCAGGCCCTGATTCATCGAATGCTCGGCGGCCTTGGCCTTCTCCTGCCGCGCCATCCGAAGGGTTTCGTCCTGGACCGTATTCGAGGCAGCATAGGTGGTGGCGAAGGCATCGATCATCTTCCTGCCGGTCTCGCTCGCGCCGACATAGGCTTCGTCCTTGACCTTCAGCGCCCTCTCGCGAAGCTGCGTAATCTGGCTGGTGAACTTCTCCTGGTCTGCCTCAGACGACGCGAGGATCGCGTTCTTCTCCGCCCGGACCTGGAGCAGCACGCTCTCCTGCAGCTCGGCAACCTTTGCAAGACGGGCCGCACGCTGGGACAGATGCTCGGCCGTGTTGACGGTGTCGTTGAGCTTCAGATAGGCGACGGCGCCTGCGATCATCGAGAGCAGAATGACGACGCCAAACGCGCTTGCGAGCTTGGCCTTGACGGTGAATCTCATGGTCGATCTCATCGGTTCAAATTTGGGATTGCTATTCGGCAACGCTTTACGCTCGTAACTCAGGCGGCGCGGGGCGCATCCGCGCCGGCGGCGCGCCCTTCCGGAAACTTGTCGTTCGCCATCAGCTTGGCGAGATCGAAGATCACGACGAACTTCTCGCCCTTGCGGCCGATGCCGGCGGCATAGTCGGACTGCCACTTGCCGCCGACCTCGGGCACCGGCTCGATCGCCTGCTCGTCGATGTCGGTGACCTCGAATACGCAGTCGGCGACGAAGCCGACGCCGACCAGACGATCCTTCATCGGCACGTCCAGGATGATGATGCGGGTCGCTTCGGTGGCGGCCACGGCCGGCAGGCCGAGCTTGGTGCGGAGATCGACGATCGGATAGCCGCTGCCGCGCACGTCGATCATGCCGAGCAGGAAGTCCGGCGCGTGCGGAAGCCGCGAGATCGGCCGCATGTCCAGGATTTCGCGGACGTTGCGGATGCTGATGCCGAACGTCTCGCCGGCGAGCCCGAGCGTCAGATATTGCGAGGTTGCGGCCATGATGCGGTCCGGGGTTCCGAAGATTGGAAATGAGCGCGGTCCGGCACGAGGCCGGACCGGTTGATCAGCGTTGGAACTCGGCGTCGCGATCGTCGTCGCCGTCATCCATGTCGAAGGCGAAGCCACCGCCGCCGGCGACCTTCATCGCACGCGCCGGCTTGCGGGCAGGCACCGGCTTCTTCGTGCCGCGGTCGGCCGCCGCCATATGCGCGGCCTTGGCCCGGAGCTGGCCGACGGCGCGGTCGATCGGCTCGGCAGCCGCCTTGTCCTTGCGCACGGCGTCCTCGATCCGGAAGAACGAGATGGTCGATTGCAGCTGCTCGGCTTGCGAGGCGAGCTCCTCGGACGTCGAGGACACCTGCTCGGAGGCGCTCGCGTTCTGCTGGCCGACCTTGTCGAGCTGCTGGATGGCCTGGTTGATCTGGGCCGAGCCGACGTCCTGCTCGCGGCAGGCCGCGGTGATCTCCTGCACCAGCTCCGCGGTCTTCTTGATGTCGGGCACGAGCTTGGACAGCATCTGGCCCGCCTCCTGCGCGACCTTGACGCTTTCCGTCGAGAGCGTGCCGATGTCCGCCGCAGCCGCCTGGCTGCGCTCGGCGAGCTTGCGCACTTCGGAAGCGACCACCGCAAAGCCCTTGCCGTGCTCGCCGGCGCGGGCGGCTTCCACCGCCGCGTTGAGCGCGAGCAGGTCGGTCTGACGCGCAATCTCCTGCACGATGGTGATCTTCTCGGCGATGGTCTGCATCGCCTCGACGGCACGGCCGACGGCAACGCCGCTGGCCTCGGCGTCCTTGGCCGACTGCGCCGCAATCTTCTCGGTCTGGTTGGCATTGTCGGCGTTCTGCTTCACGTTGGAGGCCATCTCCTCCATCGAGGAAGAGGCTTCCTCGGCGGACGAAGCCTGCTCGGTCGCGCCCTGCGAGAGCTGCTCGGCGCTGGCGGAGAGCTCCTGGCTGCCGGCGGAGACGTTGCTGGCCGCGGTGAGAGCCTCCTCGACGACCTGACGAAGCTTCGCGACCATCGTGTTCAGCGACTTCACGAGATCACCGATCTCGTCATTGCTGGCGACGTTGATGGTCTGGGTCAGGTCGCCGCCCGCCACGGCACCGGCGAGGCCGACCGCACGGCCGAGCCCGCGGGAGATGCTGAGAGAGATCCAGATCGCTGCGATCAGGCCGATCACGAGCGATGCACCCACCGCCGAGACCAGCATGACGTGGGCGCGATTGCCGTCCTCATGCGCCAAGGCGGCCCGGTCCGCCATGTTCTTCTTGACGTTGCTGATATAAACGTGGGCGGCGTCCATCGCTTCGCGGACCGCCTTACGAACCTCGACCGCGGACTGCTCGACGGCTTTCGGCCTGTTCGTTCGGGCGGTCCTGAGCGCGTCGTCCTGAACGGCATTCATCCGGGCGTAGGCGGCGGCGAAATTCTCGATCAGCTTCTTGCCTTCCGGGGACGCTGCGGCGTGAATCTCCTCTTTCAGCTTGAGAAGCGCCTCGCGCTGCTTTGCGATCTCGGCGACGAAGCCATCCGCTTCGCTATCGGGCGCCAGAAGCAGATTCTTCTCGGACCGAACCTGGGTCAGGATCCCCCTCTCGATCTCGGCCGCACGCTCCATCCGGCCGGCGCGGGACACCAGATTATCGGCAGTCTCGATCATTTCGGTCAGCTTCACATAGGCGAGGCCGCCTGCCGCCATCGAGAGCACCAGGAGCACACCAAACGCGCTGGCCAGCTTGGCCTTGACCGTAAATCTCATTTCCAGCCCCCACAGGTCTCGCCCCGAGACCCCAACTTCAATTCAGGATGCGTTCCATGTTCGGAACGATGACGAACTCTTCACGCCACTTGGCGATGAAGCGAATGAACTCCGGCTTCCAGTGCATGCCGACCCGCGGCGTCTGCTGCACGTCGGTCTGCGATATCTCGGTGACCTCGTAGACCTTGTCGGCGGTGACGCCGACCAGCACCGGCTCGCCGTCGAGCTCCAGCTCGATGACGACGATGCGCGTATCGGCGGTGTCGTCGAGCTGCGGCATGCCGAAGCGGATGCGCAGGTCGGCGAGCGGAATGACGTTGCCGCGCACGTTGATCACGCTGGGAACGAAGGCCCGCGCACCCGCAACCCTGGTCACGGGAACGGGATCGATGATCTCGCGCACGAGGCCGGCATCGAGCGCGAACTTCTCCTCGCCGAGGCCGATCATGACGACCTGCATCGCGCCCGTCTGACGCTCGTCAGTCAAACCGTCGTTCATCACGCCGCCTCGCTGATGTGCTGCTTTTCGACCTTCGACTGCGCCAGCGCGACCAGCTGCGCGACGTCGAGGATCAGCGCCGCCGTGCCGTCACCCAGGATCGTCGCGCCCGAGAACATCGTGACGTCCGAGTGCAGCTTGGAGAGCGACTTGATCACGGTCTGGTGGTTGCCGATGATCTGGTCGGCGACGAGACCGACATGGGTCTCGCCGGTCGAGATGATGATGGTCTTCTGGTGCCGGTCGGGCGCGCCCGATGCGGTCATGATCTCGCGCAACCGGAGGAAGGGCACCAGATTGCCGCGCACATTGAGGAAATTTCGGCCGCGGGAGCGTTCGTCCTCGGCGGTCAGCTCGATGCATTCCTCCACCGCGGACAGCGGAATGATGTAGCGGCCCTCGCCGACGCGGATCAGCAGACCTTCGATGATCGCGAGCGTGAGCGGCAGACGCAGCGTCACGGTGGTCCCCTCGCCGGGCCTGGTCGACAGGTCGATCGAGCCGCGCATGTTCTCGATGGTACGCTTGACCACGTCCATGCCGACGCCGCGGCCCGACAGCGCCGAGATGGTCTGCGCGGTCGAGAAGCCGGGGTGGAACAGGAATTGATGGATTTCGTGATCGGTCAGCACGGCTCCGGGCGCGATTAGGCCCTGCTCTTCCGCTTTCGCACGGATGCGCGCGGTATTGAGGCCGCCGCCGTTGTCCTTCACGGTGACCAAGACCTGTGCACCGGAATGCACGGCGGCGAGCTCGATGCGGCCCTGCTCGGTCTTGCCATTGGCCGCACGGGTCGCGGTGTCCTCGATGCCGTGGTCGATGGCGTTGCGGATCAGATGCACCAGCGGATCGGCGAGGCACTCGATCATGGTCTTGTCGAGCTCGGTGTCCTCGCCCGAGGTGACGAATTCGACCGGCTTCGATAGATCGCGCGAGAGATCGTGCACCAGGCGGCGGAAGCGGCCGAACAGCGAACCGATCGGCACCATGCGCGCGCCCATCGTGGTATCGCGCAAGGACGAGGCGAGACGTTCGATTTCCTCGGCGATCATCTTGATCGAGAGGTCGGAGCCGGACGAAGCGAGCTGGGTCAGACGCGCCTGCGCGATGACGAGCTCGCCCACGCGGTCCATCAACTCGTCGAGGCGCTCGGCCTGAACGCGAACGGTGGCGATGCCGCGATCCTGCTTGGCCTCCTCGCGGCGCGCGGGCGCCGCCTCACGCTTGATCTCGGGCTTGGGTTCGGGCGCGACTTCGACTTCCGCCTTT
This sequence comes from Bradyrhizobium sp. WBOS07, assembly GCF_024585165.1. NCBI lineage: Bacteria > Pseudomonadati > Pseudomonadota > Alphaproteobacteria > Hyphomicrobiales > Nitrobacteraceae > Bradyrhizobium > Bradyrhizobium sp. WBOS07. The sequence goes on from NZ_CP029008.1 coordinate 102,098, forward strand.
GCGACGGGTTGTTCGACGACCGGCGCAGGCTCGACCGCCGGCGCAGCCGTCTCGGCGACGACCGGCTCCTCGTCGAGCAACTGGAACAGCGGCGCCGGCACGGGCGCCTCGGCCTGCTCGAGCGGCGAGAGCGTCAGCTTCATCTCGTCCTGGACGAACATGAAGACGTCGTCGATCGCGTCCTTGTCGCAGGCCGCGTGCAGCTTGACGTCCCACTTCAGATAGCAGTCTTCCGGATCCATCTCGTCCAGGAACGGGACGCCGTCGGTGACGGGCACGACGAAGCAGGGGCCGAGCTTGCAGAGATCTTCCAGGAGATCGAGCGGGTTCGAGCCGTTGCGCAGGATGTGGGATTCGAATTCGAGATACAGGTGCCAGCCGGCCTGCTTGCTCGCGCCAGGCGCCAGCGGCGGCGCCTCGGCGATGTCCACGACATGAGCGGCAGGCTGGTCGGCCGTGACGAAGCGCTTGAGGTCGTCGAGGATGGCTTCGCCGATGACGTCGTCGGTCGACTGGGGATCCTCGATCAGCGCGCGGATATAGTCCTTGGCGGCGAGCGCGACCGAGATCAGCTCCTGGGTCGGCTTGATCTCGCCCTTGCGGACGCGGTCGAAAGCGGTCTCGAATTCGTGGGTGAAGGACGCCACCTTGTCGAAGCCGAACATGGCGCCCGAGCCCTTGATCGTATGCAGGGCGCGGAAGGCGGAATCGACCAGCTCGCGGTCGTCGGGACGCAGACCGAGATCGAGCAGGGCTCCTTCGAGCACCTCGAAGAGCTCGCTGGCTTCCTGACGGAAGATCTCGGTCGGGTCCATCGCGCTCATGCGCGCACCAATTTGCCGACCACGGCGAGCAGCTGCTCCGGCTTGAACGGCTTGGTGATCCAGCCGGTGGCGCCGGCGCTCTTGGCTTCCTGCTTCACGGTGTCGTTCGATTCGGTGGTCAGGAATACGATGGGCATGCCGACCGCGCTCGGCAGCTTGCGCAGGGCCCGGATCAACTCGAGCCCGTTCATGACGGGCATGTTGAGGTCGGTGATCACGAGGTCGAGCTTGCCGGCCTGGGCCTTGGCGAGCCCTTGCGCACCGTCGCCCGCCTCGATCACGCTGTGGCCGGCCGGCTCGAGCACGACCTTGATCATCTGGCGGATGCTGGGGGAATCGTCGACCGTGAGAATCGTGGCCATCAGGTGCCATCTTTCCTTTGCGGGAAATGCTGATCGATCATCGCCTCGCTGGCGAAGCCGGCGCGACGAAGGGTGGTACGCAGAGACTGTGAGAAGGAGGTCAGGACCACCGGCCGGCCCTGGGCCTCGCCGGTCTTGGCGGTCGACAGCAGCAGCTGGATCGAGGTCACGTCGGCTTTGTCGACGCTGGAGCAGTCGATCTCGAGCCGCTGCTCGCGCCGGAAGGCCTCGCGAATGAGATCATAAACGCTGCGAACAGCAGCGATGCTGCAATCGGCGGGTAACCGCAGCGACCATTTCGGCTCCGTCGGATCGAGCGCCATCAAAGCCCCGCCTTTGCTAAAATTCCGCTACACGTTTGACGCGAATCCCATGAGCAAACTCCTAACGCGACGATCCGTACAACTACGGGTGACATTCGGTCGGAACTCGCGCAGGTTATATGCAGGCATGCACAGCCTGCTTAAATGACAGCCAGCGACGCGGGCCGTAGCGCATTTGCTTCGCGTTAAATCCGCCGGGTTATGCGTGGGGTCCGTGCCTTTGCCAGCGAAGAGAGCCCCGGCCACCGATGCTGACCCAAGCGCTCCTGGTTGACGACAGCCGCTCCGTCCTCAACTTCCTGAAACGTCACATCGAGGCCGAAGGTCTGGTCGAAGCCACCACCTTCCTCGATCCCGTCGAAGCGCTGGCCTGCGCACGCGAGCGCGTTTTCGACCTCGTGCTGGTCGACTACGAGATGCCGCACATGGACGGCATCAGCTTCATCCGCCTCTTCCGTACCCTGCCCGGCCGTGCCGACATTCCGATCGCGATGATCACCTCGCGCCAGACCGACGACGTCAAGATGGAAGCGCTGCAGGCCGGTGCAACCGATTTCCTGCCCAAGCAACCGCAAAGCGTCGAGATGACGGTGCGCCTGCGGAACTTGATTCAGCTTGGTGCAGCCGTGCGCAAGCTCAGCGATCGTGCCGCGCATCTGGCCAGTGAAGTCGCGGCAGCGACACGAAAGCTCGGCGAGCGCGAGGAGGAGATCATCCTGCGGCTCGCGCTCGCGGTCGAGTATCGCGACAACGACACCGGCGAGCACACGCTGCGGGTCGCCCGATACAGCCGCATCATCGCCGAGCAGCTCGGCCTGCCGGCCCGGCTCTGCCGCGACATCTATCTGGCCGCGCCGCTGCACGATGTCGGCAAGGTCGCCATTCCCGACAACATCCTGCTCAAGCCGGGCAGGCTGACCGACGCGGAGATGGCGGTGATCCGGACCCATGCGACGATCGGCGAACGGATCCTGGCGGATTCGAGCTGCGAGCTGATTCAGCTCGGTGCGCAGATTGCCGCAGGTCATCACGAGCGCTGGGACGGCGCGGGCTATCCGAACGGGCTCGAAGCGCAGGAGATTCCGGTGGCCGCACGCGTCGTCGCGGTCGCCGACGTGTTCGACGCCCTGACGACGCGGCGACCCTATAAGGAGCCGATGCCGCTCGAGGCGGCGCGCAACTACCTGATTGAGCACCGGGGGCGGCAATTCGACCCGGCCTGCATCGATGCGTTTCTGTCGCGCTGGAACGAGGTCGTGGAGATCGCCGCGGGGCAGCAGGCCACGCCGTTTCAGAAGACCGAAGCCCCGCTCGTTCCCGATTCAGAGAGCGCAGCGGAGAGCCGTCCGGCCGAGCCCGTCCCGGCGGCCTGACCATTCGAGCAACAGCTTGCCGCGGCTCTGGTTTCTCCGGTCGCCGGCTTGAACCTGTTCCTGCTAGAATGGCACCAACACCAAACAGTGATTCTGGTCACACTTGCCTGGAACCGCTAGTGCTAAGCACCGGACCAGGACGGGGACCCATACCGTCGGTCGAACTGGATGAGAATTCGCATGAAAAGCCTGATCGGCGCTGCTGTCGGCGCCTTCTTTGTCGCGGCCCCCGCCTTGGCGGAGACCCCTGCCGCCATCGTCGAGGATGTGCAAGGCAAGGTCGATGGCATCGAATTCATGGACTATGTCGCGGCGGGCAAGATCATCAAGCTCGGCCCGAAGGCCAGCATTACGCTCAGCTATCTCAAATCCTGCCTGCGCGAGACGATCAGCGAAGGCGTCGTGCTGGTCGGCGCCGAGCAAAGCACCGTGCAGCTCGGCGACGTGCAGCGCGCCAAGGTGCCGTGCGACACCAAGGCGGCGCGACTCTCAGAGCGCGAAGCGAACCAGAGTGCCGCGACCACGTTTCGGACCGTGCGGTCCGATGCCAAGGCCGCCCCGTCCAGGCTGCCGACGATCTATGGCGTCGCGCCGCTCATTCAGGCCAAGACCGGCAGCACGCTGGTGATCGAGCGCACCGACGGCAAGGAGCCCACGATCAGCGTGCCGCTGAAGAGCGACGTCATGACCCGCGGCAAATTTTACGATTTCGCCAAGGCCGGAAAGTCGCTGACCCCGGGCGGCAGCTATCTCGCGAGCCTCGGCAGCAAGCGTTACACCTTCCAGGTCGACGCCAGCGCCACCGCATCGCCGACCCCGATCATCGGCCGCCTGTTGCGGCTCGAATAGCGGACTCGAATAAGCGGAATTGGCGACGGGGCGATGCGGCGGATCGGGGGGCGGGACATCGTTGCAGCGATTCTGATTGCGCTCCTCGCGGGCGCAATTTTCACGTCGCCGCCGCTTCAGGTCCTGCAAGGCCTCTCGCTCGACGTCCTCACGGCGCTGCGCGGCAAGCTCATCGGCGACCGCCGCGATCCCGCCAATTCGCCGGTCGTCGTCGTGGCGATCGACAATGAAACCTACGAGACGGCGCCCTTCAAGGGATCGCCGACGCAGACCTGGACGCGCGAGATCGGCCGCGTGCTCGGCAGCATCACCGAAGGCGGCGCCAGGGTGATCGGCTTCGACGTCATCTTCAAGAACTCGATCGAGCAATCGGAGATTCCCTTTGGCGACACCGCACTTGGCGGCCGCATGAAAGGATTCGACCGGGATTATCTGCTCGCGCTGCGGCAAATCTCAGACAGCGGCAAATTGGTGCTTGGCGAAATCCTCAGCAACGACCATCCGGAAGTGCCCTATCGCGCCCAGCAAGTGGCCGTGCGCAACACCGTCCGGGCACTCAACGTCCACACCGACCAGGACGACGTCATCCGGCGAATGCCGCTGAGCTTCGCCATCGAGGGACGGCCGGTCCCCGCGATGGCGGTCGAGCTCGCTGCGCGCGCGACCGGCGCAAAGCCCGAGATTGCGCCTTCCGGCGCGACCGCTTTGTCCGGCTACGCGATCCCGAGCGCGGTGCCGAATACGATGACGCTCAACTTCCGCGGGCTCGGAGGCGACATCCCGACCTTTTCCTTCGTCGACCTGCGCGCCTGCGTCGAGAAGGGCGACCGCGATTTCTTTCGCCGCGCTTTCGACGGCAAGGTCGTGCTGCTCGGCACCGTGCTGAATTTCGAGGACCGCAAGCTCACCTCGATGCGCCTGTCCGGCGGTCGTGACGGCACGCCGGCCGCGCGATGCGCCCTGCCCGCGCCGGCAAGCACGCCGCAGAAATCCCGCAGCGACGTCGCGGGCGTGTTCGTCCACGCCACGGCGGTCCGGAACCTGATGGAGCATGACGCCGTAACCGAGCTCGGCTTTCCGATGCGGGCCGTTGTCACGATCGCGTTCGCGGCAATCATTGCCTGCGCGGCCTGCGCGCTCGCACCCGGCGGCGCCGTGATCGTCTGGTTCGTGCTCACCGCCGTCTATGCCGCAATTGCCGTCGCGGCCTTCGTTCACGCCCGGGCGCTGCCGCTGACCGAACCGGCGCTCGCGAGCCTTGCCGCGATCGCGATGATGATCGGCTACCGCTTCGTGCTGGCCGAGCGCGACGAGCGGTTCCTGCGCAAGAGCTTTGCGCTCTATCTCGCCCCCGAGGTGATCGAGACCATGGTCGCCTCCGGCAAGATGCCGGCACTCGGCGGCGAGATGCGCAACGTCACCATGTTCTTCTCCGATCTCAGCGGCTTCTCGTCCATCGCCGAGACCATGACGCCGGGCGAGCTGGTGACGCTGATGAACGAATATCTGTCCGCCATGACCGATATCATCGAAAGCCACGGCGGTTACGTCGACAAATATATCGGCGATTCCATCGTCGCCATGTTCGGCGCGCCGGCCGACGATCCCGCACACGCAACCAAGGCCGTTCGCGCCGCGCTGAAATGCCACGAAAAGCTCGCGGAGCTCAACGCCGATCACCCTGCCTTCGCCGGGCGCGGCCTGTCGCATCGCATCGGGCTGAACAGCGGCGAGGCCGTGGTCGGCAACATCGGCTCGCGCCGCCGCTTCAATTACACCGTGATGAGCGACACCGTGAACGTCGCCTCGCGGCTCGAGGGCGCCAACAAATATTACGGCACGGCAATCATGGCGTCGGAAACCACGATGGCGCAGACCGGCGATGCCTTCGCCTGGCGCGAGCTCGATGCGATCAGGGTGCTGGGTCGCGGCGAGGCCATCAAGGTGTTCGAGCCGTTGGCCGAGACGGGCGCCGAGAGCGGCCAGCAGGCAAAGGTGGCTGCCGTCTATGCGGAAGGGCTCGCCTGCTGGCGCGCGCGGGACTTCGCGAAGGCGACCGACGTTTTTGGGCAGATGGCAGAGGCCGATCCGGCATCGGCCCTGTTCGCCAAGCGCGCGCAGGCGTTCACCGCAAACCCACCGCCGCTGGATTGGACTCCGGTCAATACGCTGGAGGGGAAGTAGCGGCACTACCCTCCCCCTCCAGGGGAGGGTGAAGTCGAATGTCTCTAAAACGGCAGGCCCACGTAGTTTTCCGCGAGCAGGCGCTGCGCGGTCTCGGACGACAGCAGATAGTCCAATTCCGTCTGCTGCAGCCGATCCTCGTAGTCGATCCGGTCGGGGAAGCGGTGCAGCATCATCGTCATCCACCACGAGAAGCGCTGCGCCTTCCAGATCCGGGCGAGCGCCTTGGCGGAATAGCCTTCGAGGCCGGACTCATCGCCGCGCTGATAATGCGCGAGCAAAGCGTGGTAGAGATAGTAGATGTCGGACGCGGCGCTGTTCAGTCCGCGCGCGCCGGTCGGCGGCACGATGTGCGCGGCATCGCCGGCGAGGAACAGCCGGCCATAGCTCATCGGCTCGGCAACGAAGCTGCGCAGCGGCGCGATGCTCTTCTCGATCGATGGCCCCGTGATCAGGCGGCCGGCCACCTCATCCGGCAGGCGCCGCTTCAGCTCGGCCCAGAACGCATCGTCCGACCAATCCTCCACCTTGTCGGTCAGCGGCACCTGGATGTAGTAGCGGCTGAGCACCTGGGAGCGCAGCGAACAGAGCGCAAAGCCGCGTGCGTGCTTGGCATAGATCAGCTCGGGCGACACCGGCTTGGTGCGCGACAGCACGCCCAGCCAACCGAACGGATAGACCTTTTCATATTCGCGCAGAATGTCCTTCGGGATCGACTTGCGGCTGACGCCGTGGAAGCCGTCGGCGCCGACGACGTAGTCGCACTCGACGCGGACCGTCTCGCCGTTCGAGCGATAGGTCACGTAGGGCCGGTCCGACGTCAGATCGTGCGGCGCCACGTCTTCCGCATTGTGCACGACCTTGCCGCCGAGACGGTCCCGCGCCTCGTAGAGATCGCGCGTCAGCTCGGTCTGGCCGTAGACCAGCACCGAATTGCCGCCTGAATGCTTGTGCAGGTCGATCTTGGACAGCACGCCGTCATGCGCGATCTCGAAGCCGCGGTGGATCTCGCCCTCGCGGTCCATGCGCTCGCCGCACTGCGCCTCGCGCATCAGCTTGGCGAAGCCATGCTCGAGCACGCCGGCGCGGATGCGGGCGAGCACGTGATCACGGCTGTATTTCTCCAGCACGATGGTGTCGATGCCCTTGAGGTGCAGCAGCTGGGACAACAGCAGCCCGGACGGCCCGCCGCCGATGATACAGACCTGAACTTTCATTTTTTCGTCCTCCCGTCGGCACTTTTTTGCAGATTTGATGCCGCGGACCGATGGAGGGTTTCGTCATTGTCTTGTACTATTCGAACATGAAAGGCCCTGCGCCCGCGATCCGGATCTACAACCTGTTCGGCGAGTCCGGCGACTTGCCCGACGTCGTGCATTGCGAGACCATCGCGTCACGCTCGGTGCTGCATGACTGGACCCTGGCCGTGCACCGCCACGCCCGGCTGCACCAGGTGCTACTGATCGAGCGCGGCGGCGGCGAGGCCACGCTGGACGGACGCGTGGTGCCGCTGAGGCCCATGCAGGTCGTCAACGTGCCGGTCGGCCACGTCCACGGCTTCCGCTTCGTGCCCGACACGCAAGGCTGGGTGCTGACCATCGCCGCGGAGATTCTGGACGAGGCGCTGCTCGCCGCCGAGGGCCTTCGCGGCGCGCTGTCGCGCTCGGCCGTGGTGCGCGGCACGCCGCAGATCCGCGCCATCATGAAGCAGATCTTCGCCGAGCACGCCGCACGCGATTTCGGCCGCGCGCATGTGCTGCGCGCGTTGTCGTCCGCCATGATCGGGCTGGTGGCACGCGCGCTCACGAGCGAGAGCGGCGTGAACAATGCGGTCGAATCCGGCTTGTTCCGCCGCTTCGAGGCGCTATTGGAGCAGCACCATCTGGAGCGTTGGAGCGTCGCCGACTATGCCGAGGCGCTGGCGGTGACGCCGACCCATCTCAACCGGATCACACGGGCGGCGACCGGCGATACCGCCTCGCACCTCATCCTCAACCGCCTGATCCGCGAGGCGCGGCGGAACCTGGTCTACACCAATCTGCCGGTCTCGACGATCGCCTACACGCTCGGCTTCGAGGATCCCGCCTATTTCAGCCGCGTCTATGCCGCAGCCACGGGCGTGTCGCCGCGCGCCTTCCGCGCGCAGCTCCATGGCGAAGAGACCTGAAGCCTCACACATCGAAGAACACCGTCTCCTCCGGCCCCTGCAGATTGATCGTGAAGGAATACACGACCTTGCCGCCACGCTCGCCGCGCTTTGCGATCAGGGTCGAGCGCCGCGACGGCTGCTCGATCAAATTGAGCACGGGGTCGGCGGCGTTGGCGGCTTCCTCGTCCGAGAAATAGAGCCGGGTATTGAGGCCGATATTGATGCCGCGCGCGACGATCCAGACATTGACGTGCGGCGCGCATGTCCGGCCTGCTTTGTCGACGATCGCGCCCGGCTTGATGGTCTCGAACGTCACGAGGCCGCTCTCGAAGTCGGAGCCGGCGCGGCCCCAGCCGCGAAACTCCTCATCCGGCGCGCCGGCCGAACGATCGGCTGGATGGTTGTAGCGCCCGCTGGCATTGGCCTGCCAGATCTCCAGCAGCACGTCGCGCAGCGGCGTGCCGGTGCCGTCGAGCACCTTGCCTTCCAGCGTGATGCGCTCGCCCTGCGTGTTCGGCGTTGTCAGCACGTTCGAGAAGTTCTTCTCGAAGATGTCGAAGCCGGCCATCGCCGGGATCAGGCCGATATGGACGTAGGGTCCGGCCGTCTGCGAGGCGGTTTCCTTGAGATAGTTGAGCGGCTGCGGCATGATTGGATTTCCTGGCTCAGTTCCCCGCGGTGCGGTTTTCAAAATAGGTGGAGCGCTGGCCGCGCAGCACGATGTCGAAGCGGTAGGCGAGCGAGTCGAACGGCGTCGAGGCGTTGAGGTCGAGCGGTGCGACCAGGCGGTCGAGCGCATCCTTGTCCGGAATCGTCGTCAGGATCGGGCAGATCGGGATCAGGGGATCGCCCTCGAAATACATCTGCGTGATCAGCCGCTGCGCGAAGCCCGAGCCGAACACGGAGAAATGGATGTGGGCGGGACGCCAGGAGTTGACGTAGTTGCGCCAGGGATAGGGCCCCGGCTTCACGGTGCGGAAGTAGTAGTAACCGGTGTCGTCGGTCAGCGCGCGGCCGCAGCCGCCGAAATTCGGGTCGATCGGCGCCAGATACGTGTCCTTCTTGTGCCGGTAGCGGCCGCCGGCATTGGCCTGCCAGAACTCGACCAGCGTGTTCGGCACGCCGCGGCCGGTCTCGTCGACCACGCGGCCGTGGACGACGATGCGCTCGCCGATCGGATCGCCGTCCTTGGCGTAGTTGCGGATCAGGTCGTTGTCGAGCGGACCGAGATCGTTGTGGCCGAACACCGGCCCCGTGATCTCCGAGATCGAGCCCTCCAGCGACAGCAGCGCCTGCCGGGGCGAACGCAGCACCGAGGATTTGTAGCCTGGCGCATGCGCCGGCGGATGGATGGATCGGTCGCGCTGGAAGAAACCGCCGTCGCCGAGCGGCGGCGTCAGGGGCTCGGGACGGTTGAGGCGGGCATCCCGCAAGGTTGGCGCCTGGGCATTCATCGTGTCTCTCCCTGGGGCGCCCGGTCCGGACGCGCGGCTTATCGGGAGATCATGGCCCGGTCTATTCCCCGGATAAATAGATCGATTATAATATATTGCATGAAAGAAATCGATCATTTGGCGCTCGACGGCCACGCGCTCGAACTGTTCCTAGCCGTGCTGGAGGAGGGATCGGTCACCGCGGCGGCAACCCGGCTCGGCCTGACCCAATCTGCGGTCAGCCACGGGCTGAACAAGCTGCGGCGGATCGCAGGCGATCCGCTGTTCGCGAAATCCGGCCGCGGCATCGTCGCCACCGCGCATGCGCAGGCCCTCGCCGCCAAGGCGCGGGCGCTGATCGACGAGATGCGGAGCTTTGCCGGTGGCGTCACGTTCGAGCCGGCCCGCGCGCAGTTGTCGCTGACGATCGCCGCCAATGACTTCCAGCGCGATCTGCTGCTGCCGCGGTTCTTCGCTCATGTCGCCGCACAGGTGAAGGACCTGAGCCTGCGCGTGATCCCTTCGCAGTCGCCCTCGCCCGCGATGCTGCGCGAAAACCGCTGCGACGTCCTGATCACGCCGCTGCCGCCGTCCGGTATCGACATCGTGCAGAAGCGCCTCTTGAGCGATCATTACGTCTGCTACTTCGATCCCAGGATGCGCACCGCGCCGGCCGGCCGCGGCGCCTATCTCGCGGCGCGCCACATCACGGTCGTCTATACCGACAATGAGCGGCTCGACTTCGACCGCCGGCTGGCGGCCAACGGTCTTCATCGCGACATCGCGATCTCGGTGCCGAGCTTCTCCGGCGTGCCGTCGTTCCTGCGCGGCTCGCAGATGCTGGCGAGCATGCCGAGCCTGCTGGCGTCCGGGATCATGCGCGATTTCGCGCAAACGCGGATTCCGCTGGCGTCCCGCACGCGGACGCTGGCCGAGCTGCCGATGTTCATGGTCTGGCACCAGCGCTATCAGAAGGACCCGGCCCATCGCTGGGTCAGGAACCAGCTTGAGACCGTGGCAGCGACGGCCGCCAAGGCGTGATCAAGCCGTGATAACGATACCGTCTTTCGGAAGACCAGCTCTGGCCAATTCCACTGGTTGCGCGCGGGCCGCCACGCTAGAATTGGTTTATGACAGTGACCGACATTGCGAGCCGGACCTACAATCACAGCTGGCGGCTGGATCCCATCATCCGCAGCCTGCTTGATACCGATTTCTACAAGCTATTGATGTTGCAAATGATTCGGGAGACCTACCCGAGTCAGCAGGTGACCTTCTCGGTCATCAACCGCTCGCGCCATGTGCGGCTCGCCGAGATCATCGACGAGAGCGAGCTGCGCGCCCAGCTCGATCATGCCCGCACCATCCGCTTCACCAAGAAGGAGCTGATCTGGCTCGCCGGCAACACCTTCTACGGCAAGACCCACATGTTCTCGGCGGACTTCATCCGCTGGCTGGCCGAATTCCGCCTGCCCGAATACGAGCTGCGCAAGGTCGAGGGCCAGTACGAGCTGCATTTCCACGGGCCGTGGACCCACACCACGATGTGGGAGATCCCGGCGCTCGCCATCCTCAACGAGCTGCGCTCCCGTGCGGCGATCAAGGGCCGCGGCCGCTTCGAGCTCGACGTGCTCTATGCCCGCGCCAAGGCCAAGCTCTGGACCAAGGTGGAGCGTCTTCGCAAACTGGAAAACCTGCGCCTGTCCGACTTCGGCACCCGCCGCCGTCACGGCTTCCTCTGGCAGCGCTGGTGCGTCGAGGCGGTGAAGGAGGGCCTCGGCTCGTCCTTCATCGGGACGTCCAACGTGCTGCTGGCGATGGACAACGACCTCGAGGCGATCGGCACCAATGCGCATGAGCTGCCGATGGTCGCGGCCGCGCTCGCCAAGGACGACGAGGAATTGCGCTGGGCGCCCTATCGCATCCTCGACCAGTGGCGCCAGACCTATGGCGGCAACCTCCTGATCGCACTGCCCGATGCCTTCGGCACCAAGGCCTTCCTGCGCGATGCGCCGGAATGGGTCGCCGACTGGACTGGCTTCCGGCCCGACAGCGCGCCGCCGATTCAGGCCGGCGAGGAAATCGTCGCGTGGTGGGAGAAGAAGGGCCGCAACCCCAAGGACAAGCTGCTCGTTTTCTCCGACGCGATGGATGTCGGCTCGATCGAGGAGACCTATCACCACTTTGCCGGCCGGGTGCGGCTCTCCTTCGGCTGGGGCACCAACCTCACCAACGACTTCGTCGGCTGCACGCCGGACGGCTCGTTCAACCTCGATCCGATCTCGCTGGTCTGCAAGGTGTCGTCGGTCGACGGCCATCCCGCCGTCAAGCTCTCCGATAATCCGGAGAAGGCGACCGGCATCCCCTCGGAGATCGAGCGGTACCTGCGCGTGTTCGGCGACGCCGGGCGCGTGCGCAAGCCGGTGCTGGTGTAGCCCGGGACACGTCCGTCCTCGCCCAAGCAGGGCGCACACGACGAATCCGACAATTCGGTCGGGCGATTTGACGGCATTTGACGCAATCTGCAGGCGATCATTTCACGACGCCTTTACCCTGCGACGCAGTCCTCCGCCCCTTTCAGGCCGAGTTAAGCAACCATCGCTTCTACTTCGCATTGCAGGCGCGGCGCTCCGTTAGGGGCAGCGCGCGATTCGGGGAACGCCAGGGTGTTTCGCAGAACAGCGACGTCGATGAAGAGGCGTAGCTTCCTTCACGTCATCAAGCTTGTCTCGCCTTTCGTGATGGTCGTCGTGCTCCAGGCGGCGATCGCGGGATTCAGCCTGGAGGTGATGTCGTCGGTTCGCGCCTATGTCGCAGGCGAAGCATTCTGGTCGCGTTCGCAGAAGAACGCCGTCTATTTCCTCAATCTCTATCTGCATTCCGGCGAGCCCAGCCAATTCGCGCAGTACCAGGCCTCGCTCGCCGTCCCCATCGGCGACGAGTTCGCGCGCTGGGCGCTTGAGCGCGATCCGGTCGACGTCGAGGCGGCCCGCATCGGCTTCCTGCAAGGCGGCAACCATCCCGATGACGTCCCGGGATTGATCTGGCTGTTTCGCTACTTCAACCGCGTCAGCTTCCTCCAGGAAGCGATCCGGGAGTGGAGAGCCACCGATCCCATGCTGCTGGAGCTGAGCGTCTTCGGCGAGGTCATTCGGTCCGAGTGGCAGAACGGTCCTCTTCAGGACGCAAGCCGCGTGCAAGCCCTGTCGTCGCGGCTCTCCGAGCTCAACACCCAGTTCACGGTGCATGCCAAGCGGTTCTCGGCCGTCCTCGGTGAAGGCTCCCGCGCCATCAAGCTGACGCTGACCGGCATCAACATCGTCACCGCCGCCGTGCTCGCCCTGCTGCTGATCTGGCACACCAGACGATTGGTGCTGCAACGACAGGCGTTCGAGAACGCATTGCATGCCGAGAAGGAACGTCTGGCCTTCCTGGCTTCGCACGACTGGCTGACCGGCCTGTCCAACCGCCGCGCCTTCGAGGCGCGACTGCAGGGCGAGCTGGACGCTGCGGCAGCGGGTTCGCTCAGCCTGATCCTGCTCGACCTCGACCAGTTCAAGAATGTCAACGACAGCTGCGGGCATCTTGCCGGCGATCGCCTGCTCTGCCAGGTCGCGCGTCTGCTGCAACAGGACCGGCGTCCGCACGATTTGGTGGCGCGCCTGGGCGGCGACGAGTTCGGCCTCATCCTGCCGCAGTGCTCGCCTTACGACGCGGTCGATACCGCCGAACGGCTGCGGCGATCGATCGAGATGTTCACCTTCGCCTGGGACGATCGCTGCTTTGCGGTGACCGCCAGCATCGGCGTCGCCTGCATCGCCGACAGCACCACCACGCTCGAGGACGCGATGCGGCGCGCGGATGCCGCCTGCTATCGCGCCAAGGAGAAGGGACGCAACCGGGTCCAGGTCGACGGCGGGAGACCCGACGTCGTGCTCGTTGCAGCCCGGCCGCGCGAGGCCGTGGCGGGGCGAGGCTGATCGCCGCCTGCGAGCCGCTTCCGCTCCGGCCACGAGGACCAGCCGCGCTCCAGGCATAAACTGCCTCCTGAGCAGTTTGTGCGTAAGGCGCCAAGGCCGCAACGACCCGGTTGTGGTCCCCCGGCCACATCATTCCCGAAAACGTTGCGTCTTTCGCATTCCGACACTTCGCCTTGCGCGCCGGTCCAAGAAGGCCGAGGCCTCCATCACTAAGCATTGCAGCTGCCCCGCGTTGCCGCCGGATTCCGTCCGGGCCGCATTGTGAACGGAGTTTGCTTTGTCTTGGAATGATCGGATGACCTCGCCGCATGTCAGCGCTGCAACCACGCGCCCGCGACGCGCGCTCCTCTTGAGCACCGCGATCAGTGCCCTTGCCGCAGGCGCCACACTGCCCTGGTTGACCGCGCCGGCAGTAGCGGCCTGCGTGATCACCGGTGGCGGTTCGCAGACGGCGCTTCAATCGGGCGATTCGATCACCTGCACCGGGGCGGGAAACACCCTCGTCAAGACGGCACCGGGGGTCAGCGGCGTCACCGCCAACATCGGCGACGGCACCGCGACGTCCGTGAACGATCCCGCCTTTGCGGGCGTCATCTTCGAAGCCGCATCCAATGGCGCGATCAATGTTTCCGGCAACGCGTCGATCACGTCCGCCAACAGCGACGGCATTGCATTGGTCAGCGGCAGCAACAACAACGTCATCGCGATAGATGCGGGTGCCGTCGTCGGGTCGTCGTCCGTCGGAGCGTCGGGACTCGCCCTGTCCAATTCCAGCAACAACATCGTCGTCATCGGGGGAACGGTCGGGAGCGCCGCGCCCTTAACGAGCGGCATTGGGATCGGCACTGGAGCGGCAAGCAACCAGGTCAACATCCTGCTGGGCGGGGTGGTCCAATCCAGCAATGTCGGCGCTATCGATCTCAACGGCGCGGGCGCCGGCAATACCATCGACAACGCGGGGACGATTTCGAGTGCTTCCGGCGCCGCGATCCTCGGCTCGGCCAATCAGGATTCCGTCATCAACTCCGGCACGATCATGACCGGCGCCAGCACGGCCGTGGACCTCAAGGACGGCCACGACGTCTTCGCGCTGCATGCCGGATCGAACATCACGGGCGCGGTCCTCGGCGGTAACGGAACGGACACGCTGCGGTTCGGCGGGACAGCCGATAGCTCTTTTGATCTCGGCACATTCGGTGCGGCCCAGCAGTTCCGGGAGTTCGAAGCGCTGGAAAAGACCGGCAGCTCCACCTGGACATTGACGGGCTCGACGACGGATACGGCGACGATGAATGTCCAGGCCGGCATCCTCGTCGTCAGCGGCGCAATGTCCAATGTTGCGACGACGGTCAGCAGCGGCGGCACGATCGGGGGAGACGGTGCGATCGGCGATCTCACCGTGCTGTCGGGCGGCAGGGTCGCGCCCGGCGGCTTTGGTTTGCTCACGGCGTACGGCAACGCCACATTCAACGCCGGGTCGGCCTACGCGATCTCCGTCAACGCGGCCGGTCAATCCGACAAGATTTCCGCCGTGGGCGCCACGTTGAACGGTGGCACCGTCGCAGTTACCACGCTTGCGGGCGCCTACGCGCCTTCGACGCAATACACGATCCTCAGCACGACGAGCGGTATCACCGGATCCTTCGCAAACGTCACGCTGAGCGGATACAACCCGCAGTTCTTCACCCCCACCCTTAGCTACGACGGGTTCTCCGTATTCCTGACGCTCAATTACAACACGGTTGTCTTCCAATCCGTCGCCCAAACGCAGAACCAGAAGGCGGTGGCCGGCGCATTGAGTGCGTTCGGCCCCAACCTGCCCTTCCTCGCATCGTTCGCCGGCCAGAGCGATGCCCAGCTGCGCACCAGCATGGACCAACTTTCGGGGGAAGCCGCCACGGCAGCCCAGCAGGGCGCTTTCCAGTTCACGGGCCAGTTCCTCGGCCTCATGCTCGATCCATTCGTCAGCGGACGCGGGACCTTGGGCAGCGCCACAGGCGACACCGTGCTCGGCTTCAACCCCGAGCGCGCCGCGTTTCCCCATGATATTGCGCTGGCCTACAACAAGGTCTTGGGCGCACCGGCCGCGCCGACCTTTGCGGAGCGCTGGACCGCCTGGGGAACGGCGTTCGGCGGCGCCAACCGCACCGGCGGCGATCCCGTCGTGATCGGCAGCCACGACCTCAGCGCACGCGCGGGCGGCGTCGCGGCCGGAGCCGACTATCATGTCAGCCGTGACGCGATCGTCGGCTTTGCGCTCTCCGGCGGCGGCACCAAATGGGATCTGGCGCAGGCGCTGGGCGGCGGCAAGAGCGATGCGCTGCAGGCCGGCGTCTATACCGCGTTGCGTACCGGCTCGGCCTATTTCGCCGCCTCGCTCGCCGTGGCCAACCACTGGATGTCGACAGACCGCCTCGCGCCGTTCAGCAATCAGCTCACCGCGAAATTCAACGCGCAGACCTTCGGCGGCCGCATCGAGGGCGGCTATCGCTTCGCGACGCCGATCGGCGGCTTCACGCCCTACGCAGCGGCACAGGCGCAGGCGTTTCACACGCCGACTTACACCGAGGCTGATCTGGCGGGCGGCGGTCTTGGGCTGACGTATCAGGGCCGTACCGCCTCTCACACCAGGAGCGAGCTCGGCGCACGCTTCGATCGGGCGGCACTGATCGCACCGAATGCGGTCCTGACGTTGCGCGGCCGCGCGGCCTGGGCGCATGATTGGGTCAGCGATCCGGCACTCCTCGCCGCGTTCCAGGGGCTCCCCGCCGCGAGCTTCATCGTCAATGGTGCGACGCCGGCGAAGGACGCCGCGCTCGCATCTGCCGGCGCCGAGCTGAAGTTTTCGAACGGTGTTTCCCTGTCTGCCAAGTTCGACGGCGAGTTCGCGGCCCGCAGCACCACATATTCCGGCACTGCGAGCCTTCGATACGCCTGGTAACGGCGATCCCTCATCGAGATGGCGGTGCGCCCACCGGCAGAATCCCGAGGCCGGCGAGATGCACGTCGATGAACTGGTCGACCTGCTGGCGCAGCATCTGGGGCGGCACGGCCACCATGCGCTCCTCGAGACCGAGCGAGATGATGCCGTGCACGGCGGAGAACAGCGTGCGCGACAGCAGCGCGATCTTCACGTCATCCGCATCCGGCAGCAGCCGCACCAGGGGTGCATGCATCAACGCGAAGGCGTCCATGACCATCTGCAGGATGTCGTCGGGATAGGGGCGGTCATCCTCCATCCGGTGCTCGAACAGCGAGCGCAGCAGGTTGGCGTGCCCGGCAAAGAAGTCGAGATAGGTCGCGGCAAGTCCGTAGAGCTGGCGCACGGGGTCATCGGCGGGAACGCCGCGAAGCCGGGCCGTGAGGGCCTGAACCGTCTCCCGATTGACGGTCAGAATCACGCCGTCGAAGTCGCCGAACTCGTTATAGACGCTGCCGACGGAACAGCCGGCGGCCTCCGCGACGTCCCGAACCTTTAATGATCTCAATCCCTTAGTGGCGATAATGCCGCGCGCGATCTCCAGGATCTGGAGCCGCCGTCGACTTTTTTTCCGGTCTCGCGGCGATTTTTCTTGAACATTGTTCATTTTCAAGCTACTCATGTGAACATTGTTCAATTTAACCTGGAGACCTGCAAAATGCAAACCCTCGCTGTTGATATCGCCACGACTTTCGTCGATGACGCCGCCGCTCTCGTGACCGGCTTTGGCCGAGCCCTGCTGCGGTTCGCCACGGCGCCGATCAATCGCATCGCCAACGCCTGCGACGTCGCCGGCGTGCTCGCCGAACGTCGGGCCGCCTTCCGGATGTGGCGCGCCAGCCGCGACTGTGCACGCTCCGAAGGACGCAGGTTTAGCGTTCTCGGCCGCTTCTCGCCCTTTCGCCACCTCTCCCATCTCACCTGAGGCGAATGCAGTCGCGCCCCTCAAGTTCGGCCCGAATCCCGGACCTGGTTGCAACGAAGGACTCACCATGACCGGACATTCGCGGTCGATCTCGCTTACCTTCGTGAAGCGGTTCAGGTTTTCTCATCGCCTGGACCCGGGTCAGCGCGGCTCGTCCGTCGGTGGTGGCGCGGCCACGACCAGATAGTTGCGAACCTAACGAGACCATTTGGAGACCAACAGGATCGGAAGGACGGACGGGACAGAGCAGGCAGGCAACTTCGTCCCCTGCACTCGTCGGCCCGATACGCTTCCGGTCGTGACACCTCACCGGTAACAACCTCAGGCTGCCTTTCCAAGACAGGACTAGTCATGATCAGGGAATTGATGTCGTCACGCCGCTTTGCGCCGCTGTTCTGGGCGCAATTCTTCTCGGCGCTCAATGACAACGTGCTCAAGAACGCACTCGTCATCATTCTGCTTTACAGCGCCGCAACCGGCCACGGCGATGCGCTGGTGACGGTGGCGGGCGCCGTCTTCATCTTCCCCTATTTCATCCTGTCCGGGCTCGGCGGCCAACTCGCCGACAAATACGTCAAATCCGTCGTCGCAAGGCGGCTCAAATTCGTCGAGATCTTCGCAGCCTGTTTTGCCGCCGCCGGCTTCTTCCTGCATTCGGTGCCGCTGCTGTTCGCAGCGCTGGCGCTGTTCGGCACCATCGCCGCGCTGTTCGGTCCCGTGAAATACGCCATGCTGCCGGACCAGCTCGAGCTCGGCGAGCTCGCAACCGGTAACGCGCTGGTCGAAGGCGCGACCTTCATGGCTATCCTGCTCGGCACCGTCGCCGGCGGCCAGTTCGTGGCCGGCTCCGCGCATATGGGCTGGGTCGCCTCCGCCGTGGTCGCGCTGGCGCTGCTGTCCTGGGCGATCGCCGCTCGCATTCCGCAGACGACGCCCTCCGCGCCCGACCTCCCCGTCGATGCCAACCCCTGGACCTCGACGGTCAGCCTGCTCAGGACCTTGCACGCCGACCATCGTTTGTGGGACGGCACCGTGATCGTGTCCTGGTTCTGGCTGGTCGGCGCCATCGTGCTGTCGCTGCTGCCCGCGCTGATCAAGGATGTCGTCGGCGGCACCGAAGGCGTGGTGACGCTGTGTCTTGCCATCTTCGCGATCGGCATCGCCATCGGCTCGCTGTTTGCCGCAAGCCTCAGCCACGTCCGCCCGAACCTGGCGCTGGTGCCGATCGGGGCCATCATCATGGGCTTCGCCGGTCTCGATCTAGCCTGGGCCATCGGCGTCACCGCCAAGGGGCAGGACATCACCGCGCTCGGCTTTGCGACCTCGTTCGCCGGCCTGCGCATGCTGGCCGACTTCGTCGCCTTCGCATTCGGCGGCGGCCTGTTCGTCGTTCCCTCCTTCGCCGCGGTCCAGGCCTGGTCGCAACCTTCCGAACGCGCCCGCATCATCGCCGCCGGCAACGTGCTGCAGGCTGCCTTCATGGTGGTCGGCTCGCTGTTCGTCGCGCTGCTGCAGGCGGCCGGCCTCCATATCGGCTGGATCTTCTTCGGCCTCGGGCTCGCCAGCTTCGGCGCGGTCTGGTTCGTGCTGACCAAGTGGGGCAAGGAAGGCGTGCGCGATGCTGGCGGCCTCTTGTTCCGCGCGCTATTCCGCACGGAGGTGCGCGGGCTGGAAAACCTGCCGCCTCCGGGCACGCGCATGCTGATCGCGCCCAACCACGTCAGCCTGGTCGACGGCCCGCTGCTGCACGCCGTGCTGCCGATCGACGCCAGCTTCGCGGTCGACACCGGCATCGCCAAGGCGTGGTGGGCCAAGCCGTTCCTGCGCGTCGTCAAGCACTACACCATGGATCCGACCAAGCCGCTGGCTGCGCGCGACCTGATCAAGCTCGTTGCCGCGGGCGAGCCCGTGGTGATCTTCCCGGAAGGACGCATTACCGTCTCCGGATCGCTGATGAAGGTCTATGACGGCACCGCGATGATCGCGGACAAGGCCGACGCCGTGGTCGTGCCGGTTCGCATCGAAGGCGCGCAGCGTTCATATCTCAGCTATCTCACCTCTAGCCAGATCAAGCGGTCGTGGTTTCCGCGCGTGACGGTCACCATCCTGCCGCCGGTCAAGCTCCCGGTCGATGAAGCGCTCAAAGGCAAGGCGCGCCGCAATGCCGCCGGCGCCGCGCTCCAGGACGTGATGATCGACGCCCTGGTCAAGAACGCCATGCTCGATCACTCGCTGTTCGAGGCGCTCGGACACGCCTATCGCGATCGCGATACCGGCAAGGTCATCATCGAGGATGCTCTCGGCTCCAAGCTGACCTATCGCAAGCTGATCCTCGGCGCGCAGGTCCTGAGCCGCAAGCTGGAGAACGGCACCAGCGTCGGCGAGAATGTCGGCGTGCTGCTGCCGAATTCGGCCGGCGTCGCCGTTGTCTTCATGGCGCTGCAAAACAGCGGCCGGGTGCCGGCGATGCTCAACTTTTCGGCCGGCCCGGTCAACGTGCTCGCCGCCATGAAGGCCGCGCAGGTCAGGACCGTGCTGACGTCGAAGGCCTTCATCGAGAAGGGCAAGCTCGACAAGCTGATGACCGCGATCTCCGCAGAGGCGCGCGTCGTTTATCTCGAGGACGTTCGCGCCTCGATCGGCGCGGCCGACAAGATCAAGGGCCTGCTCGCCGGCACCAAGCCCCGCGTCGCCCGCCAGGCCAACGATCCCGCCGTGGTGCTGTTCACCTCGGGCTCGGAAGGCACGCCGAAGGGCGTGGTGCTGTCCCACCGCAACATCCTCGCCAACGCGGCGCAGGCGCTCGCGCGGGTCGATGCCAACGCCAACGACAAGGTGTTCAACGTGCTGCCGGTGTTCCACTCGTTCGGGCTCACCGGCGGAATGATGATGCCGATGCTGGCCGGCATTCCGATCTACATGTACCCTTCGCCGCTGCACTACCGCATCGTGCCCGAGCTGATCTATCAGACCGGCGCCACCATCCTGTTCGGCACCGACACGTTCCTCACCGGCTACGCCCGCTCGGCGCACGCTTACGACTTTCGCACCCTGCGCCTCGTGATCGCCGGCGCCGAAGCGGTCAAGGACCGCACGCGCCAGGTGTTCATGGAGCGCTACGGCATCCGCATCCTCGAAGGCTACGGCGTCACCGAGACGGCGCCGGTGCTCGCGATGAACACGCCGATGGCCAACCGTCCCGGCACCGTCGGCCGCCTCTCGCCGCTGATGGAATGCCGCCTCGATCCGGTCCCCGGCATCGAGGAAGGCGGCCGCCTCTCGGTGCGCGGCCCGAACGTGATGCTCGGCTATCTCAGGGCCGAAAATCCCGGCGTGCTCGAAAAGCTGCCCGAGGGCTGGCACGACACCGGCGACATCGTTTCGATCGACGCCGCCGGCTTCATCACCATCAAGGGCCGCGCCAAGCGCTTTGCCAAGATCGCGGGCGAGATGGTCTCGCTGTCCGCGGTCGAATCCATCGCAGCGGCGCTGTGGCCGCAGGCCGCGTCGGTCGCGGTGTCGATCCCCGATCCGCGCAAGGGCGAGCGCATCGTGCTGCTGACCACGGAGAAGACCGCCGAGCGCAGCGCGATGCAGGCCCAGGCCAAGGCGATCGGCGCCTCCGAGCTGACCGTGCCCGCGGCGATCATGGTGGTCGACAAGGTGCCGCTGCTCGGCACCGGCAAGACCGACTACGTCACCGCGACGACGATGGCCCGCGAGCAGGCCTCGGCGCCGGAGCGCGAGGTGGCGTAGCCGCGGCTCGTCCGCCTCTCCCGCTTGCGGGAGAGGCCGACGCGCTCGCAGAGCGCGGCGGGTGAGGGCTCTCGCCGCGCAGGGGCGTCCTCAATTATTCTCAATAATCCCTGCGCGGAGACACCCTCTCCCCCGCAAGCGGGGGAAGGAGCGCACTTTCATCGTTGAGCCGACCCCGCCTCATCCGTCACGCCGGTCACGCCGCCGTCCGCCGTTCCTGCGCATAGCGCACCAGGGCCGCGAAGCGATAGATGCCGTGCACGAACTTGCCGTAGGGCATGGTGATGAACAGCGCGAACACCGCGCCGAGATGCAGCGCGAGCAGCGGCCCCATCGCGGCGGTCTCCCGCAGGACGAGCAGCAACATGCCCGTGAGGCCGGTCAGGAACAGCATGGCGATGAAGCCGACATCCATGCCGTAGCTGAGCTCGTCGAGCAGCGCCGGATCGCGCCGCATCTTGGCCGCGAACAGACCGATCGGCCCGACGATGAGGCCGATGCCGCCCAGCGTGCCGAGCACGACGGGCAGGTCCCACCACGGATACGGCGCCTCGCGGCCGAGCAGATAATGATACAGCGTCGCCACCGACGTCGCGGCGAAGCACAGGATGAAGCCGTAGAACGTCAGGTGGTGATACAGCCTGCGCCGGTCGGTCGGCTTGTCGTCCTCGTTGTAGCAGCCGACGCCGCCGCCATGGAGATAGCGCAGCTCGCCGGCATCGCGGATCGCCTGGAAGATCGAGCCGCCATCGGCGCGGCCGTCAATGGGCGGGCCGATGTCGCGCCAGAAGGCGCGCACGCTCATGACAAGCGCGAGAACGGCATAGAGAAAGGCAGCGCCGAACAGGGCGACCATCGCGTTGTGCGGCATCAGCTTGTAGAAGGCGCCGGGACCGGTGTGCACGCCGAACAGCACGCTGCGATCGTTGAGGGCGGCAAAGCCAAGGATGAACGCCGCCATGCTGAGCGCAGCGATGACGCTGATGATGAGACCGTTGCGCGCGAAGGCACCGGACAGCGCCTGAGGCCAGGCATAGGCCGCATAGGATTCCGCGCGCGCGACCGCCAGCGTCTTGGGGACATTGACGTTGAATTCGTGCGGCGGCGAGAACTGGCAGTCGACATAGCAGGCGCCGCAGGAATGGCAGAGATTGGCGAGATAGTTGAGGTCGCCGTCGGAGAAGGCGCGGCGCATCTCCATCGCCGGAAACACCGCGCACAGGCCCTCGCAATAGCGGCAGGAATTGCAGACCGTCATCAGGCGGTCGGCTTCGTCGAGAATTCTAGTTCCGTGCATGTTTCGCCGCTTCCCGTCCCGCGATCCGTCCAAACACGCTGCCGATGGTCATGCCCATGCCGGCGGCGTAACCCTTGCCGAGCACGTTGCCGGCCATGATCTCGCCGGCCGCGAACATGTTGCCTGACGGCTTGCCGCCCTTCATCAGCATCCGCGCCTCCTTGTTCACGCGCGTGCCGAGATAGGTGAAAGTGATGCCGGGCCGCACCGGATAGGCGAGAAAAGGCGGCGTCTCGATCTTGCGCGCCCAATGCGTCTTGGGCGGCGTGATGCCCTCGGTCACGCAATCGTCCAGAATGGTGTGGTCGAACGTTCCTGGCCGCACCGCGGCGTTGAACTCGGTCACGGTCTTCTCCAGCGCGGCCGGATCGAGCTCGAGCTTGCCGGCGAGCTCGGCCACCGTCTGGCCGGCGATCGGCGGGAACAACGTCGGCATGAAGCTGGTGACGACGGTGGAATCGAAGATGATGTAGGCGATCTGGTCGGGCTGCGCCGCCACCAGCCGGCCCCAGATCGCGTAGCGCTTCGGCCAGATGTCCTCGCCTTCGTCGTAAAAGCGCTGCGCGTGCTTGTTGACGACGATGCCGAACACGACAGAATCGTGCCGCGTGATGATGCCGCCGTCGAATTTCGGCGCGCGGGCATCGATCGCGACCGCATGGCACTGGGTGGGATCGCCGACCTCCTGCACGCCCTTGTCGAGCAGCATCTTCAGGATCGCGCCGCGATTATAGGGCGTGCCGCGGATCAGGAAATTGTCGGCGGCCTCGCCCCAATATTGCTTCAACCATTCGATGTTGGCCTCGAACCCGCCGGCCGCGGCGACCAGGGAGGTGGCGCGGATCTCGGTCTCGCCTCTGACCGGCCGCTTCAGCCGTGCGGCGAGAAACATGCCGTCCTCGATCACGAGGTCGGTGACCTCGGCATCGTATTCGACGTCGACGCCGAGCCGCTCGGCGGTCAGATACAGCGCGTTCAGCATCGCCCGGCCGCCGCCGAGAAAGAACGAATTGGTGCGGCCGAGGCTCAGCGTGCCGCCGAGCGAGGGCTGCCAGCGCACGCCCTGCTCCACGATCCAGTCCAGGATGTCCTTGGACTCGCGGATCATGTGGCGCGCCAGCGCCTCGTCGGTCTGCCCGCCGGTGACGCGCAGCAGGTCCTCCCAGAATTCTTCCTCGGTGTAGGGACCGGTCAGGATCTCGGTGGCGGCGTCATGGGCGCAGCGCATGTTGCGGGTGTGACGGGTATTGCCGCCGCGATAGAATTTTGGCGCCCCCTCCAGCACCAGCACCGACGCGCCGCCGCGCCGCGCCGCGATCGCCGCGCACAGCGCCGCATTGCCGCCGCCGATCACCAGCACGTCGTATCTGCTGCTCATGCGGTCCGCCCGACGGCACGCGAGATTGGAGAAATTCCGTCCGTCAGTGGCATGCTCGACCTTCCAGCGTTGCGCATTTTGTCGACAATTAGCGCCTCGCCCTGCGCGCGGGACGCGCGTCTTCAGACGAGGCCGATAAAGCACTGTCGAGCAGCTCGGTCGGGCCACCCAGCGCGCGCGTCAGGCGGGCGGCGGCTTTCAGCAACAACGACGTCATCGCCTTGATATTGTCCCGCGTGAAGCGCGGCTTCGGCCCCGAGAGCGACAGGGCGCCGACGCATTTGCCACCGGGGCCGAACACCGGGCACGCAAGCCCGGCGCAATCGGGATCGCGCTCGCCAAAAGACAAGGCGACGCAGCTCTCGCGGATCGTGTCATAGCCGTCGCCTTTTTCACCGTCGAAGGCCAGGATGACCCGTCCGGCCGCACCGCGGTCCAGCGGCAGCAGCATGCCGGCCTCGACCCGGTCGAGCGTCGAATGCTGGGAGTCGACGCGGAAGACGCAGAGCCGGCGCTTGGCATCATGACGCACGTGATAGGAAGGGCTTTCGGTGCCGTCCGCCACGAGCTGGCGCAGGATCGGCATCACGCGATCATACAGGTTGTTGCCGCGCTGATAGATCGCGCCGAGCCGGAAGGGCGTCGGCCCGAGATGGTAGCGGCCGTCGGCGAGCTGCAGGAGATAGCCGAACTCCTGTAACGAGGCCATCAGCCGCAAGAGCGTGCTCTTGTACATGCCGGTCCGCCGGGCGAGCTCGGCCAGCGTCATCGGCTCCGGCGCTTCCTCGAAGGCTGCAAGGATGGTCAGGGCGCGGTCGACGGCGGCGACACCGGGCATGCAGGCTCCTAGTCAGGGAATCCAGAGGGATCGATGAGCTTGGCGATGACGGGAAAGTACGCATCGCCCATGCCCTTGTCGATCGTCTCCTGGAAGATCGTGCGCATCAGCGCCGCGCCGCGCAGGCTCAGCCCGGCCTGTGCGCCCAGCTCCAGCGCATACGAGAGATCCTTCATCGCATATTCGGTCGAGAAGGCCCGCAGCGGAAATTCCTCGGCGACGATCGCCTTCATGCCGTGATTGCGCAGGGCAAAGCTGTCCGCGGACCCCTTGGACAGCGTTTCAAGCAGCAGCTTCGGCTCGACGCCGTTGTGCTTGGCGATCGCGACGGCTTCCGCCAGCGCATTGACCGTTTCAAACAGCACCATGTTGTTCAGGATCTTCGTGACCTGCCCGGCCCCGGTGCCGCCGCAGAGGGTGACGTCCGTGGCGAAATGGCGAATCAGCGGCTCGACCCGGCCAAACTGCTCGGGCGTGGCGCCGACCATGACGCTGAGCGTGCCGTCCTGCGCGGCCTGACGTGTGCGCGCGATCGGCGCGTCGATCCAGAGCGCGCCTTTGTCAGCCAGCTGCTGGGCGAATGATCGCGTCTGGCCGACATCGGAGGTGCCGAGATCGATCACGGTCTGGCCGCTTCTGATGGTCGGCAAGATGCCTTTGAAGACCGACACCACATGTTTGGCGCTGGGCAGGCACAGGAAGATCGTCTCGGCGCCGGCGACGACATCCCCGACCGACTTCGCCGCCATCGCTCCATCGGCCGAGATCCGCGCCAACGGCTCTGCGGCGAGGTCGAACGCCAACACCGGCCGGCCGCTCTTGCGCAACAGGTTGCGGCAGATCGGCTCGCCCATGACGCCGAGACCGATGAACCCAATCGAACCAGACATTCCATACTCTCCTCGAAATCCTGCGGCCGGGCGGATGGCGGCCCGCCCGGCCTCCGCGCTTACTTCACCAGCGGGCAGCCGCCTTCGCTCATCGGCCGGAACACCTCTTCGCCCGGCTTGGAGCTGACGACCCGGTAATAGTCGTACTTGTACTTGGATTCTTCCGGCTTCTTCACCTGGACCAGATGCATGGTGTGCAGCACGCGCCCGTCGGGGCGGATCGCGACATCCTTGTTGTACATATCATTGACTTTCAACTCGTGCATCTTGGCGGCAACGGCCGTCGCGTCCGTGGTGCCGGCCGCTTTCACGGCGGCAAGGTAGTGGTGAACACCGCTATAGACCCCGGCCTGCACCATGCTCGCGACCTTGCCATCCATCAGGGCGGCATAGCGCTTCGACCATGCCCGGGTTTGCTCGTTGAGATCCCAATAGAACGAGGTCGTCACCTGCAAACCCTGGGTGACCTTCAGGCCGAGCGAGTTCACGTCCGTGATGAAAACGAGCAGGCCAGCGAGCTTCTGGCCACCCTCGACGATGCCGAATTCACCGGCCTGCTTGATCGCGGTCTGCACGTCGGCACCCGACGTCGCCAGGCCCACCACGTCGGCCTTGGAGCCCTGCGCCTGCAGCAGGAACGACGCGAAGTCGGCGGTGCCTAGCGGATGCGCGGCCGAGCCGATCACCTTGCCGCCCGCCGCCTCGATGAACTTGGTCGCGTCGCGCTGAAGCGCGTGACCGAACGCGTAGTCGGCCGTCACGAAGTACCAGGTCTTGCCGCCGGCCCGCGTGATCGCGTCGCTGGTGAGCTTCGAGAGCGCATAGGTGTCGTAGTTGAAATGGAAGCTGACCGGCGAACAGGCCTTGCCGGTGAAGTCGGATGAACCTGGACCGGAAATGACGAAAATCTTGTTCTTCTGTTTGGCGACTTCGAGGATGGCAAACCCGGCCGAGGAGGCCGCGCCGTCCGCGATCATGTCGACGCCTTCATTGTCGAACCATTTGCGCGCGGTGGCCGATGCGATATCCGGCTTGTTCTGGTGGTCGGCCGAAACGATCTCGATCTTCTTGCCGAGCAGCTCGTTGCCGAAATCCTCTGCGGCGAGCTTTGCGGCAGCGACCGAACCCCGCCCGCCATTGTCGGCGAACACACCCGACTGGTCATTGAGCACGCCGATCCTGATCACATTGTCGGCTGCAAGCGCCGTGCTCGCTTGTGCAGCCAAAATCGCCGCCATCATCCAACGCAACTTCATAACATACGCTCCCTTTTAACTATTCTGCTTATCGAGGATGTCTTGCAGCACAGGCGCGATGTAGCGCCGGAACTGTTCCGGGTTCTCACTCATCGGAAAATGGCCGAGCCGCTCCATCACGGTTGCCTTGGCACCGGGAATGCCGGCGGCGGTGCGCAGCGTGTCTTCCGGCGTGCAGGAGAAGTCGTATTCGCCGGTGAGGAGATAAAGCGGGCACTGGTTGACGTTGATGTCAGAGGTGCGCCCGCGCAGATCGCCGTCAACGCGATAGAAGTAAAGATCGCCCTTGAAGATGCCGGGGCCGCCCTGCTTGTAGCCCCACAGCGTTTCGTTGCGCGAGGCTTCTGGACCGTTGGGCGCGATCAGCCCGGACACCAGCGCGGCGCAGACCTCCCCGCCATGAACATCGGGCCGGTTCAGCCAAGCCGTGTCGTACCAGGGCTGCTGGAAGTCCGCGGCCTCGAGCCCGATCAGCGCGCGAAACTCGCGCGCGTGCTCGATGGCGAGATTGAGCACGATACGGCCGCCGATCGAACAGCCCATCACCACCGGGAGCTCGAGCTTCAGCGCGTTGCAGAACGCGCGGATGGTCGCGGTGTAGCTTGCGGTGGTCAGTCGGTATTCGGTGCCATATTGGCTGTCGGGCGGATTGGACTTGCCGTGCCAGGGCATGTCGAAGGCGACGATGCGGAAATGTCTGGTGAGCTCGGGATCGGTCAGCAAATGCCGCCATTGCCGCGCGTCAGAACCGGCGGTGTGGAGGCAGACCAAGGGAATGCCGCTGCCGTTCTCCTCGAAATAGATCCGGCTGGTCTCTCCGTTGATTTCGACGTGCACGTAGCGCCCGACGATCGGCTCGATGAAGCCGTTCATGACGCCCCTCCAAAACCGTTCTGTCGGGGCAGCGCCAAGAGATCCTTGAAGTACTGAAGATGCGTCATGAAAGGATGCAGATCCCCTTCAAGGGTTGCCTGTCCGCGCTTGCTCAGCGCGAGCAGGTCATGCCAGCCGGCCGGTGGCATCTGCTGCCAATGGGCGGCAAGGGCAGCCGGCGTCGCACGATAGGCGAACCGCCAGGAGCGCATCAGGACAGGTGCCGGCGTCATGTCCACGATCTGCCCGGCGCGGATGGCAACGTGAAAGGGCTGGGTGCTCGGGCCGAGCAGGCAGTCGACGTCGAGCCAGCGTCCACGGACGATCAGAGCAGCATCGCGCGCCAGCAAGTCCGGGATCATCGCGAAGGCGGCGGTGACGGCATCGGGCGCGAACCGCCCCGGTGGATCGGTGTCGGGAAATAGATTGGATTGCATCGCCTCACCCCCCTTGTTCTGTTGTTCAGAACGCTATTCTATTCTGTCCAGATCTATACAGGGCCTCCGCCCGAACTCAAGTGGGTATGATGCTCAAGGAGCCGATGCCGTCGCGGGGGGCTTCAACAGGAGGGCACTTGTGCCAGGAGTTGGCGGCTCGGGATCAGGCCTCGAAAACGCGCGCGAGCAGCCAATAGCTGCCAAGCAGGCAGATGACCGCGGACAGCGCGTAAACCAACGCCGGCGCCCTCACTGGTTCGAACCGATCTTCAACACTGGGTCGGTCGGCCAGACGGAGGATCGGCAATGCGATCGCGACGATCGCGACCTGTCCGATCTCGACGCCGATGTTGAAAGCTGCCAGCGCGGGCAGGACTGCGTTCGGTGGCAGCCCGATCTCGCGAAGCACGCCGGCGAAGCCGAAGCCGTGGATCAAGCCGAACAGGAAGGCCACGCGCCAGCGCCTGTCGACGTCGCGCGAGAAGAAGTTCTCCACGGCGACGAAGACGATCGAGGCCGCGATTGCGGGCTCCACGATGCGGCTCGGGATGACGAGGACATCCAGCGCGGCCAGCGACAAGGTGATCGAATGGGCGATCGTGAAGGCAGTCACGATCTTGACGACGGGAACGAGCCGTCTCGCCCACAGCACCACGGCGACCAGAAATGCGACGTGATCGTAGCCGAGGAAGATGTGTTCGATGCCGGTGAACAGATAGCGCTGCAGGGTCGACGATAGCGACGGCGGCGCTGTTGAAAGCGTGATTGTCGTATTGCCGGCGTCGAGCAAGGCCTGTGCCTCCGACCGGCCCTGCGCAATCAGTACGATTTGACGCGCAGTCGGATCCTTCTCGGTCAGCACCGTCGAGCGATAGACGATGTCGCCGGCGGCATCAGCGCAGGCAAACCCGTTGCGATAGAGAATGCCGTCGCCGTCGGCCAGGATCGCCGCATCTCGGGCCACACAGGGCTTGGCGCCGCCCGTGACAGCCAGGTGCGTGCTTATATAGGCGAGGATGGCGGACCTGGCTGCTTCGACCGCGGCGGGATCGACCGCGTCCCGTCTCGCATCATAGATCCTCGTGCCGATCAGGCGATCGACATCGCTGCCCTTCAATCCAAGCTCGACGCTTACCGTGCGATCGGCGTCCAGCGCCACGCGTGCCGTGACGAGATTGACCTGATGCGCCTCAGCCGGAAGACCGATGCCGAGCAGCACCGCGAGCCACGGCAGAAGCAGCCGCCTCATGACCCCGCTCCATGCTGCTCACGCCAGTACATCCGCAACGACCGCCTTAAGGACATCCCGCACGTCGGCTGGTTTCAATCGCACCTGCAAGCCGCGCTGGCCGCCATTGAGATAGACCATCTCCTGCGCGAGCGCACTCTGCTCGACCACCGTACGCACCGCCTTGCGCTGGCCGAACGGGCTGATGCCGCCGACCTTGTAGCCGGTGACGCGCTCCGCCTCGGGCGGTTTCATCATCTGCGCCGACTTCCCGCTTGCCGCAGCGGCAAGCTTCTTCATCGAGACTTCCCGGTCCGACGGCACGACCACGCAGACCGGCTTGCCGTCGACCAGCGCCATCAGCGTCTTGAGCACGCGCGCGGGGTCCTCACCGAGCGCGGCGGCCGCCTGCAGCCCGATGCTCTCGGCGTCAGGATCGTAGTCGTAGGCGTGGACGGTGAAGGCAACACCGGCCGCCGTCAGCGCGCGCGTGGCTGGGGTGACTTTGGACATGCGCGTATCTCTGCGCCGTCATTGCGAGGAGCGCAAGCGACGAAACAACCCAGAATCCTACCACGGTGACAGTCTGGATTGCTTCGCTTCGCTCGCAATGACGGCGTGGGCACGTATGCGAACCACACCCTCGGTGTCATCGCCCGGCTCCGACCGGGCGATCCAGTATTCCAGAGGCCTGCATTGCAGAGCTCGCTCTCACCACACGGGCCGCGGCGTACTGGATGCCCCGGTCAAGCCGGGGCATGACAGCGCCTTCTGTGGCAGGCCGCGTTCGCGGGGACGACAGCGGAGCTTGGAGACGCTGTGTCGCCAAGCTCCGCGAGGAGGAGTTCTCCCCTACTCCGCCGCGTCCCGCAGCTCCACCCGCTCGGCCCTGGCCGCGCAGAATTTGAACTCCGGGATCTTGCCGAACGGGTCGAGCGCGGGGTTGGTGAGCAGGTTCGCGGCTGCTTCCGCGTAGCAGAACGGCATGAACACCATGTTCTCCGGCACGTCGCGGTCGGAGCGGACCTTGACCTCGACTGCGCCGCGGCGGGTCTCCAGGCGGATGAAATCGCCGGGCGCGAGCTGCTTTCTGCGCATGTCCTTTGGCGACATGAAGGCGACCGCCTCGGGCTCGATCTGGTCGAGCACCTGGGCGCGGCGGGTCATCGAGCCGGTGTGCCAATGCTCCAGCACGCGGCCGGTCGAGAGCACCATCGGATATTCGTCGTCCGGAATCTCGTCCGGCGGGATGACCTTGGCCGGCACGATCTTGCCGCGGCCGCTCGCGGTCGGAAAGCCCGTGGTGAAGATGATCTCGTTGCCGGGCTTGTCCGGCGCGTCGACCGGATAGGTCACCGCGCCTTCGCGCACCAGCCGCTCCCAGGTGATGTTCTTCAGCGACGGCATCAGCTGCGCCATCTCGGTGAAGACGTCGCCGGGGCCGGAATAATTCCACGGCAGGCCCATGCGCTTGCCGATCTCCTGGATGATCCAGAGATCCTGCCGCGCATCGCCGGGCGGCTTGATCACCTGGCGCGCGAGCTGCACGCGGCGATCGGTGTTGGTGAACGAGCCGTCCTTCTCCGCAAAGGCCGAGGCCGGCAGGATCACGTCGGCGTGGAACGCGGTCTCGGTGACGAAGAGATCCTGCACCACGAGATGATCGAGCATGGCGAGCGCGTGGCGCGCGTGCTGCAGATCGGGATCCGACATCGCGGGGTTCTCGCCCTCGATATACATGCCCTTGATCTCGCCGGCATGGATCGCGTTCATGATCTCGACCACGGTCAGGCCGCGGACGGGATCGAGATCCTGTTGCCAGAGCTTTTCGAAGCTGCTGCGCAGATCGTCGCGGCTCACCGGCTGATAATCCGGCAGGAACATCGGGATCAGGCCGGCGTCGGAGGCGCCCTGCACGTTGTTCTGGCCGCGCAGCGGATGCAGGCCGGTGCCGGGACGGCCGACCTGGCCGGTGATCAGCGCCAGCGCGATCAGGCAGCGCGCATTGTCGGTGCCGTGGACGTGCTGGCTGATGCCCATGCCCCAGAAGATGATCGACGACTTCGCTCGCGCATAGGTGCGCGCCACTTCGCGCAGCGTCTGCGCCGGGATGCCGCAGATCGGCTCCATCTTCTCCGGCGTGAACTCCTTGATCTTCTCCTTGAGGTCCTCGAAACCTTCGGTGTAGCCGGCGATGTACTGGTCGTCGGTGAGGCCTTCGGTGATGATCGTGTTGATCATCGCGTTCAGCATGGCGACGTCGGAGCCCGGCTTGAACTGCAGATGCTTGGTCGCGTGACGCGACAACGTCTGCCTGCGCGGGTCCATCACGAACAGTTTTGCGCCGTTCTGCTTCACCGCGTTCTTGATGAAGGTCGCGGCGACCGGATGGTTCACGGTCGGGTTGGCGCCGATCACGATGATGACTTCGGCGTCCATCGCCGCGGCGAACGGCGCCGACACCGCGCCCGAGCTCAGGCCTTCGAACAGCGCCGCGACCGACGAGGCGTGGCACAGTCGGGTGCAATGATCGACATTGTTGGAGCCGAAGCCGGTGCGCACCAGCTTCTGGAACAGATAGGCCTCTTCGTTCGAGCCCTTGGCCGAGCCGAAGCCCGCCAGCGCCTTCACACCCTTCTCGTCGCGGATCTTGACCAGGCCCTTGGCGGCGATGTCGAGCGCTTCGTCCCAGCTCGCCTCGCGGAAATGGGTGAAAGGGTTGGCCGGATCGACCTGATCGTTGGCATCCTTCTTCGCATTCGGCAGTCGCACCAGCGGCTTGGTCAGGCGATGCGGATGGTGGATGTAGTCGAAGCCGAAACGGCCCTTGACGCAGAGACGATTGTGATTGGCGGGGCCGTCGCGGCCTTCCGCATAGATCACCTTCTCGTCCTTGACCTCGTAGGTGACCTGGCAGCCGACGCCGCAGAACGGACACAGCGAGTCCACCTTCTTGTCGGCGTAGGTGACGCGGGTCTGCTTCTCGTCCAGCATCACGGCGGGCATCAAGGCGCCGGTCGGGCAGGCCTGCACGCATTCGCCGCAGGCGACGCAGGTGGACTCGCCCATGGGATCGTCGAAGTCGAACACGATTTTCGAGCCGTGACTACGATAAGCCATGCCGATGACGTCGTTGACCTGAACCTCGCGGCAGGCGCGCACGCACAGACCGCACTGGATGCAGGCATCGAGATTGACGCGCATCGCCGGATGGCTGGCGTCGGTCGCCCAGCGCTCGGCCGCGGGAAAGCGGCTCTCGGTCACGCCCGTGGTCTCGGCCCAGTGCCAGAATTTTGAATCCGGATCGTGGCTGGTCTCACGCGCCGGCTGGTCGGCGACGAGCAGCTCCATCACCATCTTCTGCGCCGACACCGCCCGCGCGCTCTCGGTCTTCACCTTCATGCCGACCGACGGCGTGCGCTTGCAGGACGCCGCCAGCACACGCTCGCCCTCGATCTCGACCATGCAGGCGCGGCAATTGCCGTCGGGGCGATAGTCGGGCGCCGGCGAATAACACAAATGGGGAATCTCGCGGCCCTGACGCATGGCCACCTGCCAGATGGTCTCGCCGGGTTTAGCCTCGACCTGCTTGCCATCGAGCTCGAACGTAATCTTGGTCATTCGGCCGCTTCCTTGAACTCGTCAGGGAAATATTTGATCACCGAGGACAGCGGATTCGATGCCGCCTGTCCGAGCCCGCAGATCGAGGCGTCGCGCATCGCCTGGCTCAATTCGTCCAGCAACGCCCGGTTCCAAACCGGCTTTTGCATCAGCTGCGCCGCCTTCTGGGTTCCGACGCGGCACGGTGTGCATTGGCCGCAGCTCTCGTCCTCGAAGAATTTCATCAGGTTCAGCGCCGCCGCGCGCACGCTGTCCTTTTGCGACAGGACTACGATCGCGGCAGAGCCGATGAAGCAGCCGTATTTCTCCAGCGTGCCGAAATCGAGCGGGATGTCGTCCATCGATGCCGGCAGAATGCCGCCGGACGCACCGCCTGGGAGATAGGCGTAGAACTGATGGCCGTCGGCCATGCCGCCGCAATATTCGTCGATCAGCTCGCGCACGGTGATGCCGGCTGGCGCGAGCTTCATGCCGGGATTCTTGACCCGCCCCGAGACCGAGAAGCTGCGCAGGCCGTGCCGCTCGTGCCGGCCGTGGCCCTTCCACCAGTCGGCGCCCTTCTCGACGATGTCGCGCACCCACCACAGCGTCTCGATGTTGTTGATCAGCGTCGGCAGGCCGAACAGGCCGACCTGGAACGGGTAAGGCGGCTTGTGCCGGGGCAGGCCGCGCTTGCCTTCGATACTCTCGAGCAGCGAGGATTCCTCGCCGCAAATATAGGCGCCGGCGCCGCGGCGCATATGCAGCGTCGGTCCGCCCGGCGGCAGCTTTGCGATCTCGCGCTCCAGGATCTCGCGCGAGGCCGGATATTCGTCGCGCAGATAGATGTAGACGTCGGAGGCCTGTACCACATGCGCGCCGATCAGCATGCCCTCGATGAATCGGTGCGGGTCGCTTTCGAGGTAATAGCGGTCCTTGAACGTGCCGGGCTCGCCCTCGTCGCCGTTGATCGCCATCAGCCGCGGACCGGGCTCGCCGAGCACGGCGCGCCATTTGCGCCCCGTGGGGAAGCCGGCGCCGCCGAGCCCGCGCAGCGAGGCGTCGTCGAGCGACTTCAACAGGTCGTCGGTCGACAGCTCGCCCGAGCGCAGGCGGCCCAGCAGCTTGTAGCCGCCGCCGGCGACATAGGCATCGTAGCCGACATAGTTGGGCAGATGGGCGTGGGTGTCGCCGCCTTTCGCGGCGGCCATCACCTTCGCCACCGTCGCATGATCGACGAAGTGGTGACCGACCTCCGCAGCAGGCGCGGTATCGCAGCGCCCAACGCAGGGCGCGCGCACGACGCGGATGCCGGGACCTGACGCGCTTTGCAGGTCCTGAAGCAGCTTCTCGCCGCCGAGCATCGCACAGGTCAGGGAGTCGCAGACGCGGATCGTCAGCGGCGCGATGTCAGGCTCGCCCTCCTTCACCACGTCGAAATGTGCATAGAAGGTCGCCGTCTCGAACACTTCGGCGAAGGCGAGCTTCATCTCGTCGGCGAGCGCCGCCAGATGCGCAGCCGAGATCTGGTGATATTTGTCCTGGATCAGGTGCAGATATTCGATCAACAGATCGCGGCGCCGCGGCCGGTCGCCAAGCAGCTGCTCGATCTCGTGCGCGGCGGTCGGATCGACCTGGCGCCCCTTGGGCGTAGCCTTGGCGCGCCGGCGCCCCTCACCGGGATGCTCGAATGGGCGGACCTCATGCACGTCGTGGCTCATCGATTCGTCTCGATCTCGTCTTTAGAACAGGTCCAGTTCTAGCTCTTGGCATGCCAGATGCCAAGAAAATTATCATGCTCGCCGAAGCAGTTAACAGCAGTCCAAAAGCCAGCCTGGATCGCTGCCCGGACAAGGCCTTGCGTTCATCCAACGCGCCAATCGATAGAACGAAGCCTGAATTGGTCCGGAGATCAATAAAGGCTTCCTATGCTGCGATAGCGAAGTCGTATCGAACTTCGCTCCGAGACTACACGTGCCCCTTTACAAGCAATGAGCTGCTGGAGCGCGCTTGGCGCGCTCCAGCACGCGATGAATGTGCGATCAGAAGATCTTGACCGCGCTTTCCAGCGTCTTCCAGACACCCCAGGCCAGCGGCACGCCGACGAAGGCCCAGAACATTGCGGCACGGGCGTCCAGACCGCCCTTGCCGATGCCGAACGAGCCGTGCTGGATCGACGCCGCGCTCTTGGCGCTCGCCGCCTGCAATCTGGCGACCTCCTCCTGGCTCATGTTCCACTTCGGATCGACCGGCTTGATCATGTAATTGCAGATCAGACCGGCGATCAGCATGGCGCACAGGATGTACATGGTCGTGTTGTAGAGCTGATCGCGTGGCACGCCGGCAGCGAGCTGGAACTCGCGGATGTAGTTGACCACCACGGGACCGATGATTCCGGCCGTCGACCAGGCCGTCAGCAGCCGGCCATGGATGGCGCCGACGAACTGGGTTCCGAACATGTCGGCCAGATAGGCCGGCACCGTGGCGAAGCCGCCGCCATACATCGACAGGATGATGCCGAAGCCGAGCACGAACAGCAATTTCGAGCCCATCGCCGCGAAGGTGGGCGCCAGCGCGTAGAGCACGATGCCGAGGATGAAGAACGTGTAGTAGGTGTTCTTGCGTCCCATGAGGTCGGACATCGAGGCCCAGAAGAAGCGGCCGCCGATATTGAACAGCGACAGCAGACCGGCAAATCCGGCGGCGATCGCTGCGATCGCAGCCTTCTGCTCACCCGAAAGCTGGCTGAAGCTCAGCTCCGGATGCCCGATCAGCTTACCGGCGAAGATCTCCTGGAGCATGGGCGAGGCCATGCCGATCACGCCGATGCCGGCCGAGACGTTCAAGCAGAGCACCCACCAGATCAGCCAGAATTGCGGCGTCTTGTGCGCGTTGTTGAGGTGCACATGGTGCTCGGTGATCATCGACTTTTTCTCGCTCGGCGGCGTCCAGCCCTCGGGCTGCCAGCCGGGCGGCGTCACCCGATACGAGAAGGCGCCGATCGTCATGAAGACGAAATAGATCACCCCCATCACGACGAAGGTCTGCCAGACTCCGACGTCGCTCGCGCTCTTGAAGTAATTGATCAGGAGATTGGCGAGCGGCGCGCCGATCATCGCACCACCGCCAAAGCCCATGATGGCCATGCCCGTCGCCATGCCGCGGCGATCGGGGAACCATTTGATCAACGTCGACACCGGCGAGATGTAGCCGAGGCCGAGCCCGATGCCGCCGATGACGCCGGCCCCGAGCCACATGATCCAGAGCTGATGGACATAGATTCCGAAAGCGCCGACCAACAGGCCCCCGCCCCAGCACAGCGCCGCAACGAAGCCGGCCTTGCGCGGGCCGGCACGCTCCAGCCAGCCGCCCCAGATCGCGGCGGAGACGCCGAGCAGCACGAAGAACAGCGTGTACATCCAGCCGAGGCTTGCGACCTTCCAGTCGCAAGTGGTGGTGAACAGCTCCTGCCACAGCGAGATGTCGGCGCAGGCCTTGCTCTGCGAGATGCCGATCGCGCGCGACAGCGGCAGCCAGAACACCGAGAAGCCGTAGGCCATGCCGATGCAGAGATGGATGCACAGCGCGGCCGGCGGCACCAGCCAGCGATTGAAACCGGCCTTCGCGATCGTGCGTTCACGATCGAGCAAGCCGGGAGCACCAACCGGTGCATAGACGGTATCGGCAGTCGTCATCAACATTTCCTCCCAAGCGCGGCCTTTGCGGGCACATCGGTTTAAGACCGGTCGCGTGCGGGGCTTGGCAGCCGCGCATGACCGGTCGGATTTCATGCCGAAGTGGAATCGTCTGGCGCGCATCGCCTCATGTGCGCCGAGCAAGCAACTGGTCGCGGGCGATGTCTCTTCGCTTCGCAAGCAGCGTTGCAGCGACGGCTATGCGCCCTCGTCCCCCCTCAACACCCTGTCTTGAGATGAGCAACGCGCGTGCCAGAAATCACATCGTGATGATTCAACGACTTCCCGCAGCGCAATGTGCCGCGCCGGACAGAATGTCCGACATCCCGGGACAAAATGTCCGATCAGCTCGCTTCCGGCAGCCACATCGTGAATGTGCTTCCGGAACCGAGGTGACTTTCGGCCGTGATCTGCCCGCCCTGGCGCTTGATCAGCGTCTGGCTGATGGAGAGGCCGAGCCCGGTGCCCTGCCGCCGTTTCGTGGTGTAGAAGGGATCGAAGATCTTCTCGATCACCTCTTCGCTCATGCCGATGCCGGTATCGGCGACCTCGATGGCGACGCCTCGATGGCCGTCGCGCTCGGCATCGAAGGAGCGGAGCGTCAGGGTCCCGCCATCCGGCATGGCGTGGATCGCGTTGACGATGAGATTGACCAGCACCTGCTGCAGCTCGTTCCGGTTCATCAGCACGAGCCGATCGGCGCGATCGTCCCTGACCACGGCGATCTCGGTCTTGTTCAGAAGATGCTGCACCAGCGGCAGACAGTCGGAGATGACGCTGGCCGGCGCATGGCGCTCGACATAGCCGGCATATTCCTCCGGCCTTGCAAACTGCAACAGCTTGGTCACGATCTGGCTGATGCGGTGAATCTGCTCGTCGAGCAGGCGAAACTCGACCTTGGCCTTGTCGGCATCGGCTCCGAACACGCTGCGGATGACGTCGAGGTTGCCCTGCATCACCGCGATCGGATTGTTGATCTCGTGGGCAACGCCGGCGGTGATCTCGCCGATCGCCGCCAGCTTCTCGGACATGACGAGCTGCTTGGTGGTGGCCTCGAGCTTGAGATTGGCGTGCTCGAGGTCCCGGGTGCGCTCCAGCACGCGGACGTTCAGCTCCTCGTTCCATTCCCGCAGCTGCCGGTCGCGTTCCTGGATCTGGTCGAGCAGGCCGTCGAGATGAACCGCGACGCGGCCGATCTCGTCACCCGACGCCGGCATCTTGGTGCGGGCGGCCAGGTTGCCGCGCTCCACCTCGGCGATCGTCGCCGTGACGCGCTCCAGCGGCATGAAGATGGAGCTCGCCCAGCGCAGGAAGATCGGCACGGTCGCGGCGGTGATGGCGATGAAGGCCGCGATGATGATCAGCAAGGTCTGGTATTTGGCTTCGCTGAACGGCTTCTCCAGAAAGCCGACATAGAGCATGCCGACCCGCTTGCCATAGCTGTCGACCAGCGGCTCGTAGGCGGAGATGTACCAGTCATTGACGACGAAGGCGCTGTCGAGCCAGGTGCGCCCCTCGCCCAGCACGGCCGAGCGCACCGCCGCCGACACGCGCGTGCCGAGCGCGCGCCGTCCCTCGAACAGACGGACGTTCGTCGAGATCCGCACGTCGTCCAGGAACAGCGTCGCGGTGCCCTGGCTGCCCTCCGGCAGGCTCGCGGCGCGATAGACGAGGTCGTTGATGGTGTCGATGAATTCGAGATTCTGGTTGAGCAGGGTGCCGCCGACCAGCGCCGCGGCGCTGCCGTCGGGCAGCATCGCCCGGCTCGCCGCATGCACCACCATGCCGCGCGTCTCCGTGCTGCGGTCGGTCGGCACCGCGTTCGGGGTCGGCACGAGGTCCAATCGCGCGCGCTCGGCCAGGGCCGGCGAAATCGCGGCGAGCTCGTCATTGCCGAAAATGTCGACGCCG
Source organism: Bradyrhizobium sp. WBOS07 (assembly GCF_024585165.1). Classification (NCBI taxonomy): domain Bacteria; kingdom Pseudomonadati; phylum Pseudomonadota; class Alphaproteobacteria; order Hyphomicrobiales; family Nitrobacteraceae; genus Bradyrhizobium; species Bradyrhizobium sp. WBOS07. Next base: position 140,639 of record NZ_CP029008.1, read on the forward strand.
GTCGCAGCGACCTGGCCCGACAGCGCCGACGTGATGATCGGCCAGTCGCGTCGCGGTTGATGCTGCAGCGGCGGCGACGAAGCCAGGACCTCGCCGCGATCGTTGGTCAGATACAGGAAGTCGAGACCGATCTCCTTGCGGGTCTCGTCGAGCAGATCCCGCAAGGAACCGCGCGCATCCGGTGCCAGCACCTCGTGAAAGCGGGCCGACAGGCCGAGCGCGCGGACCTGGACGCCGGTCTTCTCCAGGATGCGGGCGAGATATTGATGGGCGATGGTGAGATCGCCGTTCACCTTGGAGATCAGGGTCGCGTCGAATTTCGCGTTCCAGCGATAGATGGCGACGCCGAGCAGGAGCGGCAGGATGACCAGCATCGGCAGCAACGCGATCGCAAGCAGCCGGAAGCGGACGGAGCGTCCCCGCACCAGCTCGCCGCTGCGGCCGGCAGCATCAGACATCCCACAACGCGCATTTGCGGTCGATGGTCTTGCGCGAGATGCCGAGGCGCCGGGCCGCCTCCTCGCGATTGCCGTTGACCTCCTTCAGCACGCCGAGAATGTGACGGCGCTCGAGCTCGGCGAGGCTGTCGGCGGGCGCCGACTGACCGTCGTTGCGGGGACCGGCGAAATCGTCGGGGAAGGCGCCGAGGATCAGCGTACGCTCGATCAGATTGCGCAGCTCGCGGACATTGCCCGGCCAGTCATAGCTTGCAAGCGCCGCCCGCACCGAGGCGTCGATCGGCACCGGCGGCATGCCGAGCTGAACCGACAGCTTGCTCATGAAGATGCCGGCAAGCTCCAGCACGTCGTCGCCGCGATCCTTCAGGAGCGGCAGGCGGATCTGCACCACGTTGAGCCGGTAGAACAGATCGGCCCGGAAACGGCCCCTCTCGACCTCCTTCTGAAGCTCGGCATTGGTCGCGAAGATGAAGCGCAGATCGACCGGAACCTCACGCTCGGAGCCGACCGGGCGGACGCGGCGGTCTTCGAGCACGCGGAGCAGCTTGCTCTGCATCGGCAGCGGCAGTTCCCCGATCTCGTCGAGGAACAGCGTGCCGCCATGGGCGTGCAGGAACAGGCCTTCACGCCCCGAATCGGCGCCGGTGAAGGCGCCCTTGATGTGTCCGAACAGCTCGGCCTCGATCATGTCGGGCGGGATCGCTGCGCAATTCACGGGCACGAACGGCTTGTCGGCGCGGTCGGACAGCGAGTGGATCGAGCGCGCCGCCACTTCCTTGCCGGTGCCGGATTCGCCGGTGAGGAGAACCGAGGTCGGCAGCGGCGCGACCCGCGCGATGGTCTCGCGCACGCGCAGCGTCGGTGCCGACTGCCCGATCAGGTTGTCGCGCAGAAAGGTGCGGTCGGACGAGGCCTGCAAGGCATAGCGCAGGACGTAGTTCTCGCGCTGGAGGCGGACACGGTCGAGGCATCTCGCCACCGCGTTGAGGATCTGGTTGGAGCGGAACGGCTTGAGCACGAAATCGGCCGCACCGGCGCGCAGGGCCTGGATCGCGGTGTCGAGGTCGGCAAAGGCGGTGATCAGGATGGCATCGGCGAAGAAGCCGACGGCGCGCTGCTCGGCGAGCCAATCGACGCCGTTCTTGCCCGGCATGATGTTGTCGAGAATGACGACGTCGTAGCGGTTTGAATCGAGCTTGCGCGAGGCCTGGTCGGTATCGGCCGCCTCGTCCACCAGCTTGCAGCGCGGTCCAAGCGTGCGCACCAGGAAATTGCGCATGCCCGGCTCATCGTCGACGATCAGGATGGAGGCCTGCGCCAGCGCGCCGAACTCCGGCCCTGCAGTCGTCTTGCCGGGCTTGGCAGCAGGCTCGCGGCCCGCCGCGGCAGGTGCGGCTGCGCTTGCCCTCGATGTTGAGAAAGTCATGCCCGATGTCTTAGGTTTGAGACCATCCACGCCACAGCCGGCGCCTTTCGCATTGCAGCGAAACCCGGCCGTTCTCCCCACGGCGCAGCATAGTCAAACGCCGCCGCCGTGAATATGCACCTTTCTACGAGCCAGCGCCCTTTTCGACCAGGAACACGATGCGGGCCTCGTTGCGCTCGGTGATCTCGACCTTGTCGCCGGTCTCGCGGATCAGATTCGGAATGTCAATCACCGACAGGGGATCGGTGCAATGAACCTCGAGCTGATCGCCGGGCTGCAATGGCTTGAGCGCCTTGCGCGTCTTCAGGGCGGGCAGCGGACACTTCAGTCCGGTGAGATCGAGCATCGTTCTGGTCATGGGCGCAACATGGCGGGACGAAGCGATGGCGTCAACGCAAGGCCGCTACAGCAGATCGGCGTAGGACAAGAAGCCGACATCCTGCCCCGGCTCGACGCCCGTGATGCTCTCGCCGAGCTCGACGAGGCCCTCGGTCTCGACCAGCGAGGACAGGAGTCCCGCGCCCTCGCGCGGAAACTTGATGGCCTCGAGCCGGCCGTCCTGCGCGCGTCGCAGGGAAACGCGCACATATTCGCGCCGGCCCGCCTTCTTCTTGTAGGTGAACGCCGCGCGCAGCGGGATCGGCGTCAACGGCTCCGGCGAGCCGCCGGCCAGCGCCAGCACCGTCGGCCGCACCACATGGACGAACGTCACGAAGCTCGCGACCGGATTGCCGGGCAATCCGATCAGCGGCGTGCCGTCGATGATGCCCATCGCCACAGGCCGGCCGGGCTTGATCGCCATTCGCCACAGCACCAGCGAGCCGATGCTCTCGACCGCCGCCTTGACGTGATCCTCCTCCCCGGTCGAGACGCCGCCGGTGGTGAGGACCAGGTCGTGGCGACCCGCCACCTGCTTCAGGCCGTTCGCCAGCGAGGTCCGCTCGTCGCGCAGGATGCCGAGGTCGCTGACCTCGCAGCCGAGCCGGCGCAGCATCGCCATCAGCATGAAGCGGTTGGAATCGAACAGCTGCGAGGGCGCGCGCGGCTCGCCGGGCGAAGCCAGCTCGTCACCGGTCGAGAACACCGCGACGCGAATGCGCCTGACCACGTCGAGGCTGGTCAGACCGAACGCCGCCGCCAGCGCGACGTGCTGCGGCCGCAAGCGCTGGCCCGCGCGCAGCGCGACATGTCCCTGCGGGATGTCCTCGCCTGCGGGCCGGACATTGGCCCCACGCTTCAGCCCCGGCGGCAGAACGATCCTGCCGGCCGCATCGACTCGGACATCTTCCTGCATGAAGACGGTCTCGGCATCGGGCGGCATCGGCGCGCCCGTGAAGATGCGCGCGGTGTGGCCGGGCTTGATCGGTGCCTGGGCGAGCCCGCCGGCCTGGATGCGGCCATCCAGCGGGAACGCCTGCTCGGCGCCAACAGGAAGATCGGCGTCGCGCACAGCATAGCCGTCGACGGCCGAGTTGGTGAAGGGCGGCAACGGCAGCGGCGCCGCGACGTCGCGCGCGAGCACGCGCCCGTCTGCGTCGGTGAGCGCCACCGTCTCCAGATCGGCGATCGCGGCGACGCGCGCCGTGATCAGGCCGACGGCGTCGTCGACCGACATCATCGGGCCGCCGAAGGCAAAGCAATCGTCCGAGAGTTGCGCCATGGTGCCTCGTCAGCGTATCGCGGCGCTTGCCGCCACCACTTCGTCGACCGGCATCGCCGCGCGCAGCAGCAGCGCCGCAGCAGCCTCGATGTCGTCGAGATGGACAGTCGGCAGGTGCGTGTCAATGGCGGCGTCGGTCGCGATCCCGGCAATGCCGGGATCGTCGGGAAACAGCAGCGGCTTGCCGTTGGCCGCGCGATGCACCTCGATCTTGCGGTGCGGCTCGCGCTTGAAACCCTCGACCACGACGAGATCGACCGCGGACAGCTTGCCCAATAATTCCGGCAGCCGCGGCTCCGCCGCGCCGCGCAATTCATGCATCAGGGCCCAGCGGTTCGACGAGGCAACCAGCACCTCGGCCGCGCCGGCCTCGCGATGTCGCCAGGAATCCTTGCCGGGCACGTCGACATCGAACCGGTGATGCGCATGCTTGATCACCGAGACGCGCAGGCCCTGCGCGTTGAAATGCGGGATCAGCCGCGCCAACAGCGTGGTCTTGCCCGCCCCGCTCCAGCCTGCAAGGCCGATGACTTTCATTCCAGCTCCATCGCTGCGCACGCCTCAGTCCCTGGGTGGAACCGCCGGTCCAACCCCGTCATTGCGAGCGCAGCGAAGCAATCCAGACTGGCTCCGTGGAAAGATCCTGGATTGCTTCGCGGAGCCTGTCATCGGGCCGCGCTTCGCGCGGACCCGTTGGCTCGCAATGACGAGCGGAGGCATTTACCTATTCTCGCCCATGCTTATATCGGCTTGACCCGAATGTCATGCTAACCTCGCCGCCATGATGAAGATCGACAAAGCTCCGGTGCCCCTGATCGTCCCCAATCCGGACGACCCGCGCCTGACCCAGAGCGTGGTTGGCACCGACCAGACCGGCGCCAGGGTCGAGATCAAGGTGCCGATGGAGCGGCCGCTGACGCTCTACCTGAACGCCCAGGAGATCGTCACCATGATGACGATCGGCGACTATCCGGAATATCTGGCGCTCGGCTACCTGCTGAACCAGAACATGCTGAAATATAACGACGCGGTCACCGACGTCGAATACGACGACGATCTCCAGGTGGTCGTGGTGCGCACCGAACATCACACCAATTTCGAAGCCAAGCTGAAGAAGCGCACCCAGACCTCGGGCTGTGCGCAGGGCACCGCTTTCGGCGACCTGCTCGAAGCCGTCGAGAGCGTCGCGCTGCCAAAGGCGGAGCTGCGGACATCCTGGCTGTACCAGATGACGCAAACCATCAACACCATGCCCTCGCTCTATCTCGAGGCCGGCGCGATCCACGGCTGCGTGCTGTGCAAGGAGGGCACACCGCTCTGCTACACCGAGGACGTCGGCCGCCACAACGCCGTCGACAAGATCGCCGGCTGGATGTATCGCCACGGCGTCGACGCTTCCGACAAGATCCTCTACACCACGGGACGCCTCACCTCGGAGATGGTGATCAAAACGGTCCGCATGGGCATTCCGATCCTGGTGTCGCGCTCCGGCTTCACCGCCTGGGGCGTCGATCTTGCAAGGCAGGTGGGCTTGACGCTGGTCGGCCGCACCCGCGGCAAGCGCTTCATCGTGCTCGCGGGCGAGGAGCGCATCGTCTACGACCAGAACCTTGCTTACGTCGAGGAGGAATCGGCGAAGCACAAGCGCAAGGGTGAAGGTGGTGACGACTGAATTTCCGGCCACGCAAGGTGTGCTGCTCGCCGGCGGCCTCGCCCGCCGCATGGGGGGCGGCGACAAGCCGATGCGCACCATCGGCGGCCGCACCATTCTGGACCGCGTGATCGCGCGCCTGAAGCCTCAATGCAGCGGGTTGATCCTCAATGCGAACGGCGATCCCGCGCGTTTCGCGGCCTTCGGCTTGCCGGTCGTCCCCGACGACGTGCCCGGCTTTCCCGGCCCGCTCGCCGGCATCCTCGCCGCGCTGGACTGGACCGCGGCGAACCGGACAGGCGTCGAATGGGTGCTCAGCGCCGCCGGCGACTGCCCGTTCCTGCCGCGCGATCTGGTTGCCCGCCTGCACGAGGCACGCGTGCGCGAAAACGCCCAGCTCGCCGTCGCCGCGTCAGGCGAGCAGTCGCATCCCGTGATCGGCCTGTGGCAGGTTGCCTTGCGCGACGAGCTGCGCCACGCGCTGGTCGTCGAAGACCTCCGCAAGATCGACCGCTGGACCGCCCGCTATCCGCTGGCGACGGTGACGTGGCCGGCCGAGCCACTCGATCCATTCTTCAACGCCAACACGGTCGAGGACATCGCCGAAGCCGAGCGGCGGGCCGCGCTGGATGATGCGCCCTAACGGCGTTACGATTTCGGAAACTCGTTGAGAAGCTGCGCCCAGATGATCGCGAAGGCGATCAAGCCGCAAAGGCCAAGGGCCGTGGTGAATCGCGGCAGACGGCCGATCGCAACCAGCAGCCAGGCCGGCAGGAAGAACGCCCCGAAGACCATGCCGAGCGGAAACACCGCGAGCCATTGAAAGCCGCTGCGGTCTCCCTGCGGGACGTTGGCGATGTGATAGAAGGTGTAGAGCCAGAACAGCGTACCGATCGCCGCGACGATGGCAGCGAACTTGCGGAAATTGAGGGATGCGGGCGCGGTCACGACTTGGCACATGCTCCTTGGTCGCGACGGCGGTCACACAAGTTCATGAGTGTCTACGCGGGCCGGAAGCCGGCCCGCTCCAGCGCCGCACGCGCCTCATCCGAGCCGAGGGCGTCGAGAAACGCCTGCACCGCTGGACGGTCCTTGCGCGCCGTCACCAGCGCAAAGTCATAGTGCTCTTCCGCGAGCGGAATGAAACCGAGACCGGCCGCAGCGGCGACCGGCGCAATGGTCATCCCCCAATCGGCGCGGTGCTGGGCGACCGCCGCCGCGACCGCGTTATGCGACCGCGGCTGGTTCCAATAGCCTTCCGGGCGCGCGCCGCCGAGCAGCCGGTCGATCAGGATGCGCGTGCCGGCGCCCTGGTTGCGGTTCACCATGATGCAGGCGGGATCGGCGAGCGCAGCAGCGGCCGCTTGCTTTACGTCCAGGCCTTCGAAACGCCGGTCGCCCTTGCGGAAGACAATGCCCTGCATCCGCCGCCAGCCCGGGACCAGCTCGAGGCCGTCGACGAGATAGGGCGTGTTGTAGGTCTCGCTCGTGTCGTCGAACAGATGGATCGGCGCGACATCGCATTCGCCGCGCTTGGCGGCCGCGAGTCCGCCGAGGCTGCCGACCGCGATCGAGCGCACGGTCAGGCCGGCATGCGCGAGCCCGGCCGTAACGAGATCGAGGCCGGTGCAATGGCTGCCGACGATGACGAGATCGGGCACCCGCACATGCGGCGTGAACAGCGTCACCTCGGTTGCGGTCCCGGCCGGCATCTGGTCGGCGAGCGCGTCGATGCGCAAGAAACCGTCGGCCTGCGCGAAGGACGTGATCGCGCCGGACCCCTTGCCGGAGGGATAGGCGATCAGGCCATCCCTGCCCTCGACCAGCGAGACCATGACGAATTCGGTGCGACCGAGCTCGGACGCGATGCGCACCGGCACCGTCGCGTTCACCTTCGCATCGGAGCGTGGCGGCAGGCCGGCCAGCCTGCGCAGCACCGGCACGATCATGTCGTGGAAAGTGAACATTGCCGAGGTCGGAAAGCCCGGCAGGATCACCACCGGCTTGCCGTCGCACACCGCAAGGCACAGCGGCTTGCCGGGCTTGAGCGCGACGCCATGCGCGATGATGCCGGGCTCGCCGAGCCGGCCGATGATGCGATGGGACAGGTCGCCCGCGCCTTTCGAGGTGCCGCCTGACAACACCAGCATGTCGGCATCCGCGAGCGCGCCGCGCATGGCAGCTTCGAGCTTGGCTTCGTCGTCCGGAATGGCGCCGAGGAAGACCGCCTCGCCGCCGTTCTCGTCGATCGCGGCCGCGACGATGGCGCCGTTGGTGTCGTAGATCCCGGCGGGGGCGAGCCTCTGGCCGGGCTGGACCAGTTCATCGCCGGTGGAGATCACGGCCACGCGCGGCTTGCGCGCGACCTGCACCTCGGCGATGCCGCAGGCCGCCAGCATGCCGATCTCGCGCGAGCCGATGATGGTGCCGGCCCGCAGCAGCGCCTCGCCGCGCGCGATGTCGGATCCGGCATAGGATACGAATTGCCCCGGCGAGACGGCACGGCGAACCTCGATCGCGTCGGAGCCTGCCGGCTGGGTGTGCTCGACCATGACGACGGCGTCGGCGCCACGCGGCAGCGGACCGCCGGTGGCGATCGCCGTCGCGGTTCCCGATGCAACCTGCAGCCTTGGCGCGGTGCCGCACTGGATCGTTTCGCCGTTCAATGCAAGACGCACCGGCTTGCCTTCGCCTGCCGCGACGAGATCCGCCGAGCGCCCGGCAAAGCCGTCGACATTGGAGCGGTCGAAAGGGGGAACGTCGATCGGCGCCGTGACGTCTTCGGCGAGCGCTGCGCCGAGCGCATCGGCCAGCTTGCGCGGCTCGGCTGGAATCGAACGCGGGAACAACGCCGCCTCGAAGCGCGCCAGGGCGTCCTCCCGCGAGAGGATCTTGAGGAACTGCGCCTGCTCGAAGGCGCTGCGGTCTTGCGGCTGGGGGATCATCGTCATGCCGAACCCATATCACTCCCGGATCAGATAGGCATCGACCGGCGCTCCCGCCGCAAATCCCTCGCTGTCGCCGGGAACGAGCAGCCATGCGTCGGCACCGGCGATGGCGTGGAACGGCCATTCCCCGATTGCGAGCGGCGTCCAGGCATCACGTTCCTCGGCCAGCAGAACCACCTCGGCGATGCCGCCGCTGGATGCGATCTTGCGCGCGAGCGGCAAGGTGATGCGTCGGCGCGTCCGGCGCGCCGCCAGGCGATCGACGAGCGGCTGCACCAGCGCGAGCCAGGCCGCGAGCGCGGCATCGGGCGAGCCGGGCAAGGCGACGGCGGGAACCGGTCCGAGCCGACCGACCGCGGCAGTACGTCCAGGTTGAAGCGCAAGGCCGTGAGCCTTCACCTCGCCCCGCCGGGCCAGCGCCAGCACGGCGGCGTCGCGGCGGCCGACGCCGCTGCCGCCGATGGTCAGCACGAGATCACACGAGGAGGCGTCAAGCGCGTCGGCAATCGATGCTTCATCGCGCCCGCCGGCTTCGCGCGGTTCGACGTCCAGTCCTGCTGAACGCGCGAGGCCGGCGATCATGTGCATCGTTGCCGTTGCACCCGGGACATTGACGATGCGCAGGCGCGGCCGCCGCACGCCGAGCTTCGCCAGGCCCGCAACACGTGCGAGCAGCAGATCGGCCGCACCGACCGGAGAGCCCTCGACCCCCGCAGGCGTGCGCGCCGCGATGTCGCTGCCGGCGCGCCTGACGCCCTGCCCCGGCACGGCTTCCGCCAGCGCCTGCACCAGCGGCCCGGACACCTCCATCGCGTCGGCATCGAGCACGCAGTCGCATCCCGCCGGCATCGCGTCGCCGGCCTCGATCCATGCCGGGGCTGTCGTCAAAGGCAGCGGCGAATAAGAGGACGCGCCGACCAGATCATTGGCGCGGAGCGCCCAGCCGTCCGTCGCGGCAATGTCGTGCCGCGGATGGGCCGCAAGCAACGGCGTGCCCGCCGCGATGCACCCGGCCGCTTCGCGCAGCGGCAACTCCACCGGCGCAAGCGGCGCGAGCCCCCTCAGCAATGCGGCGAGCGCGGTGTCGAGCGGCGTCAGCGAAGGCGGCAGGCGCTGGGTCATGCGCCATGATGGACCATGCATCGCCCGCTTTGGCAACCGCCGACGATGTCGGCCTCAGCCGCCGGACCGGTCCGAATTCGGGAAGAACAGCTGCTGGCCGTCGACCTTGTAGGCGGCGATCGCAGCCTGGCCCTCCGGCGAGGTCAGCCAATCGATGAAGCTCTGCGCGAGATCCTTCTTCACGTTGGGAAACTTCGCAGGATTCACCAGCATCACGCCATACTGATTGAGCAGCCGCCGGTCGCCTTCGACGGCGATGTCGAGATCGCCGCGATTCCTGAACGAGATCCAGCTGCCGCGATCCGACAGCACATAGGCATTCGCGGCGCGCGCGGCGTCGAGGGCCGAGGCCATGCCCTGCCCCGCCTCGCGATACCAGGCGCCCTTGGCGGCCGCGATGTCGATACCGGCGACGATCCAGAGCGCGAGCTCCGCGGCGTGGGTACCCGACCGATCGCCGCGCGTCACGAACGGCGCGCCCTTGGCCTCGATCGCCTTCAGCGCGGTGGCGATGTCCTTGCCCTTCACCGCCGCGGGATCGCTCTTCGGCGCGATCAGAACGTAGTCGTTGTACATCACGTCGAAACGCTTCACGCCAAACCCGTCGGCGACGAATTTCTCCTCCTGCGGCCGTGAATGCATCAGCACGACGTCGGCCTCGCCGCGTCGCGGCCCGTCGAGCACCTCGTCGGCGCGCCGCGCGATCACGGTCACCTCGATGCCGGTCTTGTCGCGAAAGATCGGCAGCAGATAGTCGAGCAGACCGGATTCCTGGGTCGCGGTCGTGGTGGCGAGGACGATGCTGCGGTCCTCGGCGAATGACGCCGCAACGCCCACGGTGAGGCCGCAGAACAGCGCGAATGCAACGGACAGGCGGCCCATGATCAGGTTCCCATTGGCTATGACGCGATCATGATGCGGATCGATTGCGCCGCACTCGTGACGCGTTGGCGCGCTCCGCGCGCTCCAATCCGGGAAATTTCGGCAAGGCTGCGCGCTTCTGAATCATTCACCAAAGCAGAAATCGCATGCGAGCATGTGTTGCAAAGCAGCGAGATGATCGGGCATGGTTCCCGCGAACTCTTGAAATGCAGAATTCCGACCTGCGTCGAACGTCAAGAAGAAGCAAGAATTTGCATAGGAATGCAGGATGGAATTCCTGACGACCAGCGAAGCGGCCGACTATCTTCGGCTCGGCGAGCGCAAGCTCTATGAACTCGTCACCACCGGCGCGATCCCCTGCACCAAGGTGACCGGAAAGTGGCTCTTCCCGCGACACGAACTCGATCTCTGGGTGCTGTCGGGCCTCGCGCGTCCGGCCGGCATGCTGATCGCGGAGCCGCCGCCAGTGGTGGGCGGCAGCCAGGACGAGCTCCTGGATTGGAGCCTGCGCGAATCCGGCTCGGGCCTGGGATCGATCAGCGAGGGCAGCGTGCGCGGGCTCGAGCGCCTGCAGCGCAACGAGGTGATGGCGGCGGCGGTGCACTTTCACGGGCGGGACCCTTCCGACGATGTCGCCGGGGATGCCAGTGTCGAAGCGGTGCGCGCGGCTCCCGACCTGCATGATGCGGTGCTGGTGGCGTTCGTGCGCCGGGAGCAGGGGCTCGTGCTGCCGCCAGGAAATCCCAAGCAGCTGCACGGCCTGGCCGACGTGCTCGCGCTCGGCGCCCGGATGGCGATGCGGCAACAGGGCACCGGGGCGCAGATGCTTCTCGACGTGCTGCTGAAGCGCACCGGCGCCACGACGCGGGATCTGCGCCGGGTCGAGACACCGGCTCTCACCGGCCCGGACCTTGCCGAGCTGGTCCGCGCCGGCCAGGCCGATTGCGGCATCGCGACGCGTGCGGCCGCGCGCTCGGCGGGGCTCGATTTCGTGCCGCTGGTCTGGGAGAATTTCGACCTCGCGATGCGGCACCGCAGCTATTTCCGCCCTGCCATGCAGGCCCTGCTGCGGTTTCTCGGCGAAAGACGGCTGCGCCAGCGCGCCGAGGAACTAACCGGCTACGATCCCTCGGCCGCGGGCCAGATCCGGTTCGCAGCCTGACATTGACGCCCGCCCCCAAATAGTTGCAAAAGAAACCAATTCAGCCGGCGGCACAGCCGGGGCAACACCGGCCAACGCGCCGGACCAGGGGAGGAGACGCGTGAATCCAACGAGATTTGGACTGCCGGCCGCGGCCGGCTTTGCCGCAACGTTCCTGGCGGCGACGCTGATGTCGGGCGCCGCCATGGCGCAGCTATCCGACGACGTCGTCAAGATCGGGGTGCTCACCGACATGAACGGCCCGGCCTCGGCGCCGACCGGCCAGGGCTCGGTGACGGCGGCGCAGATGGCGATCGACGATTTCGGCGGCACCGTGCTCGGCAAGCCGATCAGTGTCGTGATCGGCGACCACCAGCTCAAGGCCGATATCGGCGGCACGATCGCGCGGCGCTGGTACGATGTCGAGCAGGTCGACCTGATCGTCGACGTGCCGGTCTCCGCGGTCGGCCTCGCGGTGCAGAACGTCGCCAACGAGAAGAAGCGGCTGTTCATCACCCATTCCACCGGCACCGCGGACTTCCACGGCAAGTTCTGCTCGCCCTACGCGATCCAGTGGGTGTTCGACACCCGCGCGCTCGCGGTCGGCACCGCGGACGCGGTGGTCAAGCGCGGCGGCGACAGCTGGTTCTTCATCACCGACGATTACGCCTTCGGCCATTCGCTGGAGCGCGACGCCTCCGCGGTCGTCACCGCCAATGGCGGCAAGGTGCTGGGCTCGGTGCGGCCGCCGCTGGCAACGCCGGACCTCTCCTCCTTCGTGCTGCAGGCGCAGGCCTCCAAGGCCAAGATCATCGGCATCGCCGCCGGTCCCCCCAACAACATGAACGAGATCAAGACCGGCTCGGAGTTCGGCGTGTTCAAGGGCGGCCAGCAGATGGCGGCGCTGCTGGCGCTGATCACCGACATCCACGGCATCGGCCTGCAGGCTGCGCAAGGCCTGCTCCTGACCACCTCGTTCTACTGGGACATGGACGACAAGACCCGCGCATGGTCGAAGCGCTACTTCGCCAAGATGAACAAGATGCCGTCGATGTGGCAGGCCGGCGTCTATTCCAGCGTGATGCACTATCTCAACGCCATCAAGGAGGCCGGCAGCGACGATCCGCTCAAGGTCGCCGCCAAGATGCGCGAGAAGCCGATCGAGGATTTCTTCGCCCGCAACGGCAAGCTGCGTGAGGACAATCTGATGGTGCACGACCTCTGGCTGGTGCAGGTGAAGACCCCGGAGGAGAGCAAATATCCGTGGGACTATTACAAGATCCTGACCACGATCTCCGGCGACAAGGCGTTCGGCCCGCCCGACCCGGCGTGCCCGCTGGTGAAGAAATAGGCTCGGCGAGTATGAGGCCGCGATGACGGTGCCCCCTCTCCCCTTGTGGGAGAGGGTGGATTCGCGGAGCGAAGCCGGGTGAGGGGTGCTCTCCGCGAGTCCAAATCTCATTGGCATGCGCGGATAGAACCCCTCATCCGGCGCTCCGCGCCACCTTCTCCCGCAAGGGGAGAAGGGAAGTAAGAGAGCTATCTCACCATCCCGATCTCGCGAAGATACTTCATCACGCCGGGATGAATCAGCTCCGGCCTCGGCGCGGCGGCGACGGTGTTTGACGCGGTCGTCTCGCAGGCCTGGGCGAGCTTCTTGCAGAACGTCGCCTCAACGCCGTGCAGCGTCTTCGCGAGGCGATAGGCGAGATCGTCGGGCAGATCCTCGCGCGTCAGCACGAAGCTCCACGAGCCCAGCGAAGCGATCGGCGCGTCCTGCTTGGGATAGCTGCGCGCCGGCACCAGCAGCGGCTTCAGGAACGAATGCTTGGCGCGGATGCGCGTCATCTCCTCAACGCTGGGCGCGATGAAGCGCGCGCCCGCGGCGCTCGATGCCACCGCGGCAAAGCCGGGCCAGCCGATGCCGGCGCCCCAGAGCGCGGCGACGCGGCCGTCCTCGACCATCGCGGAGCCGTCGCCGGCGCGGTCGAGATAGACGGCCTTGAAGTCCTCGTCCTGCTTCAGGCCGATGCCGTCGAGCACGTAGCGCGCCAGGATCGGCAGGCCCGAGCCCCTGGCGCCGAACGCGACAGGCTGGCCGACGAGATCGCGGATCGTCCTGTAGGGACTGTCCGCGCGCACCACGAACATGCCGGGGTTGGAATAGATCGCCGTGAGGATCTTCAGGCGCACGGGCGCGCGGCCGATGCCGGCGAAGGCCTCGTAGGCCGGCTCGCCCGCGACCAGCGCGAGATCGAGCTCGCCCTTCTCCAGCAACGGGATGTTTTCGTTGCTGCCTTTGGTGTTGCGCGGCGCGATCGAGAGGTGCGGATCGGCCGCGTTCATCACCTCGGCGAAGGCATTGCCGTAAAGCGGAAAGCCGCCGCCCGGCGTCGCGGTGCCGAGGCTGAGTGTCGTGGTCGGAATGGCCGTGGCTCCGGTTTGAGCGGCAAGCGGGCTCGAGAGCAGCGCCGCGCTGACGAGGATGATCGCAAATCGCATGGTCGTCCCTGAAGGGCCCGCGTCAACAGCGACCTGCGGCGATGTAGGCAGCGGCCCGATTCTGTGAAAGCATGCCCCCAAGCACAATAGAACAATAGGGAGATATCATGTTGCGAATTTTGCGGTGCGGTGTTGTCGGGCTCGCGGTCCTCACAGGTCTTTTCAGCGCTACGCCTCCAGCCTTCGCCGCCTATCCCGACCGCCCCATCCACTGGCTGATCGGATTTTCCGCCGGCGGCCCGGTCGATATCGTGGCGCGGATCATGGCGCAATGGCTGTCGGAGCGGCTCGGCCAGCAGGTCATCGTCGAGAACCGCACCGGCTCCGGCGGCAACATCGCCGCCGCCGCTGCGATCAATGCGCCGCCGGACGGCTACACGCTGCTGTTCGTCGCGCCCAACAACGCGATCTCGACCTCGCTGTACAAGAAGCTGCCGTTCGACTTCCTGCGCGACACCGCGCCGGTCGCGAGCATCATGCAGCTCACCAACATGCTGGTCGTGTCCAACGCGTTCCCGGCCAAGACGGTCCAGGAGTTCGTCGACTATTGCAAGGCCAATCCCGGCAAGATCTCCTTTGCCTCGTCCGGCAACGGCACCTCGGTGCACATGTCGGCCGAGCTGTTCAAGGTGCTGACCAAGTGCGACATGGTGCACGTGCCCTATCGCGGCTCGGCCATCGCCTTCCCCGACATCATCTCCAACAAGGTACAGCTGATCTTCGACAATTTGCCTTCGGCCATGGAGCAGGTGAAGGGCGGCAATGTCCGCGCGCTGGGCGTGACCTCGCCGCAGCGCTGGCCGAGCGTGCCCGACGTGCCCGCGATCGCCGAGACCGTGCCGGGCTTCGAATCGGTCGGCTTCTACGGCATCTCCGCGCCGAAGGGCACGCCGCCCGAGGTGATCGAGACGCTCAACAAGGCCGTGGGCGAAGCGCTGAAGGACCCGAAGCTGGTGGCCAAGCTCGCCGAGACCGGCGGCATCCCCAAGCCGATGACGCCTGCCGAGTTCGGCAAGCTGGTCGCCGACGAGACCGCGAAGTGGCGCAAGGTGGTCGAGTTCGCCGGCGTCTCGGTGGATTAGCGAAGGACTTGGCGGCACCGCCGGCACGACACCAGGAGGGGCTCAGAAGGGCCCCTCCTCTCAAAAGTCGCAAAACAACCCCATGCACAGTAGACGAGGCCAGTAATTTCAATGGGTTAGCGGACCCGAAAAACGGGCCTCGACGGGGTGGTTTTGCTTCGTCGGGCAAAACAGGAGTATACAGGCATCATCGCCGATTTCGGTTATTTGAAACTGACCCGCGATGCCGCTTGGGCGCGTTCCATCCGCCACAGCCAACATTGCACCCCCGCCTCCATCCCTGTAAACGGACCGCGCACCGTTGCCGGCCGCGTTCCCGCGAGCTGCCTCGCGGCGGGGCCTGTAGCTCAATGGTTAGAGCCGGCCGCTCATAACGGTCTGGTTGCAGGTTCGAGTCCTGCCGGGCCCACCACGCTTCGCGCGCTTCGGCTCGGCGAGCCAGCGCCACGAATTCCCTGCGGAGCGAACGAAGGCTGTCGAGCCGAAGCCCGCAGGGCGAAGGCCGACTGGATTTCGCAAAACGCCGAAGTGCCCACCGATGATGGCTTTGTCACCTAGTCCGCGCCCATGCTTTAGTATCGACACTCATAGCCCTCAGAAGCCGCGTTATGACCAGGAGCGGCCATTCCTGGCCAGAGCATGAGTCGCGCCCGCCTCTTCCGTTTCGGACGTTAAACGCTTAGGTTGCCGTCATCTCCAAGTAGTTGGACTGATCTGAGGCTCTGAAACAATGACCCCTCTCGATCGATTTCTGCAACGAAACTCCATCAAACCAGCAGCGTCGCTTCCGCTCGTTCACAGCGCCGCTGCCTACACAATCCGCCGCATAGTTCAAACTAAGCAAATAATCGCGAAGAGCGAGTGCAACGTGTTTAAAGGAGAGAAGCTTAACTACTTCTTCGTGGGCCGCCCCGCCTACAAACGAGAACACGAAGTTGAGGGAGACTATTGGGAGCTTCCGGCTTGTGTCATTCTCGACTATCGAAGCGTCTCAATAAAGAGGATCTATCCTTTCGACACTGGCGCTTTCGACATGTATCCGGAATTCATAAGGATCATGGATCGTAGCGACTTCGAGACAACCAATACTTCCGACGCCCCTGAGCGACTCATCGGGTCCTTCTTCATTTCGCCGTCGAACTACTTCAAACTTCGACCGCGATCAGCCAACGATTTCGAGCGCAGATTTGACGTCGGGATCTTGGACGAGGAAATCAAGGCCCTATACAAGTTGATACTTTCCAAGACAGGAAAGTATGACGATCGACGCTTCTCAATTGAAGTGCAGTCAGAACACACAGTAGCCTTAACAGACAACGTCTTCGGCGTCGTCTTTCCGGAAGAATACTGCGAGAGCGACGAATTCATGGGATGGGTCGAAAACGACCTAAAGGCAACCCCGTTGCCTTACCAAACATTCCCATTGAAGAAAGAATTCTATTATTACGCGATGTATGAGGCCGTTTCGAAATTTTACCAAACGAAAGGATGGATCAAATAGTCATGCTGCCGTCCTACAAAATCACACACTACATTACCCTATCCCCGAAATTCACCGGCTTGCTGTATCCAGTATTCAGCTTGGCTCCGCACAATATTCCTTATGTCCAACAGATTGACGAAGACTATCGCATCGCTGAGTTCGTTGAGGCCCTCGACCTTGAACACTTCTTTTCCGTTTCGTCCGAGACTCGCAAAGAGTTTCGAGTCGGAGATTACTGCCCTCTGGCCTATTTTGATCATTCTGGAAGTCTAATTGAAGCCGACTTGGATGAGATGAGGATCGGATTTGCCGGCCTCGAGGAAAATGTTCTGGTTCACATCGGTTCGCTCCCAACCCTTACCAGGGTACATATTGCTCGCGTTTTGCAGCGGCCCATAGGCGAGCAAACCATTATCTGGCGCGAATTTGCAAACAGATACATTAGAGACGAACAGGCAAGGCAAATTTATCTGCACTCCCAAATGAAGACGTCAGGTTCCGAGAAGCAGATTTGGGATGGCATCAAGATGTCTACCCGCGTCTCGTCGGCGACATTCAATCAAGATGCCTTTTTCGGTGAGATGGATCTGACTCGGCTGCGCCTTTGGCTGACTCAAAATCGGAATGACTTCAGATTTCCATACGGCTGGCTCCGGCTCGACAAACTGTCGAGACCCGACGAACAATTGCTTGAGCTTGGCTCCGGCTGGTTTCTTTCACGGTATTCAGAGCTGAAAGAACTCTCAGGAGCCGCTATCGCGATCTTTGCAAGGCTGCTAGACCTATACCAAGCGTTCAAGATTGACCGCGACTTTGCCGAGTTCAGCATCGACAGCTATTTGCAGGGAGATATTTTCCGGTACGTCCCCCCATTGAGAGAACGTACCGTGTTCGATTTTTTTGTTAGTCTTTCGAGCAACGATGGGCTTCAGTTCGACCGCGTCGAAGCGATAGCGAACATCTTAAGTTCAAACAATCTTACAGCGACACTTAGTGGCCTGTTTCTTGGCGAATTGTATTTCTCCGGTAAATACGGGCGGCGTGAAATTGCTCCGCCAGTTCGAGAGCAGATCAACAAGCTGTTGAGGCATTCAGTCCACATCGAAGGGATTAGACACGTTGAGGAGTTTGATGGCCTGGTCGAACGCGTACTGACTATACAGGAGGAAATGGGCCGAGACTGATTCAGGATCAGCCAGTCTCCTTCAAACGACATTGACCAAACCGAAGCCGTCGTGACTTCTTAGTCTCTTGACGGTGTTTACGATGACGGCCGGGCAGGATCGGACGCAGATCCCCGTTGTGGGCTGCTACTCGGCAAGCTTGCCTTATGCTCTGCAATCAATAGCCAAGCGACTTTGGTAGGGCTCGCGAACGACGGCGAGGGAGATAGTTTTCATTTCTCGAGCTCGCGGCCTCTGCGCCGGAAGGGCTGGATTGTCCGGCGGGGTCTTCTGGGTCTCCTTGATGAACGCGTGGCTGATGATCAGGGAAAGACGGCCGCGATCCGGATTCTACGGGGCAAGAAGTTGCCAGGTGCAGGTGTCCATCCCGATCGACCCCTAGCTCGGCTCGGACCCCAATCCCGGTTCAGGAAGCGTTCGCCCTCGCCAGCTCGCGCGCCTCGCGGCGGCGCTTTCGCCGCTCGCGCCGCGGCTTGGCCCGGTCAGCAGGCCGCGGCAGCGGAGGAACCGGGGCAATCTCTAACACTGGTGGGGAAGTCTCGCTGACCAAGGACGCCAAGCCTGGCTCGCCTGGTGCCGGGCGGGCTTCCATGAATGCCAGGAGGTCTCGCCCCTTGGAGGTCAGCCTCCAGCCACCGCTGATGCGCTCGACCAGCCCCTGTGAAAAGATGTCGAGGTCCGGCACCCGGCTGGCGAGGCGCCTCGTCCGGTCGGCCCAATCGCGGCCACTGCTTGCCAGGATGGCCATGTCGCGCTTGAGGTCTTCCATGACGGCAAAGCCGTCCGGATAGCTCACCAGGATCTTCAGAACCGTAACCTGGAAATTCACGCCCCCGCCCCCGCGCTGGTCAACCAGCGCCAGAAGATCCCCTCCCGCGAAACGCTCACCGTAGTTTGCTTCGCTGCGTTCGCGATTCAAAAATGTTAATCGTGAAGAAGAAGGGCGCGCAGCGAGCGGGGCTGCAGCCCGCGTCGGGCGAACTTAGAGCTTCCTGTACGTCACATGCCCCGTCGCAAATGGAATCCCCGCACGCCCGGCGCTTCCCCGCACGATGCACGCCCGCTCATCGATCGCGTAAAACCAATCATCGAAGTTCAGCTTGAACGACTTTCCATCGCCCTGGGGCGTGTCGCGCGTGTACGTCCAATGAAACGCGCAACCCGCCTGCTCGCCGGTGGCGTCGCCTTCGAGGCGATTCTCGTGGCCGGTGTACCGGCCTTCGCCTAGCTTGTGAATCGTCCAGCGCAGCGTGTCGCTATGGCCGTCATCGAAGGTGTAGGTTTCTGTCAGGACGACGGTGTCGGTGTCCGCGTCCAGTTCGCCATGAGCGGTGATCGACGCGCGCTTCAGAAGCCCGCCGACGAGGCTTTCGACCACCGCCCAACCTTCCAGGCGACCGACGAAGAACTGCTCGGGAAGAAACACCGGCGTGGTGCCGGCGAACGCATCAATGGCCATGGCTTTTCCTCCGAGACTGATGGGGACATAAGACACCTCTCGGCATCAGGTTCCTCGGAGGAAACCTGCCTGGATCGGGCGCGCGCTTGCACACGCGAGATCGGACTCGCCATTCGCCAGAGCCGACCGCAAACGACGAAGACGGACTACGCCGGCAAGGGCGCGTTGGCAGTGCCTCGTGAGGCGCGAAGGGCCGCATCCGCGTTCTCGGCCCGTTGGCCGAAATCGCCTCTCAGCGCCATGAGGGCGCGGCGTTCCTCCTCGATTTCGTAGGAGGTGCGAAAGCCCAGTTTCCTCACCACCGGAACGGGCGGGCACCACCCCTGCACGGCGTGCTGGAACAGAAAGCTGGTGACCAGCGCCGGAAGCGCGAGCCAACGCCTGTCGCTGGTGGCCGCCAGCACGGTGCCGGTGAATCCGACCACCGCTGCGTTCGCCTCGATGGCTCTCTCGATATCCCACTCCCGGTCGATTTCACGTAAGCGATCGCCGATCTGATCGCGGTGTTCGGCGAAATAGGCGACGTTGGCCTGCATCGTGCGCCTGATGCGACGATTGTCGATCTCGGACGAATGCAGAGGCACTCGGTTCCGCGTCGTGGTCATTTGGGCCGCTCCCTTATGCTGACCAGATGACGTTCGCTGATCCGATTTGTTCCCGGCCGCAATCGCCCCCGGTTCGGCGCCACCAAAGCGCGACGAACCTTCGATTCCGCGGACATCCATTGGAATGGCGGGGTCGCGCTCACTGCTTGAAGCTGCGCTTGGCTATCTGCTCCAGGGCGAACGTGGCTCCGCCGGAATCCGACCAACCGTCTGTTTTCAGACACTCACCGCGATCGGTGGTGAAAGCCGTGGTGTTGGGCAACGCCAGGCGTTGTCTCATAAGCGCTGCCGGGCCCAAACAAGGGAGCCGCGCCGCCAGGGCGTTCCAGGCCCATTCTGCCTGCCGGCGTCAGTTCGCAGTCGTTCAACACATCCCGATCGGGATATTGCGCCTGAAACGAATCTGGATGTTGAGTCGCCCACAATGGGCACTGGGCGCTTGCAGAGCTCATTGCGCCAATCGACATCATCGCTGCAACAACAAAGGTCCTGAATCCAGTCATGGTCGTGCTCCAAACGGCTGTTGTTTTCGTGCGGAGCATTCGCGCTGGTTCGTATCGGCTGCTCTGTTGAATGCGTTTCCTTCGAACTTCTTGAATGAACATTAAGTGGGTATGCGCTCGGCGCAAAAAAGACGGTGAACAATCACGGCTGCGCGAATGGCAAACCGGTTTGCTCATCATTGCGTGACGCACACCCCGTCCCCGCATATCGAAGTCGCGTCACATCGGACACATTCGCCAAAGTCGCTCCAGAATCGGCTGCTGAGTGCAGAAGCCATGCGAGCTCATGAAGCCGAGTGCGGCGTTTACAGATTCGCACGAACTCGACCGCCGACCGGCGCGTAATGCCGAGGACGTTACCAATCTTGCAGGCGTGGTCGATTGCGAGGGCGTGGACCGAGGCTCATCTAACTCCTCATCATCGGTCTATCGGAGAAACCACCATGCGATCAGGTGTCGTTCTGAGCCTTTTGATTGTCTTATGTGCACCCGTCAGCGCCGCAATGGCAGGTCAGGTCCATCGGCACCATGCGAAGGCGCATTCTCGTGTTTTGACGACTGGGACCGCTGCGGCCTGGGCTTATTCACCGGCACGGCCGGACCGCCATCAACCCACCCCGCGCTATGATGATCGACCGGAACCAGGCTATAATCCGTACGAGAGATGGGGTGGTTAACACCCCTCGCCGCCGCCTTGGCGCCGTTCGAGCGCGGCGAGATTAGCCCCACCTACTTCCGCGCCGCTTGTCGCTCGAGCGCTGAGCGCGAAACATCACGATCGGCCATATCGAGGCGGACGGCAGAACTTCTGGACCAAGAGCAACAACCGCGGTCGCTTCATCGTCAGATTTCAAATGCGGCTGGGCGCGATGCGAGAACCGAAACTGATTCCGGCCACTCAACACCACACCAGTTTCGCACCAGAAACGATCGAACCCAAACGAAACGCGGCAAATCGACGACGCACAATCAGGTCAGGCTGTTCCACGATGGACCGACAAGTTGACGCTCTTCGCCGATGGTCGCCACATTCTCAAAGCCCCCGCTTGACCAGCGGGCATTCACTGTCGGCCAAGGGCGCATAGACGTCGCCGCTCGGGATCTTTCCGAGCACGTTGTAATATTCCCAGTTCGACTTGACGTCGGAAGGCTCCTTCACCTGGACGAGGTAGAAGTCGTGCACGAGCTTTCCGTCCTCGCGCACCGTCGCCCCGCGTGCGTAGAAATCGTCGACCGGAGTCGAGCGCATCTTCTCCAGCACTGGATCGGTTGCATCGGTGCCTACCTTTGCAACGGCCTTCAGATAGTGGCTCACGCCGGAGTACACTGCGGCCTGCGGCGCCGTGGGCATGGTGCCCCGTAGCTTGTAGAAGCGTTCGCCGAAGGCCCGGGTCTCCTCGTTCAAGGCCCAGTACCAGGCCGTGAGCGTCGTCAGGCCCTTGGCGGTTTGCGGGCCCATGGCATGGACATCGCTGATGAACATCAGTTGAGCCACGGGCTTCTGGCTCCCCGTATTCATGCCGAACTCGTTCCACTGCTTCATGAGAGTCACGAGCTGCTCGCCGGCATTGGCGAAGGCGATGACCTTGGCTCCGGATGCCTTTGCCTGCAGGATGAACGAGCTGTAATCGGCGTTTCCGATCGGGTGATACACGGCGCCGAGAGACTTGCCGCCTGCTTGCGCCAGCACGCGCTGCGATTCCGACACCATGTTCTTGCCGAACGCATAATCGGCGGCGATGAAGTACCAGGTGTCGTAGCCCTGCGAGAGCAGCGTGCGGATCGGTCCCGACACCAGATTATAGGAATCGTGGAGCCAGGCGAGCCCGGTGCGCGCGCATTGCTTGCCCGCAAGCTCGGTGGTCGCCACCGCCGCATAGACCGCAATCCTGTTCTTGTCGCGTGCCAGCGACTGGATCGCCAGTCCGACCGCGGAGTTGGAGACGTCGGCAATCATGTCGACGCCGTCGACGTCGAACCATTTGCGGGCGATGCCGACGCCGATATCCGGCTTGTTCTGGTGGTCTGCGGCCACGATCTCGACCTTGATCGAGGGGACCGCTTTCTGGAAATCCTCTGCAGCCATTTTGGCGGCAGTGACGGAGCCCGGTCCCGACAAGTCGGACAGCGGTCCGGTCTGGTCATTGATGATGCCGATCCGGACGACGCCGCCGGAGATTTCGCCCGCTGTGGCGGGAACGCACGATCCGATGAAGGCCCCAAAAATCAGAAGTGTAGCGACGCGGCAGTTCATGCGAGTACCTTTCCAATGATGGCGTTGGGGCCTTCCTCCCACTGACGAGCGAGCTTAAGCGGCCGCTCTTGATTTGAGTTTCGCAACCGCCTTCTGGACGGCCGCCGCGCGCTTGCGAAGCCAGGGCTCGGCGTCTGCGCGCATGCGGGCGACCAGTTCGGGCGGCGCATTCTGCACCGTGATGTCGAACGGCGGTTGCGGCTGATATTCCAGCATGAGCTGGAGGTTCTTGGCGACGTCCTCGCCGCAGAGCTCGGCGGCGACCTGAAAACCGAAATCGATTCCTGCAGTCACGCCGCCGCCGGAAATGCGGTTGCGGTCGACCACGACGCGGTCGTCGACCGCAATCGCGCCGAAGGCGGCAAGCTGGTCGCTCATGAGCCAATGGCAGGCCGACTTGTATCCGTCGATGAGGCCCGCGGCGCCGAGGATCAGGCAGCCCGCGCAGACCGAGGTGATGTAGCGTGCCGATCCACCCTTGTCGCGAACGAAGGCGATCACCTCGTCATCATCCATGGTGTCGACCTGCCCCGGCCCGCCGCCGATGCAGAACACGTCGAGATCCGGACAGTCGGCGAACGTCGTGGTCGGCAGCAGCGGCAGGCCGACGTCGCTAACGACCGGCTCTATGCGCTTCCACAGCAGATGCACCCGAGCGTTCGGCAGGCGGGCGAAGACTTCGAAAGGCCCGGTGACATCCAGTTGAGTCATCCCGGGATAATACAGAATTCCGATCTCGATCCGCTTGCCGGACATGCATCGCTCTCCTCTTTGAAACGAAGGCATGTTGACAGGCCGGCCGGTTTGCCGAAATGTCAGAACACACGCAATTCCTGCCAAGGCTCGCTGATGGCTCGTTCTGCCGCCCGCCGCGTCGTCTTCGTCCTGTTCGAGGATTGCCTGCTGCTCGATTTCGCCGGGCCGCTGCAAGCCTTCGAGCTTGCCTGCGAAACGTCGGAGGCCGGGCGCGCGCCCTATGTCTGGCAGGTCTGCTCGTTGAAGGGTGGCCCCGTCAAAACCTCGTCCGGCCTGGAGGTGACGACGACTGCGCTCTCCGACTGTGCCCGCAAGGATATCGACACCCTCATCGTGGGTGGCGGCCCCGGCGTCCATCGCGCTGCTGCCGAGGCCGGATTGGTCGACTGGTTTCGGTCAACCGCGCCGAAGGTCCGGCGCGTCTGCTCTGTTTGCACCGGCACCTTCGTCCTGGCCGCGGCCGGCCTGCTCCACGGACGAAGCGCGGTCACCCATTGGAGCTCCTGCGACCTGCTGCGCGCCCAACATCCGGACGTCTCGGTCCTGGTCGACCCTGTGTTTGTCCACGACCGCGGAGTCTGGACGTCGGCCGGCGTGACCGCGGGCATCGATCTCGCGCTCACGCTGCTGGAAGACGATCTCGGACACCGCGAGGCCATGCGCGTCGCACGGCGCATGGTCGTGTTCCTGAAACGGCCCGGCGGACAGGCCCAGTTCAGCGTTCCGCTGTCGCTGCAAACCTCCGAAGACAGGGCCTTCGAGAATATCGCGGCCTGGATGCAGGACAATCTCAGCCGCGATCTGCGCGTCGAGAGCCTGGCCGAGAGAGCGGGCATGAGCCCCCGCACCTTCGCGCGTGTTTTCCGGCAGAAGACCGGGCGCACGCCCGGCAAGGCGGTGGAAGAGCTGCGCGTCGAGGCCGCCCGCCGGGCGTTGGAAGAATCGGCGTCGAGCATCAAGGAAATCGCGGCCCGCGCCGGATTTCAGAGCGAGGAGCATTTGCGGCGCGCCTTTCGCCGCCGCCTGAATGTGCTGCCGCAGGATTATCGCGTTCGGTTCTCTCAGGGGCAGGATTAGCGGCGCAAGGTTTCGTGCAAGGATTCACTCAAAGACAAGCGCAGCCAATGTGCTAACCTCCGCGCCGAAGCCACCAGCGGAGCCCCCCCATGCCCACCAGCGTCAAGCAAATGCTCGAAGCCGCCAACGCGGCGGTGCCCAAGATCACCTCCGACCAGGCCGCCGAGATGATCAGGAGCGGCAACACCCTCGTCCTCGACGTGCGCGATGCGCCGGAGGTTGCCGCCAGCGGCAAGATCGAAGGCGCCCTGCATGTCTCGCGCGGGATGCTGGAGTTTCGGGCCGACCCGGAATCGCCCTATCACGACAAGGCGTTCGACAAGAGCAAGTCCGTGATCCTGTACTGCGCATCCGGCGGCCGGTCGGCGCTGGCCGGCAAGGTGTTGAAGGATATGGGGTACGACAAGGTCTATAACGTCGGCGGCTTCAAGGACTGGACCGGGGCCGTCGAGAAATAGCTCGACCCGGCCCGGGCAGGGCAACCGCATATGGGGCCGATCTAGCCTGTGGCCATCCTTCGAGACGCCCGCCGTTGGCAGGCCCTCAGGATGAAGACCCGGTTCCCGGCCGGTCATTCAAATTCCCGGCTGGCGGTCGCTTCATCCCGGCCGCAACAATCAGCCCTCATTGGCGTTGTTCCGGGGCACACAGCGAGGCGCGCCATGACCAAGCCTACCGACAAGGATACCGAACTGACACCCGACGACTTCCCGCTCGAAGCCGACAAGGACAAGCTCAGGACGCACAAGGGCGAGCCGGTGGCCTCGGCCGAGTCGGAGCAGATTGCCGACGAATTGGCCGAGCGGCTCAACGAGCAAGCGCACCGGGAGGAGCAGGACCGCTGGTCGGCGTGAGCGCGATGCGGTCCATGCGAATTGTGATCGCGCGCCAGGCTATGGTTCAAGCCGGCTGAGGCCGGCAGGCCATGCCGGGCGAACCACCGGCCGCTCCATCCTTCGGAACCTCGCAGGCGCAATCGGCCGGGGGCGGATCAGGCGGAACGCGGCGTGGACCCAGGCTGTCCGTTCGGCTCGTTCAGCAGCCGGCCGGTGGTGGTGTTGACGAAATGCAGCGACATGCAGGCCGGGCACCTCACCGGGACATAGCTGTCCGCCGGCGCGCGACCCTCGGGCCGCTCGTCGTCGATCCGTTGCTGGACGTTCATGCCGGTGCGCGGGCACCTGAAGAGAATCTGGCGCTGCATGCTTCCTTCATGCGCCCGAACCCGAGCCGGCGAAATTGCGGACGATTCCTTACGGGCCTTTCCCAGGTTTGCGATGGGTCAATGCGAAGGGCCCGCCAACTACTATTCTCTGCACGACATCGGACGCGCCGTCGCTCCGGTGCCGCACGAAGCGGAGCCCGGACTCCTAGGCACTCCGGGCACCGCTTCGCAAGACAGGATGCAAGCGTCCGCGACCGGGGAGCCGGCTCCGCAAGGGGAGGCTTCGCCGGCTCTTCGGAAGCCGGGGTTGATTGATTTCGCCCGGCCGGCCCGCCACCCAATGCCGCCGCCGGCAAGAGGCCACCATCGGGACCGCCTCGATCAGGGGAGCAGCCATGATGTCCGCGAAGCTCGACGATCTCTCTGCGGCCGTGCGCTACGCGCTCGAGACGACGCGCGCGACCACGGTCTGCCCGTTCCACGGCGAGGTGATCATCCGCGTCGGAGATGATGCCGCCGAGAGCCATGCCTACGAACGCGCCAAGCGAATCCTGAAGAGCGACGGGACGCCTTTCGAAGCGGACGCGCTCAGGGAAGAAATCGGCCGGCAACTCGCGATCGCCGCGGACGGGCGATGCCCGAAATGCGATCGGGCCGATCCGGCCGGCTAGAGCGCGCTGCCTCCGCCGGTCAGGAAGCCGCGCGCCTTGAGGCCTTCTTGCTCGGCCGGGAGGACACGAGGCTCCGCGGCCGCCCGATCAAATATCCCTGCATCTCGTCGCAGCCTTCCTGCATCAGCAGCGACATCTGTTCCTCCGTCTCGATGCCTTCGGCAAGGACCGGCACCCCGAGCCCATGAGCGAGGCCGATCACGGCCCGGACGATGGCGAGCGAGCGATCGCTCTGGCCGAGCGAGGCGACGAAGGAGCGGTCGATCTTGATGCGGTCCAGCGGAAACGCTTCGAGATATGACAGCGACGAATATCCCGTTCCGAAATCGTCGAGTGCGATCAGGATGCCGAGCGCCTTGAGCGACTGCATCGTCCTCTTGGCGCGCTGCATGTCCTCGATCAGGACGCCTTCGGTGATTTCGAGCTCGAGGCGCGCGGCCGGAAGCCCGCTGTCGCGCAGCGACCGGCGGACCTGCCGGTCGAGGTTTTCCCGGCGGAACTGCGCCGCCGAGACGTTGACGGCCACCCGCATCGGCTCGTCCCACGACGCCGCTTCCCTGCACGCCTCCATCAGGACCCAATCGTCGATCTGCGCAATGGAGCCGCTTCGCTCCGCGATCGGAATGAACTCGCCCGGCGGGATGATGCCGCGCACCGGATGCCGCCAACGCACGAGCGCCTCGTAGCCCATCAGCGTGCCATCGCGATGCTGCTGCGGCTGGTACTCCAGATAGAGCTCGCCCCGCTCCACGGCGGCCTGCAAATCGTGCTCGAGCTCGCGGCGGTTCCGCAATTGCTGGTCCATTGCGCTGGTGAACAGGCGGACGGCTCCCCTGCCCTCGTGCTTGGCGCGATAGAGCGCGGCATCCGCATTCGCCAGCAGCGCAACGGAATCGCCGGCATCTCTCGGATACAGCGCGACGCCGACGCAGAGATCGATCTTCAGGGCATGGCCGTCGACCTCGACCGGCTGCTCGAACTGTGCCCGCATCCTGGTGGCGAGCAGCTCCGCGGTTGCCGGCAGCGGCGCTTCATCGATGATGCCGATGAATTCGTCGCCACCGACGCGCGCGACGTAGGATCCTTGCGAAACAACCTGCAGGCGTCTTGCGGCCTCGCGCAGCACGGCGTCGCCGACGGCGTGACCGAAGCGGTCGTTGATCGCCTTGAAGTGGTCGAGATCGATGCAGAGCACGGCGAAGGCGCCATCGGCGACCTCGGCGCGTTCGATCGCGGCGGAGAGATGCTGGCCCAGGGCGGCCCTGTTGGGCAGCTCCGTGAGCGCGTCGTGACCGGCGAGATAGCTCGCCCTCTGCTGGGCCTTGTTCCGCTCCGTCACGTCGAAGCCGACGCAGACATGGGCGGACTGCCCGTCATAGACCAGCGGCCGGGATTCGATCACGACCTCGATCACCTCGCCGTCGGCCGTCCTGTGCAACTCGCAGTCGCGTTCGGCTGTCGCCTGCTGCTCCGCATGGGCGAGCTGATGCTCGGACATGGCGAGGAGATCCTGCCGGGAATAGCCGTAGTGCCTGCACATCGCACCATTTACGGCGATGAGCCGATGTGTCTTCGCATCGACCACCCACATCGGAAGCGGGTTCTCTTCGAACAGCAGGCGGAAGGAGGCTTCCGCTTCCGCGAGGGCCCTCTCGGTGCGATGGCGCTCCGTGATGTCCTCGTGGGTTGCGACCCAGCCTTTTCCCTCAGGGCGATGCCGGATCCGCACGATCCTGCCGTTGGTCAGCTCCACGGTCGTATCGGAGTTCTCGGCGATCACCGGAGCGCTGTTGCGCCAGACCAGATAATCCTGCTTGGACATCCTCGGGGCGCTGCCGGCCGAATAGCGGAGATCGACGATCTCGCTCAGCTTCATGCCCGGCCGAACCAGTTTCGGATCGAGATCGTAGATCTCGAGGTATTGCCGGTTGCAGACGATCAGGCGCTGATCGGCATCGAAGAAGCAGAGCCCCTGGGACATGTTATTGAGCGCCCGGTCGAAGCGCTCCGCGAAGGCGGTCGCGGTCTGCTTGGCGGCCAGGGCGCGATCGCCTTCCTCGGACAGCCGTGCAAGAGTCTCGACCAGCTTCACGAAGGAGCGGAAATTGGTGTTGATCATCCGGGCGAGCAGGACGAGCAGCGCCAGCAGATTGATCCCGACCGAGATCAGCATCCCGTCGCCGGACAGCAGCAGGAGCGTCGCGATCGGTGCACCGGCAATCAACATCGTCAGCCGGGACGACGGCGGGAAGCTGCCGAGGCAATAGGCAGTCCCGACGCAACCCATGAAGAGCAGCAGGGAGACCGACACACGCAGGCCGGGATCGACCACCATGAACAGCGCCAGGATCCAGATCACGAAGCTGGAGCTGATCACCACGGTGGCGAGACGAACCCTTACGAGCTCTCGGTAAGCCTCCTCGGCGGTGAAGTCCTCCTTCTTCAGCCGCAGCCACTGCACCAACCGAAACAGACAGGCCACCAGGAGCGCGGCCGGCAAGGCAAATCGCAGCCATGCCGACACCGTGTTCGGAAGGAGCAGCCCTACGCTGATGCTGTTGACCAGAAGTGCGGCATAGAGAACCGGCACCTGCTTGCGGAGCACGCGGAACTGCTCGACCAGCAGCGAACGGCCGAGCGGATCGGTCGTATCACCGATCGCGAAAGCGTCGCGAAGCCGCGCGAAGAAACCCATCGAGATTGTCCCAGCCACGTCAAACGCTAGGACAGAGGGGCGAAGGACCCGTAAAGGCGCTTGGTGTCTTTGCCCTTAACGCGACTGCCGCAATCGCTGGATACAAGGAACCGCCGCTGTTCCCAGCCGGGAACATCGCGGCGCTTGCCCATCTTAAAAGGTCGTGGTGCAGATGAGGTGACCGCGGCCCTCACCCCGCGACCCGCCACAGCCTCCATCGTTCCGGCACGCCCTTGAGACGGTGCACGCCGTGATCCTTCAGGCTGATCGCAGGCTGGGTCTTCATCAGCTCTCTGACCGCGCTCGACACCAACACCTCGCCGGGGCGCGCCTTCGCCGCGACGCGGGTGCAGATGTGAAAGGCGAGGCCGACCATCTCGCCGGCGCTGATGGTGTATTCGCCGGCGTGCAAGCCGATCCGGATCTCGAGGCCCAGCGTGCGCATGGCTTTCCGAATCGCAGCCGCGCAGGCGATGCCGCCGTCTGGTTTCCTGAACGTGGCCAAGACGCCGTCGCCCGTCGTCACGACTTCCTTGCCGCCACACGTCTTCAGCTCCTTGCGGACCGCGGCGTAATAATGGCCCATGATCTTGGTCCAGCGCGCATCGCCGAGCTTCGCGGCTTTTGCAGTCGAGCCGACGATGTCGACGATCAGGATCGTGGCCCGCGCTTGCTTGAGCTCGGCACTGCGCTCGGCCGACCGGCGCCGGGGCGCAATCGGCCCAGTCAGCGGCTCATAGCGATGATTGCGGCGCCGGGCGATCGCGGCCTTTGCGTAATCCTGGGCGCGCTGCGCCGTGCCGCAGCGAACCGTCTTCTCCTGCGGCAGCCGCGCCCAGTAGACCCTTCGCCCATCGCCCGCACCATGAACCTCCACGGCGCCCCACTTCAGGAACACGGCCGAACCAACCCGCCGGACGCACCACGCCTTCGACGTGTACCCCGATACGTTCGACTGATGGACTCCGATGCGAAGGAATTTGGGCATGTGTGCAGCTGATCGCGGGGACCATGGACTGGTCGCGGTGAAGCGTAGTTGCACACTCCCGCGTTTGCAACAGACGAGCCTCGGCTCGGAAGCCCGGCTTCGGCCCGCGGCGTCCATCGCCCGGAATGGCCGCTTCAGCCATGATATGCAAACAGCTCGATCGGATCGCTGAAGCCGCGCACCTCGTGCTTGCCGACATGCTCCAGCTCGAATTTCGGCTGCACCAGCTCCGCAAAATCGCGCGACAGCAGCACCTTGCGTCCCAATTGCTTGGTCAGCGCTTCCAAGCGCGAGGCCATGTTGACGGCGGGGCCGATCACGGTGAAGTCGAGCCGGCTGGCCGATCCGATATTGCCGTACATGACGTCGCCGACGTGAACGCCGATGCCGTAGTTCAGCGGCGCACGGCCGGTCGCGTTGTTCCGCTCGTTCAGGGCGATCATGGCCTGACGGGCCTCAGTGACGGCATGGAGCAGGTTTGCGCAGGCGTTGGGATCCTGAAGCGGAAAGATGGCGAGCAGGCCGTCGCCGATGAATTTCAGGATCTCGCCGCCGTGCCGCGCGATCGGCTCCGACATCGCGTCGAAATAATCGTTGAGCAGGTCGATGACGTCGTCGCGCGGCCAATTGTCGGAAATCTTGGTGAAATCCCTGAGGTCGCAGATCATGATCGCGGCGCGCACCGTCGTGCCGGTGCCGCGCCTTATGGCGCCGGCCAGGATGAGCTCGCCGGCATGGGAGCCGACATAGGTCTCCAGCAGGGTTCGCGCCAGGCGGTTCTTGATGCGGATCTCGCTGACCAGCGCCAGCACCGGCAGGAGCTTTTTGAGGGCGGCGATATGCGCCGGATCGAAACCGCCTCGCCGGCCGGTCGCGAAGGTGACGATGTGCCGCTTGCCCAGCGTGTGGTACAGCGGCCAGGCGACGTAGTCGGTCAGGCCGTTGGCGCGCATCTCGTCATAGAGGGCGTGCTTGCGGCCGAGCGAGGGATCGCGCTCGAGATTCTCGCGCAGCTCGTCCGCTCCCTCATGAATCTCGTTGGCAGGACTTCCGATATACTCGGACCGCTCGCGAACGTCGTAATCGACCCGCGCGATCTCGGCCCCTTTCATCCCGTCGGACCAAGTCATGCGGGCGCCGAGCCATTGCGGATGATTGATCTGGACGTGAAGCGTCGCCCGCTTGAGCGGAATGCCGGCCTGCTGCAGCCGGATGCACATCTGCGCGAAGATGTCGTCGATGAAACGCTCGTCGCGCGTACCGTTGGTCAGCCAGTCGATGACACCGTCCGATAGCGTCGGGGCATTGTTGGTCGGTGCGTCCATATCCTGCCCCTTATAGCCGTGGCCTGCATCAGGGCAGATATCGTGCCCGGCTTCGCCACGTCAACCTGGCCAGTTGCATGGATTATGCGCAACGGGCTGCGGGACCGATGCCGCCTATCCGAGAAGCCGGACCGAGCCCAGCACCGCCAGGCCGGACACGAGCGCGAGCTGCGAGGCCGCGGCGAGCTCCACCTTCAGCGTATCTTCGTGCGAAAGTGAAAATTCCGCGCCATCGAGGCTGACGCGGCAATCGCCGCGCGCGGCGTAGACCAGATGCGTGCCGGCGGCAAGCTGCCGCGTGCCGGGCTCCCTGACGGCCACGAGCTCGATCTCCGCCGCGCCGCGCCGGGCCATCAGGTTCACGACCTCGACCGGACCTTCTTCGAGCGCTGTCACGATCTCCATTTCGCCGGTGAAGCGCACCGTCGTAAAAGGTTCACGCTCGTCGAACTCCTGCGTCGGCGACTTCAGCACCAGCCCTCGCCCAGCGACGACCATCTGCAGCCGGTCGATCCCGGGCATGTGCGAGAACGGGCCGGACGCCACGATCGGCGTGCTGGCAAAGCGCCACAGCAGGCTGCTCCAATCCTTCGCCGCCGCCTCAGTGCGCCAGGCGCCCGCAATGTCGGTGAAGATGCCGCCGCCGTTCTTCCACGGTGAGCGGGTGTAGTCTTCGGGTGTAAGCAATGTCGTCTTCATGGGAGAGCCTCGAGGCGATGAGGGGACGGAGCGAGTTCGCGCGCTTCGAGCAGTAGCTCGGCCTCCTCGCGCACGACGTCCAGATGCGTGAAAAGCGCGACGTGGCCGCCGTCGGGGAGCGCCAGCAGCTTCGCCCGAGGAATAGCCCGGCAGACGTTCTCGGCATGTGCGAACGGCACGACATTGTCGGCGCGGCCATGCACGACCAGAGTTGGCGCCGAGATCGATCCCGCGGGCAGCTGTTCCAGCGCGGCAAACTGCGCGATGTCGTTGACGGTCCCCGGCAGCCGCTCGGACAGATGCTCGAACACGCTCGACTGCACGGCGCGCAGGAGCGGACCGGCCTCGGGATGGCGAAGCGTGCGTTCGCGCATGGGGTCATCGGGAATGGCGCGGCGGGCACCGGCCTGCGGATTCCGTTCAGCCCGCCGTTTCAGCAAGCGCGGCAGGCCGGGAAGGCGCGCCAGGTGCCGCATCAGGCGCAGGCGCGCTGCTATCTCCGGCGGCGTTTGCAATTGTCCGGTGCAGGCCGATACCAGCACGAGCGAGCGGCACCGCGAAGGATGACGGGCTGCGAATTGCAGCGCCGAGGGACCGCCGGCGGAGACCGCGACGACCGCCGCGCTCGCAATCCCGAGCGCGTCGAGCAGCGCTCCATAGAGATCAGCCTGTTCGTTGGGTGACGCGCCGAGTGCGAGGCGAGAGCCGAGATAGCCCGGGCGGGATACGGCCACCACCCGCTTGTCTCTGAGCGTCGTGGCGAGGGCGCGCGCCAGCAGCCACGACTGGTCGTGGCCACCCATGCCGCCATGGATGGCCAGGATGGCCGGCCCCTCGCCTGCGCTTGCGCATTGGACTGCCCCGCGGGAAGTCTGCACCCAAACCGGAGCAGGCCCGGCGAGCGGCAATACGTCCGGACTTGCGATCATGGCGCGGCTTCCGATTGTCCGGGTGCGCTGGCCTTGAGGTGCCGCAAAAGCGCAGCCGCCTCCATCGGCGGCGGACGCTCGATCCTGCGATAGGCTCGCCCATCGGCCGTGCGGGAAACCAGGCCGTGATCGCACAGCGCGCGGCGGAGCAAGGCATCGTCGGCGAAAGCATGCTGTCGATTCAACAGCGTCTTCACGTCCGCCTCGGCCAGGCTGCACCGCGACGGGAAGCCGGCCCACAACACCCAGAGGCTCAGCTGCTGCAAATTGTGGCGGGCCGGCCAACGCAGCAGCCTGCCGTGATCGTCGAAATGGCGCGCCGCGCGTTGCACGCGCTTCAGATCGACCGTATCGGCTCGGGGCGCGGGACTGCGATCGTCCACGGGCTTACCGACCATAGCTGCCCGGAAGTGTTGGTAGTTCTTATGTCCCGTCGCGCGCGCAAGAATGTTGAGCAGCTCGACGTGCCCGGGTGGCGACGTCCGCTGCAGAAGCTGGGCGCGCACGGATTTCGCGAGCGCGGAGATGTCGCCCGCAACAAAGGCAATGGGAGTTCTGGCCATGACCAATCCTCAAAGTGCCGATCCGGATAGGATTGTCGGAGGTCACCGGCTTACGACGCGGCACGAGGTTTGGTGTCGGTTCGATGGAGCCTTGCAGGTTTAGCTTCCCTCGCGGGACGGTGACGCCTGGGTGAACTGCAGACCCACGCAATCCATACTATAGACGTCCGGCGGGCTCAAGAGCCTGATGTGACATGCGCGGATGTCGTGATTGACGCGCCAAGCGTCATGAACTGCGACCTCGCTATTTCGTCGCCAAGGCTGCCACGGCCCGCCAATCGGCGCCGGGCGCGGCCGATGCGAGCTGCCGACAGCGGTCCCGCATCAGCTCGGCGGGACGATCGTTGCGGCGCTGCTTCAACACGGCCTCGAAATCGGCCAGCGCAGCAGCGAACCGCCGCGCGCGATAGGCGGCAAGGCCGCGCTCGTAATCCGCGATCCAGCCGACCGCCTCGGCGTCGATGGCCTCTCCATCCACGATCCCGATCAGCTCGTGGACCAACAAACCCTCCTCCCGGCCATAGACCGCAATGCTGTCGACCTCTCGCGTGACGACGGCGCCGCGCGCCAGGCGTTCGGTCGTCTCGCCGATCAGGATGTGCGTGCCGTAGGCTTTGTTGGCGCCTTCGAGCCGGCTGGCGACATTCACGGCATCGCCGATCACCGTGTAATTCAACCGCAGCTCCGAGCCGATATTGCCGACCAGCATGCGGCCCGAATTGATGCCGATCCGGATCTGAAGCGGCTGGCCGAGATCGTCGACCAGACCGGACTCTGCCACGGCCTTGCGGCAGGCGAGCGCCGCGCGGCAGCATCGCGCGGCGTGATCGTCCTGCGGCTGCGGCGCTCCCCAGAACGCCATCACGGCGTCGCCGATGAACTTGTCGATGGTGCCGCCATTGGCGACGATGATCTCCGAGGTGACGTCGAGATAGCGCGACAGCAGCGGCACGACGCGATCGCCGAGCCGCTCCGACAGCCCGGTGAAGCCGGCAATGTCGATGAACATCACGCTGAGCTCCTGGACCGTGCCGCCGGGCCTCGCCTCGACGCCCTGGCGCAGCAGGCCGCGGACGAGATCGGCCGGAATGAACTTGCGGAAGGCGGACAGGCCGGACGCCATCTCCGCGATGGCGCCGGACAGGCTCGCGATCTCTTTGAGCCGCGAGGGATGGCGACGCACCTGCTCCAGCGCGAAGGCTTCGACATGGCGAAGCTCGCCGACGACGCGCGACAGCGGCGCGGCGATGACGGACCGCGCCAGCATCGCGGAGGCCAGCGCCGCGAGCACGGCGCCGACGGCAAGGCCGAGGATCAGGCGGCGCAGCGTCGTCTCGACCGGCCCGAGAAACTCGGCCTCCGGAATCACGGTGGCGAGCGACCAGCCGGGAAACGGCAGCGGCGTCAGCGCAACCTCGTAGGCCGCGCCGCCCGAAATGAGCCGGCTCCGCCACGCCTCCTTGCGGCCGGCCTCCCCTGCCTTGTCGAGCGCTGCGCGCGCCAGCGGCAGCAACGTGGTGTCGCCACGCGCCGGATGGAGCTCGTCGGCGTCCTTGTCCGGTGCCGCGACCAGCTCGCCGCTGCCATCGACGATGAACGCAGTCCCCGTGCGCCCGACCTCGAGCTGCGACAGGAAGCGCGCGAGCCTCGTATATTCGATGATGACGGCCAGAACGCCCTGCCGCTCCTGGTAGACGTCGATCGGCCCCGCGAACGCGATCGAGGGCCGCTCGCCAGTCGCGTGCTCCGTCACCCTGAACCATTGCGGTTCGTCAGCGTCGAGCCCGGCCTTGAACCAGACCTGATCGGCGACGCGGAACGAGGTCGGCTCGAAGCGGCGGTTGGCGAATTCGATGTCGCCGGGCACCACGTCATATTCATCGACCCGGCGCTCGCCCGGATGGTCGGTCAGCGAGATCTCCATCATCTCCAGGCGACGATCGCCGAGCTTGTGCGCGGCGAAGAAGGAGCCGTCGGGCCAGCCGAAAGCGACCCAGGAAATCGTCGCCTGCGACTGCAATTGCGACAGGAACACGAACTCGCGCTTGTCGGCCTCGCGGGTGTCGAGCACGTTCTGCAGGAACAGGGTGCGGATCGCGGTGTGCGCGGCGCGCGCCTCGTCGACGATGGCCGAGACCTCCTTGCGCACCGCCGCCACGATCTGCTCGTTGATGGTCGAGGCAAGCTGCCGGCTGGTCGCCTCGGCCGTGCGCCACCAGAGCAGGCTGGAGAGCGCGGCCGTCAGCAGGATCGCAGCCAGCACCAGCGCGGACACCGCGAGGCGGATGCTGATCGTCAGCCCTGCGATCGCACGCAGCCGTCGTTCGGGATCAACCTTCATCGCCCTCTTCGCCTGCCGGTTCACGCCGAGCCGCTGACCTTGTTCTACGCCGCCGGCGCTCGTCCGTTACGTCTGACAGGATCGAGCTCCGACCGCCAATGCGCGGCGGCTACCGTCTCGATAGAGCCAAGGCATTGGCTTTGAGCGGAGGCTTGCCCGCTAATATCGGCCAAGCGCACCGGTGGTGCGCTTGATCCAATCGGTCTCACGGCTTTGTGAGCGGCCTGCAAGTAACGTCGGCTGCGCGCGCAGCGAAGGAGACCACGCGCACATCGCCCGCAAGGCGATGCCATCTCGAACAGGAGAATCTCGATGTCTGCCAAGCATGCCGTCACCTCGCTCGTCCTCGCCGGCGCCATGTCGACCGCGCTCGCGACCCTCGCCCCCGCCGGCCCGCTGACCAAGTCCGAGGCCGAGGCCGCCGTCGCCGCCAAGAAAGAGAAGTGCTTCGGCGTCGCGCTGAAGGGCCAGAACGACTGCGCGGCGGGACCGGGCACGACTTGCCAGGGCACCTCGACCGTCGACTACCAAGGCAATGCCTGGAAATTCGTGCAGGGCGGCACCTGCACCAGCATCGAGCTGCCGGGCGGCAAGAAGGGCTCGCTCAAGCCGGTCTAGCGGCCTTCTCGACGTCGCCAGCAAGCACGAACGGAGCAGCACGATGAGCACGGCGATCAAGTCGACCCGACCGGCAGCCATGCCGCTCCGTTTCGCGATTCCCATCGGCGGCGTTGCCGGGACGAGCTTCAAGCCGGAGCATCTACCTGATATCCTCGAGGCAGGACCTCGGCGTGGCTTCTTCGAAGTCCACGCCGAGAACTACATGGGCGATGGCGGCCCACCGCATCGCGCGCTGGAGGCGATCCGCCGCGACCATCCGCTGTCCCTGCATGGCGTCTGCATGTCGATCGGCGGGCCACGGCCGCTCGACAATGCGCATCTGGCGCGCTTCCGCAGCCTGGTCGCGCGCTATCAGCCGGCGCTGGTGTCCGAGCATCTGGCGTGGTCGACGCATGAGGCCAGCTTCTTCAACGATCTGTTGCCGCTGCCCTACACCGAAGCGACGCTGGCTTGCGTCTGCGACCACATCGACCAGGTGCAGGAGGCGATCCGCCGCCCGCTGCTGCTGGAAAACCCGTCGACCTACATCGCCTTCCGCGAATCCTCGATGCGCGAGACCGAGTTCATTCGCGCAATTGCAGAGCGCACCGGCTGCGGGCTGCTGCTCGACGTCAACAACGTGTTCGTCTCCGCCACCAATCACGGCACTTCGGCGCTCGACTATCTCGCGGATTTCCCGCTGTCGCACGTCCAGGAAATTCATCTTGCGGGCCATGCCGAGCAGGCCGACGACGAAGGCGATCTGCTGTTGATCGACAGCCACGACGGACCGGTCGCGGATGCCGTCTGGAAACTCTACGAGATCGTGATCCAGCGCCGCGGCGCGGTGCCGACGCTGATCGAATGGGACAGCAAGATTCCGGACTGGCCGGTGCTGCAGGCGGAAGCCGCTGCCGCCCAGGCGATCCTCGACCGTCATCAGTCCGCCGCGATGGCAGGAGAGCGTCATGCGGCCTGAAGCCGGCTTGTCCTTTGCTGCTGCGTTCGCGCCGGCGCTGCTGGATCCTGCACGCAGCACGCCTGAAATCGTGACCGGCCCGAACGGCAAGGCCGCCGGCCGGCGCTACGACGTCTACCGCAACAACGTTACCGTCAGCCTGATCGAAGCGCTGGCCGCGGTCTATCCGGCGGTGCAGCGCATCACCGGGGCCGACTTCTTCCGCGCCATGGCGCGCTTCCATGTCCGCAGCCATCCGCCGGCCTCGCCGCTGCTGTTCGAGTATGGCCGCGAATTTCCCGGGTTCATCGAAGCCTATGAGCATGCGCAGGATATGCCCTGGCTCGCCGATGTCGCCCGCATCGAACGGGCCTGGCTCGATGCCTATCATGCCGGCGACGCCGCACCGCTGTCCCCGGCCCGGCTGTCCGCGATCGACCCGGAACGTCTGGCGGACGCCGTCTTCATCCCGCACCCGGCGATGCGGATCGTTCGTTCGCCATACGCCGCGGTGACGATTTTCGCCGCCAATCGTGGCAGCGCTCCCCCCGCGCGCATCGATGCGTCCAGGCCGGAGGACGCGCTGATCACACGGCCCGAATTCGAGGTCGCGGTGCGGCACCTTCCACCCGCCGGCGCCGTCTTTGCCGCCTGCCTCGCATCCGGCCAACCGCTCGGCGAAGCTGCCGCGGCGGCCCTGGAGGCATCGCCCGACTTCGACCTTGCCTCGAACATCGCCGGCCTGATCGAGGCCGGCGCCTTCACCTCGCTTGCTGCTGGAGACGCACCATGATCACGGACCAACGCATGGCAACCGGCGGCGGCCTGCCGTCGCCCTGGCTGCTCGTCGACAAGGCCAACCAGCTGGTGCAGGCGATCGCCGTCCCCTCGCTCGTCCTGCTCGTGCTGCGCCTCGCGCTGGCGGTGCCGTTCTGGCGCTCGGGGATGCTCAAATGGGACGGCTTCCTCAGGCTGAATGACACCGCCGTGACGCTGTTCAGCGATGAGTTCATGCTGCACCTACCGGGCGGGACTTACCACTTTCCGGCGCCGACCCTGATGGCATTCCTGTCGGGCTGCGGCGAGATCATGTTTCCGATCCTGCTTGTGCTCGGGCTCGGCACGCGGTTCGCAGGGCTTGGGCTGCTGTTCATGACAATCATCGTCGAGCTCACGGTGCCCGACGGCTGGCCGATCCACCTCACCTGGGCCGCCATGGCGCTCGCGCTGATGGCCTACGGACCCGGAAACATCTCGCTCGATCACCTCATCTGCCGCATTCGTAGCCCGGATGGAGCGCAGCGCAATCCGGGGCAACTCGCGCGGTGAAGCACCGGTCCCGGATTACGCTTGCGCTCCATCCGGGCTACTGAGTCACATCCCGCTCAGGCCGCTATCCACCGCGAGCGTTTGCGCGGTGACATAGACGCTTTCGTCGGACAGGAAGAACAGCACGGCATAGGCGACCTCCCACGCCGTGGCCTGGCGGCCGAACGGAATGTGGCCCTTGCCGCGATTGGGGCGGCCGGCGCCGGCTTCGCGGCCGTTCGGGGTGTCGACGAGGCCGGGATAGACCAGATTGGCGCGAATGCCGCGGCGCGCGCCGAGATGGGCGATGTTGCGCATCAGGCCGCCGAGCGCGGCTTTCGACGAATCATAGACCGCCATTTGCGATCCGGCCTTCAGCGCGGCGATCGAGGAGATGAAGACGATGGCGCCGCCATCGTCGAATTTCGGCAAGCCGGCGCGGCAGCACAGCATGGGGCCGCGAACATTGACGTCGTAGATCCTGTTCCACTCTTCCGGGCTGACGTTATCGAGGCCGGTCTTGCCGAACGTGCCGATGTTCAGCACCATGCCGTCGAGGCCGCCCATGGCGCGATGCGCCTCTTCGATCATGCGGATGACATCGGTCTCACGCGTGACGTCGGCGGCAATGGCGAAGGCCTCGCCGCCTTCGTCGGTGATGCGCTCGACGGTCTGCTGCGCGGAGGCGTGGTTGAGATCGGCGACCGCGACCTTCGCGCCCTCGCGGGCGCAGAGGATGCTCATGGCGCGGCCGTTGCCGATCGGATCTGTGGCCGCATCGAACACGCGCTGGCCGCCGCCGACGATGAGGATATGGCGGCCTTTCAGTCGCCCCCTGCCCGGCGCTTCGCCCAGCGATTCCGCGCTCGGCGGACGGACAAAGCGCTCCGGCTTGCTCTCGGTCTCCGCCATCCCCAGCCGCCCTATTTCTTGCCGCCGTCATAGACCGCCATGCCGGCGGCGGGATCGAGATCGGTTTCGGTCGCTTCAGTCAGGCGCGCCATCATCATGTAGAAGCCGAGCGCGACGATGGACTCCACGATCTCCTGGTCGCTGAACTGTTGTCGCGCGGCGGCAAAGATCGCCTCGGGCACGCGGACGTTCTCGACGACTTCACGTCCGAACTTCAGCAAGGCGCGCTCCGCCTCATTCAGCGCGGCAGCATCGTAGTCGCCGCGCTCCACCGCATCGACCTGGGCCTGCGTGCAGCCGACGCCGAGCGCGATCGGCACGTGCTGGCGCCATTCGTAGGCGCCGCCCTCGAGCTGGGCGGCCTGGAGGATCAGAAGCTCGCGGTTGATGGACGAGAGCTTCTGCTTGTGCAGGATCGAATTGCCGAGCCGCATCGCCGGAATCATGTTGGCCTCGGCATGGGCCATCATGCGGAAGATGTTGAGCTTGACCGGCATGCGGTCGAACGAAGCGCGGATGTCGCCGCGCGTCGTCTCAGGATCAATCAGAGGCAGCCTTGCCACGGTTCTCTCCCTTGGGCTTTCGCTTCTTGTTGTCGGCGCCGGTCCCTGCCGCGATCAGCGACAGGAAGAATTCGAGATAGCGGTCGATCGCCTCGAGCACCTTCGCCCGCGGCGAAGGGGCTGCGCCCATCACGTAATGCTCGAGACGGATGTAGATCAGGCCCGCCGCGAACAGCCGCGCGGTCTCGCGCGGATCCGGCGTCGACACCAGGCCGGCCAGCGCGAAGCCGCGAAAATAGGCCGTCATCAGGCTCTCTTCGCGCGCATAGAAGTGATCGGCGAACTTGGCGCGGATGCCGGGGACGCGGTTGCGCTCGGCGGTGATGACCTTCTGGAACTGGTGCTCGCGCGGGTCCGACCATTGCTCGACCAGGTCGAGCGCGAACTGGCGGCAGAACGCGGCAGGCTGGCGCGCGAGCTGCTTGTAGCGCGGCTCCTCCAGCCGGCTCGCGGAGCTGGCCGGGCCATGCTCGCTGACGATCGCTTCGAGGATCGCCGCCTTGCCGGGGAAATGATTGTAGAGGCTGCTCTCGCGGATGCCGACGCGACGCGCGAGCTCGCGCATCGAAGCGCCGCCATAGCCGCTCTGCGCGAACAGGTTGAGCGCTTCGGTGAGGATGCGCTCGCGCGTCGTGGGCGCGGCCGCATCCGCCGCGCTGGAGGTGTGGACAGCCATAATGCTTGACTAACGAACGCTCGTTCGCTAGTCAACCGTACGAACGATCGTTCGTTTTCCATTCAGCGATCACCGGCACGACGCAGCAAGCGCCGTGCACGATCGGGACATTCAACTCCGCTCGATAAGCGGAGAGCAATTGGGGGAAGAAAGCCATGGCAAGCCACGCTCGCCTTTTGCCCACACAATCAACCGCAGCGCTTCGCATCGTCGCATCATTGCTGCTGATCTTGTCTGCGGCGCCGTCCGCCCGCGCCGAGGATCCGGCCGTCTACCCCACCCACAAGATCAAGATGCTGCTGCCCTATGCGGCCGGCGGCGGCGGCGACGTGGTCGGCCGGCTGCTTGCGGACAGGATGGGCAAGACGCTGGGTCAGAGCATTTATATCGAGAACCACACGGGCGCGGCCGGCACGCTCGGCACGCAGATGGTCGCGACATCTGCAAACGACGGCTACACCATCACCGTCGGCGGCATGACCACGCATGTGCTGGCGCCGGCGATCTATCCGAAGCTGCCCTACGATCCGATCAAGGATTTCACCACCATCGGCCGCGTCGGCACCTCCTCGATCATGCTGGTCGCGACCAGGAATTTTGCCGCCAACGACATCAAGGGCCTGGTCGCGCTGGCCAAGAAGGGCGAGCCGGTCCAGTACGGCAGCTGGGGCGTTGGCTCGACCGGGCAGTTCTGTGCCGAAATCCTGATGCAGCAGACCGGCATCAAGATGGATCACGTTCCGTTCAACGGCATCGCGAAGCTGGCCGGCGACCTGCTCGGGGGCCACATCTCGCTGGCGACGCTCGACGTCGCGACCGCGACGCCGCTGGTGAAGGACGGCTCGATCAAGGCGCTGGCCGCCTGCGGCGAGCGCTCGCCGAGCCTGCCTGACGTCGCCAGCTACAAGGAACAGGGCGTGCCGTTCGACCGCAACCTGTCCTGGGCGATGTATGCGCCCGCAGGCCTTGCTCCGCCGATCGCAGGGAAATTGTCGGCGGCGCTGAAGGAGGCGCTCGGCGATGATGTTGTGAAGGGGAAGCTGCTTGCGCTCGGCATCACGCCGCAATTCGTGCCCGGCGAGGAGCAGCGCGACATCAACGCCCGCGACATCGCAGCCTGGAAGCAGGTCGCCAAGGACGCCGGCATCGAGGTCAAGTGAACAGGTTGAGACTGGGAGCGCGGACATGAGCCGCATCTTCGGCGCGGTGCGCCAGAACGGATATGTGGTGCGGGACATCCACGCCACGATGAAGCACTGGATCGAGGTGATGGGCGTCGGTCCCTGGTACTACATGGACCGCGTCAAGACCGACTGGTTCCGCCATCGCGGCCAGGACTCTGCCGTCGAGATGAGCATTGCGCTGGCCAATTCCGGCGACCTCCAGATCGAGCTGATCCAGCAGCGCAACGACGCGCCCTCGCTGTACAAGGAGTTCCTGGACGCCGGCCACGAAGGGCTCCAGCACATGTCGTACTGGAGCCAGGACTACCAGGCGCTCTACGACAGGGCACTCGGGCTTGGCTACAGGATCGGCCATGAGGGCCAGATCGGCGGCGAGCGCGGACGCTTTGCCTATTTCGACACCCAGGCCCATCCCGGCACGGTGATCGAGATCTCCGACATCAGCGGCACCAAGGGGCCGTTCTTCGAGAAGGTCCGGCAGGCCGCACTGAACTGGGACGGCACCCGGCCGATCCGCGAGGTCGGCGGCGCAAAATCGTAAGGCGCGATGACCTACTTCGCCGATGTTCGCTGAGAGCGCAACGCCGTGTTGAGCCGGTCTATTTCACATCCTTGCCGGCGCATCCATGGTAAGGTTGGACCTGACGTCCGAACCTTCAGCGAGGCAGGCATGTCCGACACTGACAAGGTTTTCGCCGGCTCCATCCCAAAGCTCTACGATGAGCATCTCGTCCCGATGATCTTCGCCGGTTACGCCGACGACATCGCAAGACGCGTCGCTGCGCTCTCGCCCTCCGCGCTGCTCGAGATCGCAGCCGGCACCGGCGCCGTGACGCGCGCCGTGGCGGCGGCTTTGCCGAGCGACGTCCGCTACGTTGCGACCGATCTCAACGAACCCATGCTCGCGGTCGCCGCACAGCGCCAGGCCGGCGATGATCGCATCTCCTGGCGCCAGGCGGATGCGTTGGCGCTTCCGTTCGGCGACGCCGAGTTCGACGTGGTCTGCTGCCAGTTCGGCGCCATGTTCTTTCCGGACCGAGTCAAGGGCTATTCGGAAGCAAAGCGCGTCCTGAAGCCGGGCGGCACGTTTCTCTTCAATGTCTGGGACCGCATCGAGGAGAACGTGTTCGCCGACGACGCAACGACCGCCCTGGGCAAGCTGTTTCCCGACGATCCGCCCCGCTTCATGATGCGGACACCGCACGGCTATTTCGACCAGGCGATCATACGGGCCGATCTCGCACGCGCCGGTTTCGACAACGTCTCGATCGAAACGCTGGCAGCCACCAGCCGCGCCCCGTCGCCCGACCTCGTGGCGTTCGCCTATTGCCAGGGGACGCCGCTGTGCGGCGAAATCGAGGCGAGAAGCGGCGGCGATCTTCAGGCCGCGACGGACGCTGTCGCCGCTGCGATCCGCGCGCGCCATGGCTTCGGACCGGTCGAAGCCAAGATCCAGGCCCTGGTGATCACGGCGCGGCCATAAGCCTGCGCCGCAGGCAAGCCCGGCTTTCCTACCAGAAGCCGCGCTGCATCGGCTGCGCCGGCTGATAATACTGATACTGGCTGCGGCGGCGCGGATTGCCTTGCTGGACGTAGGGATCGCGCTGCTGGAAGAAGAAGCCAAAGCCGTTGTCCCAGCCGTCGTCGCTCGCGATCATGGCAGGCGCAGTCGGCTTGCGGGTGATGAAGCCGCCCTGCGGCTCGTTGCTGAGCACCGCGACGAACTCGGTGCGGTAATTGGTCTCGCTGCTCAGCGGCTCGTCGGAGATGACGATCGAGGATCGCGGCAAGGCGGTCGGCCCGATGCGATCCCACACGTCCTGCGGGATGGTGATGCGGTCGAGGGCGTTGCGGGCCTCGTCGCCGTTCTCGATCGTGACCACGCTCCAGCGCAGGCCCGCATCGGTCTTCGCCATCGCCGTGAAGATGTGCGTGCCGATCGGCTGCTCGGGGTTGCGGATCGTGACGGGGACCTCGATGCTGGTGTCGAACACCTCGCCGCCGCCGTCGGGCGCCGGCTTGTGCGTGTTTCGCCGCACGTAGAGCTTCTGCGTGGCGCGGCTGATATAGACCGAGACCGGCTCGCTTGCGAGCTTTGCGTCGGTCGCGGCCTTGACGGCTTCAGCCTTTCTGGCCGCAGCGGCCTTGGCGGCCTCCTTCGTCGCGGCCACGGCATCGCGCTTCGGCTGCGCGGCGGCCTTGGCGGCATCGAGCTGCGTCGCCGCGTCGGCGGCCTTGGCTGCCGCCTTCTGCGTAAGCTCCTCGGCCTTGGCGCGGGCCTGATCGTTCCTGGCGTTCGCGAGCGTCTTGTCGGCGAAGGCGAGCTCGGCATCCGCGCGGGCCCTCTGCTGTTCCAGCTTGCGCAGCGCGGCGGGAAGCGAGGCAGCTTCCTTCGCGGCGACGGAAGCAGCCTTCTTAGCCTCGTCCGCAGCCCTTGTCGCCTCCTCCGCCTCGACGGCGAGCTTGTCGGCCTGGCGGGGCGCCGCCGCGATGGCCTCCGGCTTCGGCACGAACAGCGAGGGATGAGAGATCTCGGTCGGGACCGTGTCGTGCGGTGAGACGATCACGCGCATGCCGATATAGGTCTTGTCGAACACATTCTCGGCAAAGCCGAACGGCATCCGCACGCAGCCGTGCGAGGCGGCATAGCCGGGCAGCGGTCCACCATGCAGCGCAATCCCGTTCCAGGTGATGCGCTGCATATGCGGCATCCAGGCATCGTCATAGAGGCTCGAGCGATGCTCCCGGTTCTTCTCGAGGATGGCGAAGACGCCGGCCGGCGTCTCGCGTCCCGTGGTGCCGGTCGACACCGGCGCGCGCACGATCCAGCCGTCGGCATCGTAGAAAGTGACCTGCTGGCTCTTGA
This sequence comes from Bradyrhizobium sp. WBOS07, assembly GCF_024585165.1. Taxonomy (NCBI): domain Bacteria; kingdom Pseudomonadati; phylum Pseudomonadota; class Alphaproteobacteria; order Hyphomicrobiales; family Nitrobacteraceae; genus Bradyrhizobium; species Bradyrhizobium sp. WBOS07. Next base: position 185,275 of record NZ_CP029008.1, read on the forward strand.
TCGAGACGATCGCCATGATCGGGTCGCCGGCCTGGCGCGGCGCCACCGCCTCGGCCGCCTGGCGCGCCTGCTTGGCCGCGGTCGCCGGCGCAACCGTCGCAAGGACGGCCACCGCCGCCATCGTCACAATTCCGGGAAGGCCCCGACACCGCATGGCCCAGGTGGATCGCGCCGTGGTCAGTCGGTTGTTCATGCCATCCTCGGTCGAAAATGCCGGCCTGTGCCGATCATGTATCAGATTGCGATCATTGAATTAAGAAATCGCAGCCGGCTTACGTTCCGTCTGTGGCGATATTCGGCACGGCCCGGCAACAAATCCCTCATATACGATGGCCCGAGCCGGCGGAAGATCGGTTGCAGCCGGGGCTGGTCCGAAGCTGGCACCAGTCAGTGCGGCAGAATGTCCACTCTGCCCGCGAGCGAGGACGCCGCTCAGACGCCGAGAGCCTTGCGGTTGAAGCTCCGCAGGAACCGCAGCGACAGCGTCCGGACATTGGCGACGTTGAGGAGCCAGGCCGCGAGGGCGTAAGCCAGCCCGCCTGCCAGACTGACGATGATGAGCGCGATGAGGCCGGTGCCGCCGGCCTGAGAACGCGCAAGGAGGATGGCGGCGGCCATCGCCGCGGCCGAAACCGCGACCCCGGCGAGCCGGTTGAAATCGAATGGCACGGGATGGGCGCGATGCATCAGGGCGATTGCGACGAGCAAACCGATCGCCTCGGTCGCGAGCGTCGCCAGCGCCGCGCCGTAGATGCCGTAGCCGGCGACCAGCATCACCATCAGCACCACGCTGACGACCAGGGTGAGGAAGGACTGCGCCGCCAGCATGAAGGGCCGCTCGGCGAGCTGGAAGCTGATCTGCACGTAAAACTGATTGGCGATCCCGAACAAGCGGGCGAGCACCAGGGTCGGCAGCAGGGCCGACACGCCGGCGCGGAAGTCGACGCCGACGAGCGTGCCGGCAACCTGGTCCGCGGCAAGCGCGAGCCAGACCGCAACCGGCGTGACCACGACGAGCAGGAGCTCGAGGCTCTCGGTCAAGCGCTCCCGCGTCGCCTGCTTGTTGTTCTCGGACAAGGACCGGAACACCAGCGGCACCGTGGCAGCGGCAACGCTGGATGCGATCATGACCATGAACTGGCGCGGCAGGTCGGCCGCGACGCCGAAGATGCCGGCGGCATCCTTGCCGAGCAGATAGGCGACGATAAGCCGGTCGCAGGCCGAATAGACCGCGACCGACAATCCGGCCAGCGTCAGCGGCAGGCCGTAGCGCGCCAGCTGCATGAACTGGCTGGGCTGGAAGCGTGCGATCCTGGTGCGGTCGCCGACAAGGTTCAGGATGATCCCGGTCAGCGAGCCCAGGCCGAACGCGGCCAGCAGCCCCAATCCGCCCCAGCCGAGCCAGATAGCGAGCAGGCCGAACCCGACGCTCGACACGCTGCGCACGATCGAGATCGCGGCGAACCGGTAGGGGCGCAATTTGGCGCGTTCGAACTCCTGACCGACATCGACGGCATTGGCCATGATCGCGACGAACATGCTGGCCAGCAGCAGCTCGACGCTGACGTCGCTACGAGCCAGGAAGACCAAGGGGGTCGTGGCGCAGAGCACGGCCGCGGTGAGGGCGAAGGCGACCATCGCCGTGCCGCGAAAATCCACCTCCGCCGACATCGCCTGATAGCGCGACACCGACAGCTTGATCCAGGCGAAGAAGATCGCGCCCAAAATGCCGGCGAGGCTGATGCCGACGACATAGGCGCCGTATTCCGCAGGGCTGAGCAGCCGCGTATAGGCGGTGACGGCGAAGAAGCCCACCGCCGCGGGCAGGATGTAGGCGACGAGATAAATCGAGAAATGGCGGTTCAGCATGCGAGCACGGGACCGTGGCGGTCTTGCGAGTGTGGCGGCCGTTAATCAATGGGACCTTGGTGAGGCGAACGAACTGCGCCGCAACATCGCTCAAGATTGTCACATAAGTGCGCAGATCGGGCGGCAAATGAAGCCTAGAAGCCGCTTTCGCGCGTTAGCGTTAAATTTGGCCTTCCCGGAACGCCGAGGCGAGGTCATGCGCGGCGATGGCCGGCAAACCGCAGGGGTTAACCCAACACGGCAAAATCCCGGCGTCGCAGCTCCCCGCTTGGTACGATGCTGCGTTGGCTCGAAAAGGACCGCCGTGACCAGGCTCGACAGACGCGAATTCCTCCTCGGCAGCGCCGCAACCCTGGCGGCCGGAGCAACGGCATCCGCGGCCCCGGCGTCGAAGCTTGCGCAGCGCCGCCCCGGCTTTGGCGCGGCCGCCACGCTCTGGGACCTGCAGGCCGATCCCAGGCTCGGCGAAGCCATCAGCACCTATTGCACGCAGGTGGTGCCGGTGCTGGAGCTGAAATGGCCGATGCTGCGGCCGAACGCCCACACGTTCAACTTCGAGCGCGCCGACGCGATCCTGGATTTCGCGCGCGACAACGACCTGACGATGCGCGGCCACGCGCTCGCCTGGTATCACGACATTCCGGACTGGACCAAGCAGATCAAGGACACACGCGGCGTCGAGCGCGCCTATGTCGACCACATCGGCACCGTCGTCTCCTACTACAAGGACAAGCTGACGTCGTGGGATGTCGTCAACGAGCCGATCCCGGACAATCCCCGCAGTCCGAAGGACCGGCGCGACACGTTCTGGACCCAGCATCTGGGCCAGAGCTGGATTCCGCTGGCCTTCCGCACCGCCGCCGCGGCCGATCCATCGGTCAAGCTCGCAATCAACGAATACGACATCGAGTCGGCGAAGGACTCGTTCATCGCCAAGCGCGCCGCGTATCGCAATCTCATCATGGACCTGCTCGACCGGGGCGTGCCGCTGCACGCCGTGGGCCTGCAAGCGCATCTGCATGCCGAGCTCGAGATCGACACCCATGGCCTCGCCGAATTCGTCACCGAGCTGCGCTCGTGGGGACTGGATGTGCTCGTCACCGAGCTCGACGTTGACGACCAGAAGCTGGCGGGAAGTCCTGCGCAGCGCGACGCCATCGTCGCCAAGCGCGTCGACGATCTCCTCACCGCGATCTCGACCAGCGGCCCGGTGCGCTCGATCCTGACCTGGGGACTTTCGGATCGCTACAGCTGGATCAACGGCACCTTCGCCCGTGCCGACAAGCAGCCGAACCGCCCGCTGCCGCTCGACGGCGAGTTCAAGCCGAAGCCGTTCCTGGACGTGATCAGCAAGTTCACGAAAGACGCTTGAGGACGCAGGATCTCAGCGCGTCTTCGGCGCGACGAAGGCGGCCGCCTCGTCGATGTGATCAGGTGCAAGGCCCGGAGCCCGGCGATCGCGCGACGAGAGGCGGAACACCTCGCGGATGTCGTCGACCGAGGTCGAGGAATAGGACTGGATGCAGAGCGCGACCTGCTCGGGCGAAGCGGCGCGCATCATCGCTTCGATGGCGGGACGGTCGAGCGGGGTGTCGTCCCAATGCGAGACCGCGATGCTGTCTTCCGTGACCCGGTGTGTGGCCAGGTGCGCGGGCGAGCTCGCGACGAAATGGCCGTACATCAGATATTCCGAGAACTTCTTCTTCCGGCACAGCGCCAGGACCCAGTTCAGCCCCGTCGCAGATTTGATGGCGGCGGTCATCGCGCGCGCGGTGTCCTTGTCCCAGACCAGGGCATTGCCGACATAATCGTCAGCAGGAAACGAGCGGTCCTTGATGCCGAGGAGCTGATCGACGGTCCGCAGCCACAGCCCATGCAGCGGGTGGTCGGCGCCGATGTCCTTTGGCGTGACGAACAGCGGCGTCTTCTCGGCGCCGGCATATTGGCCAACGTCGAACTCGCGGAAGAACAGATTGTCCGAATCCAGAATGCAGACGCGCTGCTCGGGCGCGTTGAGAACGCCGGCGATCTTCAGGATCTGCTGGATGTGCCAGCCGTGCACCGGCGACGACAGCAGCGACAGCCAGACCCGCCGCTTGCTGATGAACTGAAGCGCCGGCGGCAGGGCGAACAGCCATTTCGGCAGGTAGCGCGAGGCCGGAACGATGACCCGCTTGTCCGAGGCGAAGCGCGCAAACAGCGGCACGTCCTCATCGTTAACGAGAACATAATGCCGCGTGTATCCCGTCAGCCAGGTGTCGATGCTCTCGCTGAGCAGCGAAAAGCGTTCAATATCCTTGGCGTAGCTGGCAGTCAGCAGGGCAACGGAATGCATGGAGCGCGCTCAAATGGCCATCAGGCCGCACTCATAGCCGCCTGACGAGACCAGAGAAACTCACGATTCGAATCAAGGTAAAGCGAAACAAGCAGAGGATCGAACTGAAGCGGATTGAGCGTTCGTCGCTCGCGGCGGCGCGTGCCCGGGACAAGCCCGGGCATGACGACCGACCCGACGAGGTGAAGAGACCTCACCTCGCCTCTTCGAACCCGGCCAGCACCGAGGTCAGGTTCGCACCCAGAATATCCGAGAGATAACCGCCCTCCTGGACGAACACGGTCGGCAGGCCCATCCTGGCGATGGCATGGCCGATGCGGCGGAAGCCCGGCGTGGTGACGGCCAGTCCCCTCAGCGGATCGTGTTCGGAGGCATCGAGACCGAGCGCGATGACGAGCGCGCCGGGGGCGAAGGATTCGATCGCCTTGCGTGCGACCTCCATCGCCTGCATGTAGCCGTCATCGCCGGTGCCGATCGGAAGCGGGATGTTGAGATTGGTGCCGAGGCCCGGACCTTCGCCCCGCTCGTGCGCATAGCCCCACACATAGGGATAATACGCGATGGGATCGGCGTGGATCGACACCGTGTAGACGTCCGGCCGCGCGTAGAAAATGCCCTGCGTGCCGTTGCCGTGATGGACGTCGACGTCGAGGATGACGACGCGCTCGTGCTTCTGCCGCAGATGGGCCGCGGCAATCGCGCTGTTGTTGAGAAAGCAGAAGCCGCCGGCCATGTCGCGATAGGCGTGGTGACCGGGCGGACGGCACAGCGCATAGACCGCGTCCTCGCCGTCCATCACCATCTGCGCGGCGGTGACCGCCACGTCGGTGGCGGCACAGGCCGCGGCCCAGGTGCCCGGACCGATCGGCGCCGCGGTGTCGGCGGTGTGCCAACCGAGCTTGCCGACGATATGGGTCGGATAGGTCGCCGCATGCCGCACCGGGTGGATGTTGCCAATCATCTCCGGGCCGGAATCGCCGAGCGCGGTCCAGGCGTCCCAAGCTTCGCTCAGGAACGACAGATATTCCGGGCTGTGAATGCGCGCGCGAGGCCCCTGCCCGAAAGTGGTCGGCTCGACCAGCTGATGCTTGCCGTCCTGCAACCCCTTGAGCAGGCGGTCGGCGCGCTCCGGTTGCTCGGTGGTGCGCTTGACGACGCCGCGAACCAGGAAGAATTGCGGATCGTGGCTGCGGTGCAGTTCGGTGTGGACGGCTTTCACTCAAACACTCCGTGGTCGCTTTGAAGATGCCACAGATGTCTTGATCGCTGCGGCCGCAGGATGCAAGCAAGAAGAATGCCGCAACCTGTCGCGTGAAGCTGATCGTTGCAACGAGCGAGGTGCACTCCCTCTCCCGCAAGCGGGAGAGGGTTGGGGAGAGGGTGTTGCCGCAATGGGACAATCCCCGAGAGGAGAGAGCCCTCACCCGCGCCTACGGCGCGACCTCTCCCGCCAGCGGGAGAGGTGAACCACCCGCGGCGACCGTTTCAACCCAAAGCCATTGCTCTAGCAGCGCCCGCGCTGCAGGCAGTGCTCGCGGCCTTCCTGGTCGGTGCGGAAGGACTCGATGAAGCCGCCCTGACGCTGGGTGACGAAGACGGTCTTGCCGTCGCCGCCACCGAAGGCGATGTTGGTCGGCTCCTTGGCCTTGAGTGCGATCTCGCGCTCGACCGCGCCATTGGGCTTCAGCAGCGCGACCGTGCCCTTGAGGATGCGCGCGACATAGAGACGGCCGGCAATGTCGGTACGCAAGCCGTCGACGGTGTCGGGCTGGAATGTCTTGATCAGCTTTGCCGCCGTCAGCTCGGTGCCGTTGATGGCATAGGACCAGATCTGGCCGTTGCTGGATTCGCCGACATAGAGCGTCTTGCCGTCGGGGCTGAGATCGATGCCGTTGGTGGTGCCCATCGCCCGCGGTGACGTCATCGGCTGTCCCTGCACCGTGCCGTCGGCGGCTTTCGCGATCCGCCAGATGTGACCTTCCCTGCCCTTCCAATTCGGATCGCTCGCATAGATGGTGCCGTCGCGGGCGATCGTGATGTCGTTGGGCTGGTTCATCTCGTCGGAGTGAAACCAGATGGCCGGCGCGGTCGTCCCCTTCGGGATCGCAAAGATGTTGTGCTTCTTGTAGTCGGCGATGAACATGGTGCCGCTGCGATCGAAGCGGATGGCGTTGCCGATGCTGCCCTCGGGCAGCGCCGCGAACGGCTCCGACGCCGCACCGCCCGCAGGCAGCCTGCCGATGGTGCCGGGCTTGCCGAGATTGACCACGAACAGATTGCCATCGAGGTCCGCCGCGGGGCCCTCGATGCCGAAGGTGTATTCGCCGGCGGGCGTCACCTGCGCGCTTTCGAACAGCTTCGTCTCCGCTTGCGCGGAGGCCGCCGCAACCGCGAACAGGACGCTACTGCACAGGCACCAGAAACTCCTGCCGGATGTAATAGCCATCGCCGTCGGTGCACTCGCCGTTCAGGTAAGGGTCGGCCGGCCGGAAGAATCGGCTGAAGCCAAGTTTGTCTACAGCGCTGCTTTGTGTCACGACAACGACCTTCCCAGCCGGTATTTCGCCGCATTCCTTGCCGGTCTTGCCAAAGAACTTGCGCTGCGGCGGGCCGGGCTTGATCCGCATCCGCGTGCCCGGAACCATCTTCGCAACAAGCAGGTCCATGGTGTCGAGCAGGCGCGCATAGCCGGGTTCGGTCTTCGGCAGGTTCTCGCCGCCCGGCGGCATCAGCTTCTCCGCGCCGATGCCGCGCAGGCGTGTGCGCAGCCTGCCGGAAGCGGGGTCGCCCGGATAGATCCAGCCGTCCTGCGCGAGCATGAAGCGGAGCACAGCGCCGTCCTTCTCCGCCTCCGATTGTCCCGGCTTCAAGCCGAAGTCCGAATGACAGCCGACGCAATGCCGCTCGACAAGGCCTTTGCGCAGCGTAGTCAGCCGCGCGCTGTTCTGCGCGTCTCGAGCGACGAAGGCCGCAAGCTGGTCGATCATCGCCTCGCTGCGCGTGTCGCACGGCAGCGGTGGCGGCGGATCGCCCGCGGCACGGTCGATGCGGATCACGCTGCGGTTCTTGTCCTCGACCAGCCAGATCGCGCCGTCCTCTGCGACCGTCATGCCGACCGGCGCGCCTTGCGGCCGCGCCCCGTTGACGCGGTGCCAGCCCGCGATCAGTTCGTCGAACGGCGCGGCGGCGACGTCGCCGGCCTCGGTCTGGAAGCTGCGCGTTGGCTCGGCCGCACAACTGACGTGATAGCGCACCGGTGCCGGGCTTGGCCTGGGGAAACCGCGGTCGTCGACGTCGTAGACGAGAACGCGGCTGCCGGTCGGGCGATAGCCGTGCAGGCCGACCAGCAGCTTGCCCTCCAGCTCCGGGAATTTGGCGCCGCGATAATACAGCATCGCGAGCGGCGCACCGTGCGGCGGCAGCAGCGTAAACGGCGGCTTGTAGAGCGCGCCTGCCGTGCAAAACGATTTGTAGGGTCCGGATTGCAGCACGCTTCTGAATTCGGGACTCGGCGTCGACAGGTCGTAGCAATAGGGCCAGCCATAATGCCCGCCCTGCACAATCGCGTTGATCTCCTCGTTCGGCTTGAAGATGTCGGGCAGGTCGCGGCTGTTCTCGCCCTGCAGGAAGGCGTAGCCGGCATCAGGGAAATTCGGATGCAGCGCCAGCGCCATCGAGTTGCGCAGGCCGCGCGCATAGACGGTGTGCGGCGGATCGGGATCGCCGGGGTTCAGCGCGGGGAAGACGCCGCCCGCGGGCGGCGCGAACAACCAGATCGAGGCCAGGGCGGCAGCGCCCCCGGCCGCAGCGCAAGGTTTTGTGATCGGAGCCGGCGTGATGCAGTCGTCGCTGTGCGAGCCGACATTGACGAACAGCCGCCCGTTCCTGTCGAAGACGAACTGCTTGAGCGGATGCGCGCTGTCCTCGAGCCTGGTGCCGCCGGGCAATTTGATCCGGCGGCCGGGCATGTGACGGATGATGGTTTCGACCGTGGCGCGCGGATCGTCCGCGAGCGGATCGAACCGGAAGATCGTTTCGGCGGTGGAGGCGTAGAGCTTCTTGTCCGGACCGATCGCGAGGCCGAACGGATATTCGATTCCCCCGAGAAGCTCCTTGAGCCGCCCGCCCTGCGGCGCGCGCGGATCGAGCAGCAGCAGCCGTCCGTCGCTGTGGCCCCAGCCGCCCATGTCGGCCACCACGAACAGCTCGCGGCCCGGAACCTGGACGATCGACCGCGGAAACTTGAGGCGATCCTCCTCGCTGGCGACGAGTCCGGCGCAAAATCCAGCCATCATGTCGATCTGGATGCTGGGGAAAGCGAGATCGCCGTTGCCGCAAGTGTCCGCGCCAATCGCATAGCCGCTGCGGCGGACCGGCTCCGATGACGCCACCGAAATGAGCCCGAGCACGACAGCAAGCGCCCATGCACATGCGCGCAGCCTCCCATATGTGAAATAGCTCACGGCGGCCTCCCAGACTTCCCGCGAAAATCTGTTCCATGACGCGGAAACGCAGTCCAGCCGAACCATCACTCGCCTGTGATTAAACCTGTAACGATCTTCGTGACGACCAATCTCCGTAGATTCCCTCACCGGAATCGACCCGAATGTTTCGCGAAGGCTTCAGGTGGTATCGCTTTGCCATCCTAGTTGCTCCGCCAGGAGGCGCATATGGTCCAGGTCTATTTTCACTGCTCCAATACCGAGGGCACGCTGATCGACCGCTACGGCACCGCCGTCTCCAATCTCACCGAGGCGCGCGACCGTGCCTCTCAGATCATGCGGTCGATGATCCTGACGCCGAGCAACGAGGATTGGCGCGACTGGGTGATCCATGTCAGCGACGACGACGGCGAGGAGATTTTCGATCTCCCCTTCACCGCCATGCTCGGCAAGCCGCATTGAGGTGATGTCATGTTGATCGCCTCCCTGAGCCTGCTTCGCCACCCCCTGAGCTTCGTCGCCGCCAAATGGCAGACGCTGGTCAGGGTCGCCGGCGACCCCTACCGCCCCGAGCTCCACTATATGCGCGGGCCCGGCCCGAAATGGCGCGCCAAATATCAGGCCAGCCGGCTGAACCGCAGGCTGTGAGCCTGGGTTCAGAGCAATCCCGCTAACGGTCTCTCCATCGTCATGCCCGGGCTCGTCCCGGGCATCCACGTCTTAGCCACCACGAAAGAACGTGGATGGCCGGGACGAGCCCGGCCATGACGTTTGGGGGGACAAGCGTGCTCCTGCCCTACCTCCCCGTGAACCTCGCCTTGCGCTTTTCGACGAAGGCATTGCGGCCTTCGATCGCATCCGCGCTCTTGCGGATGGTGGCCTGGAGCTCGATCTCGCGGCGGAATTGCGCCTCGTAGGTCGCATGCTCGCTCTCCTCGACCAGCAGGCGGGTTGCGACCAAAGCGCGCGTCGGGCCCTCGGCGAGCCGGCGCGCCAAAGCAAGCGCCTCGTCCATCAGCTTCGCGTCGTCGACGACCTGCCGCACCAGGCCGATCTCCTGGGCACGCTCTGCCGTCAGCGGCTCGTTCAGCAGCATCAGCTCGAGCGCGCGCTGCCGGCCGATCAACCGCGGCAGCAGCCAGGTCGAGCCGAGATCGGGCACCAGCGCGATGCGGCTGAACACCTGGATGAAGCTTGCCGACCGCGCCGCGACGATGATGTCGCCGGCCATGGCGAGGCTGAAGCCGCCGCCGGCCGCCACCCCGTTCACGGCGACGACGACGGGCACGCGGCACTCGCGCAAAGCCTTGAAGGTCGGCCAGTAGAAACGCATGACGCCGGCCGCGATATCTTCGCCCAGCGCCTCCGAAGCCTTCAGGTTCTGTCCCGAGCAGAAGCCGCGTCCCGCGCCGGTCAGGATCAGGGCTCGAATAGTCTCGTCCTGCGACATCTCGCCGATGGCGGCGGCGAGCGCGCCGAGCAAATCCGGCGTCATCGCATTCAGGCTCGCCGGCTCGTCGAGCGTCAGGATTCCGACCGCGCCATCCCGCGCCCGTTTCACACCAGCCATGTCGCGCCTCCCTTTGGATGTTCTCGTTGGCCGCAATGTGCCATTGTCCGCGAGCTTCGCCAATCGCGGAGCAAGTCAGCGCAGCGAAGCCAGCATAGAACAACAAGACGACATCATGCCTCATCAGTTCAGCCTCAACCAAACCGTCCGCAAACCCGCCGTCACGTCCAAGGGCGGCATCGTCGCCTCGCAATCGCGGCGGGCGGCCGAAGTCGGGGCGCAGGTGCTGGCGGCGGGCGGCGACTGCGTCGACGCGGTCGTGGCCACGACCATGGCGCTGAACGTGCTCGAGCCCTGGAACAGCGGCATCGGCGGCGGTGGTGCGATGGTGCTCTTCCGCGCCAAGGAAAATCGCTACGAGGTGATCGATTACGGCATGTGCGCGCCGCAGAGCCTGCGCGTCGCCGACTATCCGCTCAGCGGCGAAGGCGCTGCGTCCGATCTCTTCCCCTGGCCGCGGGTGAAGGACGATCGCAACATCCACGGTCCCGGTTCGATCGCGGTGCCTGGCGTCGTCGCCGGGATGGAGGAGGCACATCGCCGCTACGCCAAGATGCCGTGGAAGGATCTGGTCGCGCCGGCAGCCAGGCTCGCCGGCGAAGGCCTGCTGGTCGATTGGTGGACCACGGTGACGATCTCGGGCTCGGCCGCCGATCTCAGGCGCTATCCCGCCAGCGCGGCCGCATTCCTGAAGGACGGCCTGCCGCCGAGCGCGCCATGGGGCATCAAGGCCGAGACGCGGCTGCCGCAGGACACGCTGAAAGCGACGCTGTCGCATCTCGCCGAGGCCGGGCCGCGCGACTTCTACCACGGCGATCTCGCCCGGAGCATTGCCTCCGACGTCAAGGCCGACGGCGGTTCGCTGTCGGTCGAGGACCTCGCCGCCTTCCGTGCGCATGTGCGCGAGCCGCTGGCGATCCCGTATCGCGGCGGCAAGGTGTATGCGACGCCCGAGCTCACGGCCGGGCCCACCATGGCGCACGCGCTGCGCCTGTTGCAGCTGAGCCTGACGCCGGCAGGCGCGCCGGACGCGGCCGCCTATGCCGAATATGCAATCGCTCTGCAGGCGGCCTTCCGCGAGCGGCTCAAGGACATGGGCGATGCCGACGGCAAACGCTCGCTCGGCGCCGAATATCTGGCGCCGGCCTGCACCACGCATTTCTCCGTGGTCGACCGCCACGGCAACATCGCCGCGGTGACGCAGACGCTGCTCTCGTCCTTTGGCTCGCGATATGTGACGCCGCACACCGGCATCGCCATGAACAACGGCATCATGTGGTTCGATCCGACGCCCGGCACCACCAACTCGCTCGCGCCCGGCCAGCGCTGCCTCTGCAACTATACGCCCGTCATCGCCGAGACCGGGGACGGCAAGCGCCTCGCGGTCGGCGCATCCGGCGGCCGCCGCATCCTGCCGTCGGTGCTGCAGCTCGTCTCGTTCGCGATGGATTACGGCATGGACCTCGATGCCGCGATCCATCAGCCGCGCATCGACGCCAGCGAAGGCGCGGTGGTGATCGGCGATGCTCGTCTGCCGGAGGACGTGCGCAAGACCCTGGCCGCGCGCTTCGACTATGAAGAGACCCGCGTGCAGACGCTACCGCAGAAATTCGCCTGCCCGAGCGTGGTGATGCGCGAGGGCGACACGAATTTCGGCGCGGTCGAGATCTTCCAGCCCTGGGCCGACGCGGTCGCGGAAGCCTGAGCGCGAGGGATCGCCGCGCGCTTCTGCCAGCGCGCGTTGAGTTCTCGTGCGATTACGCATCCGGGCGAGCATCATCACTCCTCCACATTCGCGGGGAACTTAGCTGCGTACGGTTCGTTCGCTCAACGGACAAATGCGCTCATCCCTGTGGAGGACATGATGAAGAAACTTGCGCTCGCCGCGTCGCTGATCATCGCGGCCGGCTTTACATTGACAGGCCCTGCACTGGCCAAGGGCGGTCATGGCGGCGGTCATGGCCATGGTCACGGCCATAAGATGGGCCATCATCACCATGGCAAGTCGTTCGGATGGTACCAAGGTCGCAAGGTCGGCTGGCGCGGTCACAGCTGCCCGCCCGGCCTGTGGAAGCAGGGCCGCTGCTGAAGCCCAATCTGCCAATTGCGTAAGGCGTCGCTCCTCACCGGGCGGCGCCTTTTTCAGATGCCGAGCCGGTCCCGCACCCGGCCTGCGATCACAGCGGTCGTTACTCCGACTGGCCAGAACGCGTGCATCGGAATCGGCTTGATGCCCGTGATCGGCATGTCGATCTCCGCCTTTGCGCCGCCGATCAGCCGGCGCGCGAGCTGCGCGCCCATCGCGGTCGCGAGCGCAACGCCGCGGCCGTTGCAGCCGAGCGAGATCAGGACGCTCTCGGCCGGCTCATGCACATGGGGATAGTGATCCGCGGTGATGGCGAGCCGGCTGTTCCAGCCGTGGGTCCAGGCAACGCCCTTGAGCTGCGGCCATAGCCGCTCCGCATACCGCATGAGATAGGCGACATCGTACGGCGACTTGATCCAGCGCATCGGGCCGCGGCCACCCATCAGGAGACGATTGTCCTGATCGATGCGGTAATAGACCGTGATGTGGCCGCTCTCGTAGAGCACCGGACGCGTCGGCATGATCGAGCGCGCCACCGCATCGGAGAGCGGTGCGGTGGCGGCGATCGAGGAGAACACCGGCACGATGGTGCGGCGAAGCGCCGGCCAGAGATCCCCAGTGAAACCGTTGGTGGCGAGCAGAACCTTGTCGGCATGCACGATTGCCCGCGGCGTCTCGATGCGCCAACGGCTGCCCTCGCGGCGCAGCGACAGCGCCGGCGTCTCGCCATGCACCTTCGCGCCGGCCGAGATCGCGGCGCGCGCGAGGCCGCGGGCGTAGCTCAGCGGATGCAGATCGCCGCCGCGCGTGTCCAGCATGGCGCCGATGTAGCGGTCGGTGCCGGTCATCGCGCGGAGCTGCTCGCGGTTCAGATAGGTCACCGGCATGCCGCGGCGGATGCATTGCTGCGCGGTCTTCTCGATCGCGGCGGCGCTCGCCTCGTTGTACGCCGCGCGCAGCGTGCCGTTCTGCCGGGCCTCGCACGGGATCTGGTAACGGCGGATCAGATCATGGGTGAAGTTGGTGGTGCCGTAGGCGAACTCGATCATGCGGCGGCCGACCTCTGCGCCGAAATCCGCCTCGATCTGATCGGGATCGTGCTTCAAGCCGGGGTTGGTGTGGCCGCCATTGTTGCCGGAGGCGCCCCAACCCGGCTCCTGCGCCTCCAGCACCAGGGCCTCGACGCCCTGCTCGGCCAGGTGCAGCGCGGTCGAAAGCCCGGTGTAGCCGCCACCGATAATCGCAATCGAGACATTCTTGTCGACGTCGAGCGGCGGCGTTGCCACCGGCGCGACGGCGGTGTCGGCATAGAGCGAGGGCGGCAAGGGCAGGCGCGACATGGCGAAAGACCGGTCAGAGCGGATGCAGCACGCGGCGGAGAAAATCCTGCGTGCGCGGATGCTGGGGTTGATTGAGGACGGTCTTGGCCGCCCCTTGCTCGACGATGATTCCGCCGTCGATGAACAGCACGCGGTCGGCGACGTCGCGGGCAAAGCCCATCTCGTGGGTGACGACGACCATGGTCATGCCGTCGTCGGCGAGCTTGCGCATCACGCCGAGGACGTCACCGACCAGTTCGGGGTCGAGCGCCGAGGTCGGCTCGTCGAACAGGATGGCCTTGGGCTGCATCGCGAGTGCCCGCGCGATCGCGACGCGCTGCTGCTGGCCGCCGGAGAGCTGCGGCGGATGCGCATCGGCTTTCTCGGCAAGGCCGACCTGGGCGAGCAGCGCGCGGCCGCGCTCCAGCGCCTGGGCCCGCGGCTCCTTCTTCACGAACAGCGGTCCCTCGATCACGTTCTCCAGCGCTGTGCGATGCGGGAACAGGTTGAAGCGCTGGAACACCATCGAGACCTGGGTGCGGATGTTCACGATCGACGGCGCCTCGCGGTCGACCTTGAGGCCCTCGATGCTGATGTCGCCGCGATCGTAGCTTTCCAGCCCGTTGATGCAGCGCAGGATGGTGGACTTGCCGGAGCCGGAGGGGCCGACGATGCAGACCACCTCGCCCTTCTCGACGGAGGCCGTGATGCCCTTGAGCACCTCGACCTTGCCGAAGCTCTTGTGGACGTCGTTCAGCTCGATCATCGCTTGCCGGCCCGCTTTTCGAAGTGACGGACCAGGAGGATCAGCGGAATGCTCATGGTGAGATACATCAGCGCCACCAGCGTGAACACGCTGGTGTTCTTGAAGGTTGAGGACGCGATCAGCTTGCCCTGCAGCGCGAGCTCCGCGACCGTGATGGTGGAGGCCTGCGAGGAATCCTTCAGCATCATGATCATGACGTTGCCGTAGGGCGGCAGCACGATGCGCACGGCCTGCGGCAGCACCACGCGGCGCATGGTGAGCCACCAGCCCATGCCGATCGACTGCGCCGCCTCGATCTGGCCCTTGTCGATCGCCTCGATGCCGGCGCGGAAGTTTTCCGCCTGATAGGCCGAATAGGCGATGCCGAGCCCGAGGATCGCGGCCTGCAAGGCAGACAACGTGACGCCGAGCTCGGGCATCACGAAGTAGAGATAGAACAACAGCACGATGATCGGGATGCCGCGGATCACGTTGATCAGGCTGGCGCTGAGCATCGACAGCGCCTTGATGCCGGAGACCCGCATCATCGCCCAGACGAGACCGAGCACCGTCGAGAGCAGCAGCGAGCCGATCGTGACGAGGATCGTCAGCGCGACACCGCTCATCAGGATCGGGAAGAACTCGGCGGCGTCGTGCCAGAACCCTTTCATCGCGCAGCCTTCATCGATCCGTCGCTAGTGATCAGCACCTCTTGATCAACCCTGGGCCTTCAGGCCCCATTTATCCAGGATCTTCTCGATGGTGCCGTTGGCCTTCAGCTTCGCCAGCGAGGCGTTGATCTTGCCGAGCAGCGCAGCTTCGCCCTTGCGCACGCCGATGCCGACCGAGCCGACCGTGACCGGCTTGTAGCCGTCGACCAGGCGCACCTCGGGGAAGCCGCCCTGCTTCAGATTGTAGGCGAGGATCGGATAATCGGCATAGCCGGCCTTGAGGCGGCCGGTGTTCACATCGCGCAGGATGTCGGGAATGGTGTCGTAGGCCTTCACCTCGGCGAACAGACCGGTCTTCTTCAATGCGTCGACGAAGGCGGTGCCGACCTGGGCACCGACCGTCGCGCCTTTCAGATCGTCCTGGGTGGCGTAGGCCTTGGTGTCGGTCTTCGGCACCACGAGGCCTTCGCCGTAGCTGTAGATCGGGTCGGAGAAGTCGACGACCTCCTTGCGCGGCGGCGTGATGAACATCGCGGCGGCAATGATGTCGATCTTGCTCGAGGTCAGCGACGGGATCAGCGCCGAAAACTGCATCGGCTCGATCTGCACGTTGAAGCCGGCATCCTTGCCGACCTCGGTGATGAGATCGACCATGATACCCTGGATGGTGTTGGTCTTGGTGTCGAGGAAGGTGAAGGGAACGCCCGTCGGCGTCGAGCCGACCTTCAGCACCTGTTGCGCCGAAGCCGGCACGACAGTGGCAAGTGCGAGTGCCGCGACCGCGGCCAGACCAAAACGCTTCATCGCATCCCCCTTTGGGCCCGGCCGGCGGCGGCGCTTCGCGCATGTCGTGATCAGACGTTGCGGGCCGCGCCGTTTCGGCCTATTTTCACCAATATGAAAATTTGGTCACACTTTCGCTGACGATGCAAGCGGTTTTCATGCACATGAAGGAAGCGGTTTGACGTGAGCGGTGGCACAAGAATGCGCAAACCGGCCGCAAAGCCGGCGAAGCGGGCGAAGTCCAAGGCCGTGACCAAACCGGCGGAGCCCGCGATGGACGTCGCGGTCGGCCGCCGCATCCGGGATCTCAGGCGCGTCAGGCAATTCTCGCTGGAGAGCGTCGCGGCGCGCACCGAGCTGTCGATCGGCTTCCTCAGCCAGATCGAGCGCGGCCTGTCCTCGCCCTCGCTGCGCGTGCTGGCGACGCTCGCCGACGTGCTCGGCGTCGGCATCGCCGCATTGTTCGGCGCCAGCCCGAGCGCCGACGGCGGATCCGACCAGGTGGTGACGCGCGGGCAGCAGCGCCCGGAGCTGAAGCTGTGGCGTACCGGCGTGTCCAAGCAGCTGCTGAGCCCGGCGAGCGCCGACAGCAAGCTCAACCTGTTCCTGGTGCATCTGGAGCCCGGCGGCTCCACCGGCGACGAGCTCTACACCCATGACGGCGAGGAAGCCGGGCTCGTGCTCGAAGGCGAGATGCTGCTGACGGTGGACAGCGAGACCTGGTCGCTGAAGCGAGGCGACAGCTTTCGCTTCGCCAGCCGCCGGCCGCACCGGTTCTCCAATCCGGCGAATGATGCGAACGCCGTGGTGCTGTGGGTGAATTGCGTGACGGGGGCGTAGTCGGTTGCTGTCATTCCGGGGCGCCGAAGGCGAACCCGGAATGACAGCGTCAATCATCCGAACCGGTGCTTGTACCGCTCGACCGACAACGCACTGACGTCGATGTCCGGCTTCTTGCCCGACAGCATGTCGGCGAGCACGCGGCCCGAGCCGCAGGACATGGTCCAGCCGAGCGTGCCGTGGCCGGTGTTGAGGTGGAGATTGGCGTAATGCGTCCGGCCGATCACGGGCGGGCCGTCCGGCGTCATCGGGCGCAGGCCGCTCCAGAATGTCGCCTTGGTGAGATCGCCGCCGCGCGGGAACAGGTCGGTCAGCGAATGATCGAGCGTGGCACGGCGCGCATCGTAGAGCTTGTCCGAATAGCCGGAGATTTCCGCGGTGCCGCCGACGCGGATGCGATCGCCCAATCGCGTGATCGCGACCTTGTAGCTTTCGTCCATCACGGTCGATTCCGGTGCGCCGGAGGCGTCCTTGATCGGCACCGTGATCGAATAGCCCTTCACCGGATAGACCGGCAGCGAGATGCCGAGCGGCGCGACCAGCCGCGACGACCAGCTGCCGAGCGCGAGCACGTAGGCGTCGGCCTGCAACATCCCGGCGCCGGTCGCAACGCCGCTGACGCGCGCGCCCTCGGTGACGATACGATCGATCGAGGTGTTGAACAGGAAGCGCACGCCGAGCGCTTCGGCATGTTTGGCCAGCGCCTGCGTGAACATGTGGCAGTCGCCGGTCTCGTCCTGCGGCAGGCGCAGCCCGCCGACGAACTTCTCCTTGACGCCGGCCAGCGCCGGCTCGACCGCGATGCAGCCCTCGCGGCTCAGCACCTCGAATGGCACGCCATATTGCTTGAGCACGGCGATGTCCTCGGCGGTGCCGTCGAGCTGGGCCTGGTAGCGGAACAGCTGCAGCGTGCCTTGCGCGCGCTCGTCATACTGGATGCCGATGTCGCGGCGCAGATCGCGCAAGGCGTCGCGGCTGTATTCGGCGATCGGAATCATCCGGCTCTTGTTGACCGCATAGCGTGCGCTGGTGCAGTTGCGCAGCATCTTGAGCAGCCAGACCCACATCACGGGATCGAGCTTCGGCCGGATCACCAGCGGGCCGTGCTTCATCAACAGCCACTTGACTGCCTTCACCGGCACGCCGGGGCCGGCCCAGGGCGAGGAATAGCCGGGCGACACCTCGCCGGCATTGGCGAAAGAGGTCTCCAGTGCCGGCTCGGGCTGACGGTCGACGACCGTCACCTCGTGGCCGGCACGTGCGAGGTAGTAGGCAGAGGTGACACCGATGACACCGCTGCCGAGGATCAGAACTTTCACGCTTGGTCAAACTCCCGCGGCATCACGCCCGCCGCTGCAAGGACACAACTCGCTAGCGGCGAGAGCAATTATCAGGCCACCTTCTTGATGGCGTCGCCGAGGATCGAGACCATCTGGTCGATGTGGCTCTTCTCGACGATGAGGGGCGGCGACATCGCGAAGCTGTCCCCGCTCATGCGCAAGTAAAGACCGGTGTTGAAGCAGTCGACCATGACGTCGTAGCCGCGCGCGCCGACGACACCGTCACGCGGCGCCAGCTCGACCGCGCCCATCAGGCCGCAATTGCGGATGTCGACGACGTTCGGCAGGCCCTTCAGCTGATGCAGCGTATCGCGCCAATATTCGGCGATCGACGCACCGCGCGTCAGCAGGCCTTCGTCCTTGTAGATGTCGAGCGTCGCGATGCCGGCGGCGCAGGCGGTCGGATGCGCCGAATAGGTGTAGCCGTGGAACAGCTCCATCTGGCTCTCCGGGCCGACCATCAAGCCGTCATGCACCTTGCGGCTCGCAAACACCGCGCCGCAGGGAATGGTGCCGTTGGTGATGCCCTTGGCGGTCGTCATCAGGTCCGGCGTGACGCCGAAGAAATTGGCGGCGAACGGCGTGCCGAGACGGCCGAAGCCGGTGATGACCTCGTCGAAGATCAAGAGGATGCCGTGCTTGTCGCAGATCTCGCGCAGGCGCTGCAGATAGCCCTTCGGCGGCGGCAGCACCGCGGTCGAGCCCGGCACCGGCTCGACGATGACGGCGGCGATGGTCTCGGCGCCATGCAGGGCGACCAGACGCTCGAGATCGTCGGCGAGCTCGGCGCCATGCTCCGGCTGATCCTTGGCGAAGGCGTTGCGGCTGAGATCGTGGGTATGGCGGATGTGGTCGACGCCCGGCAGCAGGGTGGTGAAGGCGCGGCGGTTGGCGACCATGCCGCCGACCGAGGTGCCGCCGAAGCCGACGCCGTGATAGCCGCGCTCGCGGCCGATCAGGCGGGTGCGGCTGGCCTGGCCGGTGGCGCGGTGATAGGCGAGCGCGATCTTCAGCGCGGTGTCGACCGACTCGGAGCCGGAATTGGTGAAGAAGACGCGGTCGAGGCCCTTTGGCGCGATCTCGGCGAGCCGCTCGGCGAAGTCGAACGCCAGCGGATGGCCCATCTGGAACGAGGGCGCGAAGTCCAGCGTCATCAGCTGGCGCTCGACCGCAGCGGCGATCTGCTTGCGGCCGTGGCCGGCATTGACGCACCAGAGGCCGGCGGAGCCGTCGATCACCTTGCGGCCATCGACGGTGGTGTAGTGCATGCCTTCGGCCGAGGAGAACAGGCGCGGCGCCTTCTTGAACTGCCGGTTGGCCGTGAACGGCATCCAGAACGAGTCGGTCTTGATAGTGTTCGGAATCTGATGAAGGGTCACGGCCGCGCTCCTTTGCTGACTTCATAGCAGAGGCACGGCTTGGCATGCGCAACAAGTCCTTTTCTGGTGCGCCGCAAGCCATTGATTTTTCTGGGGCTACCGGTCCATATTTGCGCGATCCGCAACACTCGCAACAGGGACCTGGGCTCATGAGCGTCGACATCGGTGGACGGCTGCGATTCATCCGGGCGCGCCACAAGCTGTCGCAGCGCGAGCTGGCCAAGCGCGCCGGGGTCACCAACTCGACGATCTCGCTGATCGAATCCAACCAGATGAACCCCTCGGTCGGAGCGCTCAAGCGCATCCTCGACGGCATCCCGATGGGGCTCGCCGAGTTCTTCGCGCTGGAACCGGAGTCCAGGCGCAAGATCTTCTACCGGGCCGAGGAACTCACCGAGGTCGGCAAGAAACCGATCTCCTATCGTCAGATCGGCGACAACCTGTTCGGCCGCAATCTGCAGATCCTGAAAGAGCGCTACGAGCCCGGCAGCGACACCGGACGCGTCCACCTCGTCCACGAGGGCGAGGAAGGCGGCATCGTGATTTCGGGCAAGCTCGAGGTCACCGTCGAGGACGAGCGGCGCATCCTCAACCCGGGCGATGCCTATTATTTCGAGAGCCGCCGACCGCATCGCTTCCGCTGCGTCGGCGGCAAGCCGTGCGAGGTGATCTCGGCCTGCACGCCGCCGACGTTCTGAGGCGCGATCGGCCGCATCCGGGAGGATACGGGGCCCCGCCTTTTCCGAAGCAGATTGAGCCAGCTCAATTTCCGGCGGCCAAACCGCCTCTATATTGAAAAACATAGCCGAGCAGCCTAGCCGCTTCGTAGACGGAGCTCGCGGATGAAGACCACCCTCGCCAATACCGAAGCCACACTCCACGACGTGCTGAGCGACGCCGACCAGTTGCACTCGCGAGAGCTGCGCGCGGCCCTCGAGAAATACATCGCGGCGCTGCGAGTGCAGATCAAGACCCTCCGCAAGATGATGAACTGACACCCGGCGGAGCGAGGAGACCTCGCCTCGCCGGCCGCCTCAGTGCGGCGTCAGCAGCTCCTCGATCCGGATCGGAAACTTGCGGACACGGATGCCGGTTGCATGCCAGACCGCGTTGGCGACCGCGCCGGCGCTGCCGGTGATGCCGATCTCGCCGACGCCCTTGATGCCGAGCGCGTTGACGTGGGGGTCGTGCTCCTCGACCGTGATGACGTCGAGTGGCGGCACGTCGGCATTCACCGGAACGTGGTACTCGCCGAGATTGGCATTCATGATGCGGCCGGTCCGGCGATCGGTAATCGCCTCCTCGTGCAGCGCGAACGACAGGCCCCAGATCATGCCGCCGAACAGCTGGCTCTGCACCATGCGCGGATTGACGATCCGCCCGGCGGCAAAGGCGCCGACCATGCGGCTGACGCGGACCTGGCCGAGCTCGGGATCGACCTTCACCTCCGCGAACACCGCGCCGTGCGCGTGCATCGCGTATTCCTCCATCGCCGCCGGGTTCGGCGCACCGGTGCCGCGCGCTTCGACTTCAGCGACGCCAGCACGCGCCAGGATTTCGGAATAGCTCTCGCCGCGGCTCTCGTCGTCGCGCCGGACCAGCCCTCCTTCGCGCGCGATCACGCCGGCATTGCCGGCGCCGAACAGCGGCGAGCGCTCGTCACCGGTCGCGAGCTCAGCGAGCTTGGCAATCACGGCCGCACCGGCGCTGTGGATCGCAGCACCGGCCGTTGCCGTATGCGCGGAGCCGCCGGCGATGCCGGCATCGGGCAGGTCGGACGTGCCGGCCTTGAATTCGACGCGGTCGATGTCGAGGCCGAGCTGGTCGGCCGCGATCTGCGCCAGCGCGGTCCAGGCGCCCTGCCCCATGTCGTGCGCGCCGATCTCCATCACGCCCGAGCCGTCGCGCCGGATCGCCGCGCGGGCTTCCGCCTGGAACATCAGCGCCGGGAAGGTCGCCGTGCCCATGCCCCAGCCGACCAGGAGGCCGGCATCGTCACGCATCTGCCGCGGCTGCAGCGGACGCTTGGCCCAGCCGAAGCGCGCTGCGGCCTGCTCGTAACAGGCCAGCAGCGCCTTTGAAGAGAACGGCTTGCCGCTGATCGGCTCGACCTCGGCGTAGTTCTTGAGGCGGAAGGCGAGCGGATCCATGCCGCAGGCCCAGGCCATCTCGTCGATCGCGCTCTCCAGCGCAATCGAGCCCGTCGCCTCGCCGGGCGCGCGCATGAACAGCGGCGTTCCCGTGTGGGCACGTACGGCGTCATGCGAGGTGCGGATCGCGGGGGCCGCATAGAGCGTGTGCGAGGCATCGGCCGCGGGCTCGTAGAAATCGTCGAACGTGCTCGACACGGTCCGTGCATGGTGATCGAGCGCGGTCAGACGTCCCTCGCCGTCAGTGCCGAGACGCAGGCGCTGACGCGTCGGCGCCCGATGGCCGACCGGGCCGTACATCTGCTCACGGCGCAGCACCAGCTTGACCGGCTTGCCGACCAGCTTCGCCGCCATGATGCCGAGCACCGGCGGCCCGCCCATCAGCCCCTTCGAGCCGAAGCCGCCGCCGAGGAAGGGACTGCGGATATGGATCTTGTCGTGCGCGATGCCGAACAGTTCAGCAATGCGCGCCAGCGACAGCTTCAGGCCCTGGGTCGGCATGTCGACCGACAATCTGTCGCCATCCCAGCTTGCGACGATGCCGTGCGGCTCCATCGCGTTGTGGTATTGCGGCGGCGTCTCGTAGGTCGCCTCGACCCGCTTCTCGGCCGCGGCAAGGCCGGCCTCGACGTCGCCGCGGTGATTCTCGGTGGGATTGCCGACGCCGACGACCGGCGGCACGAAGCTCTCGCCGGCGTCGAGCCCGACCAACGGAGGCAAGGCCTCGTAGCGCGGCGCCAGCAATGCCGCGCCTTCCGTCGCTGCCTCCAGCGTTTCGGCGATCACGACCGCGATGGGCTGGTTGGCGTAGCGAACTTCGTTGCTCTGCAAGGCCTCCATCCGGAACACGAACGGATTGGTCTTGATCTCCGGATCGATCGCCAGCTGCGGCTTGTGCTCCGGCGTCATGACGTCGACGACGCCGGGATGGCGCTTTGCGGCGGCGACGTCCAGCGAGACCACGCGGCCGTGCGAGATGCTGGAAACAGCGATCACCGCAAACAGCATGCCCGGCGGATGATTGTCGGCGGCATAGGTCGCCTGCCCCGTGACCTTGAGGACGCCGTCGCGGCGGGTCAGCGGTTGGCCGATGTTCGAACCGTGCCTGATATGGGCAGGTGCGCTGGTGAGGTTGAGCTCAGACATGAACGGCTCCGGACGTGGAGGCAAAGGGAGACGCCGGCAGCGCGGGAATGCGCGCGGGCGTACCGGCGGCGGCAAGTCGCAGCGCGCGCACGACGATGCGGCGCGCGAGCTCGATCTTGAAGGCGTTGTCGCCGGACGGCTTCGCGTCGGCCAGCGCACGCCAGGCGGCTTCCTGGAAGACGTCTGCCGTGGGCGCGACGCCTCTCAGCACGTCTTCCGCTGCGCGGGCCCGCCAGGGCTTTGCGGCAACGCCGCCGAGCGCAAGCCGCGCGTCCGCGATCTTGCCGTTCTCGATCCGCAACGCGGCGGCGGCGGAGACGACTGCGAACGCATAGGACGTACGCTCGCGGACCTTGAGGTAGCACGCATGCGCCGCAAACGCGCGCGCCGCCGGCGGCAGCCGCACCGCGACGATGAGGTCGCCGAGCTCGAGCGCGGATTCGCGCGCCGGCGTGTCGCCGGGCAGGCGATGCAGCTCGTCGAGCGCGATCTCGCGCCGGCCGCTCCTGCCCTCGATCTCGACCATGGCGTCGAGCGCGACCAGCGGCACGCAGAAGTCGGATGGATGCGTGGCGATGCAGCTTTCGCTCCAGCCGAGCACGGCGTGGGTGCGGTTCTCGCCCTCGCGGGCATCGCAGCCGCTGCCGGGCTCGCGCTTGTTGCAGCGGCTGGCGGTGTCGTAGAAATATGCGCAACGCGTCCGTTGCAGGAGATTGCCGCCGACGGTCGCGGCATTGCGCAATTGCGCCGAAGCGCCGGAGAGCAGCGCCTCGGCGACGGCGGGATAGGACGTTGCAAAGGCGGCATCATGCGCGAGATCGGCATTGCTCACCAGCGCGCCGATGCGCAACGAGCCGTCGGGAAGCGTCTCGATGGCATCGAGCCCGTCGAGATATGTGACGTCGACCAGGCGATCCGGACGGCTGACGCCGCCTTTCATCAGATCGAGCAGATTGGTGCCGGCGGCGAGATAGGCGGCGCCGGGCTGGGCTGCGGCGGCGACCGCCTCGGCGATCGTGGCGGGCCTGATGTAGTCGAACGGTTTCATGCCGAGCGCCTCTGGTTGGATTGGTCCATCTGTCCTTGCGCATCGAGCACGGCATCGACGATGCCGGCATAGGCGCCGCAGCGGCAGAGATTGCCGCTCATGCATTCGCGGATGCGCTCGGGATCGTTGCCGGCCTGCGCCTCCTGGATCATGCCGATCGCGCTCATGATCTGGCCGGGCGTGCAGAAGCCGCACTGGAATCCGTCGTGGGCGATGAAGGCGGCCTGCACCGGATGCAGTTGGTCGCCGCGCGCGACGCCCTCGATGGTGAGGATGTCGGCGCCGTCATGACTGATGGCGAGCGCGAGACAGGAATTGATGCGTTTGCCGTCGACCAGAATGGTGCAGGCGCCGCACTGGCCGCGATCGCATCCCTTCTTGGTTCCGGTGAGATGGAGGCGCTCACGCAGGAGATCGAGCAGCGTGACGCGCGGATCGTCGAGGACGAAGTCGCGCCGCGCACCGTTCACGGTGAGGCTGATGGAGTGGTTCATACAAGGCTCCGATCAGATTTGGACATGAATCATCGCGCAGCGCGCCACCGCCGTGGCCGCCGTCGATATGCGTCGGCCAGAGGGAGCCGGCCAACAGCCCAGCGAAGATACGGAGGCACCCTCCGTTTAACAAGGCCGGTGCGGAAATATTTGGAATTCGTCGAAAGCGCTTGCACCATCAACGCGATGCAGCCCTGCGAAGGTCCGGAAAGGGTTCAATCTAACCAATTCGTGATCTACATTGCGCACCATGGACGACCACGCCGACCAGATTCGGAAGCCCCGC
Organism: Bradyrhizobium sp. WBOS07; assembly: GCF_024585165.1. Taxonomy (NCBI): domain Bacteria; kingdom Pseudomonadati; phylum Pseudomonadota; class Alphaproteobacteria; order Hyphomicrobiales; family Nitrobacteraceae; genus Bradyrhizobium; species Bradyrhizobium sp. WBOS07. The sequence continues at coordinate 209,778 of NZ_CP029008.1, forward strand.
GCCGATGCCGTGCGCAACCGCGAGCGCGTGCTCGAGGCCGCGAAGGCCGTGTTCAGCGCCGGAGGCCCCGAGGCGAGCCTGGAAGCCGTGGCGAAGCGCGCCGGCGTCGGCATCGGCACGCTCTATCGGCATTTTCCGACGCGCGAGGATTTGTTCGAGGCGGTGTACCGGCGCGAGGTCGAGCAGCTCAGCGAGCTGGCCGAGCAATTGAAGAACGCCAAGGACCCGGTCGACGCGCTCAGGCGCTGGCTGCGATCCAATGTCGAATTCGTCGCCACCAAGAAAGGCATGTCGGCCGCGCTGGCGCTGACATTCCAGAGCTCGTCGGAGCTCGCCGCGTTCTCGATGGACCGACTGACCAAGGCGATCGGCTCGCTGCTCGACCGCGCCGTCGCGGCCGGCCAGATGCGCGGCGATATCAGCCCGGAGGACCTGCTCAGGGCCTTGATCGGGATGTGCTACATGCACGACCAGCCCGGCTGGCAATCCTCGGTGCTGCGCATGCTCGACGTGTTCGTCGATGGCTTGCGCGTGCAGCCGGCCGGCAAGGCGAAGACAAACGCAGTCAAGACAGGCGCAGTCAAGGCACGCACAGCTAAGCCAGTGAAGCCGACCGCAAGGCGGAAGCATTAGTCGAAAGGAAAATGCGAGATCCGGCTGTTCGCTGCCGAAGGGAAGAGCCGGTCTAAGTCGCGAAACCCGGGCCCGCCTTCGCCGCGCTCATCCGCGAGCGGATCAGCAGCAGCACGACGATGCTGATGTTGAGCGCGTTCCATGCCACTCCATTGGCGAACGCCGCGCCGTAGGAGCCGGTGGCGTCGAAGATCACGCCCGAGACCCAGCCGCCGAAGGACATGCCGAACACGGAGGCGAAGATCACGATGCCGACGCGCGTCGCCGCCTCGCTCGCCGGCATCGCCTCGCGCACGATGATGGCATAGCTCGGCACGATGCCGCCCTGGAACAGGCCGAACATCGCGGAGATGAGATAGAGCGAGGCGAGGCTGTCGAAGAACAGATAGAACACCAGCGCAAAGCCCTGCGCCAGCGATCCGACCAGCAACGTGCGGATGCCTCCGATCTTGTCGGCGAGATAGCCGGAGCCGATCCGGCTGATGATGCCGCAGCCCATCATCAAGGACAGCATCTCGGCGCCGCGCGCCACGCCGTAGCCGAGATCGCCGCAATAGGCGACGATGTGCACCTGCGGCATCGCCATGGCGACGCAGCAGGAGATGCTGGCGATCGAGAGCAGCACGGTCAGCGTGTTGGTCGACAGCTTGAGATCGACGCGGGGCGGCGGCGCATTGGCATGGTCGCGGACATGGTCATCGCCCATCTGCGCACGGAGGACGAGGACCAGAAGCGCCATCGTGCTGGCACAGACGATGCCGATGCCGATATGGGTGTAGCGCCAGCCGATCGTCTCGGTGCCCCAGCTCACGATCGGCGGCCACATCGCTCCCGCGACGTAATTGCCGCTGGCGACGATGGTCACGGCAAGGCCGCGATAGCGCTCGAACCAATGCGAGGCTTCCGCCATCAGCGGCGCGAAGGTTGCCGAGGTGCCGAGGCCGATCAGGAAATAGGCGGCGACGAACTGCCAGAGCTGTGTCGACAGGCCCGCGAGCAGGTTGGCGATGCCGAGAAAGGCAATGCTGATCGCCATCGCGAGCACGATGCCGAACCGGTCGGTGATCTTGCCGGCGATCACCCCGCCGAGCCCGAAACCGAACATCATCATCGTGAAGGCGAGCGACACGGCGCCGCGCGTCGCCCCGAATTCGGCCTGCACCACGGGAATCACAACCACGACCGCCCACATGCCGACGGCACCGATCGAGCCGATGACGAGTGCAAGGACGAGGCGCACCCAGGCCTGACGCGAATCAGGCGTGAAGGAGGCCGGTCTCTGTCCTGGATGATTTGGCGCGAGCACGGCCGGAACATGTTCGCTGGACGCTTTTCGGTCAAGCATCGTGGCGCGATATTGGGCATGCGCTGTGCACTGCGGTAACAAGGTGCTTGGCGGCCGCCGCTTTTGCGATTAGCTTGCAATCAGCGCAGGCACCATCGCCGCGTGGGAACTTGACGACGCCATGTTGCTGCGATTGAGACGATCGGTGCGGATCAAGGTGGGGCGCCTCATTGCCCTCGCCTATCTGTTCTGCGTGCTCGCGCCGGCAGCAAGCCTCGCCTGGAGCAACGGCCCGGCGCCCTGCCTCGATGAGGCCGTGCCGGCGCATCATCAGATTCCTGCCGGCCACGGGCATGACGCCAGCTCGCATCAGCACGCCGGAGCGCACGCGCATCACCAGACCGCCGAACGGGATGCGCCGGCGCCGCATCACCATGGCGACAAGGGCACGGTCGGTCCCTGCTGCGCAATGATGTGCGTGAGCGCATTGCCGGCCGATCTGCCCAGCGTCGCCATGCCGCTTCTGCCTGTCACCGCCTGTGCGCCGGAGATCGTGGCCAGCCTGCACAGCGCGGCGCCGCCCCTGCACTACCGCCCTCCCATCACCTGATCTGACGCGACGATTTCGGGCCGTTGCGCTCTTTCGCGCGCGCGAGCCTGTGGTCTTTCAGATCAGGGATGAATCATGCTGACGCTTTCCGGGGCGGAGTCCGCCGCAACATCTGCGGTGCGTGGACGATACTTTCGATTCTATTGGCCGTTGCTGGCCCTGGTTGCGCTGGCGCTGTCCGGCTGCATGCCGGCCACCACGCAGGTCGCGGCCGCCGATCCGGCCGATCCGGCGGCGAAGGTCGCGCCGGTCGGCTATCGGTCGACCATCGCGCCCTACACCAGCCTGCGGCCGGCGACGCCGGCGCCATGGCGGGGCCGCAACGACGCGGTGACGCCGCAGCCGAAGCAGGACCGGTAGGAGCGCGCCATGACATGCCATCTTGCGCGAGGCCTGCTCGTCCTCACCGCGTTCAGCGTCTCCGGCTGCGCCGCGTTCTCGCCCGACAGCGGCATGAGCGCCGTCTCCGAGCTGACCAGCCGGGCCATCAACAAGGACGTCGCCTTCGTGCGAACGGCTGATGGCGCCGGCGCGGTCGAGGCGCGCGTTCACCAATTGCTGGCGCGCACGCTGAGCGTCGAGAGCGCGGTGCAGATCGCGCTGCTCAACAACAAGGGACTGCAGGCCGCCTATAACGAGCTGGCGTTGGCCGAGACCGATCTGGTCGAGCAGAGCCTGCCGCCCAATCCCGTGTTCGCGGTCTCGCGCATCACGGGCAATGGCGCCAGCGAGATCGAGCGCCAGGTGGTCGGCGACATCCTCGCGCTCGCCACCCTGCCGTTCCGCTCCGAGATCGCCCGCGAGCATTTTCGTCAGGCCCAGTTGCGCGCGGCGCTGGCAACGCTGCGGCTCGCAGCCGACGTCCGCCGCGGCTATTGGCGCGCCGTTGCCGGCAACGAGATGGTGGCGCTGCTGACCGACGCCAAGGCGACGGCGGAATCGACCGCACAGCTCGCCGTCAAGCTCGGCGAGACCGGCTCCCTCAACAAGCTCGACCAGGCGCGCGAGCAGGTGTTTTACGCGGAGACCACCGCCGATCTCGCCACCGCGCGGCAGATGGCAGCGAGCTCGCGCGAAAGACTGGCACGCCTGATGGGGCTGTGGGACGGCGGCCTCGATTTCCGCCTGCCGAACGCCTTGCCGCCGCTGCCGCGCCGCCCGCTGACCCTGCCTTCGATCGAGACCGACGCGGTCGCCCATCGCATCGACCTGCAGATCGCGCGGCTGGAGCTGGTGGCACTGGCCAAGGCCTTGAACCTCACCGAGGCGACGCGCTTCGTGACCCTGCTCGACCTCGCCGGCATCGCCCGCCGCACGCAGGATCCGGAAGGGCCGTCTTTCCGCGAGCGCGGCTTCGACGTCCAGTTCCAGATCCCGATCTTTGACGGCGGCGAGGTGCGGGTGCGGCAGGCGGCGGAGACCTACAATCTCGCCTTCAACCGCCTGACCGAGCGCGCCGTCAACGTACGCTCGGAAGCGCGCGATGCTTATCGCATCTATCGCTCGAGCTACGACATTGCCAGCCACTACCAGCGCGAGATCATCCCCTTGCGCAAGATCATCACCGAGGAGATGCAGCTGCGCTTCTCCAGCATGCAGGTCGACATCTTCGCGCTGCTGACCGAGGCGCGGCAGCGCCTGGCCTCGCTGCGCGGCGCGATCGACGCCAGGCAGCGCTTCTTCCTCGCCCAGGCCGACTTGCAGACCGCCGTCAACGGCGGCGGTGGCGTGCCGGCCGCCAGCAGCGAGAATCCAACCGCCATCGCCGCGGCAGCGCCTGCCGCCGGCGGCGGCCATTGACACGGAGACCGAGATGTTTTCCCGCCGAAGATTTTTGGGGACCGCCGCGCTCGTCGGCGCGTCTGCGGTTCAAGGCCGCGTGCAGGCGGCGTCGATTCCGGAAGCCCCGCACATGGACAAGGTGGTGATGCAGCCGCCGCTGCATCCGATTAGCGGACCCGACTATCGCCCCGTGGTGACGCTGAACGGCTGGTCGCTGCCGTTCCGCATGAACGGCGACTGGAAGGAATTCCATCTCGTCGCCGAGCCCGTGGTGCGCGAGTTCGCCGAGGGCATGAAGGTGAATCTGTGGGGCTATAACGGCCAGTCGCCCGGACCGACCATCGAGGCGGTCGAGGGCGACAAGCTGCGCATCTTCGTCACCAACCGCTTGCCCGAATACACCAGTGTGCACTGGCACGGCATGATCATCCCGAGCGGCATGGACGGCGTCGGCGGGCTGACCCAGCCGCACATCCAGCCGGGCAAGACCTTCGTCTACGAGTTCGAGATGAAGAAAAGCGGAACCTTCATGTACCACCCGCATTCCGATGAGATGGTACAGATGGCGATGGGCATGATGGGCATGGTCGTCGTGCATCCGCGCGACCCGAGCTTCCGGCCGGTCGACCGCGACTTCGTCTTCGTGATGAGCACCTATCGCGTCGACCCCGGCACCTACCTGCCCCATGTCAACGAGATGACCGACTTCAACATGTGGACCTGGAATGCCCGGGTGTTTCCCGGCATCGATCCCCTGCCGGTCCGGCTCGGCGACAAGGTGCGCGTGCGCATCGGTAATCTCAGCATGACCAATCATCCGATCCATCTGCACGGCCACAGCTTCGCGGTGACCTGCACCGACGGCGGCTGGATTCCGGAGAGCGCACAATATCCGGAGACCACGACCGACGTGCCGGTCGGTGCCGTCAGGGTGTTCGACGTGCTCGCCGACAATCCCGGCGACTGGGCATTCCACTGTCACAAGTCGCATCACACCATGAACGCGATGGGGCACGACGTGCGCAACCTGATCGGCGTGTCGCGCAAGGATCTCGCCAAGGCCGTCGGCAAGCTCGCGCCCGACGGCATGGCGATGGGCTCGACCGGCATGGCGATGGGCAACATGGAGATGCCGACGCCGGACAACACGCTGCCGATGATGACCGGCACCGGCCAGTTCGGCCCGATCGAGATGGGCGGCATGTTCACGGTGATGAAGATCCGCGAGGACCTCGCGCGCGACGATTACCGCGATCCCGGTCCGTACAAATTCCCGCAAGGCACCGTCGCCTACGAAGTGGCCGCACCCGCCCCAGAGCCGGCACGGCAGAAATCCGGCAGCCCGCCGATGAAGCACAAGATGTGAGCGTTTCGATGAACCACGAACTGGAGACCACGATGAAGACCACGATCAGGCTCGGCCTCGCGCTGGTTGCGCTGTCGACCGCGCCGGCCCTTGCGCACGACAAGCACTCTCACGCGACCTTTTCGGCCGGCGAGCCCGGCGACCCCAAGAAGCCCGCGCGCACCATTGAGATCCTGCTCAACGAGATGGACTACACGCCTGCGAAAATCGAGGTCAAGCGCGGCGAGCAGATCCGCTTCGTGCTGCGCAATGTCGGCAAGGAGGACCACGAATTCCTGCTCGCCACGACCAAAGAGAATCTCGCGCATGCGGAGCAGATGAAGAAGCATCCGCACATGGAGCACGACGAGCCCAATGCGGCGCGGCTTGCACCAAAGAAGACGACCGAGATCCTCTGGAAGTTCAGCAAGCCCGGCACCTTCGAATATTCGTGCCTCATTCCCGACCACCGCGAGTACGGCATGGTCGGCCAGGTCACCGTGAAGTAACGCCAAAGGAGATCCACATGAACCGCATCATCGGTATCACTGCCGCGCTGGCGCTGACCGTCGGCCTTGCGACTGCAACCCTCGCCGCCGAGAGCGCCGCGATCAGCGGCGAGGTCAAGAAGATCGACGAGGGCGCCGGCAAGATCACGCTCAGGCACGGTCCGGCGAAGAGCCTCGGCATGGAGGACCCCATGACCATGGTCTATCGCGTCAAGGATCCCGCCATGCTCAAGCAGGTGAAGGTCGGCGACAAGATCACCTTCGAGGCCGAGGAGGCGGCCTCGGGATACACGGTGACGAAGATGCAGAAGGCGAAATAGGGGGCTTTTCCCCCGACCGTCATTCCGGGGCGCGCCCTTTGGCGCGAGCCCGGAATCCATTTCTCCATAGCGTATGCGGCCCGATGGATTCCGGGCTCGCGCTTCGCGCGCCCCGGAATGACCACAGCCGGGCCCCGAAACACCCCGCCCTTCCCACCCTCCGTTAACCCTTTGCTAACCATACACCCGGCAAGAATTGCCGGGTGAAGTCGAGTGTCGTCGGCCGCGTAGAACGGGAGGAACCCCGTGGACGCCAGTGCGGTGCCTCACTTTCGGAACGGCGGCCCATCGGCCGCCGCGCAGACGTTTGGGGCGCGCGGACGGCAGTCGCGCGGGGAGGCAGCTACCATGGTCGACGTCACCGCAGGACAGGGCGTAGGCAGCGCGAGGCCCTCGATCCCCTCCCTCAACGACATCGTCACCGTCCTCAAGCGCGGCGACATCGCGCTGGCGCTCGGCGTTCTCACCATCCTGGTGGTGCTGATCCTGCCGCTGCCTGCGATCGTGCTGGACGTGTTCCTGGCGATCTCGATCACGCTCTCGATCCTGATCCTGATGACCTCGCTGTTCATCCAGACGCCGCTGGAATTCTCGTCCTTCCCGACCGTCCTCCTGATCTCGACCATGCTGCGCCTGTCGCTCAACATGGCCTCGACCCGCCTGATCCTGTCGCACGGGCACGAGGGCACGGCCGCCGCCGGTCACGTCATCGAAGCCTTCGGCAACTTCGTGATGGGCGGCAATTTCGTCATCGGCATCATCGTCTTCGCCATCCTGATCATCGTCAATTTCGTCGTCATCACCAAGGGTTCGGGCCGTATCGCCGAAGTCGCCGCGCGCTTCCACCTCGACGCCATGCCCGGCAAGCAGATGGCGATCGACGCCGACCTCGGAGCCGGCCTGATCGACGAGAAGGTCGCCAAGGAGCGCCGCAAGGAGCTGGAGGACGAGAGCGGCTTCTTCGGCGCCATGGACGGCGCCTCCAAATTCGTCCGGGGCGATGCCATCGCCGGCCTCCTGGTCGTCTTCATCAACGTCGTCGGCGGCATGATCATCGGCGTGGCGCAGCAGGGCATGTCCTTCGCCGACGCCGGCCGCACCTACACGCTCCTGACCGTCGGCGACGGTCTCGTCACCCAGGTGCCGGCGCTGATCGTCTCGACCGCGGCCGGCCTGCTCGTCTCCAAGGCCGGCGTCTCCGGCGCCGCCGACAAGGCGCTGATGAAGCAGTTCTCCGGCTATCCGCAGGCGCTGGCGATGTCCTCTGCGGTGATGCTGGTGCTGGCGGCGCTGCCGGGCATTCCGACCCTTCCCTTCCTCGCGCTCGGCGCCGGCGCCGGTGCGCTGGCCTGGAACGCCCGCAACCGCAACCGGGTGACGGCCAAGGCCGAAGCGGCCGCCCAAGCCGCGCCCGCTGCGGGAACGCCGGGTGCGCCGGGGGCCGCGGCGACCGAGGAGCCGATCTCGGCAGCCCTCAAGATCGACGACCTCAAGATCGAACTCGGCTATGCCTTGCTGCCGCTGGTCAACGGCCCCGACGGCACCGACCGCCTCACCGAGCAGATCAAGGCGCTGCGCCGCTCGCTCGCGATCGAGATGGGCTTCGTGATGCCGGCGGTGCGCATCCTCGACAACGTCCAGCTCGAAGCCAACACCTACATCATCAAGATCAAGGAGGTCGACGCCGGCACCGGCAAGATCTGGCCGAGCCAGTTCATGGTCATGGACCCCGGCGGCAGCCAGGTGCAGGTGCCCGGCATCCACACCACCGAGCCGACCTTCGGCCTGCCCGCGACCTGGGTCGATGCCAGCCTCAAGGAGGAGGCCTCGCTCAAGGGCTACACCGTGGTCGACGCCGCGACCGTGCTCTCCACCCACCTCACCGAGCTGCTCAAGGCCAACATGTCGGACCTGCTCTCCTATGGCGAGGTGCAGAAGCTGCTCAAGGAGCTGCCGAAGGAGCAGAGCGAGCTGGTCAAGGACATCGTGCCGGGACAGGTCACGGTCTCCGGCATCCAGCGCGTGCTGCAATTGCTGCTCGCCGAGCGCATCTCGATCCGCGACCTCTCCACCATCCTCGAAGGCATCGCGGACTCGCTGGCCTTCTCGCGCAATCCCGCGACCATGGTCGAGCATGTGCGGGCGCGCCTGGCGCGGCAGATCTGCGCCCAGAACACCTCCTACGCCGGCTATCTGCCGCTGATCGCGCTGTCGGCAAAATGGGAGCAAGCCTTTGCCGAATCCATCATCGGCCAGGGCGAGGAACGCAGCCTCGCGATGCAGCCCTCGAAGCTGTCGGAATTCATGACCGCCGTGCGCGAAGCCTTCGAGCGTGCCGCGCGCGAGGGCGAGGCGCCGGTGCTGGTCACCTCTGCGGCCATTCGTCCCTTCGTCCGGTCCCTGGTGGAACGGTTCCGGGCCCAGACCACCGTGCTGTCGCAGGCCGAAATCCACCCCAGGGCGAGGTTGAAAACGGTCGGAAGCGTCTGATTTGTCTTAAGAAGCCGTGTGTTTTTCGGCACACGCAAATGGTTTTTGAGTTCCTGGTGCCTTGTCGACCAGCTGTCGAAAAGGCGCCTGACCGGCACATTACATCTTTGAAATAATTGCAAAAATGCACGATCAGGGATCGCTTTCGCTCGCGATTTCTCACGTCCTGTCACGCTCTTGTGATGGCCTCTTGGGAACGAATCCCCCCAATACTAGGTTGTTGGGCACCGGAAGCATGAACCTGCCCAAATACGCAGGCGACTACTTCGGGTAGATGGCGGCAGGAGCCTTCCATGAACCACTCGATTTACAGCGCAGATCGCTCGACCCACTTGAAGATCGTGGTCGTTGCCCTCGTTGCCGGCATCGCCGTTGCGGGGCTTGGCATCACTGCGCGCGCGACGAGCTCGGACGAAGGCCTCACCCAGACCGCACGCGTCATGAAGGCCGGCAAGCCGGTCACCATTACCAGCGCGAACACGTCGCTCGTTCGCTAAGGAGAACACGAGTTTTTTGAATTCACGCGGCTCTTTATCAGCCCCCCAAAGTCGCCACGTGGATATGTAGACGACCCCAACCCCAAGTCGACTACAGAAAGCGCCCGCCCCCCACGGGCGCTTTCTCATGTCTGGGGGAGCGATTGCTTCCGGTTGCATCCGCCTCAAACTCAGCGTGGCCTCCCGACGCCCCCCATGACGAAGTGTGTGGGGACGGCAATGCGTCTCTCGCGTGTCCCGGCTCTGCAGCGCATCACGTCGTGCTGCGCTGCGTCCGGGGCACGAGAGCGGTGAATGATTGACATGGGATCGCATCCTCGCGGCTTGTTCGCCCGAGCTTTGCTCGTCGCTTCGCCCTCTGAATTGAAAGAGGGCGCAGGGAAGGCCGGGAGCCGGTGGCTCCCATGGACCGCCATGCCAAGGGCAGACTGCGTATGCTGCTGCATAGCGGAGAACAGGGCAACCAGGACATCCCGGCCTTCCCTGCGCAGTGGTTGGAACGGCTTATGTCGTGCTCTCCCCGGGGAGCGTTGCACTATTGCCCCCGTCGCCTTGCGGCTGATCGATGCGCGGGCCCGGTCGGGCCGCCGCATCACCGCAACACTTGGCGCACAGACCCCGGGCGCCAGGACCACACGATTTTGCCGTACGCCGATCGCACCGGTCGTGTGCGCGAGGCGCCTTGCTCACGGTTGCCCGCCCTGCAAAACCCGTCGCGCCGATGCCATCGGCGTCCACCGCCGCCCGGCCCGCGTTCGTGACGATCGCGATACGCCCCTCTTCCTTGGGCCGGGTTGCGCGACACATACGCCATTTCCGAAATTCGGTAAAGTGGAATATTTTCGGTGGCGCGGATTGACCGAGGGCTTGTGTGTTTTGCCCGTCAGGCAGCGCGACATCTTGTAGCCCGGATGGAGCGCAGCGTAATCCGGGGTTCTCGCGCAGACGCACAAAGGCCCCGGATTGCGCTGCGCTCCATCCGGGCTACGAGTCTACGGGGCGCCCGCTCAGGCGTCGCGCAGTTCAGACGGCGTCGCGCCAAAGCGCTTGCGAAAGGCGCGATTGAAATAGGACAGATCGGCGAAGCCCGAGGAATGCGCGATGTCGCTGATCTTGCGCGCCCTGGCGCGGGGATCGCCGAGCAGCTTGCGTGCCTGCAGCAGACGCTGCTCCAGCACGAATTCGGTGAAGGTCGTGCCGGCCTGCTCGAACAGACGTTGCGCCTGACGCGGGCTGAGCCCCGAGCGCGTCGCGACCTCGGACAGGCACAGATCGTTGCGGCCGAGCGCGGCCATTACGTCGGCGCGCATCAGGTCGAGCCGCGCCGCCGCATGGCCGCGGCCGCGCGCGAGACTCGCTTGCTCGGCATCGGTGCCGAGCAGAAGGCCGACGAGATCGACCATGTGCTGCGCGGTCAGGCGCTGGCCGACCGCGTCGAGATGCGGCGCGTGATTGGCGGCGAGCGCATGGTAGCGGAAGATGGTCTCGGCGACCGCGCCGTCGGAGAGCACTTGCGACAGCTTGCCCTCGGCGCGCGGATTGATGTCGAGCAGCGCGCGGCGCGGCATGCGGATGGTGGTGAAGCGGTTTTCGTCGGTGTGCCCGACGGTGCCGGTGATGCTCATGTCGACGAGCACCATCTGGGCGGGCGCAAGCTCGACGGTGTGGCCGTTCTGCCCGACGCGGACGCGGCCGGCATGGGCGGCGATCAGGACGAGGTCGTCGCTGCCGTCGGCGAGATGGCTCTGGGTGCGGGAATATTGCGCGGAGGCGCCTTCGGGAATGACGAGCGTGATGTTGTCGACCACGCTGACCTGGAGCCGGCAATCGATGCTGTCGCCATGGCTCGGTCCGATGTCGAGGCCGCAGGGACCGACGGCCCGCTCGCGCCAATGCTCGAACGCCGCACCCTGCGGCAGTCCCGTATATTGGTGAACGACGATGCCCGGCGTTTTCGCTGCATCCATTTGATCTCTAGCCCCTCTTTCGGCTCCGCGATCGGCGGCGCCGACTGCAATTTCCGGAAATTTGACGCCACGGATTGCGGCGAGGTTCAAATCGGAGGCCGATTCAGGGGGGCTTGTCGGGATGCGACGGCGGGATGGACGCTGGCGACAGGGATCTTGTAGCCCGCACGGAGCGCAAGCGGAATGCGGGACGGCGGCCCCGGATTACGCTTGCGCTCCATCCGGGCTACGGCACCTATTTTTTCGCGGGCGCCTGCGGCTGGGACGGCGGCACGGTCTCGATCAGCTTGCCGGAAAACACCGGGGCTGAGGTCGGCCGGCCGTCGGGTGAGCCGCCGGCCTGCTCGACGGTGACGGCGTAGGTCGCGCCGTTGACGATCTCGGCATCATAGGAGGCGAGCAGCGGACGCGCGGTGAAATCGCCGGAGCCGATCACGCCGAGCGAGCGCGGGCGCGGCAGCTTGTCGGAGATCAGCCAGAGCTCGAAGCTCTTGCCGGGCTCCGGCGTCGCACCGACCTTGCGCACCGTGAAATTGCGCGTCGCGCCGTCGACGGTGAGAATGAAGGCGGGACCGCCGGCCTGGCCCTGTAACAGCGCGACATATTGCGCGGACGCGGCGAGCGGCGCGGCTGGCGCCTTCACTTCCACGGTCTGGATGCGCGGTGCGGGACGCAAGCCGTTCGGCAGCGCGTCGGGCAGGAAGATCTGGAGCGACAGCGTCACGAGCAGCGCCGCCGCGAGCGCACCGGCGACGGATGCGATGGAGCGCCAGCGCTTGATGCGCCCCTCGAGACGAATCACGTTGCCATCGTCGACGACCGCCGCCTGCGGCGCGCGCGCGACGGCAAGATCCGGGGCGTGGACCTGCGGGATGAATTGCGGCGCGACGTCGGCAAGCGTGTCCGGCTCCGGACGCGGCATCTCCGGCGGCGCGGCCTCGGCCTGCGAGCCCCCCGGTGTCGGCGCAGCCTCCGTCGCCGGCTCTGCCGCCTCCGCAGCGGGCAGCTCCGGTGCAGGCGGAGGTGGCGGCAGCGAAGCTTCCGCAAGCGCGGGCGGCTGCTGCGCCTGCGACGACCGCACGATCTCGGCCCTGATGTTCTCCCACACGATCGGCCGCGGCTCGATCGATCCGACCATCTGGTTGAGACCGCCGAGCCGGAAGGACCACGCCTGCACGATCGCGGCGAACGCCTCGTCCACCGCCATCATGGTCTCGACCTGCGTACGCTCGTCAGCATCGAGCGTGCCGAGGGCATATTCCGCGGCGAGCGCGATATGGTCTTCGGTATAGGCCATCAATTCCGATCCAGACCCATCCTCACGATCGAGCCATTCATAGTCCGAGGCACTCCCGGATATCCAACATGCTGCGCCGGAGCCACGTCTTCACCGTGTTGACGGGGGCTGCGAACTTCTCCGCCAATTGCTCGCGGCTCCAGCCGTTGTAATAGGCGAGAAGCACGAGCCGCTGACGGTCCGGCTCGAGCCGGCCGATGCATTCCAAGAGCCGCTTCAGCTCTTCGGTCATCTCCCGGCGCGCCAGCGGATCGGGACTGTCGGCCGCAACCTCCATCGCCTGAGGCTCTTCCTCGATGGAGGTTTCCGACTTCTTGCGGACGACGTCGATCGCGCCGTTGCGCGCAATCGAGGCCATCCACGTGATCGGCGACGACAGCGCCGGATTGAACCGGCCGGCGCCGTTCCAGATCTTGACGTAGGTCTCCTGAATGACCTCCTCTGCGAGATCCTGCCGCCGCAAGATACGGAGCACGACACCATAGAGTTTCGCGCGCGTGGCGGCGTAGAGGCGCTCGAACGCGGCCTGATCGCCCTTCGCCACCGCCTCGATCAACCCGACCAGCTCTGCTGGCGTCAGCATTCAGCCCCCTGACACACGGTCCGCCGCTTGCCGTCACCTCTCCCCGATGGGGAGAGGTCGATTTGCCCAGCAAATCGGGTGAAGGGGCGCAGGGCTAACAAGAGACCGTCACCCCTCACCCGGCGCTCCGCGCCGACCTCTCCCAAGGGAGAGGTGGGCACCGCCGTCGCTGGTACAGCATTCATCCCCGCCACCATAGCGCGCGGCCAAGCCGAGCACCAAGGGGCGCGGCGCCACGCTGTGGACAGCACATGCGAAAACCCGGACCTTGCGGGTCCGGGTTCTGCGGATTTCTTGGTAGCCTTGCTTGTCGGCCGTCAGGCGACGGCGCCGATGCGGGCGCGCATCAGGCCGATGCTGTCGAGGTCGGCCTGCTCGCGGGCGTTCTCTTCGGCGCGCTCGCGGGCCTGGTCGCGCTCGTCGAGCAGCTCGACCTTCTTCAGCTCCTCGAAGGCCTCGGCCAGCGCGGCCTTGGCTTCGTCGAGCTGGCCCTTGAGCTCGTCGGCCGAGCGGGTCAGGTTCTCGCGGCGCTGGATCGCGGCCTTGGCGTAGGTCGGGTAGGCGAAGTGCGAGGGATCGTTGATCCCGGCGCGCTCCTGCTCGGTCTGGATCTCGCGCTCGAGATCGACCGACATCCGCTGGAAGTCGGCGATCATGGTCTCGATCTGGGTGACCCGGCGGCGCTTCTCGTCGACCTGAAACTTCTTCAGGCGAATGAGGGTATCTCGTGACTTCATCGACTCGTACTCCCCAGAAGTCCCCCCGCTGCACGTGGGACGATACCGGTCACCCCACGGGCCCGATGGAGGCCCAGACCGGCTCTGCTACTCTGTGGGATCGGATGATGACCGGACAAAGTTAGCGTTCCGTTTCCAAATTACCGAGGATGTGAGCCAACTGGCGGTAGCCGTCCGCAAGCGAGGCATTTTCGTCCTTGCGCTGGCGCAGGAAGGCCTCCAGCGGCTCGTGCAGGCGGATCGCCTCGTCGACTTCCGGGCTGGAGCCGGCCCGATAGGCGCCGAGCCGGATCAATTCCTCCATGTCGGCATAGGTCGCCATCACCTGGCGCGCCCGCTGGATCACGGGCCAGAATTGCGGATCGGCCGATTTCGGCATGGTCCGGGAGACGGATTTGAGGATGTTGATCGCGGGATAGCGGCCGCGCTCGGCGATCGATCGCTGCATCACGATGTGCCCGTCCAGGATGCCGCGCACGGCGTCCGCGATCGGCTCGTTGTGATCGTCGCCGTCGACCAGCACCGTGAAGATCGCGGTGATGGCGCCCTCCCCCAGGCCCGGGCCGGCGCGCTCCAGAAGCTTCGGCAGCTCGGTGAAGACGGTCGGCGTATAGCCCTTGGCCGTCGGCGGCTCGCCGGCGGACAGGCCGATTTCGCGCTGGGCCATGGCAAAGCGCGTCACCGAGTCCATCAGGCACAGCACGTCCTTGTTCTCGTCGCGAAAATATTCGGCGACCGCGAGCGTCAGATACGCCGCCTGGCGGCGCATCAGCGCCGGCTCGTCGGAGGTCGCGACCACCACGACGGAGCGCGCCAGGCCCTCCTCGCCGAGGTCGTCCTGCAAGAATTCCTGCACCTCGCGGCCGCGTTCGCCGATCAGCCCGATGACGCTGACATCGGCGTCGACGTTGCGGGCGAGCATCGACAGCAGCACCGACTTGCCGACGCCGGAACCGGCGAAGATGCCCATGCGCTGGCCGCGGCAGCAGGTGAGGAAGGTGTTCATCGCGCGCACGCCGAGATCGAGCGGGCTGCCGACGCGCTTGCGCGAATGCGCCGGCGGCGGCGTGTTGCGGAATGGCATCGGCGAGGCGCCTTGCGGCAGCGGTCCCTTGCCGTCGATCGGCTCGCCCAGCGCGTTGACGACGCGGCCGAGCCAGGCCGACGAGGGCCGCACCAGATTGGCGGCGTTGGCGATGACGGCCTTGCAGCCGCGGCGCACGCCGTCGAGGCCGGCGAACGGCATCACGACAGCATTGTTGCCGGAGAAGCCGATCACCTCGCAAGGAATCGAACGGTTGGCGCCGGTCTCGATCACCAGCCGCGCGCCGACCGACATGGCATGAATGGGACCGGCCACCTCGACCATCAGGCCGCGGACGCCGACCACGCGGCCGTAGATATTGATGCCGTCGATGTCGCCGATCTGTTCGGCAAGAGCCTTCATCGGGAAGCCTTCATCAGGAGCGCGCGTTCAATGTGAGGGCCTTCATGTAATGGGTCGCCTTCGCGAATTCCGGCCGCCGCAGCGATCCCCGGGACTTCACGGAGGAAACCTTAAGTTTCGCCATATTTCTGAACGCCGCTTAACTTCGTGTTTACCCGCATCATTAATCATTGCGTCACTGTCTTTGTGACTGAGCGTGACTCCCCTTCAGAAGAAGGCTGAGTCGCGGGAGTCGGTTAGGCCCGTCTCTTAAAGTGGAACTTGAACGGAGCTGGGTGACGAAAGCTGCTTCACCGCAAGACCTTAGGGCGATTCGACAAAAATTGCACCCGAGGGACTTGCGTTCCAGAATCAGGATTTGTTAACCATCTGTTGTCAGGATCCGAATCAGTTGTTCAAAGGCGTTTTGTTGAGTGCCGCGAATGCGGCCGACCTGACGCCCAGGAGCGGCGACTATGGGGAACTGGCATGCGCGTTTTGCTGATTGAAGATGACAGCGCCGTCGCGCAGTCGATCGAGCTGATGTTGAAGTCGGAGAGCTTCAACGTCTACACGACCGATTTGGGGGAAGAAGGCGTCGATCTCGGTAAATTATACGATTACGACATTATCCTTCTCGACCTCAACCTGCCCGACATGTCCGGATACGACGTGCTCAAGCAGCTCCGGGTCTCCAAGATCAAGACACCGATTCTGATCCTCTCCGGCCTCGCCGGCATCGAGGACAAGGTCAAGGGTCTCGGCGTCGGCGCCGACGACTACATGACTAAGCCCTTCCACAAGGACGAGCTGGTGGCCCGCATCCATGCGATCGTGCGCCGCTCCAAGGGCCATGCCCAGTCGGTCATCCAGACCGGCGACCTCGTCGTCAACCTCGACACCAAGACGGTGGAAGTCGGCGGCCAGCGCGTGCATCTGACCGGCAAGGAATACCAGATGCTGGAGCTGCTCTCGCTCCGCAAGGGCACCACCCTCACCAAGGAAATGTTCCTCAACCACCTCTATGGCGGCATGGACGAGCCGGAGCTGAAGATCATCGACGTCTTCATCTGCAAGCTCCGCAAGAAGCTGGCCAACGCTTCCGAGGGCCGCAACTTCATCGAGACCGTGTGGGGCCGTGGCTACGTGCTGCGCGAGCCGCACGAGGCCGACGAGCGCATCCCCGCCTGATCTCTAGGGTTACGTCGCGAGCCCTTAGGGCTCGCTCCTCCCAGCCTGGACCCCGCCGCAAATGGCGGGGTTTTGTTTTTTGGGGGACGGGATTTCTCCCTCTCCCGCTTGCGGGAGAGGGTCGGGGAGAGGGTTTGTCCACATCGGGACAATCCCTGTGTGGAGAGAGCCCCCACCCGGCGCTCCGCGCCGACCTCCCCCGCAAGCGGGAGAGGTGCACTACCCTCGCGGCGACAGCTCATCTCTTAACGTTTGAACCGCTATCCTTCCCCGGCCGACGAATGGTCGCTGCTCGACGGGGGAACGATGATCCTGCAATCACTGGCCGGCCTGCCCGCCTTCCTGGTCTATTTCTGCACCGGGCTGATCGCGATCGTTGCGTATCTGCTCGTCTATACCCGCATCACCGCGCATAACGAATTCCAGCTCATCCGCGACAACCAGCCGGCCGCGGCGATCGCGCTCGGGCTCAGCCTGCTCGGCTTCGTGGCGCCGCTGGTCAGCGCCATCGCGCATTCGGCCAACGTGCTGGACTGCCTGATCTGGGCGACCATCGCGCTGATCGTGCAGGTGATCGTGTTCTATCTCGTCAAGGTTCCGGTGCCGAACCTGTCGACGCGCATCGATGCCGGCGAGCTCGCGCCTGCGATCTGGCTCGGCCTGGCCTCGCTCGCCGCCGGCCTCCTCAACGCTGCCAGCATGATCTATTGAGATGGCGGACAGATCTTCCAAGAAGGAATTCGGCAAGCGCCGGCCGGCCGCCGAGAAACCACCGTCGGGTCCGCCGGTGAAACGTTCCGGCCATGTCGCGCTGCTGGTGATGGGCACGCTCGCGGTCGGCACCACCGCCTACACCTTGATGCCGCGGCAGACTTGCGAGCCGACCCCTGGCGCCGTGCCGGGACAGACCACCACGACTTGCACCACCAGCAGCAGCAGCAGTTCGTCGGGCAGTGGCAGCAGCTCGCGCTGGTCGTCGCGATCGAGCTTGTTCAGCAGCGATTCGTCGTCCCATTCATCGTCGGCAACCTCGTCCGATTCCGGCCACAGCAGCGTAAGCCGCGGCGGCTTCGGCTCGTTCGGCCACGGCTTCTCCGGCGGCGGCTGATCCATGCAACGCATCACTTGCCTGGAGCGCGACGACTGGCGAGAGACCGCGGCGCAATGCGGCTTCGTCTTCCACACCATCGACGGCGAACGCTATTGGGACGAGCGTGCCTATTACGGCTTCACGCTCGACGAGATCGAGCGCGGCATCGAGGCGCCGACCGGCGAGATCGAGGCGATGTGCCTCGAGCTTGCCGGCCGCGTCATCGGCGACGAGCGGCATCTGCGGCGCTTGCAGATACCGGAAGCGTTCTGGAGCCTGATCGCCGAAAGCTGGCAGCGCGACGACCGCAGCCTCTATGGCCGTCTCGATCTGAAATATGACGGCAAAGGTCCAGCAAAGCTGCTCGAATACAACGCGGACACGCCGACCTCGATCTTCGAGGCCGCGGTGTTTCAATGGACCTGGCTCGAACAGGCGATCGAACGCCGCGTCATCCCCTCGCGTGCCGATCAGTTCAATTCCATCCATGAGCGATTGATCGCGGCATGGAAGGAGGTTGCTGCCGGGCGCCATCTCCATCTCGCCGGCATCACGGACAACGCCGAGGATGCCGGCACGCTCGCTTATCTCGAGGACACCGCGCGTCAGGCCGGGCTGTCGACCACCCTGCTCGACATCGAGCAAGTCGGCTGGCGCGACGAGGGCGGCGGCTTCGTCGATCTCGACGAGACCGACATCGCGCTCGCCTTCAAGCTCTATCCCTGGGAGTGGATGTTCCACGATTCCTTCGGCGCCAAGCTGCAGGACGCGCCGACGCGCTGGATCGAGCCGCCGTGGAAGGCGGTGCTCTCCAACAAGGGCATTCTGCCGCTGCTGTGGGAGATGTTTCCGAACCATCCCAACCTGCTGCCGGCGTTCTTCGAGGATGATGCGCAAGCCGTCGAGCTCGGCACGTCCTATGTGCGCAAGCCGCTGCTGTCGCGCGAAGGCGCCAACGTCACGCTGGTGTCCGGCGGGATACCGCTCGACGAGCAGGCGGGCCCCTACGGCGCCGAAGGTTTCGTGCGCCAGGCGCTGGCACCGCTGCCGAATTTCTCGGGCTTCTATCCGGTGGTGGGAAGCTGGCTGGTGAATCACGAGCCGTGCGGATTGTCGATCCGCGAGGACGAGAGCCCGATCACGGGCAACCGCTCGCGGTTTTTGCCGCATGCGATTTTGTGAGTCGCGTTCTTTCCCTCTCCCCTTGTGGGAGAGGGTGGCTCGCCGCGAAGCGGCGAGACGGGTGAGGGGTCTCTATCCTCGCACACATCTCGCATTGGAGTTTGCTGAAGCAACCCCTCATCCGGCGCTTCGCGCCACCTTCTCCCACAAGGGGAGAAGGAAGAAAGAACTCACTTCGCCGCGGCGAGCTTCAGCGGCTGCGGCATCAATCCGCCCATCGGGCGGCCTGAGCGGGCGGGATTGAGCTGGTAGAGACCGCGGCGGTCCGCGATGGGACGGAATGCATCGGTGATGCCGACGACGGATTCGGCGGCCCCCAGCAGCAGCGTGCCGTCGGCTTCCAGCGCCTTCGCCATCCGCTCGAAGATCACCGCCTTGGTGTCCTGGTCGAAATAGATCAGCACGTTGCGGCAGAAGATCACGTCGAACGTGCCGAGATGAGAGAAGTCCTGCAGCAGATTGAGCTGGCGGAACTGCACCATGGCGCGAATGTCGGCATTGAGCTGCCAGAGCTCACCGGTCTGCTTGAAATATTTGACCAGCATCTGGATCGGCAGACCGCGCTGCACTTCGAACTGGCTGTAGACGCCGGCCTTCGACTTCTCCAACACCTCCTGCGACAGGTCGGTGGCGACGATCTCGATGCGCCAGCCGGCGAGGGCCGCGCCCATCTCCTTCACGCACATCGCGATCGAATAGGGCTCCTGCCCGGTCGAGGACGCCGCCGACCAGATGCGCAGGCTCTTGCGCGCCGCGCGCGCCTGGACCAGGCCCGGCAGGATGGTGTCGCGTAAGTGATCGAACGGGATCTTGTCGCGGTAGAAGAACGTCTCGTTGGTGGTCATGGCTTCGACCACGTCGGTCGCAAGCCGGCCGTCGCCGTTCCTGATCTTCAGCACCAGATCGGGAATGCCGGGAAGGCTCGCCTTGCGCGCCAGCGGCAAGAGCCGGCTCTCGACCAGATATTGCTTGTCGGCCGAGAGATCGAGCCCGGAGCGCTCTTTCAGGAACTTGCGCAGATAGTCGTAATCGGTGGGCGTCACGAGCGGTCTCCCGCGAACAGGCGGTTGACCTTGGCGCCGATCTGGTTGAGCGGCAAAACGGCCGCGCAGATGCCGGCATTGGCCGCCGCGCCGGGCATGCCCCAGACCACGCTGGAGGCTTCGTCCTGCGCGATGACGCTGCCGCCGGCGGCGACGATGTCCTTGCCGCCGCGCATGCCGTCCGAGCCCATGCCCGTCAGGATCACGGAGAGAATGTTGCCGTGCCAGATATCGATGGCCGAGATGAAGAGCGGGTCGACCGCGGGCTTGCAGAAATTGACCGCGGGGCCGTCGTCGAGCGCGATCACGGTGTCCGCGCCGTTGCGTGCGACGCGCATGTGCTTGCCACCGGGCGCGAGATAGATCCGTCCCGGCTTCACCGGCTCGCCGTCGACCGCCTCGGCTGCCGGCCGGCGGCTCGAACGCGCCAGATGCTCGGCGAGGATGGTCGTGAAGGTCGGCGGCATGTGCTGGGTGATCAGCACCGGGAAGCGGTCGATCACCGGGCCGAGTTCGGTGACGAGCGCCATCAGCGCCTGCGGACCGCCGGTCGAGGAGCCGATCAGCAGCACCTTGGGGGCCTGATTGGAGAATGGGCGAAGCGCCAGCGATCCCGACGGCGCGGCCTGCACGGTCGCAGCGGGCGCTGCGGGCCGCGCAACGGGACCGCGCGGGGCCGGAGCCGGGCTCGCGGGCGCCAGCGGCGGGCTCGCAACTGCGGACTTGCGCCGCAGCCGCGCGCCGAGATGACGGATCTTCTGGATCAGGTCGTGATGAAAGATGTCCGCGGCCGACGCCTCGCGGGTCGATTCCGGCTTCGGAATGTAATCGGCCGCACCGAGCGACAGCGCCTTGAAGCTGATTTCCGCGTTGCGGCGGGTCAGCGTCGAGGCCATGATGATGACCAGGTCGCGCTTCTTCGCCAGCAGCCTCGGCAGCGCCGAAATGCCGTCGAGCTCGGGCATTTCGATGTCGAGCACCGCGACGTCAGGGTTGATGCGTTCGATCTGGTTGACCGCCTCGAGCCCGGTCCGCAGCGAGGCTGCGACCTCCATGTCGTGCTCGGCACCGACCCAGCGCGAGATCAGACCGCGGATGACGACGGAGTCGTCGACGATCATCACCCGCAGCGGCCCCGCTTCACGCGAGCCGGTCGTGGTCGAATTACCTGCGAACGCAACACTCATTACTCACCAACTCAGACTGAAAGGAGACAGTTGAAAACAGGCGCCGAAGAATCCGGTCGGCCACCGGCGGATCGCTCAGATAAGGCCGACTTCCTGGAATTTCGCCGTGACGATATCCTTGTCGAACGGCTTCATAATGTATTCGTTGGCGCCGGCATGCAGCGCGCGCGCGATATGCGCGACGTCGTTCTCAGTGGTGCAGAACACCACCTTGGGCTGGTCGCCGCCGGGCATCCGCCTGAGATGGCCGAGAAACTCGTAACCGTCCATCACCGGCATGTTCCAGTCGAGCAGCACCGCGTCGGGCAAGCCGCGCTTGCAGGCTTCCAGCGCCTTCTCACCGTCCTCGGCTTCGAGGATCTGGAAGTCGAGGCCCTCCAGGATGCGGCGCGCAACCTTGCGGATGACGCTGGAATCATCAACGACGAGACAAGTGCGCATGTGAACCTCTGCTTCCTCCCCCCGTTGGGGGGCACTTCCAATTGCAGGTCCGTCGGCGGTGAGGCCGCGGTATCAGGCCGCCATCATCTCGGGCGCGAGCTCGAGGACGCGATCGACGTCGAGGACGACCATGAGCTGTCCGTCGAGGCGGTGGACGCCGCCGGCGAGCTTGGCCATGCGGGGATCGAGGTTGACGGGGTTCTCTTCCATGCCGGCTTCGGGCAGGCGCAGCACCTCGCCGATCTGGTCGATCAGAAGGCCGTAGGATTCGCCGCGCAGATCGACGCCGACCGCCATCGGCACCTTGCCGTCCTCGGGCTGCGGCAGGCCGAGACGGGCGCGCATGTCGACCACGGTGACGATGCGGCCGCGCAGATTGAGCACGCCGGCGATCTCGCGCGAGGACATGGCGGCCAGCGCTTCAGGTGCAACCTCGGCCTTCACCTCGGGCTTCACTTCGGGCTTGGCAACCGGCGCGGGCACCGGTGCTTCGATCGCGGTCTCGCGGAAGGCGCGCTCGAGCTCGTCGAGCGAGACCTCGCCCGGACGCAGCGGACGCTCCAGGGTCTGGTCGATCAGCGTGCCCGTGGCCATCTCCTTGGCGGGCGCGGCAGCCGGGGCTTCCGGCACCAGCGGCGGCGCGTCGGCGACGGGAGCGGCAGCGACTGCACCTGCCGCCGCGATCGGCGAAGCCGACGCTGACGGCATCGGCTGCGCCGAGCCTGACATGGCGGCCATCCCCTGCTCGACCATGGCTTCCAGCTTGTCGATGAGGTCGCGGTCGTTGCCTTCAGGCTCGGCCTCGGTGGCTTCGAGACCTGCGAGGATCTCCTTGATGCGGTCGATCGAGGACAGGATCACCGTCACGGCTTCGGCCGTCACCGGCATGCCGTCACGGAATTTGCCCATCAAGGTCTCGCCGGCATGGGCCAGCGCTTCCAGCCGCGGCAGGCCGAGGAAGCCGCAGGTGCCCTTGATGGTGTGGACCAGGCGGAAGATGTTATCCAGGATCTTGGCGTTGTTCGGCTCCTGCTCGAACTTCACCAATTGATTGTCCACGGTGTCCAGGCTCTCGCTGGTCTCCGTCAAAAACTCCCGCAACAGATCATCCATGAAAAAGGCCTTCATACAGGAAGGGCGCGCACGAGGTGTGATGCGCCATTTCGGAATGATGCCAGCTTCACCGCAAAGCGTTTAATATTGGTTGAGTATGTGCAAAAGAACGGAACCAACAAAGAGATAAGGCGCTCCGGACAAGCCGAAGCGCCTCGTAAAGATTTGCTTAAGAGGCCGGGGCGCGACGCGCCGTTTACGAAGCGGTAACGGTGATGGCTTCGCCTTCCGGCGCGAGCTTCACGGTGAGCCCGCAGGCCTGCGCCAGCAGCCGCGTATAATAAGGCTGGATCGCGTGCGCATCGGCGGCAGGCCCGCGCTCGCCGCTCAGCAGCTCGGAGATGTTCTGCGGCAGGCGCGCGTTGTGACCGGTCGCGGTGATGCGAAAGCTCATCGTCTCGCCCTCGCCGATCGGGTCGATCGTCAGCATGCCGCCGCGCGGGATCGTGTGCTGGGCGACGACCAGCATGTTCAGCAGCAGCTTGACGCGGTTCTTCGGCAGGAGGAGCCGCGGCAGATTCCAGGTGATCGAGCACTTGCCGTCCTCGATGTGGCCTTTCGCCATGGTCTGGGCATCGCCGAGATCGATCTGCGCGCCGGAGGAGCCGGCCGCGCCGAAGGCAAGACGGCAGAACTGAAGCCGGGCCGAGGCGGTCTTGGCGCTCTTGCGGATCAGGTCGAGCGCGAACTCCCGGTCTTCGGGCTTGGGATCGTCGTCGAGCACCTCGAGCCCGTTGACGATGGCGCCGACGGGGCTGATGAGATCGTGGCAGACCCGCGAGCACAGCAGCGCGGCGAGTTCGAGCATATCGGGAGCAGTAGCGGTCGCGGGCGACGAGGCGTCAGACATATAAAGGGGTCCTGGAGGGTTCCTGGAATGCACGGCGCTGGACGCCGCGAATCACGCATGCTTGACGGATGCTGCGGGTTCTAACATTCGCCAGCCCGCGGCAGCTAGCTTGCGATCGGGTCGAGGCGGACATAAGCCCAATCAATCGATCGGGCCGAATCAGTCGAGAAGGAACGAATTGCCGATGATTGAGGCATCCAGGTGAAGCGGATCATCGACGGCGCGGCCGCCTCCGGCCTGATGGAGCCGCTGACGGCGCTGGTCGTGAAGGCGGGCGAGGCGATCCTGTCGGTCAACCGCGCGGCGATGCGGGTCGAGGGCAAGCAGGATGGCTCGCCCGTGACCGAGGCCGACCTCGCCGCCGACCGCATCATCGCCGAGGGCCTGGCACAGCTCGCAGGCGACGTCCCGACGCTCTCGGAAGAGCGGGCCCAGCTCGGCTCGCCTCCGTTTGACGCCAGCTTCTTCCTGATCGATCCGCTCGACGGCACCAAGGAATTTGTCGCCGGTCGCGACGAGTTCACCGTCAACCTCGCCCTGGTGACGTCAGGCGCGCCGCTGCTCGGCATCGTCAGCGCGCCCGCGCTCGGCGTGCTCTGGCGCGGCATCGTCGGCCGCGGCGCCGAGCGCGTAAGGTTTGACGACGCGACCATCGGCGCAGCCGAGCCGATCCACACCCGCAAGCTGCCGGCGCGAGGCGAGCCCTGGATCGCAGCGGTGAGCCGCTCGCATGGCGATCCCAGGAGCGAGGCCTTCATCGATGACAGGCCCAATGCCGTGCGCAAGACCTGCGGCTCGGCCGTGAAATTCGGCCGGATCGCGGAAGGCAGCGCCGACATCTACCCGCGCTTCGGGCCCACCTGTGAATGGGACGTCGGGGCCGGTGCTGCGGTCGTGACCGCGGCCGGCGGCAGGGTGACCGACGGCCAAGGCGGCGAGCTGCGCTTCGGTGCGCGGCAGGCGAGCGGCTTCATCATCCCGGAATTCATCGCCTGGGGCGATCCGCAGGCGGTAGGCCGCTACTGACCGAGCTGTTCCAGAAGCGCCGGCCAGCGCTTGCCGACCTCATAGAGGAACCGTTCGGGATTGGCGGCGAAGGCGTCGCGATTGGCTTCCCGGCTGAACAGATACAGCCGCTGCGCCGCGATCGCGAAGAAACGGGGATTGCCTGCGATGGTGACGCCGCGGGCGATATCGGCGGGATCGTAGCCGCCGAATTGCGGTCCATAGATTTCGGGATGGGCCAGGAAGGAGGCGCGGTTGCCCTCGTTGCGGAAGCGCCAGACCGCGCCCCACAGGTTCGCCTCGAACTCCGCCGTGCCCTGCACCGCCTGGCCATCGACGAAATAGGCGACGGGGTCGAAGCCTTCGATGGCGACGCCGGTGAAGCGGTTGACGACGACCCGCTCGGTGGTGGCGGCCTCGGCCGGCAACCCCGAGCCGGCAATCCATATGCCCGACAGCAGGCAGACGAGGAGCCCGATCAAGGCGATTCCGGGGCGCAAAGGGCTATCTTCCTGCCGTTGTGCCGTCATAGTTGCTACGGATAACATCCGAGTCGAGGGGACATCCGGCGCAACCTAGAGCCATGCCTGTTGGCGTCAGGTTAAGGAAGCGACCGGATTCGGTACCAGGGGTTCTTTCATGACTTTCGCATCACGCCTTGCTGCGCTCGCGCTTGCCGCGATGGTCGGCTGGATCGTGCCGGCTTCGGCCCAGACGGCGCCGCCGCCGGACCTGCCGCCGCCGCAGCGGACCCCGACGCCCAGCACCTACGGACCGGACGAGCTCGTCACCGCCGGCCACCGCTTCTTCGGCAACGTCTCGCGCGGGCTCGCCTCGATCATCGAGAAGGCGGTCAGCCAATGGGGCCTGCCCAACGGCTACATCCTGGGTGAGGAAGGTTCCGGCGCCTTCGTCGCTGGCCTGCGCTACGGCGAAGGCACGCTCTACACCAAGAACGCCGGGGATCTGCGCGTCTACTGGCAGGGCCCCTCGCTCGGCTTCGACTGGGGCGGCGATGGCGCGCGCACCATGACGCTGGTCTACAACCTGCCCGCCACCAACGCGATCTACCAGCGCTTCGCCGGCCTCGACGGCTCGGCCTATATCATCGGCGGCTTCGGCATGACGGCGCTCACCGCCAACAACATCGTGCTGGTGCCGATCCGCTCTGGGCTCGGCCTGCGGCTGGGCGCCAATATCGGCTATCTCAAATACACCCCGCGGGCGACCTGGAACCCGTTCTAGGTCCTTCTGCTCCCATCCGGTTACGGATCAAGGTTAACGACAGGCCGGGGCTGGCTTTCTGCCGGCGCCCCATGGCATGGTCGTTGGTGAATTTTTCCTTAAGCTTGGGAGTTCTGCCCCATGGTCGAACCGATCATGTACCTGGCGATCGGTTTCCTGCTGTCGATGCTGTGCGGGCTCGCGATCGTGCCGCTGGTGCATAACCGCGCCGTGCGCCTGACCACGCGCCGACTGGAGGCCGCCACGCCGCTGTCGATGGCGGAGATCCAGGCCGACAAGGACCAGCTCCGTGCCGAATTCGCCATGTCGGCGCGGCGGCTCGAGATGAGCGTCGACCAGCTCAAGAACAAGACCACGAGTCAGCTCGCCGAGCTCGGCAAGAAGAGCGACGCCATCAACCGCATGAAGATCGAGCTCGGCGAGAAGAACGCCACGATCTTCGCGCTCGAGGCGCGCGAGAAAGCGGTGAAGGAGCAGCTCCGCGCCACCGAGGAGGAATTCAACACCAAGACCGCAGCCTTGCGCGAAGCCGAGATCGCGCTGGCCGACAAGCAGGCCGAGCTCGCCAGGATCAACTCTGAACTCTCCGATCGCTCGATGATGGCGGAGAGCCGCCAGGTCGAGCTGCTCGCCGTGCGCGCGCAGATCGAGGAATTGAAGAACCGCGTCGGCGACGCCGAGAAGGAATTTGCCGCCACCCAGGCGCGCCTCGCGCAGGAGCGCACTGAATCCGAGACCGCCTCGCGCGAGCTCGGCGAGGCGCGTGGCCGGGTCGAGAATCTCAGCCAGCGCGTCACCGAGCTCGATCGCCAGCTGCTGCTGCAGGTCAAGGAAGCCGAGATGCTGTCCGGCCGCGTCACTGACCTCGAAGGCCGCCTCGCCACGCAGGGCAAGCTGCTCGCCGAGCGCGAGTACGAGAACAACCAGCTGCGCCAGGCCAATGAAGCAGCCGAGCGCACCATCAAGGACCTGCGCGTCGACATCGCCGGCTTGAGCAGCGCGAAGTCGTCGGCCGCCGTCGAGACCCTGCGCGCGGAAAAGACCGCGCTCGAGGCGCAGCTCCGCACCGCGCGCGAGGAACGCGCCAAGCTGCAGCGCGACGTCAACGCGATCCAGCAGCAGGCCGAGAGCTCCTGGGCGACCGAGCGCATGGAGAACGCGCTGTTGCGCGAGCGCATCAACGACATCGCCGCCGAGGTGGCCAAGCTCGCGATGCAGCTCGAAGGCCCGAACTCGCCGATCGAGGCGCTGCTGGCGGCCGAGGCCGGCCAGCCGCCGAAGCCGGCGCCGCGCCCGGCCAACGACGCCGCGACCAACGGTGCGCCGAGCCTGCCCGAAGGCGGCGGAACGCTGGCCGAGCGGATCCGGGCGCTGCAGGCCCACGCCTCCCGCGCGCGCCAGCAGGGCGCGTAAGCGGCCCAAATCAGCGGCCCAAATCGCCCCTCGGTGGCGCATCGGGTGACCGGGGCAAGGTTTTCCGGCCTCGCGGCACCTGGAAACTTGACACCTCAAGCCCGCACTTCTAAATCGCGGGCTCCGATGCGCCGGCCGGCCGACGAGGTCCGGCCGTCTGCATGATGGTCCCGGGCGCATAGCTCAGCGGGAGAGCGTTCCCTTCACACGGGAGAGGTCCAAGGTTCGATCCCTTGTGCGCCCACCACGCTTCGCCAACAGGCTTCGCGTGGCGCAGCCACGTCCAATCATGGCGAAGCGGGTCCGGCGTAGCTCGAAGCGTGTCGACGGACTGGGGCGTTTGCTTCCGCTCCGGCAAAATCTCGAAAACAACCCCATGCACAGTAGCCGACCTCAGCCGGATCAAGGGGTTACGGCTTTCCCGAATTAGCCTCTGGAGTAGCACATGGCGGCCATCTTCATCACCGGCAGCACCGATGGCCTCGGCCGGGCGGCGGCGCAATCGCTGCTCGATCAAGGACACCGCGTGGTGCTGCACGCGCGCTCGGCCGATCGTGCCGACGCGCTCGGCGAACTGAGGTCGCGCTGCGCGGGCATTGCGATCGGCGATCTCACAAGCGCGGCCGAGACGAAGGCAGTCGCCGAGCAAGTCAACGCGATCGGGCGCATGGACGCAGTCATCCACAACGCCGGCGTCTACACGCGGCCAGCCCGTGGCACGACGCCGGAAGGCCATGCCGAAACGCTCGCGATCAACACGCTTGCGCCTTACATGCTGACGGCGCTGATCGAACGGCCAGGTCGATTGGTGTATCTCAGCAGCGGATTGCACCGGGGTGGAGAAGGTTCGCTCGACGACCTCGACTGGACCAGGCGTCCCTGGGATGCGGCCAAGGCCTATGCCGAGAGCAAGCTGCACGTGGTCGCGCTCGCCTTCGCGCTGGCGCGGCGCTGGCCCGAGGTCCTCTGCAACGCCGTCGATCCCGGCTGGGTGCGCACGAAGATGGGCGGCGCAGGCGCGCCGGTCGATATCGACACCGGGCAACGGACGCAAACCTGGCTGGCGGTCAGCGAGGATTCCGCGGCCCTGGTCAGCGGGCGCTATTGGCATCATCTTGAGCAGCAGCAGCCGGCCAGCGAGGCGGCGGATCCGAGGTTTCAGGACGCGTTGATCGGCAAATTGAGCGCGCTGACGGGCGTCGAGCTGGCGGAGGTGTAGGAAGCGATCGCGGAGCGAGCTCACGCAGCCCGCTGAGGCCGCCACGCCGTGTAGAGACCGGCCAGAGTTCCGATGGCGATCAGCGCGCCCGCCAGCAGCAGCTGCAATTCGCCATCGTCGGTGGGGCCGACGGACGACACCAGCCGGGTGACGATGACGAACAGAATACCGACGGCGGCCGCGGCGCCGAGGCAGAGATAAGCGAGCTCCCGCATCAGATTGCGGCCGAGAAGCCCGAGCGCGGTGAAATACATCGCGCAGGCGTTGGGATGGATGAACAAGGCGATGCGCGCGTAACGACCGTAGGCATCGAACAGCGATTCGCATCGGCGCAGGGCCGCTTTCGAGGCCACCCGCTGCAGGAACGGCCTGAAGAAACGAGCCTGTCCGTAGCTGAGAACGGCGCCGAGGATGATGGCGAGCCACGCCACGATGAAGACGGAGCCATCCACGGCCTTGGGGCTGAGCGCCACCGACATCAGGATCAAGGCCGTTCCGGGAAAATAGCCGAAGTACGGGAACACCGCTTCCAGCAGCACGCAGACGAACATGAAGGCCGGAAACCATGCCGACCCGGTGGCGCCGTGCACGATCGCGTTCAAGTCGAACAGGCTCGTCCTGTACAGAACGAGGTACATGCACACGGCGAGGCCGGCCAGCGCGTAGAACGGCAGTGCTCCCGATAGAAACCGTCTCATCCGACCATCGCGCTTCGTTTGGCGGAGACGACGGCCTCGCGCTGTTCCGGATCATGCTTTAGGCGAACAAGATCGCTCCTGTCGATAGCGCGCATTGCTACGCGATCGACAAAATCTCGATCTCCTGCGCGCCTGCCCCGACGACATCGCCAACCGCCTTGCCCATCAGCGACCGCGCCACCGGCGCGACGAAGGAGATCGTCCCGGCCTTCGGGTCGGCTTCGTCCTCGCCGACGATGCGATAGGTCTGCACGCGGCCGTCCGCGCGGCTGAAGGTCACCGTGCTGCCGAAAGCGACGACGTCGTTCGACACCGGATCGGGAACGAGCTGCGCCGTGCGCAGCCGCTCCGTCAGATAGCGGGCGTCGCGCAAGGGCACGGCCGATTGCCGCCGCTTCTCGTTGACGTCGTCGATGGCTTGTGCGGCTTCATAGGCCTCGCGGGCTTCTCGAAGCTGGGTCTGCAACGCCTGCAGGCCGGCTTCCGTCACGAGGTTGGGATGCGGCGAGATCGGGCGATCCGGCAACAGCGTCTCGGACGCGGTCTCGGCGCTTTCTTCCTTGGTAAAGGCGACGCTCAATGCAACAATCCTGTCGAACCGTTCCGGGGGCGGCGCCAGGCGACGCCGCTTGTCCCGGACTATATCTCAAGTTCGACGAAACGACGGAGCTTGAAGACGATATCCGGCAGGGCCTGGCGGAACCGCGTTGCATTCTGGAAGCTGGTCGAGAACGGCGCGAAGGTGATCATCGCGTTCCATTGCCGGTAGCCATAGACCGTGATCGAGGCCCCGTTTGCCGGAAAATCCTCCAGCTTGCGCAACTCGCCCAGCACGAGATCGGCGATCGCTTCGGCGGGCAGCAGCTGTCTGCCATCCCGCGTCGTGACGATCTTTGCAGGCTGCTCGACCGGCTCCGCTTTGGCCGGTGCAGCGTCGGACGCATCCTCTTGCCGGATCGAGGTTGCCTCGGCGACGGGCGCGGAAACCGGTTCCGCTCCGTTCGCGGGCATTGTCGGCGGCGCCTCGGCGAGCGGCGGCGGTGCAACATTGTCTGCGCGCTTGTTGCCTCCGAGGATGCTGCTGATCATGGCCACAAGGCCAGCATCCTTCACGTCGTCACTCATCATTCCCCCGGCTTCGGCCTACTCTAGCACTGCTCCCGCAGACCGCCACCGGGGATCTGCGATCGGAGTCCGCCTGGCAGAGGCGGTTCGTCGCAGACCGTTCGCCGGAGGGCCCGGCTGAAGCTCCGTTCTTCGAAGGTCGCAGCGGCGCGACGCCCAGCGCCCCGCCGCGCGATCCGTCACCGCTTATCGAACGGAATATATTGATGGTACTGCT
Organism: Bradyrhizobium sp. WBOS07; assembly: GCF_024585165.1. Classification (NCBI taxonomy): domain Bacteria; kingdom Pseudomonadati; phylum Pseudomonadota; class Alphaproteobacteria; order Hyphomicrobiales; family Nitrobacteraceae; genus Bradyrhizobium; species Bradyrhizobium sp. WBOS07. Next base: position 240,278 of record NZ_CP029008.1, read on the forward strand.
TGGGCACCGAGCTGCGATAGCGCGCGGGCACGGTGCCGGTGTCGACGGAGTGATCGATTTCCTGCTGCCGCGTCATCTTCTTCGCCGGCTTCTTCGATGCGCTCTTCTTGGCGTCGGTCGGCTGGCTGGCGCTGTCGGTGGTCGCAGCAGGTGCCGGTGCCGCCGTCGTCGCCGGCGCAGTGGCTGTCGCCGCAGGCGCGGCGGCCCCGCCGGCGGCGGGCGCGGTCTGGGCCTGCGCGAGCGGTGTCTGCATGATGAGCGCCAGCGCCGCGGTCGCGGCCAGCAAGAATGACTTTTGCATCAGAACCTCCAAAATTGCCTGATCCCAACGGGCCGAAGCTAGGCCTGCGGCATCGACGCGTGCAAGTCTGGCGACATTAGGTCCGATCCCACAGGAGAACTGTGGCCGAGATCACATTGCTCGCCAGTCCGCTGCCGGTCTCGGACGACACGGCGACCATCAGGTCACCGGCAAGGCAGATGGGTCGTCGGTGATCACCCGGAGCGGGTCCTGCCGGCATGGTTGCAGGTACTACCCCGCGACGCCGAGGCCGGCCTCCGCAAGCCGCGCCGCGAACCAGCGCGACAGCGTGTCGTCGGCAGCGCTGCTGACATAGACCTCCGACATCGTCACCCGGTCCTTGTCCAGCACCAGCAGCACGCCGATCCAGTAGGGAAACCAGACGTGGACATCGGTCAGCGCCCTCAGCTTGTGCTGGTCGTGCTCCAGCGGCGTGTGATTGCTCGCCTTGCGGATCTCCACGGCGAGCAGATTGTTCGGGATCTCGCGCTGATGCACGACGACATCGGGATAGATCGATTTTCCCAGATGATCGTCGGTCGAGATGATGGTGCCGTGGGGCAGATGCAGCGTGCGCTCGCCGAGCCGGTCGTAATTGCAGTCGACCGACCAGCCGGAGAAGTGCTTCTCCAGATGCACGGCGAAGCGGTGCGTCAGCGCGCGCTCGCCGATGTCCTTCTCGAACAGGAAGCCCTCGTGGGCGTAGAAGTCCCTGACAGCCGCGACCACCTTGTTCAGCTCGGTCTGCATCGTGCCTCCGGGCTCATCACGCGCACGCAAGAATTCGTAGCCCGGATGGAGCGTAGCGCAATCCGGGGTTCTCGCAAGACGCACGAAGTCCCGGATTACGCGGAGCCTGTCATCGGGCGGCGCTTTGCGCCGGCCCGTTGGCTCCATCCGGGCTACGAGGGCTGAATTCGCGGCGCGATCGGCCAGACCTACACCTGGACTTCGATCAGCCGCGGCCCGGGCTCGGCGACGGCTTCGGCCAAGGCCTTGTTGAACTCGTCGGCATTGGTGACGGCGCGGCCGGGCACGCCCATGCCCTTGGCCAGCGCGACGAAATCCAGCGTCGGACGGTCGAGCCGCAGCATGTCGTTGGCGCGCTGGCCGGGCTCGCCGGCGCCGACATTGTCGAACTCGCCGCGCAGGATCTGGTAGATGCGGTTGGCGAACACGATGGTGACGATGTTGAGGTTCTCGCGCGCCTGGGTCCACAGCGACTGGATCGTGTACATCGCGCTGCCGTCACCGACCATGGTGATGACCTTGCGGTCCGGGCAGGCGATCGCGGCGCCGATCGACAGCGGCGTCGAGAAGCCGATCGAGCCGCCCATGTTCTGCAGCCAGTCGTGGGGAGCTGCCGCCGCGGTCGGCGGGAAGAAGCCGCGGCCGGTGGTCAGGGACTCGTCGACCATGATGGCGTTCTCGGGGATCGCGCACGCGATCGCCTGCGCGATCGAGGCGAAGGTCAGCGCGCCCGTCGGCTTGACCAGCTCCTGCAAAGCCTGCGGCTTGACGTCCGCAGGCCTGGCCTTCACCGCGCCGGCGAGCGCCTCGAGCGCGGCGACCGAGTTCTCGCCCCAGGAGGTCATGCGATGGACCTCGCAGCCTTCCGGCTTGAGCATGCTCGGCTTGTTCGGATAGGCGAAGAACGCCACGGGATCGTCGGACTCGACCAGCACGATGTGACGGAACTTGGCCAGCATCGGCAGCGCCTGCTCGATCACGTAATGGATGCGGTCGATCGAGAAGCGGCCGCGGCCGCGCGCCATCTTGGGCCGGAAGGTCGGGCCCATCACGGTACAGCCGGTCTTGTTCGCGATGCGCTCGGCGAACGCCAGGCCCTGCTCGCTCAGGGCGCTGCCGGTCATCAAGAGCAGCGTGCCCTCGCCGTCGCCATGCAGGATCTTTGCGGCCTGCTCGACCGCCTGCGGCGAATAGCTCGCGCGCTGCTGCTCGGCCGGGACCTCGGCGATGCCGTCGGCCTCGTTCCAGGCGGTGTCGGCGGGCAGGATCAGGGTGGCGATCTGCGGCGGCGCGCTCTTGGCGGCGGCAATGGCCGCGGCGCCGTCAGCGGCGACCGATTTGGCATCCGGCGAGGTCCGGACCCAGGACGACATCGGCCGGGCCAGGCCCTCGATGTCGGAGGTCAGCGGCGCGTTGTAGCCGATGTGGTAGACCGCGTGCTGGCCGACGATGTTGACGATGCCGGAATTGGCCTTCTTGGCGTTGTGCAGATTGGCAAGGCCGTTGGCGAGGCCGGGGCCGAGATGCAGCAGGGTCGAGGCCGGCGTGCCCTTCATGCGGAAATAGCCGTCGGCCGCGCCCGTCACCACGCCCTCGAACAGGCCGAGCACGCAGCGCATGCCCGGCACACGATCCAGCGCTGCGACAAAATGCATCTCGGAAGTGCCCGGGTTGGTGAAGCAGACGTCCACCCCGCCCTTGACCATCGTCCGCACCAGGCTTTCCGCACCGTTCATTCTTTTTGCTCCGCAACCGGTCGCTTCCGGCGATCCATGCGATCAATCATTGTTCGCGCGGCCCGTCAAAGCAAGAGCCGGCATCGCGGCCCTGCCCCGCATGACGATGCGCGGGTTTGGCTAATGCTCCGTTCCGGTGGAGTTGGAACGGAGTCTGACGTTCTTGAGCAAATTGACGCGGTTGCCGATTTGGTGACACCATCCGTTAAGGATGCCCTGCCTCACGGGCCCGTGGGTTGCGAAATGCCCGCAAATATGGCCTGTGGCTTTCGTTGAATCGATTTTATTCTGGGGGAAGCAATGATCCGGTTTTTTGCCGCGCCGATCGCCGCAATCGCGCTCGTGCTGGCCGGCGCGGCCGACGCATCCGCGGCGGGAATGATAGACTTCACGGGCACCAGTTCCACCGGCTTTCTCGGCAGCGGCGCCAGCCCGATCCCCCGCACCACCGTCATGTACAACGGCAATTATGCGCCCGGCACGGTCGTGGTGAACACGGCCGAGCGCCGGCTCTATCTGGTGCTCGGGAACGGTCAGGCGCTGCGCTACGGCATCGGCGTCGGCCGCGACGGCTTCCGCTGGGGCGGGATGCACAGGATCACCGCCAAGAAGGAATGGCCGGACTGGACGCCGCCCTCGCAGATGCTGGCCCGCCGCCCCGACCTGCCGCGCCACATGAAGGGCGGCATCGACAACCCGCTCGGCGCACGCGCGATGTATCTGGGCTCGACGCTCTATCGCATCCACGGCTCCAACGAGCCCGAGACGATCGGCCAGGCGGTCTCCTCGGGCTGCTTCCGCATGACCAACGACGACGTCAGCGATCTCTACAGCCGCGTCGCGGTCGGCACCCCTGTGGTGGTGCTGAACAACTGATGAGAGGCAAGCCCTCGTAGGGTGGGCAAAGGCGCGAAGCGCCGTGCCTACGATCTTTCCGATCCGGCCACAGATGCGTGGGCACGCTCCGCTTTGCCCACCCTACGCACTCTCACTCCCTCGCGACAAACAACGCCGGGAACCGCGGGAGGTGCGACCTTGCGCCCTTGTGCGCGCGGCGTGAATGCGGCAGCGTCGCACCATGATGAGCGCATTGAATCCGTCCTCGGCTGCCGTTCGCTCCGCCCTGCTGGCGTTCGCGGCGCTCACGTTGATGCCCGACATCACGGTGGCGGCCGCCGCCGGTGAATTGCCCGCAGTCTCCGCGCGCCAGCGCGCCGAGAAGAAGAGCTTCACCGACGGCGAGATCGTCGACGGCTTCCTGAAGACGGCGTTCGGCGCCGAATATCACCTCGCCGGCCGCGTCGACCGCATCCGCAAGTTCGACGGACCCGTGCGCGTCTACGCCGAGAGCGACCGCGCCGATCGCAAGGCGCAACTGGCCAAGGTCGTGGCCGACATCGGCAAGCGCGTGCAGCATCTCGACATCGCCATGACCGCGACCTCCGAAGCGGCCAATGTGCGGGTGAAGCTGGTGCGCGATCGCGACGTCTACCGCACCCTCACCAGCTTCTACGGCGCCGCGAAGGCGCGCGAGATCCGCTCCTCGCTCGACCCGCAATGCCTGTCCGGCTTCCGCAAGAACGACAATTTCGAGATCGAGCATTCCGACGTGATCCTCACCGTCGACAACGGCGATTTCGTCTTTCTCGACTGCGCCTATGAGGAGCTGCTGCAATCGCTCGGGCCGATCAACGACACCACCAGCGTGCCCTGGACCATGTTCAACGACAACGTCTCGATGGGCTATTTCGACGTCTACGACCAGTACATCCTCAATTTGCTGTACGACCCCCGCATCAGGGCGGGCATGACCCTCCCCGAGGTCAAGGCCGTGCTGCCCGCCGTGCTCAAGGACGTGCGGGCGTGGGTGAAGCAGGTGAACGAGCTGAAGGACTGAGCTCACTGGCGAAGTGACGCTTCCTTCCCTCTCCCCTTGTGGGAGAGGGTGGCTCGCCGCGCAGCGGCGAGACGGGTGAGGGGTATCTTTCCGCGCGTTCAGTACGCATTGAGTCCGCGCAGAGATACCCCTCATCCGGCGCTTCGCGCCACCTTCTCCCACAAGGGGAGAAGGAAGAAGATCGGCTTCGCTGCGCTCTACCCATCCTACTGCCCTACCCCACCAGATCAGCCACCGTCGTCGCGGCCTTCAACCCCGTGCCGGTGAGGATGACGACCGTGGTCTCGCTCGCCTTGAGCGATCCGGCCGCGGACAGCTTGTCCAGCGCGGCGGCCGCGCTGGCGCTGGTCGGCTCCGTGAACAGGCCCTGGCGCGCAAGGCGGCGCAGCGCGGCGACGATCTCAGCTTCCGTGAGCGCAATGGTGCCGCCGCCGCTCTCGCGCAGGGCGGCAATGATCTCACGCAGACGCAGCGGGTGCTTGATGGCGGTGCCTTCGGCAATTGTCTTGCTCACCTCGCGCGCGACGGGCGTGTCGACGCCGGCCTGAAAGCTCGCATCGACCGGTGAGCAGTTGAGCGGCTGCGCCGCGAACAGCCGCGGCAGCTTCGCGATCTGGCCGGCCTTCCTGAGCTCGCGAAAGCCGAAGGCGCAGCCCAGGAGACTGCTGCCGGCGCCGACGGGAACGATGATGTTGTCGGGCGCGCGGAAGCCGAGATCCTCCCAGATTTCATAGGCGAGCGACTTGGTGCCTTCCAGAAAGAACGGCTGCCAATTGTGGCTGGCATAGAACGTCTGGCTCGACTGGCGGATGGCCTCGGCCTCGGATTCCTCGCGCGGGCCTTCGACGAGCTGCACCGCCGCGCCATAGGCGCGCACTTGCGCGATCTTGGCCGGCGAGGTCGAGGCCGGCGCAAGAATCTTCACGCGCATGCCGCCGGCGGCCCCTAAGCCCGCCATCGACGAGCCGCCATTGCCCGAGGAATCTTCGAGAATGGCCGAGACACCGATCTGGCGCAGGAACGACAGCATCACGGCGGAGCCGCGGTCCTTGAAGCTGCCGGTCGGGTTGAACCATTCCAGCTTGAACAACGGGCGCAGCTCGCCCCAATTTTGCTGAACCAGCGGCGTGCAGCCTTCGCCGAGCGTGATCGGGTTTGCGATCTCGACCGGCAGCGCGGCCCGATAGCGCCAGAGCGAGCGCACGCGGCTATCGATATCGTCACGCGAGATGCCGGCTCCCGGCGTCACCAGCAGCGGCGTGCGCTCGTCCGAGCACCAGCGCGGCTGGTCGAGGGGATAGAGCTGTCCGTTGCGAGGGTCGATGTAGCTGGCGGGCATGGGAGTCTCCGGGGGCAGAGCCGATCCGGTCGATATGTCCGAACATGCAGGTTTTATCCAGTCACCTGTTCGGACCGCCGAGGCGGCCGCCCGCCCCTTCAAAAATGACAGCAATTACATAGATATAGGAAACATTCTGGCGCCGCTCTTCGATCCGGACGAGCGCGGGAATGGGTCGCGGCCGCCGCGCACGATTAACTTGTCTGTCGCTCGCCGCGGTTACAATATGTTGGATTGAGCTTGCGCCGCCGGTTCGGCCTCGCAAGCGAGCCAGGCCCGTCCCAGCGGCGGGCCGTTGGCTTTTTGGGAGCCTGGACATGAGCCGCGCTAACCGTACCGACCACATCCGCCTCACCTCCCATCCGGAGCCGGGCAAGAAGTCCGCCTTCCCGATCCACTGGGGCGCCACCGAGGCGCGCGCGCGTGGGCCGGTCATCGGCACGGTGTCGCGCGCCGGCGATCGCAACGTGATCGGCAGCCATGGCGGCTCCTATGCGATGTACCGTGCGCTCGCGGTGTCCGCCGGCGCACTCGATCCGATTCGCAGGCCCGACCTCACCAACACGTTTCCGGCCGCGACCATCGGCCCGTTCGAGCAGTGGCAGGATCCGGCCAAGATCGTCGCGCTCGATCCCTGGGGCCATCTGGTCGCCGAAAACTTTCGTCAGGAGATCACTGAGGGCGCGGACATCCGCCCGAGCATCGCGGTGACGCGGGCGCGGCTGGACCTGCCGGAGATCCGCGAGGCACTCGCCGCGAAACGGCTGCGCGCCGACGGCGAGGTCGTGCACGCCAATGGCAGCGTCTCCGTGGTGAAGATCGCGATCGATCCGGTCTGGTATCTGCCCGGCCTTGCGACGCGCTTCGGCACTGGCGAGACCGAGCTGCGCCGCACGCTGTTCGAGCAGACCGCCGGCATGTTCCCCGAACTGGTGACGCGGCCGGACATGAAGGTGTTCCTGCCGCCGATCGGCGGCACCACCGTCTACATGTTCGGCGACGTGACGAAACTGCCGGACCATCGCACCAGGATCACCTGCCGCGTCCACGACGAGTGCAACGGCTCCGACGTGTTCGGCTCCGACATCTGCACCTGCCGGCCCTATCTGATCCACGGCATCGAGGAATCCGCGCGCGGCGCGCAGGAGGGCGGGCTCGGGCTCGTCGTCTACAACCGGAAAGAGGGCCGCGCGCTCGGCGAGGTCACCAAATTCCTGGTCTACAACGCACGCAAGCGCCAGGAGGACGGCGACGCCGCGGCGGCTTACTTCGAGCGCACCGAATGCGTCGCCGGCGTGCAGGACGCGCGCTTCCAGCAATTGATGCCGGACACGATCCACTGGCTCGGCCTCAAGCGCATCGACCGCTTCCTGTCGATGAGCGACATGAAATACGACGCGCTGACTTCGCAAGGCATCGACATCGTCGAGCGCGTGCCGATCCCGCCGGAGCTGATCCCGGCCGACGCCTATGTCGAGATCGCCGCGAAGAAGGCCGCCGGCTATTATTCGACCGACATCGCGCCGGAAAAGGACGTCGATGGCGTGGTCGGACGTTCGCTGGAAAAATACTGATCGCGCGATGGCGGACGCTTTAGAACGACAGGCCCGCTCCCTGCTCAGCGCAGGAGCGGTGCGCGCGCGTGCCGGACAGATGCTCGATATCGGCCTTGCCGGCGGCTTGCGCCACTTCACTGTTGATCTCGACCGCATGGATGGTGTCGCGGAGGCCGTGCTCGCGGTGACGCGACGGGCCTATCCGACGCTGGAGATTCCGTTCCATGCGCGCTGGCGGCATTTTGTGACCGGCGGCATCGACCGCTGGGCGCGGCTTGCCGACGCTGCATCGTGGCCGGACCGCGCGGCACGGGCGCGGGCCGAGTTTGATCTTGCCATCGTCAGCGTGCTGCTCGACGCCGGCGCGGGCGCAGCGTGGCGATATCGCGATGCTGCCAGCGGCGCAAGCATCGGCCGATCCGAGGGACTTGCGATCGCGAGCCTCGACATGTTCGCGGGCGGCCTGTTCTCGGGCGACGCCCGCGCGCCGTTCAGGGCCGATGCGGAGGTGCTGGCAAGACTGCCGCTGGCCTCCCTCACCCCCGCCTTTCAGGTCAGCGATGCCAATCCGCTGCTCGGCCTCGAGGGACGCGTCGACCTGCTGCGGCGCCTGGGCACATTGACGGCGGAGCGCGCAGACGTGTTCGGCCTGCGCGACACGCCACGGCCGGGCTGCCTGTTCGATCACATCGCGGCGCAGGCAAATGGCGGCACCGTTGCCGCGCCTGCGATCCTCGCCGCGGTGCTGAACCAGCTCGGACCGATCTGGCCCTCGCGGCTCGAGCTTGGAGGCGTGCCGCTCGGCGATTGCTGGCGCCATCCCGCGCTCAGGGCCGACGACGCAACGGCGGGCCTCGTGCCGCTGCACAAGCTGTCGCAATGGCTGAGCTATTCGCTGATCGAGCCGCTGCAGCGCGCCGGTCTCGACGTCACCGAGATCGACGGCCTGACCGGGCTGGCCGAATATCGCAATGGCGGCCTATTCGTCGATCACGGGGTGCTGCGCCTGCGCGATGGCGCCGATGCCGGGCGCGCGCATGCGGTGGATTCGCTGCTGGTCGTGGAATGGCGGGCGCTGACGGTCGCACTGCTGGACCGGCTTGCCGATCTGGTTCGCGCCAAGCTCGGCCGCACGCCGCAGACCTTGCCGCTCGCCAGCATCCTGGAAGGCGGCACCTGGGCGGCCGGCCGCGCCATCGCTTTCGCCCGCCGTCCCGACGGCTCGCCGCCGCTCAAGGTGATCAGCGACGGCACGGTTTTCTAAACCCTCTCCCCTTGTGGGAGAGGGTGGCTTCGCAAAGCGAAGCCGGGTGAGGGGTTCTCTCCGCGAATCCATCTCCCAGTGAAGTTCGCGGAGAGAACCCCTCATCCGGCGCCGTAGCCGAAGCTACGCTTCGGCGCTTTTGAGAACGGCGGCCTGAAGGCCGCCTATACCACCTTCTCCCACAAGGGGAGAAGGAAGAAAGGCATCCCATGGAAGGCGTCACGATCGTCGATCATCCGCTGGTGCAGCACAAGCTGACCCTGGTGCGGGACAAGTCAATCTCGACCAAATCGTTCAGGGAGTTGATCAAGGAGATCGGCATGCTGCTCTGCTACGAGGTGACGCGCGATCTGCCGCTCGCCGACACCGTGATCGAGACGCCGCTGGCGACGATGCATTCGGCCAAGATCGCCGGCAAGAAGCTGGTGTTCGTGCCGATGCTGCGGGCCGGCACGACCTTCGTCGACGGCATGATGGACCTGGTGCCGACCGCGCGCGTCGCCCATATCGGGCTCTACCGCGAGCCGCACAGCTTTGCCGCGGTCGAGTATTTCTTCAAATCGCCCTCCGACCTCAGCGAGCGCCTCGCCATCGTGGTGACGCCGGTGGTCGCGACCGCCAACACGGCCGTGGCCGCGATCGACCGGCTGAAGGAGCGCGGCGCCAGGGACATCCGCCTCGCCTGCCTGATCGCAGCCCCGGAAGGACTGGAGCGGTTACGCGGACTGCATCCCGACGTGCCGATCTGGACCGCGGCGGTGGACGAGGGTCTCGACGAGAACGGCTTCATCCTGCCCGGCCTTGGCGATGCCGGCGACCGCGCCTACGGAACGCGATAGGTCTCTCGGCGGCGTTCCACCCGTTTAGGAACGCCTTCGATCGCGCGCGGTTCTCCTGCTTTCAGGATGGAGAGCTCGATGACCTATCAGGACAACGACCGCAGGGCCGACAGGGCGCGCCGCAACAGCCCGGTGGGCTGGGCGGTCGGCGCCATCTTCGTGATCGCCGTGGTCGCGGCCGTCTTCTTCTACAATGGACGCGAGTTCGGTCCCCAGACCACGACCTCGAATCCGAACACGGCGCCGAACGTCACCACCGGATCGAATCCGCCTGCTGCGCCGGCAAAGTGATTGGCGGCCCGCTCACACCTTCCCGCTGCCGCAAATCAGCTTCAGCGACTGCCATTCCTTGTCCGTCAGCAGCGGCGGGCCGGAGGCCGGGCGATCTTCTTTGGTCATGCGGGCGAGGCGGTCCTCGGTCAGCGGGTGGCTGGCGAGGATCGTCGTGAGCGTCGAGCCGCCCTCCTTGCCGGTGATGCGGAACATCAATTCGGCGGCGGGCTTCGGCGAGCGGCCGAGCTTGTGCATGACCTCGATCGCGAACGTGTCGGCGGCGGTCTCGGCCTCGCGCGAATAGGAGGCTTCGACCAGGCTGCGCGAGGCGAAGATCACCGCGGACGAGCCGGTGACGTCGCCAAACAAGAGGCCGATCAGGAACGAGGTGCCGCCGTTGTAGATCAGCCCGCGCATGTTGTCGTAATGCTTGAGATGACCGAGCTCGTGCGCGAGGATGCCGGCGAGCTCGTCGGGACTTTCGGCCTTGTCGAGCAGCCCCTTGAGCACGTAGACCTTGCCGCCCGGCAGCGCGAACGCGTTCGGCACCGAGGTCGGCAGCACCCCCGCGGTCATGGAATCGTCGTCGAGGCCGGCGGCATCGCGCAGGCGGTTGACGAGCTTGGTGAAGGCGGCCTTGCCGGCGGGATCTTCGCACGCATTGCGGCCGAAGATGGTCTTCACCTGCACTTCGGCGGCGTCGCCGATACGCCGTTCGACGGGTTTCGGCACCAGCGGCGCCAGACGGTCGGCGGCGAGCGGCACGCCGAACAAAACGACGCAGACGATCGAGACGGCGGCGGCCACCGACCAGCCGACGATCTTTGCGACACCGCGGCGCGAGGTCATGTGCTCGTCGAGCCGCATGCAGCGCGCCGTCACGTCGGCCGCAAGCACAGCGTCGCGGATTTCCAGCCGCGCCAATGGCGGCGCGGCGATGCACGCCAGGCGCAAGATGCCGGACGGACTGTCGGCGCGGCGAATGTCGGCGTAAGCCCAGCGAACCGGCGCCCCGCCCTCCTCGGCGATCTCCAGCGCATCGCCGAACGTCAGTGTGACCTGCCGCCTGCGGCTCGACGTTCCGTCGAAGAAGATGGTCGGCTTCGCCGACTGCGCCGGCGCCGCGGCAAATGTTTCACTCACAGCCTAGAATCCCGCGACATCGAGCCCGTCGGCAAAACCTTCGCCGAGCGCGCTGGCAAGCTGGCCGCTGCCGCGCACGTCCGCCGCGGCCGCGATGTCGTGCACCGCAACGGTCTCGAGCACCTTGGCCCAGAGATCGCGCTGGAGATAGACCCGCATCACGATGTTGATCGCCAGCGCCAGGGCGAAATAGCCTGCTACCATCATCACCACCATGGGGATGCTCTTGGTGCCGTTGTCACCGGCGAAGATCTCCTCGGCCGGAACGCCGCTCAGCTGAACCAGCAGCAAGCCGCCGACGCCCATATAGGCAGCGAAGGCGACCGTGAGCAGCATCCACCAGCCGACCACCTTCCAGTACAAGCCGTAGAAGGCATCATGAGGCAGGTCCGAGGACAGGCTGACGCCGCCGATGCGGATGCCATCGAGCCACCAGCGCCATTCGCGCGCCTTGAATTCGGCATAGACGAACGGCGCGAGCGGGAAGATCACGACCGCGATCGGGCTGAGCAGCCATAGCCACCAGGCGCGCTTGAAGAAGGTCCAGCCGTCACCTTCGAAATCGCCGCGCAGATCGCCGTAATGGCTGTGCTGCATCTTGTAGCGTTCGAGCGCGGCCTCGCGCCACGGCAGCGCCAGGCCGAGCGTCAGCAACACCAGCAGGCCCCAGGCCATGGCGCGGAACGCATAGGCCCAGCCCGAGCCGTCCATCCAGAACCGCACGCCGCGCCAGACCGTGCGCGTCAGCCGGTAGCGTCGCGCGCGAAAGATTGCGAACTGACCGAAGGCGTAGAATCCGATGAACAGCGGCACCGAGGCAAAGCCCTGCCAGCGCTCGAACTCGATGCCGATCAGGAAGTAGGCGAGGTAGATCGGCACCAGGATCGCGAGCGCGAACAGGAAGCCGACCAGAAGCTCCCTGGCCCGCCCGGTATATTCGGCGGCATCGCCGTCGATCGCAGTGTGCGCCCACAGATGACGGCGAATGTCGGTGACGAGCCAGAACCGGTAGAAGCCGAAGGTGACGAGCTCCAGCATGGCACCCTTGGTGACCATTTTTCGGAAGTCGGAGCGGTGGCCGGAAAACTCGACCCGCGTCGGCGGCAGCGGCGGCGGAATGGGCTCGGAGCCGATCGGGGTCCATTGCATGTCGTTCACGGCGGCAACCTCGAGATGTCGGTCTATTCCAATCAAACTATAGATCAGAGATTGGTCGATCCCCAACACGGCCGGGTTCGATTTACCTCGATTCCAATCGGTTTCGGCACGATTTCACGACGAACGGTGTGCGGGGGATCACGCTAAGGAAGGTCCCGCGGCCCTCTCGCAAAAGTTGGATGTGGCAAAACTCTCCCTTGCTCCGGCGCAGACAACCGGCTGTAATTGCAAATCAAATACCGCAGCGCAGAATTCAACGAGAACGCGCGGTTCGTGCCAGGGAGAACGGTCATGCATGGGACCATGAGCGCGGCCAAGCTCGACGCATTGCGCGATCGCGCCAGTTCGTTGCCGCTGGAGCAATTCGATCCGGGCGATCCTGAATTGTTCAGGACCGATACGTTCTGGGCCTATTTCGATCGCCTGCGCCGGGAAGACCCCGTGCATTATTGCAAGGACTCGATGTTCGGACCGTACTGGTCGGTAACCCGCTACAACGACATCATGGAGATCGAGACCAACCATTCGGTGTTCTCCTCGGCCTCCGCGCTCGGCGGCATCACCATCCGCGACATCGATCCGGACCTGCGCCGCGAGAGCTTCATCTCGATGGATCCGCCGCGTCATGCGGCGCAGCGCAAGACCGTGGCGCCGATGTTCACGCCGACGCACCTCGACAATCTCGCGCTCAACATCCGCAAGCGCTCGGCCGAGTGCCTGGACAACCTGCCCCGCGGCGAGGTGTTCGACTGGGTCGACCGTGTCTCGATCGAGCTCACGACGCAGATGCTGGCGGTGCTGTTCGACTTTCCCTGGGAGGACCGCCGCAAGCTGACGCGCTGGTCCGACATCGCCACCACGATTCCCGGCCCCGACGGCCTCGTTGCCACCGAGGACGAGCGGATGGCCGAGCTGACGGAATGCGCGGCCTACTTCTCCCGGCTGTGGAAGGAGCGCAGCGAACAACCGCCGAAGAGCGACCTGCTCTCGATGATGGCGCATGGCGCCGCGACGCGCGACATGGATGCAAAGAACTTCCTCGGCAATCTCATCCTTCTGATCGTCGGCGGCAACGACACCACGCGCAACACCATGTCGGGCTCGCTTCTCGCGCTGAGCCAGCATCCGGAGCAATATCGCAAGCTGCGCGAAAATCCCGCGCTGCTCGACAGTTTCGTCCCGGAGGTGATCCGCTGGCAGACGCCGCTGGCGCATATGCGCCGCACCGCGCTTTCCGACTTCGAGTTCCGCGGCAAGCAGATCAAGAAGGGTGACAAGGTCGTGATGTGGTACGTCTCGGGCAACCGCGACGAGGAGGCGATCGAAAAGCCCTACGATTTCATCATCGACCGCGCCCGCCCGCGCACCCATCTGTCCTTCGGCTTCGGCATTCACCGCTGCGTGGGCTTGCGGCTTGCCGAACTCCAGCTCAAGATTATCTGGGAAGAGATCCTTGGGCGGTTCGACCATATCGACGTGGTCGGCGAGCCCAAGCGGGTCTATTCGAGCTTCGTTAAGGGTTTGGAAGAGCTGCCGGTGAAGATTGCGGCTTAGGACATCTCCCTCTCCCCGTTCTTGCGGGGAGAGGCGAAGTGAAGAGAAACACTGGAGCCACGACGATGAACATCCAAGCGCCGGTTAAGGTGGACAAGGCCGAACGCATGCGCAGGGCCCGCGAGGAGGCCTATGCGACGCCGCTGTCGCAATTCCATCCCGGCGCGCCCCGGCTGTTCCAGGACGACACGCTGTGGCCCTGGTTCGAGCGGCTGCGCAAGGAGGAGCCGGTGCATTACTGCACCAACGCGCCGATCGAGCCCTATTGGTCGGTGGTGAAGTACAACGACATCATGCATGTCGACACCAATCACGGCATCTTCTCCTCGGATTCGACGCTCGGCGGCATCTCGATCCGAGACGTGCCGCAAGGCTACGACTGGCCGAGCTTCATCGCGATGGACCAGCCCAGGCATTCGGCGCAGCGCAAGACGGTGTCGCCGATGTTCACGCCGACGCATCTGGACGAGCTCGCCAAGCTGATCCGCCAGCGCTCGCAGACCGTGCTGGACAATCTGCCGCGCAACGAGACCTTCAACTTCGTCGAGCGCGTCTCGATCGAGCTGACGACGCAGATGCTGGCGACCTTGTTCGACTTCCCCTGGGAGGAGCGGCGCAAGCTGACGCGCTGGTCGGACGTCTCGACCGCGCTGCCCAAGAGCGGCATCGTCGCCTCCGCCGAAGAGCGCCGCCGCGAGATGGACGAGTGCTACGCCTACATGTCGAGGCTGTGGAACGAGCGCGTCAACTCGGAGCCGCGCAACGATCTGCTGTCGCTGATGGCCCATAACGACGCCACGCGCCACATGGATCCCGACAACCTCATGGGCAACATCATCCTGCTCATCGTCGGCGGCAACGACACCACGCGCAACACCATGACCGGCTCGGTGCTGGCGCTGAACGAGAACCCGGAGCAGTACGACAAGCTGCGCGCCAATCCGGAGCTGATCGACTCCATGGTGCCCGAGGTGATCCGCTGGCAGACGCCGCTGGCGCATATGCGGCGCACCGCGCTGGTGGACACCGAGATCGGCGGCAAGCCGATCCGCAAGGGCGACCGCGTCGTGATGTGGTACGTCTCCGGCAACCGCGACGAGGAGATGTTCGACAGGCCGAACGAGTTCATCATCGACCGTCCGCGCCCGCGCACCCATCTCTCCTTCGGCTTCGGCATCCACCGCTGCGTCGGCATGCGCCTCGCCGAGCTGCAGCTCAAGATCGTCTGGGAGGAGATGCTGAAGCGCTTCGACCGCATCGAGGTGGTCGGCGAGCCCAAGCGGATCTATTCCAGCTTCATCAAGGGCTATGAGACGCTGCCGGTGCGGATTCCGGGGTAGGCGCGCTACTACGAAGGCTTTGAAGTCAGGCTGCTTCATCACCCTCCGCTGTCATGCTCCGCGAAGGCGGAGCATCCAGTACGCCGCAGCCTCTCGGTTCCAGCCGCGTCGCCTCTGGAATACTGGATTGCCCGCCCCTGTGCGCAATTGCGCACTAGGCGGGCAATGACACCGAGGGCGAGGCGAAGAGCGCATGGCCCCTGATGCACGGCAGGCTCCACACGCCTTCCGGCTATAAAATTCCGGCATGACAGCTCGCGCCAGATGCGAAGGCAAGTGGGCGCCTGACTGTTCTACGACATGGGCACATCTAACTCAATTTGATGTCCCACACGCCGTCCTTGCGGCAGGCGGCGACTTCCTCGCGCAGGAGGGCCGTGACGGCGAGCGAGGCCGTCGAGACCGGCCGGTCGATCGGAGAAGCGAAAATGAGCTCGCGCGTCATCGGCTTCGAGACGGAAGCGGTTTCCAGCCGTCCCTCCGCGACCTCGCCATGGACCGAGGACGGCGGCAGCAGCGCGAAGCCGAGGCCCTCCTCGACGAGGCTCGTCAGCACGCGGAAGGAATCCGCCTCGAGCTGGACGTTGAGCTTGATCTTGCGCTGGGCGGCGGCGTGCTCGATCAGCGCGCGGAGGCCGTGGGAGTGAGAGGGCAGCACCAGCCGTTGCCGCAGCAGCCAGCCGACATCGACGCTCTTCTTGCGCGCCAACCCACAGCCGCGCGGCCCGACCGCGACGATGTTGTCGCGCCCGAGGCTCTCCACGTTGAGGTGCAGGTCGGCGGAGCGGCCGTAGAGGATGGCGAGGTCCATCTCGCCGCGATGCAGCCATTCGACCAGATGGCCGCTGTAGCTCTCGACGATGCGCAGCGAGATGCCGGGAAACTTTTCGACGCAGCGCCGCGCAAAGCGCGCCGACAGCACGCAGCTGACGGTCGGAACGAGGCCGAGCACGACTTGGCCCGAAGGCGGCCCCTGGGACGACTGGATGTCGTCGCGGATCTGGTCGATCTGCCGCACGATGCCGGAGGTGCGCGCCAGCAGCAGCCGGCCGGCCTCGGTCAGCACCATGCCGCGGCCATTGCGGGTGAACAGTTCGGTGCGCAGCTCGTGTTCCAGCAGCTTGATCTGCCTGGAGAGCGCCGGCTGTGCCACGCGCAGCGTGTCGGACGCCTTGGACAGGCTGCCGAGCTCTGCCACGCAACTGAAGGTCCTGAGCTGCCGGAAATCCATGCTTGCCAATCCTGGAAGGCTACTCCATACGCTATAGCAAATGAGCATAGGGGGCTGGCGTTGTTTTCACAACGCCTTGGGATCGGCCGGCGTTATCTTAACTGCCGCTACCAACGGGAAACGCCATGAGCGATGAACACCACACTGAAGATTACGCCGACATCCGCGACGCCGTCGCCAAGCTCTGCGCGCAGTTTCCCGGCGAATATTGGCGCAAGCTCGATCGCGAGATGGCCTACCCGAAGGCCTTCGTCGATGCGTTGACTGCGGCCGGCTATCTCTCGGTGCTGATCCCCGAGGAATATGGCGGCGCGGGCCTGAAGCTGTCGGCCGCGGCGGCGATCCTCGAAGAGATCCAGCGTGCGGGCTGCAATGGCGGCGGTTGCCATGCCCAGATGTACACGATGGGTACCGTGCTGCGCCACGGCAACGCCGAGCAGAAGGCCAAGTACCTGCCGAAGATCGCGAGCGGCGAGTTGCGCCTGCAAGCCTTTGGCGTCACCGAGCCGACCAGCGGCACCGACACCTCCTCGCTGAAGACCTTCGCACGCAAGGACGGCAACGACAGCTACATCGTCAACGGCCAGAAGATCTGGACCAGCCGCGCCGAGCATTCCGACCTGATGGTGCTGCTGGCGCGCACCACGCCGAAGGAGCAGGCCAAGAAGCGCACCGACGGCCTGTCGGTGTTCATCGTCGACATGCGCGAGGCCAAGAACAACGGCCTGGAGATCCGCCCGATCCGCACCATGATGAACCACGCCACCACCGAAGTGTTCTTCACCGACATGAAGGTGCCGGCTGAGAACCTGATCGGCGAGGAAGGCAAGGGCTTTCGCTACATCCTCTCCGGCATGAACGCCGAGCGCATCCTGATCGCAGCCGAATGCGTCGGCGACGCCAAATGGTTCATCGCCAAGGCGACCAACTACGCCAAGGAGCGCAGCGTGTTCGGACGGCCGATCGGCCAGAACCAGGGAATCCAGTTTCCGATCGCCAAGGCCTACGCCTCGATGCGCGCGGCCGAGCTGATGGTGAAGGAAGCCACGCGGAAATATGAGGCTGGCCTGGACTGCGGCGCCGAGGCCAACATGGCCAAGATGCTGGCGGCGGACGCGTCCTGGGAAGCGGCGAATGCCTGCATCCAGACCCATGGCGGCTTCGGCTTTGCCGAGGAATACGACGTCGAGCGCAAATTCCGCGAGACGCGGCTCTACCAGGTGGCGCCGATCTCGACCAACCTCGTGCTGTCCTTTGTCGCCGAGCACGTGCTCGGCATGCCGCGCTCGTATTGAGGTCCGGCCATGGGAGCACTTGACGGGATCAGGGTGATTGCGGTCGAGCAGGCGGTGGCGGCGCCGTTCTGCTCCTCGCGCCTGGCCGATGCCGGCGCCGAGGTGATTAAGATCGAGCGGCCCGAGGGCGATTTCGCCCGCGGCTATGACGCGGCGGCCAAGGGCCAGAGCAGCTACTTCGTCTGGCTCAACCGCGGCAAGCAATCGGCGGTGGTCGATCTCACGACGACGGAAGGCCGCGCCGAGCTGGAGAAGCTGATCGCCGGCGCCGACGTGCTGATCCAGAACCTCAAGCCGGGCTCGATGGACAAGCTCGGCTTCTCCCGCGAGCGGCTGTTGAAGGACTATCCGAAGCTGATCTCCTGCACCATCACCGGCTATGGCGACGAGGGTCCCTACGCGCATCGCAAGGCGTATGACCTGTTGATCCAGGCCGAGAGCGGGCTCGCCTCGATCACCGGCAATCCCGATGGCGCCTCGCGCGTCGGCATGTCGATCGTCGACGTCGCCACCGGCGCCACCGCGCATGCGGCGATCCTCGAGGCGCTGATCGCGCGCGGGCGCACCGGCAAGGGCGCCGATATTCGCATCTCCATGTTCGACGTGATGGCGGACTGGTGCACCGTGCCGCTGCTGAACTCCGAAGCGGGCAATCCGCCGAAGCGGATGGGCCTGCGCCATCCCTCGATCGCGCCCTACGGCGTGTTCACCTCGAAGGACGGCAAGGACATCCTGATCTCGATCCAGAGCGAGCGCGAGTGGAAGACGCTCTGCGCCAAGGTGCTGGATCAGCCCGATTTGCCGGCCGATCCCCGCGTCGCCAATATGGTCGAGCGCGTGCGCAACCGCGACTTCACCGACACGATTGTGGCGGAGGCTTTCGGCAGGATGACGCGTGACGAGTTGCTGAAGCGGCTGTCGGATGCCGACATTGCATTCGCCGAGGTCAACACCATGGCCGACCTCGCCAAGCATCCGCATCTGCGCCGCATCGAGGTGGACACGCCGCAGGGACGTGTCAGCTATCCCGCGCCGGCGCCGATCGTCGTCGGCGAGACGCGCAGCTATGGCGCCGTGCCCGCGATCGGCGAAAATCCGCAGTCCAAGAAGTAACAGAGCGAGGCGTCATGACCGAGAAGCTCGACATCGATCATTTGCGGCAATGGATCGGCCGCAGCACGGAGGCGACCGACATCGTCACCGCGCAGCTCGTCATGGGCCTGCGCGCGACGCTGTTCCAGGACGTCGGCGAGCCCAGGAAGGGCGACGCCGCGCCGTTCACGGTGCATTGGTGCCTGGCGCAGCCGGTGTTTCCGATGTCGATGCTCGGCCCCGACGGCCACCCCACCCGCGGCGGCTTCCTGCCGCCGGTGCCCCTGCCGCGCCGGATGTGGGCCGGCGGCGAGATCGAGTTCCTGCAGCCGCTGCGCGTCGGCGACGAATCGACCCGGACCTCGCGCATCGCCGATGTGCAGGTGAAGTCAGGCTCCACCGGCACGCTGTGCTTCGTCTCGGTCGAGCACAGCATCTCTTCCCCGCGTGGCACCGCCATCCGCGAGCGGCAGGATATCGTCTATCGCGAGATGACCAGCAGCGCGCCGGCGGGCGCGAAGGCCCCGCCTCATCCGCCGAAGGCGCAGCACCGCGAGACCCATGTGTCGGATCCCGTGCTGCTGTTCCGCTATTCCGCCCTGACCTTCAACGGCCACCGCATCCATTACGACCGCGACTACGTCACCAAGGTCGAGGGTTATCCGGGCCTGATCTTCCACGGGCCGTTGCAGGCGGCGCTGATCATCGAGATGGCGGCGCGCTTGCGTGGCGGCAAGGCGCCGAAGAAGTTCACCTATCGCGGGCTGCAGCCGTTGTTCGAGGGCACGGAGTTCTCGGTCAACGCCAACGAGCTAGAGGCGGGCATGGAGCTGTGGACCGCGAACGCGGAGGGGCAGCCGACGATGAAGGGCACGGCGGTGTGGTAGCTCCGTCCGCATCGTTGCGAACAGCGATGTGGGAAGTTAGACCCTCACCCTGAGGAGCGCGCCCTTCGCGCGCGTCTCGAAGGGCGAGGCCACCAGCCGGGCCTTCATCCTTCGAGACGCGCGAAGACGCGCTCCTCAGGATGAGGAACAAGAAGGGGACGGAAACCATGGCCAAGAACGGCAAGACCGGCAGCAAGTCCGTCACCGTCAAGCAGGCGACGCTCGACCTCTTGCGCGGCTTCGGCATCGACCGGGTGTTCGGCAATCCCGGCTCGACCGAGCTGCCGTTCCTGTCCGACTGGCCCGACGACATCGACTACGTGCTGGCGCTGCAGGAGGCTTCCGCCGTCGGCATGGCCGACGGCTACGCGCAGGCGACGCGGAATGCCGGCTTCGTCAATCTGCATTCGGCGGCCGGCGTCGGCAACGCGCTCGGCAACATCTATACTGCGCATCGCAACCAGACCCCGCTGGTGATCACTGCGGGTCAGCAGGCGCGCTCGATCCTGCCCTTGCAGGCGTTCCTCTACGCCGAACGCGCCTCGGAATTCCCGCGGCCTTACGTCAAATACAGCGTCGAGCCGGCGCGGCCGGAGGACGTGCCGGCCGCGATCGCGCGGGCCTATTACACCGCGATGCAGCCGCCGTGCGGGCCGACCTTCGTGTCGATCCCGATCGATGATTGGGCTCACGCCACCCCCCCCGTGGAAGCGCGCAAGGTCAGCCGCGAGATCGGCCCCGAGCCTGACGCGATGAAGGCGCTGGTTGCCGCGCTCGCCAGCGCAAAGCACCCTGCCCTCGTGGTCGGCCCCGGCGTCGACCGCGCCGGCGCGGTGGACCTCATGGTACGCGTGGCCGAGAAGGCCAAGGCCAGCGTCTGGGTCAGCCCGTTCTCGGCGCGCTGCTCCTTCCCCGAGCGCCACCCGCAATTCGCCGGCTTCCTGCACGCTTCGCCCGCGCAGCTGTCCGACGCGCTGCGCGCGCACGACCTCGTCGTCGTGATCGGCGCACCGGTGTTCACCTTCCATGTCGAGGGCCATGCCGCGATCTTCGACGGCGGCGCGACGATCTTCCAGATCACGGACGATCCTGACGCGGCGGCGGTGACTCCGGTGGGCACCAGCATCATCGCCACGATGAAGCCGGCTCTCAGCCTGCTGCTTGACCTGCTCCCCGAGAGCAAGCGCACCACACCCAAGGGCCGCACGCTGCCGCCGGCGCCGCAGGCCGGCGATCCGCTGCCGGTCGAGTTCCTGCTGCATTCGCTGTCGCAGGCGATGCCGGACGGCGCCTCGCTCGTCGAGGAGGTGCCCTCGCACCGGCCGGCCATGCAGAAGTTTCTGCCCATGCCCGGCCAGGACAGTTTCTACACCATGGCGAGCGGCGGCCTCGGCTATTCGCTGCCCGCCGCCGTCGGCATGGCGCTCGGCAAGCCGAAGCAGCGCACGGTGTGCCTGATCGGCGACGGCTCGGCGATGTATTCGATCCAGGCGCTATGGACCGCCGCGCAGCGCAACCTGCCGCTCACCATCGTCGTCATCAACAATTCCGGCTACGGCGCGATGCGCTCGTTCAGCCAGGTGATGCAGGTGCGGGGCGTGCCCGGGCTGGAGCTGCCGGGGATCGATTTCGTCCGGCTCGCCGAAGGCATGGGCTGCCATGCGGTGCGGGTGAGCAAGGCGACGGAGCTGGGCGAAGCGCTGAAGCACGGCATGGCGTTCGAGGGCACGAGCCTCGTCGAGGTCGTGGTGGATTCAGCGGTGCCGGTTCTGTACGGGCAGAAGCATTGAGGCGCCGGTAGCCCGGATGGAGCGCAGCGCAATCCGGGTTCATGCCACAAGCGAGTCGGCCCCGGATTACGCTGCGCTCCATCCGGGCTACGATCACTACTACGACGCCAGAAATCCCCCGTCCGCCGCCAGCACGTGGCCAACTACGTAGGATGACGCATCCGACGACAGCCACACCACGGCCTCCGCCACCTCCTCCGGACTCCCCATCCGCCGCAGCGGCAGGCCGGCGCTGACGGTTGCGACGTCGCCGACGCCGGCGCGCAGCATCATGTCGGTGACGACACGGCCGGGCGCGATGGCGTTGATGCGGATGCCGCGCGGGGCGTTCTCCAGCGCCACTGAACGCGTCAGCGAGATCGCGGCGGCCTTGGAGGCCGAATAGAGCGAGAAGCCGGGATTGGGATTGCGCACGCCGCTGACGGAGGCGTTGACCACGATGCTGCCGCGCCCCCGCGCCAGCATGACAGGCAATTGGTGGCGCAGGCACAGGAACAGCGCGCGGACATTGGTGTCGAACACGCTGTCGTAGATCTCGGTGCCCTGCTCCTCCAGCGGCGCGCGACGCTCCTGGAAGCCGGCATTGTTGAAGGCGACGTCGAGCCGACCGCAGCGTTCGACGGCGGTGCGGATCAGCCGTTCGACCTCGTCCTCGCGCGTGATGTCGGTCTTGAGCGCAATCGCCTCCGTGCCGAGCTCGCGGCACGAGGCGGCGGTCGCCGCGATCTCGGCCTCGCGCCGGCCGGCAACCAGGACCGCTTCGGCACCCTCGGATGCCATCCGCAGCGCGGTGGCGCGGCCGATGCCGCTGCCGCCACCGGTGACCAGACAGACCTTGCCCTTCATTCGCTGACCTGCCGGCAAAGCTCCGCTCATGGTCCACTCCAAAACGCTTGCGCGCGCCGTTGCGCCCATATAGTTGTATGATACAACTATATGCCGGGAGTCAAGGATGACGGAGCTTGCGCTGATCGACGACATCCGTGCCGCCTCGCGGTTGATGGTGCGCGAGCTCGGCTTCATGGATGCGACGGTGGCAGCGTCGGACTATCCGCCGTCCGCCGTCCACACCATCCTGGAGATCGGCATCCGCGGCCCCATGACCTCGGGCGAGCTCGGCGATTTCCTGCGTCTGGAGAAATCCAGCGTCAGCCGCCTGGTGCGCAAGTTGATCGATTGCGGCGAGCTGCGCGAGACACCGGACGAGACGGATGCACGCAGCAAGAGGCTTTCGCTCACCGCAAAGGGCCGGCGCACGCTGGAGGCGCTGCACGCCTTCGGCCGTCAGCAGGTACGCGGCGCGCTGGCGGCGCTGACGGACGCCGAGCAGCGCAAGGTGCGCGAGGGCATGATGCTCTACGCGCGGGCGCTGCGGGCGAGCCGGGTGGAGGATGAGGCGGCTGCCTAGTCACCGGTGTCGTCCCCGCGAAGGCGGGGACCCATACCGCGTGATTGATCGATCAGTGCAGGTATCAGTCCCGCGGTACGACACCATCAGTCTTCGCCAAACTTCTCCCTGTGGCTATGGGTCCCCGCCTTCGCGGGGACGACAGCGAGTGTTTAGCGCGAGTGTGGCTCAAACGCGTGTTCCTTCCCTACTTCCCGAACTCTTCCCGCATCCTGGCCTGGATCTTGGCCATGCCACCGATCCAGCGGTCGTAATTCTCGGTCTTCTTGCGCATGTAGCCGAGCACCTGGGGGTGCGGCAAGATCAGGAAGGTTTCCTGCTCGAGGCCGGCGAGCACGTCTTTCGCCACCTGCTCCGGCGTCAGGTCGCCGTCGCCGGATTGCGGACCCTTGGGGATCGAGCGCAGCATGTTGGTGTCGACGCCCTGCGGGCAGAGGATCGAGACCTTGATGTTGTGGGCCTTGTGCGAGATCGCGAGATTCTCGGCAAAGCCGACCGCGGCGTGCTTGGTCGTGGAATAAGCGGGGCTGCCGACCTGCGACAACAGCCCAGCGGCCGAGATGGTGTTGAGGAAATAGCCGCCGCCGCGCGCCTTCATGCGGGGCACGAGATGCCGCGCCGCATAGACATGCGCCATGACGTGGATCGCCCAGCTGCGCTGCCAGGGCTCGTCCGAGGCGCCGCCGGCATTCTCCGACATCGGATCGAAGCCGCCGCCGATGCCGGCATTGGAGCAGAACAAATCGATGGGACCGAACTGCCGTTCGGTTTCCTCGATGACGTGCGCGATGTCCTTCTCCTGCGCGACGTCGCATTTGAAGGCGGCGCCATCCACCATCGCGGCGACCGCCCTGGCATTGGCGGCGTCCATGTCCGCGACGACGATCTTGGCCGCGCCCGCGTTATGAAACGCCTCGCACAGCGCCTTGCCGATGCCGTTTGCGCCGCCCGTGACGACCACGACCTTGCCGGTCACCTGCATGCGACGTCTCCTCTTGTCTCATACCGCTTGACGCCGCGCGCACTTATTCCGCGGCGCGGGGCTTGCTCAGCTCAACACGAGGTCGAGCACCGCGGTATAATGGCATGCCGCGCCGGCCAACACAAAGCCGTGCCAGATCGCATTCTGGAAGCGCAGCCGCCGCCAGGCGTGGAAGATCACGCCAAAACTGTAGAGCAGTCCGCCGGCCAGGATGAAGCCCAGCGCCAGCGCCGGCAGCGCCCGGACCACGGCGTCGTAGAGCATCACCCCGCTCCAGCCCATCGCAAGATAAATGCCGACCGAGACGCGGTCGAAGCGCCCGGGGTAGCAAAGCTTCAGCACGATTCCTGATATGGCCACGCACCAGACGCCGGCGAGCAGCACCAGCGCGAAGCCGCTGTCCTTCACCTCCAGGATGAACGGCGTGTAGGTCGCTGCGATCAGGAGATAGATCGCGGAATGGTCGAACCGGCGCAGCAGCCATTTGGCCGGCGACACCGGCCAGAGGTTATAGGTCGCCGACAGCACCAGCATCGAGAGCAGGCCGGCGATGTAGATCGAGACGCCGACGACGTCGGTCGCGTCGGCATAGATCGCCGTCAGCACCACCAGCACGGTGGCCGCGACGATGCCGGCGAGCACTCCGATCGCGTGGACGACGCCGTCGGCGATGAGTTCGGCGCGGTCGTAGTGCCAGCCCATGGCGTCGGCCGCGGCGTGGACAGAGCTGGAGGCAAGCTGTTTCAGTTGGAAGACGGTCATGGCAATCCGCAAAAAGAGGTGATGCCCTCTGCTATGGGTGTTTCGGGATCGGCGCGTCGTTCAAACGGCTGATTCTCCGACAAAGGCGGTGGAAGTATGGAGCTTGATTTTCCTCACGCAATTGCCACTTTTGTGAACGGCCGCACATTCCTCCCGCCCCGGATCCTCTAACGTTCAGATGGCATTCAGTTTCCAGGATATGGTCGAAGAAGCGCGGCTGTCCGCGCAGGCGCTGATCGACTATGGCGAGCACTTCTTCAATCCGACGGTGCGGTTAGGCGTTACCGGCCTGTCGCGGGCGGGCAAGACCGTGTTCATCACCGCGCTGATCCACGGCCTCACCCGTGGCGGCCGGTTTCCGGTGTTCGAAGCCTATGCCTCGGGCCGGATCGCGCGGGCGCATCTGGCGCCGCAGCCCGACGATGCCGTGCCGCGCTTTGCCTATGAGAGCCATCTGCACGCGCTGGTCGAGGAGCGGCGCTGGCCGAACTCGACCGTCGACATCAGCGAGCTCCGGCTCGTGATCGAGTACCAGCGCCCGAACGGCGCCGACCGCACGCTGACGCTCGACATCGTCGACTATCCCGGCGAATGGCTGCTCGACCTGCCATTGCTGCAGAAGAGTTTCGAGCAATGGTCGGCGGAGAGCCTCGCCTTGTCGCGCGAGGCGCCGCGCGCGCATCTCGCCGGCGAATGGCACGCCCATCTCGCAACGCTCAAGCCCGAGGGGCGCGAGGACGAGCAGGCGACGCTCGCCGCTGCGAAGCTCTTTACCGATTATTTGCGCGCCTGCCGCGACGAGCGCTTCGCGATGAGCCTGCTGCCGCCCGGCCGCTTCCTGATGCCCGGCAATCTCGCAGGCTCCCCCGCGCTGACCTTCGCGCCGCTCGACGTGCCCATCGGCGGCCAGGCGGGCGAGGGATCGCTGTGGGCGATGATGGTGCGCCGTTATGAGGCCTACAAGGACGTCGTGGTGCGGCCGTTCTTCCGCGATCATTTTGCCCGGCTCGACCGCCAGATCGTGCTGGCCGATGCGCTGTCGGCGTTCAACTCCGGCCCCGAGGCGCTGCACGATCTCGAAGCCGCACTGGCCGGCATTCTCGATTGCTTCAACATCGGCCGCAGCACCCTGCTCTCCAGCCTGTTCCGGCCGCGCATCGACCGCATCCTGTTCGCCGCCACCAAGGCAGACCATCTGCATCATTCCAGCCACGACCGGCTCGAGGCCGTGCTGCGCCGCGCCGTCTCGGGCGCGGTTGCGCGCGCGGAAAGCACCGGTGCCTCCATCGACGTGGTGGCGCTGGCCGCCGTGCGCGCCACGCGGGAAGCGCAGGTCGCGCGCGGCCGCGACAAATTGCCGTCGATCCTGGGAACGCCGGCCGCCGGCGAAAGCGCGGGCGGCGAGTTCTTCGACGGCAACACGGAAGTGGCAACCTTTCCGGGCGACCTGCCCTTGGACCCCGAGCCGCTGTTCAACGGTACGGATGCGTTCCGCGGCCTTGCGACCGAGGCTGCCGAGAGAAGCGATTTCCGCTTCCTGCGCTTCCGTCCGCCAACACTCGAGCGGGACGGCACCGAGCCGCCGACGCTGCCACACATCCGCCTCGACCGCGCCCTGCAGTTCCTGATCGGAGACAAGCTCGCATGAACGACCGATCGAAGCCACGGCGGCCGGCGACGTTCCGGCTCGACGATCCCGGCGTCGTCGTCACCGAAGCCGACGAGACGGCACGGCTCGGCCGCGCCACCATCCAGATCACGCCCGAGCACGATCCCCAGGCGCTGCCGGTGCCGATCGAGGCGGCGCGGCCGGCGCGGCGCGGCTTTCCCTGGGGCACGCTGTTCTGGTCGGGGCTTGCCGGGCTGACGCTGCTCGGCACCGGGCTCGCCGTGGTCCATCTGATCGAGGATCTGTTCGCGCGGAGCGAAACGCTCGGCTTCGTCGGCCTCGCTTTCGCCTCCGTCACCGCGCTGGCGCTGGCCGTGGTGATCGGACGCGAGGCGTTCGGCCTCGCGCGTCTTGCGACGATCGAGAAACTGCACGAGCGCGCAGCGACCGTCCTTGCCAGCGACGACCGCAAGGAGAGCCGCGTCATCGTGCAGGATCTGCTCAAGATCGCGCACCAGAACCCGCAGCTGGCGCGCGCCCGCGCGACGCTGGAGAGCCATGCCGGCGAGATCATCGACGGCGCCGACATGATCCGGCTCGCCGAGCGCGAGTTGATGTCGCCGCTCGATGCGGAGGCGCGGCGGCTGGTGTCGTCGGCCGCGCAGAAGGTCTCGATCGTGACCGCGGTGAGCCCGCGCGCCGCGATCGACGTGCTGTTCGTGTTCGTCGCCGCGCTGCGCCTGATCCGCCAGCTCGCTTTTCTCTATGGCGGCCGCCCCGGCGCGCTCGGCATGATCCGCCTGCTGCGCCACGTCATTGCCCATCTCGCCATCACCGGCGGCATGGCCGCGAGCGACAGCCTGGTGCAGCAGGTGCTCGGCCACGGCATCGCGGCGAAGCTGTCGCAGCGGCTCGGCGAAGGCGTGCTGAACGGCTTGCTGACGGCGCGGCTCGGCCTCGCCGCGATCGACGTCACGCGCCCGCTGCCGTTCGCCGCACTGCCGCCGCCGAAGCTGTCGGACCTGGCGAGCGATCTGCTGCGAAAGAAGGACGAGGAAGAGTAGCCTCTCTCTTCGCCTCTTCGGGGAGAGGGAGAAGAGGGCTAGTATCGTAGGGTGGGCAAAGGCGCACTTGCGCCGTGCCCACCATCTCCCTCGATCGCAAAAGCTGCGTGGGCACGCTTCGCTTTGCCCACCCTGTACCCTTCTGGCGTTCGGAGGCCAGTCAGTTGGTGTAGGCTGGTCGGCCGGGCCGATCCGCCGGGAGCCGCCTTGCCCACCTGTGCCTTGAGCACCGACGTAGGACCCGCGCCCCAGCCGCTGTCCAGGATGCCATCGGCACCGGCGTAGCCGGCGCGAAGCGTCCTGGACTGCGGTGAGCACCGCGCTACCCTGGTTCACCAAGGCACGAAAGCTCTTGACCAAGGCTAGGAGGTCCTACGATACTGCCCGTGTGGAGAGATCACCCCACCCCGCTCGCGCTGCGCGCGATCGACCCTCCCCCTCCAGGGGAGGGTAAGCGCCCGCCAGCACCTTCCACTGAAACAGCGGCGAGTCCTTCGGCGGCGACAGCTCCGGGGTCCAGCCGGAGAGCTTTTCGATCGCATAGGTGTCCATCACGAGGCCGCGCCAGCGCCGCTCGACCTGACCGAGCTGTTCACGTTTCGCCGGAATGCTCTGCCACAGCGGCGAACGGTTGTCCGGCTCGCGGCCGACATAGACGCCAGCGTGTCCCTTGATCCGGTCCATGCCGGGATCGGCGAAATCCTGGAAGCGGCCGCGCTCGTTGATCTCGATGACGGGCACGCGCCCCCTGAACAGCCAGCGCATCATGGCGTAGGTGCGGTAGTCCGTGGTGGCGATCCAGGTCGCGCCGGTCTCGTCCAGCGCGGCCTGCGCGCGTGCGGCGACCTGCTCATAGCCGGCCTCGGCACCGATGGGGTCGATCCTGCCGAGCAGATTCCACGGCGCGGCGACGTAATAGAGGAACACGATGACGACGAAGGCGATGCCGGAGACGATGGCGGTCCTCGCCCAGAACAGCGACGATCTCAGCATGCGCGCCGACCAATCCTCCTTCATCATCGCCACGAGGTTCACGGCGGCCGCGGCGAAGCCGACCGGCCACATGAACATCGGCCAGGTATCGCCGACCCGCAGCGTGGTCGACTTCGCGAGGAAATACAGGAACGGCACCAGCACCGCAGTCGACAGCAGGATCGCGACCGGCTCGCGCGTGCGATAGCCGCGCCACGCCGTCAGCACCAGCCCGGTCAGCACCACCGGCAGCATGACGAAGCCGACCAGGCCGAACTGCAGGCCGATGTAATCGCCGAGCGTCCGCAGCGAGATGCCGTAACTGGCGGTGGCGCGCACGCCCTGGAAACGAAACGAGGCCCAATCGTGCTGCGCGTTCCAGATCAGCACCGGCGAGAACACGAGGGTGGCAACCAGCACGGCGAGATAAGGATAGGGGCTGCGCAACCAGCGCCAGCGCCAATCCGGCACCAGCAGAAAGGCGGCGACCGCCGGCGCGAACATGATCGCGGTGAATTTCGACAGCATCGAGAGGCCGGCGAACAGGCCGGCCGCCAGCCACCAGCGTCCGTCGCCGCTCTGCGACAGCCGCACCAGCGACCACATCATCGCCACCGCAAACGGGATCATGGCGACATCGGGTGCGACCTTGGCCATCAGCAGGCCGTAATAGAGCGCGGCCTCGGGCATCAGCACCGCGAGCGCGATCGCGCGCACATCATGGGTGAGGCGGCGGACCATGTCGGCGAGCAACAGCTGCGTCAGCAGCATCGCGACGATGCCGCCGAAGCGGACACCGAGCGGCGTGTCGCCGAAGATCGCAGTGCCGAGGCGGATCAGCCAGGCGATGCCCGGAGGATGGTCGAGGAAGCTGAGCGCACCCTCCTTCGACCAGGTCCAGTAATAGGCCTCGTCGGTACGCAGCTCGATCGCGGAAGCGTAGACGATGCGCAGCAGCGTCATCGCGGCGATGACGAGCACGGCAACAAGGATGAGACGGCGTTGGGCACCGTCTGGCTTCACAGGGATATCGGCAGCGATCGTCACGGCCGCGCTTTTCGCCAACCCGGGAGAGGGAGTCAATGCGGGGGGCCCCAACCCAGGTGTCGTCCCGGGCGAGCGAAGCGCGACCCGGGGATCCATAACCACAGGGAGGAGTTTGGCGAAGACCCGTGGTTGGGGGGCGCGCTTGTCCGGGACGACAGTGAGGCTTGTCGCGCATGTGACCTGTCACCCCCGGGAATTAAACGCTAGGCTGGCCGTTCTGCTTTCCGAGCTGATACAACCGAATCATGGTCACCGCTGCTGCACAGATGTCCGAACTCGTCCGCGCCACCAGCGTGCGGCAGGTGCGGCTCGTCTGCGGGGTGATCCTGTTCTGTTATGTGATCAGTCATTTCCTCAACCATGCGCTCGGCAATATCTCGGTCGAGGCCATGGAGGCCGGGGTCACCTACCACATCCTGTTCTGGCAGTTCCTGCCGGTCGCGATCGTGTTCTACACCGCCGCGCTGACGCATATGGGGCTCGGCATCTACGCGCTGTATCAGCGCCGCCAGTTCCGCTGGCGGACGACCGAGCCGCTGCAGCTCGCGCTGGGCTTGAGCATCCCTGCTCTGGTCATGGGCCACGTGGTCGGGGTGCGGCTCGGCTACACGCTGTACGATCACGAGAAGCTCTACCCGCAAGAGCTCTATCTGTTCTTCGTCGCCGCTCCGGGCCGGCTCTGGCAGATGACGATCCTGCTCATGATCGCCTGGGTCCATGGCTGCATCGGCATCTATTTCTGGCTGCGCCTCAAACCGTTCTTCACGCGTGCCGCCCCCTATCTGCTCGCCGCCGCCGTGCTGATCCCGACACTGTCGCTGCTCGGCATCTACCAGGGCGGCCGCAGCGTCGCGCTCGAAGCCGAAGACGGCGAATGGCGCGCAAACAACCTCACCCGACGCCAGGTCGGCACCGCGGCCGAGGCCGCGACGCTCGATCGCATCACCGGCGGCTTCACCATCGCCTATTTCGGGCTGGTGGGCCTGGCGCTGGCGGCGCGCGGCGTGCGCGCCTGGCGGGAGCGGCGCGGCGGCGTGATCGCGCTGTCCTACGGCAACGGCAAGACGGTGCGGGTTCCCAAGGGCCTCTCGGTGCTGGAGGCGAGTCTGCGCCACAATCTGCCGCATGCCAGCGTCTGCGGCGGCCGGGCCCGCTGCTCGACCTGCCGCATCCGGATCATCGGCGATCATGCCACGCTGCCCGAGCCGTCGCAGCGCGAAGCCTTCGTGCTGACGCGCGTCGGCACCAACGATCCCTCGATCAGGCTGGCCTGCCAGTTGCGGCCGACGTCGGACCTCTCCTTCTTCCAGCTCTTCACCCCGCAAGCGACGACGGCGACCGCGCACGCCTCGGCGCCGGCGAGCATCGGCCAGGAGCGCTATCTCGTCAGCCTGTTCGTGGACATGCGCGGCTCGACGCAGCTCGCCGAGAAACGGCTGCCGTTCGACACCGTGTTCATCGTCAACCGCTTCCTCGGCGCGGTGTCGCAGGCCGTGATCGAGAATGGCGGCCAGCCGAACCAGTTCGTCGGCGACGGCATGCTGGCACTGTTCGGGCTCACGGCCGATCCGCAAACCGCCTGCCGGCAGGCGCTGAAGGCGGCAAGCGGCATCGCCACCCAACTCGACGAGCTGAACCGGCTCCTGAGCCATGATCTGCGCCAGCCGATCCGCTTCGGCATCGGCATTCACGGCGGCGAGGTCATCATCGGCGACATCGGCTATCGCGATCACATCGTCTTCACGGCGCTGGGCGATGCCGTCAACGTCGCCGCCCGCCTCCAGGACATGACCAAGACGCTGGCCTGCGAGGCCATCGTCTCGGACGAGATCAGCCGCAGCGCGGGCCTCCCCGACGATGCCTTGCCGCACCAGGAGGTCGCGATCCGCGGCCGCGACGAGCCGCTTGCCGTGCGGGTGGTGGCGGATGCAAGGGAGCTGGCCGCGCTGGTCGATCGCAGCCAGCGCGTCGCGGCGTGATGTCGCCTCTGCCCGCAAGCGGCAGCCAATCGCATATCAATGATACGGGGACTGACGGCGCAGTCCTCCGTCATCTGACCGCGAAACGGGCAAAACCGGCAAAAGCGCCGCGAAGTTGAGCGGAATTCGGCGAAATGCCGATGTGGTTTGAGCTACCAAGCCCGCCACATTCCGCGTATCCTGTTAGGACCGAACCGGCCGGTTGGCGGGGACTGGCGGTTCGGAGATTTCGGAGGAAGACCCGCGGAGAAGTCGTGATGGCTAAAGGTACGGTCAAGTGGTTCAACCCGACGAAGGGTTATGGATTTATCCAGCCTGCGTCGGGAGGCAAGGATGTGTTCGTGCATATCTCGGCAGTGCAGAAGGCCGGTCTGTCGACCCTGAACGAGGGACAGACGGTGGAATACGAAGAGATCGCAAACCGGGGCAAGACTTCCGCAGAGAACCTCAAAGTATAAGCCCGCCAGCCTTTGCTGCCTCCCGGATCACCTTCCGGGAGCGGGCCAAGAAAATTTCAGAAGACGGCCAGTGCATTCGACGACAGGCGTTGCGATTGCACGAGGATAGCTATTTTTCCTGCGAAGACCGCTTGTTCGACGCCGCAGCAATGACAATCGCGACGACATTTCGTCAGCCCACCGGCAACGGTGCGTCGCGCTTGATCTCTTCCATCACCGCATAGGTCCGCGTCTCGCGCACGCCCGGCATCGACAGCAGGGTCTCGCCGAGGAAGCGTCGATAGGCGGACATGTCCGCAAGCCGCGCCTTCACAAGATAGTCGAAGCCGCCGGCAACCATGTGACACTCCAGCACCTCCGGCGCGAGCTTCACCGCGCGCGCGAACCGCTCGAAATTGTCGGGCGTGGTCTTGTCGAGCAGCACTTCGACGAACACCAGAAGGCCAAGGCCGAGCCGCTGCGGGTTGAGCCGCGCGCCGTAGCCCTCGACGAAGCCCTCGCGCTGCAGCCGCTTCAGCCGCTCGCCGATCGAGGTCGGCGACAGCCCGATGCGCTCGGCGAGGTCGACATTGGCGATCCGCCCATCCTCCTGCAAAATCGAGAGGATTCTCCGGTCGATACGATCTAGTTCCATAGCTTCTGAGGTCATTTGCCTGTCAATCTTCATTTTCTAAGGCAAATGCGCTAGAATGTCTATCGAACTGCGGTCACGCGGGCCTTATCCTGAATTCAGCCACAGGACACGCCATGCCGAACATCCCGCCTCCCTTTGCCGCCCCCTACGCGCCCGACGATGCCGAGCTCGCCGCGCAGCTGTTGCCGGCGTCGCATCTCTCCCCGCCGCAGGAGGCACGGATCGACCGGACCGCGACCCGGCTGATCGAGGCGATCCGCAAGCGCGACGACCGGCTCGCAGGTAATCTTGGCGGGGTCGAGGACATGCTGCGGGAGTTCGCGCTCTCGACCAAGGAGGGCCTCGCACTGATGGTGCTGGCCGAGGCACTGCTGCGCGTGCCCGACGCCCGCACCGCCGACCAGTTCATCGAGGACAAGCTCGGCGAGGGTGACTTCATCCACCACGAGACCAAGTCCACGGCCTTCCTGGTCAACGCCTCGGCCTGGGCGCTCGGGCTGTCGGCACGGGTGATCCAGCCCGGCGAGACGCCGGACGGCACCATCGGCCGCCTCGTCAAGCGACTGGGTGCGCCGGCGGTACGCACCGCGACGCGCCAGGCGATGCGGCTGATGGGCAACCATTTCGTGCTGGGCGAGACCATCGAGCAGGCGCTGCAGCGGGCGCAGCCGCGCTCCGGCCAGAAGTCGCGCTATTCCTTCGACATGCTCGGTGAAGGCGCGCGCACGGCGGCCGACGCGACGCGCTATTTCGATGCCTATGCCAGCGCGATCGAAACCATCGGCAGGGCCGCAGGCACTCATTCCCTGCCCGACCGGCCCGGCATCTCGGTCAAGCTCTCGGCGCTGCATCCGCGCTTCGAGGCGATCAGCCGCGCGCGGGTGATGGCCGAGCTGGTGCCGCTGCTGCTCGATCTGGCGCAGCGTGCCAAGGCCCATGACCTCAACTTCACCGTCGATGCCGAGGAAGCCGACCGGCTCGAGCTGTCGCTCGACGTGATCGCGGCAACGCTCGCCAATGCCTCGCTCAAAGGCTGGGACGGATTTGGCCTTGCGATCCAGGCCTATCAGAAGCGCGCCGGCGCCGTGATCGACCACGTCGATGCACTCGCGCGCGCTCATGACCGCAAGCTGATGGTGCGCCTCGTCAAGGGTGCCTATTGGGACACCGAGATCAAGCGCGCGCAGGAGCGCGGGCTCATTGGCTATCCCGTGTTCACGCGCAAGGCGATGACCGACCTGAACTACGTTGCCTGCGCGACGAAGCTGCTGGCCCTGCGGCCGCGCATCTTCCCGCAATTCGCCACCCACAACGCGCTGACGGTCGCGACCGTGCTGGAGTTCGCCGCAGGCGGCGGAGGTTTCGAGTTCCAACGCCTGCACGGCATGGGCGAAGCGCTGTACGAGCAGCTCGCCAAGGATCAGCCCGACATCGCCTACCGCACCTATGCGCCGGTGGGCAGCCATCGCGACCTGCTGGCCTATCTGGTCCGGCGCCTGTTGGAGAACGGCGCCAACTCCTCCTTCGTGGCGCAGGCTGCCGATTATCGCGTGCCGGTGACCGCACTGCTGCAGCGTCCAGCGGATGCCATTGTCCGGCCGCAGGCGGCGGCTCATTCCAGGATTCCGTTGCCGGCCGACCTGTTCGCGCCGGAGCGGCGCAATTCGCGCGGCGTCGAATTCGGCGCCCGCCTCGCGCTCGACCAATTGCTGGCCGACGTGAAGGCCGAGGCGGTGGACCTCGAGCCCATCGCTGACGCCACGCCGGATCAGACCGATGCGGCAGTCGCTGCGGCGCGCGGGGGCTTTGCCGCCTGGAGCCGGACGCCGGCGGCCACGCGCGCGGCGGCATTGGAGCAGGCGGCGCATCTGCTGGAAAGCCGCAGCGCCGGCTTCATCGCGCTGCTGCAAGCCGAGGGCGGCAAGACGCTGGACGATGCGCTCTCGGAGCTGCGGGAAGCTGCGGATTTCTGCCGCTATTATGCCGCGCAAGGCCGCAAGCTGTTCGGCCGGGAGACCGCGATGCCCGGCCCGACCGGCGAGAGCAATGCGCTCGCGATGCGCGGCCGCGGCGTCTTCGTCGCGATCTCGCCATGGAATTTCCCGCTGGCGATCTTCCTGGGTCAGGTCACGGCCGCGCTGATGGCCGGCAACGGCGTGGTGGCAAAGCCGGCCGAGCAGACGCCACGCATCGCGCGCGAAGCCGTAGCCCTGCTGCACGAGGCCGGCATCCCCAGAAGCGCGCTGCATCTCGTCACCGGCGACGGCAAGATCGGCGCGATGCTGACGGCGCATCCTGACATCGCGGGCGTCGTCTTCACCGGCTCGACCGAGGTCGCCCGCCTGATCAACCGGACGCTCGCCGCCAAGGACGGGCCGATCGTGCCGCTGATCGCCGAGACCGGCGGCATCAACGCGATGATCGCCGATGCCACCGCGCTGCCCGAGCAGGTCGCCGACGACGTCGTCACCTCCGCGTTCCGTTCCGCCGGCCAGCGCTGCTCGGCGCTGCGTCTCCTGTTCGTGCAGGAGGACGTCGCCGACCGCATGATCGAGATGATCGCGGGCGCCGCGCGCGAACTGAAGATCGGCGATCCCTCCGATGTCGCGACCCATGTCGGCCCGGTGATCGACCTCGAGGCCAAGCAGAGGCTCGATGCGCATGTCGCGCGGATGAAGAGCGAGGCGAAGCTGCACTTTGCAGGCGACGCACCGGAGGGCTGCTTCGTCGCGCCGCACATCTTCGAGCTCAGGGACGCCGGCCAGCTCACCGAGGAGGTCTTTGGCCCGATCCTGCATGTCGTGCGCTATCGTGCGGAACACCTCGCGCGCGTGCTGCAGGCGATCGAGCGCACCGGTTACGGGCTCACCCTCGGCATCCACTCCCGCATCGACGACACCGTCGAAGCCATCATCGATCGCGCTGAGATCGGCAACATCTATGTCAACCGCAACATGATCGGTGCCGTGGTCGGCGTGCAGCCGTTCGGCGGCAACGGCCTCTCTGGAACCGGCCCCAAGGCCGGCGGCCCGCATTACCTCGCGCGCTTCGCCACCGAGCAGACGGTGACCATCAACACCGCTGCTGCCGGCGGCAATGCGGCGCTGCTTGCGGGCGAGGAGTGAGGCCCTGCGCCGGGCGCCGTTGCATCCCGCGGAAACATCGGTCTAATGGCTCCCACCACCGGCCCGCGCCAATTCCAGCGCGCGGGAAACGACCGAAGCCAAGGGAGCGACGCTGCGATGGATAAGGGCATTTTTGCCGGCCTGAAGGTTCTGGACTGCGCGAGCTTCATCGCAGCGCCCGCGGCCGCGACCGTGCTGTCGGACTTCGGCGCCGACGTCATCAAGATCGAGCCGCCCGGCGCCGGCGACCCCTATCGCAACCTGCCGAACCTGCCGGGCTATCCGACCGGCGAGCACAATTTCGCCTGGCTGCTGGAGGCCCGCAACAAGAAGAGCATCGCGCTCGACCTCGCCAAGCCCGAGGCGCAGGCCGTGCTGTACAAGCTGGCGGCGGAAGCCGACGTCTTCATCACCAACATGCCGCCGCCGGTGCGCGCCAAGCTCGGCATCACCTATGACCATCTCGCCCATCTCAACGACCGGCTGATCTACGCCTCCTTCACCGGCTATGGCGAGAAGGGCGAGGAGGCCAACAAGCCCGGCTTCGACAGCAACGCCTATTGGGCGCGCTCCGGCCTGATGGATCTGGTCCGCGCCGACACCGACACCACGCCGGCCCGCTCGGTCGCCGGCATGGGCGACCATCCCTGCGCCATGGCGTTCTACGGCGCCATCGTCACCGCGCTGTATCAGCGCGAGAAGACCGGCAAGGGCTCGCACGTCGCCTCCAACCTGATGGCGAACGGGGTGTGGGCCGCGAGCGTGCTGGCGCAGGCAAAACTCTGCGGCGCCAAGTTCGGCGAGCGGCGTCCGCGCGAGCGCGCGCTGAATGCGGTCGCCAACCACTACCAGTGCAAGGACGGCCGCTGGCTGATCCTGTCCCTGCTGAGCGAGGAGAAGCAGTTTCCGACGCTGGCCAAGTGCCTGGGGCGCGAGGACCTGATCGCCGACCCCCGCTTTGCCACCAAGGCCGACCGCCACGCCCGCTCGGTCGAGCTGATCAGGATCTTTGACGAGACCTTTGCGACGAAGGACCTCGCCGAATGGCGCAAGATCCTCGACGGCAATGGCCTCGTGTTCGGTGTCGTCGCCGTTCTCGACGACATCCCGAACGACAAGCAGATGCTCGACAACGAGGTGCTGGTGCCGTTCGAGAACGACACCATGCTCACCATCAGCAGCCCGATCTGGATCGACGGCGCCAGGAAGGTGCAGCCGCGCAAGCCGCCCGCCGTCGGCGAGCACAGTGACGAGATCTTGCGCGGCGCGGGGTACGACGAGGCGGCGATCAAGCAGCTGCGGTCGAAGGGGGCGGTGGGATAGGCCGGCGCGCCGGCGTTACTTCCGCGCGATCAAGCCGCCCACCAAGTCCAACAGCTCCGCCTTCGCCTCGCGTCGGAAACCGGCTCTGGGCGTGGCGAGTTGGCGAAAGAGCAAGCCAATCAGCGCCGAGACGAACAACTCGGCGTGGCGGCGTGGGTTTGGTGACTTCGCAGCTTTCAGCGCAAGCTCCGCACTCTGCCGCCACGTGTCAAACCACTCGGCGACCACGGGCCGATAGTGCTCTTGCCTAGCGGCGGCCAGGAAGGCCTCATAGCAGGCGATATGCGTCTCGGCTTCCGTGCTGATCTCGCGGACGTAGAAATCGACCAGCGCGTCGATCCAGGCCTCCACCTCGAACGCCTTGTCCTGAAGGCTGAGAGCCAACGCACGCAGCCTCCCGATTTCGCGCGCCAGAGCGAACTGCAGGGCGGCCTCAATCAGCGCATCACGGGTTCCGAAATGATGCGTGACCGCACCGAGCGAGACCCTAGCCTCGGCCGCGACCGCGCGGTGGGTCACGCCGTCGAGCCCATGTCGCCCGATGATGCGCAGCGTTGCCTGCATCAGGGGGCGCTCGCGCTCGCCCGCCTCTGTTTTTGAATTCCTGCTCATCCGGCCCAGCATCCAGCTCTTGACCGATGACAGAACAAATGTTCTGTTGTACGGATCATATGTAATATCGTTGTCCAGGCCCCCGAAGGCAAGGAGCGTTCAATGCCCCGCTACCGCCTCCACTATTTCCCCGAGTCAGGCAACAGCTACAAGCTGGCACTGATGCTGACGCTCTGCGGCGAGACGTTCGAGCCGGTGTGGACCGATTTTGCCGGCGGCGTCACGCGCGCGGCGGAATGGCGCCAGGCGGTGAACGAGATGGGCGAGATTCCCGTGCTCGAGATCGACGGCGCGAAGATGACGCAGACGGCGCCTCTCCTGCTCAAGCTCGCCGAGCGATATGGCCGCTTCGGCGCCGAGACCGAGAACGAAAACTTCGAGCTGCTGCGCTGGCTGTTCTGGGACAACCACAAGCTCACCGGCTACATGGCGACCTATCGCTTCATGCGCGCCTTCACCGAGAAGAACGATCCGCAGGTGCTGAAGCATTTTCGCCGCCGGCTCGAGGATTTCCTCGGCATTCTCGACGGGCATCTTCAGCACAACGATTTCGCGATCGGTGCAAGGCCGACGGTGGCCGATATCTCGATGATGGCCTATCTGCATTACCCGAGCGACGAGCACGGCTTCGACTTTGCCACGAGCCATCCCGCCATCTACGCCTGGCTCGGCCGCATCGCCGCACTGCCCGGCTGGAAGCCAGCCTATGAGCTGCTGCCGGGCAAGCGGATGACGAATTACGCGAAATGAGGGTCTCTTCTCCCTCTCCCCGCTTGCGGGGAGAGGGTTGGGGTGAGGGGGAGTCTCCACGGGGACGGTCACGGCGAGGCTCGCGGAGAGTCCCCTCACCCGCCGCGCTTTGCGCGTCGGCCTCTCCCCGCAAGCGGGGCCAGGCGAACCTCGCGGCTCGTTCCGAGACTCAGTCGACAGAGATCCTACCGCAGCGACAGCCAGCCGAGCGTGAACAGGATGCCGCCGACCACGACGGCCATCGCGATCGCCCAGACGCTGACGCGGGCGCTGCCGGCGACCTGCTTGGCTTCTTCGTTCTGCGCGATCTGGCGATTGCGCGCCTTGTTGGCGTTGCCCGTATCCGTCATGAATCATCCAAATCGCTTGTTGGCTAACGCGTCTTGATGAAGCACATGCCGATGCGGCGCGAGGCCGCGGCGGCCTGACAGCTGAGACCGTTAGCACAGTTCCATGACGTAAAACTCTTGTCTGGCGTTCCCGATCCCGCATCCGCAAGGGAACAATGCGCGCCCCAGCCGTCCTGATACTCGCTTCCGGCGAGCTCGCGGCTGCCGCGGGTCTGCGGCCGGCTGGCGAATCCGCGTGAGAAATCAGGACGTTTACCCGCGGCGAAGGCGGTCAGGATGTCGCGGCGACGCAGCTGATCGCCGACGAAATGCGGCGAGGCCGGCACGATGGCCGCGTTGGACCGCTTGTCAGCGAGCCAGTCGACGCCAGGAAAATGGAAGCCGCCGATGCCGCGGGTCTGGTGGCATCCTGAGCAGGTGACGTCATTGAGACGACGCTGAAAGCCCGCGACCGAGCGGATGTTCTGCATGTCTCCGCGCGCGGCGGCCTGTTTCAGCGCACCGACCACGTCGTCATCGGTGAAGACCGGGTCGCCGCCCTCGCCGTTCTCCTCTCCTTGCACCATGCCAAACTCGGGCTGCAGCGCGGAAGCGTCGAGGCCGGCGGGCGTCGGCACCACCGCAGCCTTGGCCAGGAATCTTTCCGGGATCACCACCGTGCCGCGATCGAACTCGCGCAGATTCCCGGGTGTGAGCAGCCAGTGCTTGAAATCCAGCCGGAGCACATCGTCGGCGAGGATACGGTCGCGGTCGATCTGGTTCTCCAGCACCGCTTCCGCGAACGTCTTCGTCGCGGCGTCGTACTTGAACACCTTGAGCAGATAGTCGGAGCGGAAATCGTGAAGCGCCGATTTCGGCGCGACGGAGACCTGGATGTTGGTCTCGATGCGGTCGAGCATGGCATCGTCCCGGCCACCGATCAGCTCCTGCCAATTGCCGTTGTCGAGCCAGCGCCGCGCGATCTCGGCGCAGCTGACCGGCTTGCCGTTCCGCTCCGTCCGGCGCGCATCCCGCGCCTTCAGCACCAGATTGAACGTCATCGGCAGGCGGGTCGCGGGCTTGCCAGCGTCGAACCGCGCCAGCCGGTAGATCAGCCGGATCTCGCCGCAGGATTCTTCGGCGACATAGGCGCGGTCCATGCGATTGACGATGCCGGCCAGCACGAAGCGCGTGTCGGGCGATGTCAGATTTGCCCGATCGAACAGCTGCACGTCGAAACCTTCGCCGGTGCCGATGGTCTCGGTCGGCCAAGCCGCCTTCTGCCTGGCGATGTAGCGCTCGAGCTCCGCGTCGATCGCGGGAGGAATCTCCCTGAGCTGCGGCAGCGCCGCGAACAGCCGGTCGGTCGTCAGCGGACCGTCCGCCTTGCGCTCAGGCGCCAGCAGGCGCGCGATCGTGAGGACGTCGCCGTCGTCGAGCTTGCGCAACAGATCGGGATCGGTGATTGCCGTGCCGCGCAGCAGCTGTGCGGTCTCCGCAGCTGACGACGAGGCGACGCCGCCAAGCAACAAGGCAGCAGCAACGAGAATTCGCAGCGCGCGGCTCATGCCTTAGGTAACACCGCGCCGGGATGCCTATTCAAGCAAAAAGGCGCCTCACATGCTGGTGAAGCGCCTCTTCGAACTCGGATATCGGACGCTCAGCGTGCGACGATCAGCCCCTTGCTGGTGACGACCACCCAGCGGCCGTCCTGGCGGCGGATCGCATCGACGCGGCCGACGCCGGGGATGGGGTCGCCGGGATAGACTTCGTAGAGGCCGTCGCGGCCCTCGATCAGCGCGCCGCCATTGCCGGCGTTGCGCAGCCGCCAGCCTTCGACCGTCGGCAGACGGCCGACCTCGGGCTTGGGAGCGGCAGCCACCGGGGCCGCTGCGGCGGCGGTCGCAACCTGGGTCGGCGCGACCGAGCCGGTGATCTCCTTCGCGGGCGCCGCAGCTGCGGCAGCCTGCGCGGGCGCGGCGGGCGGCGTGACACGCAGCTTGTCGACCGCTTCCGACAGCTTTGCGATCCTGGCGAGCGGCTCGGCCTGCGCCTTCTCGAGCTTGTCGAGACGGTCGTTGGCGCGATTGAACTGGCTGAGACCCGTCTTCGAGCTGTGCTCGACATTGGCCTTGAGCGCGACGAGATCGGCATCGATCCGCGCGACCGAAGCATCGAGCGCGCTGGTATCGGTGACCTGCACCGGTGCCTGGGCGGGGCTTGCGAAATGCATCATGCCGGCGGTTGCGAGCGCGCCGCTGATCGCGCCGACACCGGCTGCGATCGCCACCACCGCGGCCATCGCCGACAGGCGCCGCTTGCCGCCGGCCTCGCGCGGCTCGTCCGCCTTCACATGCGGAGCAAAATCCTCGCGGTCCCAGCTGCGCTCCGAGGGCGCCATGACGATCAGCTTGCCGGACTTCGGCTCCGGCTTGCTCTCGGCTTTGGGCTCGACCCTGGCTTCGATCTTCGGCACCTCGATCTTCGGTGGCTCGACCTTCACCGGGTCGGGCTTCGGCGGCGCCTCGTGGTCGGGCGCGATCGAGGGGGCGTCGATCCCGGCAGCCTCGACAGCCCGCGGCACGGTCGTCCCGGCTTCGACGACGCTGTTGTCCTGGGCAGCCTGCTCAGCCATTGGTTCGCTCACGGTTCAAATACTCCGCTCTGGATTGACCTTTTGGTAACTTTCATTGCTTGCGAAATCCTTACCTTGGGACCCGCTTACCGAAGTTTTAGGAAATTATCCGGGGCCGAATTAGGCCGGGAAGAAGGAACCGGTGTGGCGGGCGTGAAACAATTTGTAACCGGGGCAAGATGAACGGCCGCGGAATGAAGCTACGCGCCGGCGATAGATCGAGCGCCCGCTCTAGCCACATCACAGTCCGTCACATCACGACCGGCGCATCCGGCAGCTCGTTGGCAGGCGACGCCTGCGGCGGAAAATGCCGCGCCAGTTCGCGCGACACTGCTTCGATGCCGCCGATGACGCCGCGCTCGAATTGGCCGGAGGCGAACTCCGACTCCATGGCGTGACAGATGCTCTCCCAGCCCGCCGCGCCCACCTTCGCGTCGATGCCACGATCGGCGATGATCTCGACGTCGCGATCGGCGAGCAGGAGATAGATCAGGACGCCGTTGTTGTGCGCGGTGTCCCAGATGCGGAAGTGCGAGAACACGTCGAGCGCACGCGCCCGCGCCGGCTGGTTGCGGAACAGCGGCACGCCGTCGAGCGCGCCTTCGACCACGAAACGAACCTGGCCGGAATGGGTGGCTTCGCCGCGCCTGACCGCCTGCTCGATGCGGGCGAGGACGTCTGGCGGAAAGATCTGCCTTGCCCGCCAATGATACTGCACGAGATGTCTGGCAATGCGCTTGATGCTCATGACCGCTACCAGCTCCCCGAGGCGCCGCCGCCGCCAAAACTGCCCCCGCCGCCGCTGAACCCGCCGCTGCTCGACGATCCGCTGCTCCAGCCGCCTCCCGACGAGCCGCTCGACCAAGAGCCGCCGCGCGAGCGTCCGGTGCCCGGCGTGATCGCCGAAAACAGATCGGCGATGAAACCGATGATGAAGCCGAGCACGCCGACGGCGGCGGCGAGCGCGGCGGAGCCGAGGATGACCCAGGTCACCGCCGCAATGATGCCCCCGGTCACCAGTGATCCGAGCAGCCGTCCCAGGATCGCCCGGAAGAAGCCGCCCACGCCGATCGAGGCAAACAGCGCCACGGCAAACACCGGCACGAGGTCGTCCAGATTGTGGGCGAAGTTCGCGGTGCGCGAGGGAGACGGCAAGGGCTCTCCTTCGATCACCCGCATCATGCGGTCGACGCCATCGGAGATGCCGCCGGCGAAATCGCCTGCCCTGAACTTCGGCGTGATGACCTCATCGATGATCCGCCGCGACGTGACGTCGGTCAGAGCGCCTTCGAGGCCGTAACCGACCTCGATGCGCAGCTGCCGGTCGCTCTTGGCGACGACGAGGATCGCGCCATCGTCGACCTTCTTGCGGCCGATCTTCCAGGCCTCGGCGACCCGGATCGAGAATTGCTCGATCGTCTCCGGCTGCGTGGTCGGCACGATCAGGACGGCGATCTGGCTGCCCTTGCGGCTCTCGAAGTCCTGCAGCTTCTGCGACAGCGCGGCGATGTCGCTGCTGGAGAGCGTGTCGGTCTCATCGACCACGCGGCCGGTGAGCTCCGGGACGGCGACGTCGGCGGAGGCGGGGAGCGCGAAGACGAAGAAGAGCGCGATGACCACCATCGCCCGCAACAAGCTCGGTGTCATCGCCCGCGAAGGCGGGCGATCCAGTATTCGAGCGGCCGCAGTGCTTGAACCGTGGAGCCGCGGCGTACTGGATTCCCCGCCTTCGCGGGGAATGACGGCGGAGTGTGGGACGCGCATCTGAGTCGAACGCGCTTACTTCGACGGCGCGGGAGCGGTGTTAAAATCCACCTTCGGCGCGGTCGAGATCGCCTTCTCGTTCTCGACCGAGAAGTTCGGCTTCTCCTTGTAGCCGAACACCATCGCGGTGAGGTTGCTCGGGAAGGAGCGGATGGTGACGTTGTAATCCTGCACCGACTTGATGTAGCGGTTGCGCGCTACCGTGATGCGGTTCTCGGTCCCCTCCAGCTGCGACATCAAATCCTTGAACAGGGCGTCGGACTTCAGCTGCGGATAGTTCTCGGTCACGACCAGCAGCCGCGACAGCGCGCTGGAAAGCTCGCCCTGGGCCGCCTGGAACTTCTGGAAGGCGGCG
This sequence comes from Bradyrhizobium sp. WBOS07, assembly GCF_024585165.1. Classification (NCBI taxonomy): domain Bacteria; kingdom Pseudomonadati; phylum Pseudomonadota; class Alphaproteobacteria; order Hyphomicrobiales; family Nitrobacteraceae; genus Bradyrhizobium; species Bradyrhizobium sp. WBOS07. Next base: position 283,531 of record NZ_CP029008.1, read on the forward strand.
GGATCGTTCAGCACCTCGGGCGTCGCCTGGATGCTGCCGACCTTGGCGCGGGCGTTGGTGACGCCGAGCAGCACGTCCTTCTCCTGCTGCGCAAAGCCCTTCACCGAGTTGACGAGATTGGGCACGAGGTCGGCACGGCGCTGATACTGGTTCACGACCTCGGACCAGGCGGCCTTGATCTGCTCGTCCTCGCTCTGGATCGCGTTGTAGCCGCAATTGGTGAGGCTTAGCGAGGCCAGCGCCGCCAGCACGGTGAGGATCTTGCGCATTAAATTTCTCCCGGTGGAATCTGGCGCAAACTACCAGATGAGACCCGCAAGACGCCAGCATCCCAACGTCATTCCGGGGCGATGCGCAGCATCGAGCCCGGAATCTCGAGATTTCGCTTCGCGCCCCGGATTGATGGCATGGATGAGCGCGCCGACTGACGCAAGCCTCTTGCCTCGCACAGGCCGACATAGTCAACTCCCCGCAACAAGACGAAAATCGTCAGAGGGAACGCGATGACCTCGTTCGAGACCATCCTCGTGGAGCGGCCCGAGCCTGATATCACCCGGGTCGTGATGAACAGGCCCGAGGCGCGCAACGCGCAGAACCTGCAGATGACCTACGACCTCAACGCCGCCTTCGACGCGGCGGTGCAGGACGATGCGGTCAAGGTCATCATTCTCGCCGGCAGCGGCCCGCACTTCTCCTCCGGCCACGATTTGCGCCCCGGCGGCAAGAATGTGGCCGGCGTCGATTTCCCGCCGATCGGAAATTGGGGCGGTTTTGCCGAGCCGAACGCCCATGGCCGCTTCGCGCGCGAGCAGGAAATCTATCTCCAGATCACCCGGCGCTGGCGCAATCTGGCGAAACCCACCATCGCCGAGGTACATGGCAAGTGCATCGCCGGCGGGCTGATGCTGGCCTGGGCCTGCGATCTCATCGTCGCCAGCGACGACGCGCAATTCTGCGACCCCGTCGTCACCATGGGCGTCTGCGGCGTCGAATGGTTCGTGCATCCCTGGGAGCTGGGCCCGCGCAAGGCCAAGGAATTCCTGTTCACCGCCGACAATTGGAGCGCGCAGGAGGCGCACCAGCTCGGCATGGTCAACCAGGTCGTGCCGCGCGCGGAACTCTCATTGCGCGTGCTGGAGCTGGCGCGCAGGATTTCGACAAAGCCGTCCTTCGCGCTAAAGATGACCAAGGAAGCCGTCAACCGCTCGGTCGACGTGATGGGCCAGCCCGCCGCGATCGACCAGGCCTTCGCGCTGCATCAGCTCTGCCATGCCCACAATCTTCAGGAGTTCGGCATGATCGTCGATCCGTCCGGCCTGCATCCCTCCGTGCGCAAGCCGGCTGCGGCGGAGTAGACAACATGGATCTCAATCTCAGTGACGAGCAGAAGCTGCTGCGCGACAGCGCGGAGCGCTTCGTGGCCGGGAGCTACGATGCCGCTCACCGCCGCAGGATGGCGAACGATCCGCTCGGCTTCAGCCCCGCGGTGTGGAAGCAGTTCGCCGAGCTTGGCTGGCTGGCGCTGCCGTTGCCCGAGGAATTCGACGGGCTCGGCGGCGGCGCGGTCGAGATCGGCATTTTGATGGAGGCCTTCGGCCGCGGGCTGGTGTCGGAGCCCTATCTGGCGACCGTGGTGCTGGGCGCCGGGCTGATCGCCAGATGCGGCAGCCATGATCAGAAGCAATCGAGCCTGCCCAAGGTCGCGGACGGATCACTGAAGCTTGCGTTCGCGCATTCCGAGCGGGCGGCACGGTTCGACCTCGCCAAGGTCGCGACATCGGCGACCAAGACGGCGCAGGGCTGGCGCCTGTCCGGCAGCAAGATCGCGGTGCTCGACGGCCATGCCGCCGACGAGATCATCGTCTCCGCGCTCATGCACGACCATCATGGCCCTTCGGGACGGATCGGCCTGTTCGCGATGCCGGCAACCGCGCCGGGCCTTGCGATCTCCGACTACGCGCGCCTCGGCGGCGGGCGCGCCTGCAACATCGAGCTGTCCGACGTGCAACTGCCCGAAGACGCCCTGCTCGGCGCCGGCCACGACGCGCTGCCGGCGATCGAATGGGCCGTCGATCGCGCCCTGGCCGCGCTCGGTGCCGAAGCCGTCGGCATCATGCAGACGCTGCTCGACACCACGCTCGAATACACCAAGATCCGGAAGCAGTTCGGCCGGCCGCTCTCGGCCAACCAGGTGATCCGCCACCGGCTCGCCGACATGGCCATGCAGGTCGACGAGGCGCGCTCGATGGCGCTGCGCGCCGCGCTGAAGGTGGACGCTGCGCCGACCGAGCGCGCCCGGGCGGCGTCGGGCGCGAAGGCGAAGATCGGCAGATGCGCCCGCTTCGTCGGCGAGCAGTCGATCCAGCTTCATGGCGGCATGGGCGTCACCGAGGAGCTGGAGGTCGGCGCCTATTTCAAGCGCCTCGTCGCCTTCGACACGCTGTTCGGCGGCAGCGCGCATCACTATGCCCGCCACGCCGAACTCGGCCGCAAGGCCTGACACCGGAGAGCCTCATGGACCTCAGTTTCAATGCCGAGGAGCGCGCCTTCCAGAGTGAGGTGCGCAGCTTCATTGCCAGGAATCTCACCGAGGAGATGAAGCGCGCGACCGCGCTGACGCCGTCGGTGTTCTCCGACCCCGATATCGGCAAGGCGTGGCAGCGCGCGCTGCACGCCCAGGGCTGGGGCGCGCCGGGCTGGCCGGTCGAATATGGCGGGCCGGGCTGGACCCCGGCGCAACGCTGGATCTTCGAGACCGAATGCGCGCGGGCCGGCGTCCCCAATGTCAACGTGATGGGCGTGAAGATGGTCGGGCCCGTCATCATCGGCTTCGGCTCGCCGGAGCAGAAGAATTTCTACCTGCCGCGGATTCTCTCCGGCGAGGATTATTGGTGCCAGGGCTATTCCGAGCCGGGCTCGGGCTCCGACCTCGCCTCCCTGAAGACGCGCGCCGTGCGCAACGGCGACGATTACATCATCAACGGCACCAAGATCTGGACCACGCACGCGCACCATGCCAACCGCATGTTCGCGCTGGTGCGCACCAGCGACGGTCCCAGGCAGCAGGACGGCATCAGCTTCATCCTGATCGACATGAAGACGCCGGGCATCACCACCCGTCCCATTCTCACCATCGGCGGCGACCACGAGGTCAACCAGGTGTTCTTCGACGACGTCCGCGTGCCCGCCGCCAACCGCGTCGGCGAGGAAGGCAAAGGCTGGACCTACGGCAAATATCTGCTGGAGTTCGAGCGCGGCGCGGGCATCGCCTCGGCCAAGCTGCGCGAGGGCTTGAGGGCGATCGCGGACCTTGCCGAGTCGGACCTGACCGGACGCGCCATCGACAGCCCAGACATCGCAACGCGCATCTCCGAGGTCGAAGTCGACATCGACGCGCTGGAGATGACCGAGCTGCGCGTGCTCTCGGCGCTGCAGACCGGGCAAAATCCCGGCGCGGTGTCCTCGATCCTGAAGCTGCGCAACAGCGAGATCCGCCAGGCCGTCACGCGGCTCGGCGCCGACGTGATCGGCCACGACGCGCTTGCCGTCGAGCCGATGCGCCCGCTCTACAAGCTCAACCACGAGCCTGTTATCCCCGAGGAGATGCTGACGATGGTGCCGGAATATCTCAACGGCCGCGCCTACACCATCTTCGGCGGCACCTCGGAGATCCAGCGCGACATCATCGCGAAGATGGTGCTGGGGATTTAGCTCGGCTGCCCCAACACACTCGGTGTCGTCCCGGACAAGCGCAAGCGCAGATCCGGGACCCATAGCCACAGGGAGATGTGGTTACGGGGACTCGGAGTTACCAGCTTCGCGCCACAACAACGCCTGTGGTTATGGGTCCCGGGCTCGCGCTCTGCGCGCCCCGGGACGACACTTGCGTGTGTGGTGGCAGCCCGCGCGACAACGCTACCCCGCAGCCTTCGCGTCCCGGATCGCCTGCCACACCTTCTGCGGCGTCAGCGGCGTGTTGAGCTGGGTGATGCCGAGCTCGGCGAGCGCGTCCATCACGCCGTTGGTGACGCAGGGCGGCCCGCCGATGGCGCCGGATTCGCCGCAGCCCTTGGCGCCGAGCGGATTGGTGCGGCAGGGCGCGGAATCATCCAGCGTCACCACGATCGGCGGCACGTCGTCGGCGCGGGGGATGCAATAGTCCTGATAGCTCGCGGTCAGCAGCTGGCCGTCGGCGTCGTAGGACACGCCTTCATACAGCGCCTGGCCGATGCCTTGCGCCACGCCGCCATGGATCTGCCCGGTGACCAGCATCGGGTTCACGGCGACGCCGACGTCGTCGACCGTGGTGTAGCGCACGACCTTGGAGACGCCGGTCTCGGGGTCGATCTCGACCTCGCAGATATGGGTGCCGTTCGGCCAGCTCGGACCGTCCACCTCGCCCTCGGAATCGACGCTGAGCTTGGCGCCGCTCTCCTTCTCGGCGAGATCGAACAGGCTGATGCGGCGGTCGGTGCCGACCACCGTGAGCATGCCGCCCTGATATTCGATGTCCTCGATCGAGGTTTCCAGCACGTTGGCGGCCTTCTCGCGCGCCTTCTGGATCAGGTCATTCGACGAGACCGCGACCGCGGTTCCGCCGACGAACAGCGAGCGCGAGCCGACGCTGCCAAAACCCGTGGCGAGATCGGTGTCGCCCTGGACGACGTCGATCTTGTCCATGGGGATGCCGAGCGTGTCGGAGATCATCTGGGTGTAGGTGGTCTGCAGTCCCTGCCCCATCGCCATGGTGCCGGAATGCAGCACGACCCGCCCTTGCGAGGTCGCTTGCAACGTGACCTTTTCGGTATGCGCGCGGCCGCCGGTCCATTCGATGTAGGAGGTGAGCCCGCGGCCGTAGAGCAGGCCCTTCTTTTTCGCCGCCTTCTTGCGCACGGCAAAGCCGTCCCAGTCGGCGAGCTTCACCGCGCGGTCGAGCATGTGGGCGAAGGCGCCGGAATCGTAGACCTGGCCGGCGGCATTGGTGTAGGGCAGCTGCGCCGGCTTGATGTAATTGGCCTTGCGGATCGCGCGCGGATCCATGCCGATTTTTCGCGCGGCGGCATCGAACAAGCGTTCGACGATGAACACCGCCTCGGGGCGGCCGGCGCCGCGATAGGCGCCGACCGGTGCGGTGTGGGTCATCACCGACTGCACCTCGAAATGCACCAGCGGCAGATCGTAGACCCCGGTCTGTACGAAGGGGCCGAGCACCAGCGGGATGATGTTGGCCGCGCCCGAGGAATAGGCGCCGGTGCAGCCGATCGACTTGACGCGATAGGCCAGCACCTTGCCCTTCTCATCCAGCGCGAAAGACGCCGTCGAGGTGAGATCGCGGCCATGGGTGCCGCCGACGAACTCGTCGGTGCGGTCGCCGCGCCAACGGATCTTCTTGTTCAGCTTGGTTGCGGCATAGGCGACGATGCCGTCTTCCGGATAGAGGTTGGTCTTCTGGCCGAAGCCGCCGCCGATGTCACCGACCAGGACGCGGACGCTGTCCTTGGGACGCTTGAGCACCGCTTCCGCCAGCACGTCGCGGGTCGAGGCCGGCGTCTGCGACTGCACGTGCAGCAGCAGGCGTCCGGTCTTCTTGTCGATCTCCGCGATGGTCGAGCGCGGCTCCATCGCGGAAGGCACCAGGCGCTGGCTGACCAGATCGAGCTCGACAACATGCGCCGCCTTGGCGAACGCCTCGTCCACCTTGGCAGCATCGCCGTAAGACATGGCGCCGACGATGTTGTCGGGCGCCTCAGGCCACACCACGGGCGCGCCGGGCTTGACGGCCTCGACCGGGTCGACCACCGCGGGCAGCACGTCGTACTCGATCACGATCGCTTCGGCCGCGCTCTGCGCCTCCACACGCGAGGACGCCACCACCGCGGCGACGGCCTCGCCGGCATAGCGCACAACCTCATGGGCCAGCAGCCGGCGCGGCGGCACCGTCATCGGCTTACCGTCTGGGCGCTTGAAGATGTTCAGGGTCGGGATCGCGCCGATGTCGTCCTTGACGAGATCGGCGCCGGTATAGATGGCGGTGACGCCAGGCATCGCGGCTGCGGCGCCGGTGTCGATCGAGACGATCCTGGCGTGGGCGTGCGGCGAGCGCAGCACGTGCAACCACAGCGCGCCGTCGGCCGGCTTGTCGTCGATGAACTGTCCCTTCCCGGTGAGCAGCCGCTGGTCCTCCAAACGCTTGACGGGCTGCCCCGCTCCGAAACGCAAATTGCCGGGAAGAATGTTCATTCCGCTGTGTCCTCGAAATCCGCAAAAACGACCGCGGCGGTTTTAGCGGATTTTGCGGGCCAGACAACCGAGCCCCGGCACATCTGCAATGCGCCTCCGAACCCCTTGCGGCTGCTTGCGGATCGGCCGGCTAGGACCTGTCGATATCGATGATGCCTACATCCACATCACGGCTGTCCGAGCCGCGTTTGACCGTGAGCCGGACGGTCTTCCCCGCCCCGGCCTGCTCCAGCGCGTCGGTCAGGTCGGAGAGGCGCCGCACCGGCTTGCCTTCGGCCGCGGTGATGATGTCTCCGACAGCTCCTGTCGAAAAGTTGACGCCGCGAATCCCCGCCCGCTCGGCCGGGCTGCCGGGGGCCGTCCGCACCACGATCACGCCCTCGACGCCGAGCCGGGTGGAAACATCCTCGCCGGCGGCCACGATGCCGATGCCGGGCGTCGGCACCCGGCCGCTGCGGATGAGTTCGGGGACGATCCGGTTCACGACGTCGACCGGCACCGCGAAGCCGATGCCGGCGTTCGAGCCGGACGGCGATATGATCGCGGTCGTGACGCCGATCAAACGCCCGGCGGAATCCAGCAAGGGACCGCCTGAATTGCCGGGGTTGATCGCGGCATCAGTCTGGATGACGTTGGCGATCTCCCGGCCGCCATGGGTCGGAAGCCTGCGCTTGAGCGCGCTGATGATGCCGGAGGTCATCGATTGATCCAGCCCGAACGGATTGCCGATCGCAAAGGCGGCTTGGCCGACCTTCAGGTCGCTCGAGCTGCCGAGTCCCACCGGCGCCGGCAGCTCTCGCACGCTGCGGATCCGCAGCACCGCGAGATCGTAGTTGGGAGCCCTGCCGACGAGGTCCACCTGCGCGACCTCTCCCGACGCAAAGCGCACGGCGATCTCGCTGCCATTGGCGACGACGTGATTGTTCGTCACGAGATGACCCTCGCGGTCCCAGACGAAGCCCGTGCCGGACGCGCCGCCGCCACCCTGGCCTTCGTCGCCCATGAGAGGACTGGCGGCCGATTTCACGGCGACCTGAACGACCGAGGGCGACACGCGCTCGAAGATGTCGATGGTCGCCTTTTCGCCATCCGACAGCGGCCCGCGCTGCTCGATGGCGCGCGCGGACGGCGCCGCCCACGGGACATAGGAGATCGGAACATGCAGGATCTTCGCGGCCGTGACGGCGAGCAGCAGGGCGGCGAAGGCTGCCGCGGCAATCGCATAGCGACGGTTCATAAGTGATCACCGTATCTTGTGCTGGATGCGGGCTCTGAGGTGCACATGCGTGGGCGACAGAGGTCGCTCACGCGGCAACGCCGCAAGCGCACGGAAGTTTCTCTGTCAGGTAAGAGCCATTTTGCTCCCGACAGGTCGCCGGGGCAAATTGCCGCGTGGCAAACGCTAGGTCAGCTCGCGCAAAGCCGTCTCCACGACCTTGCGCGCCTCGGCGGTCAGCGGTGCCTGCGGCGGCACGGGGTCGCCGACATCGTAGCCCTGGATCGCGAGCCCGGCCTTGATGCAGGCGGCGAGGTTGAAGCGCGCGAAGGCTTCGTTGATGCGCCACAGCCTGCGCTGGAGCACCATCGCCTCGCTCCAGCGACCGGCCTTGCAGAGCGCGTAGAGCGCAACGCTCTGGCGCGGAATGATGCAGGCCGGGCCCGCCATCCAGCCGAGGCCGCCGATCAGCATCACCGCGGCCGGGATATGGGCGGAGGCCGAGAACACCCGCAAGGCATCCCCGCAGCGGTTCATGATCGAGAGCAGCCGACCGGTGTTGGTCGAGGCGTCTTTGATGTAGCCGATGCGCGGATGCTCGGCGAGGCGCGCGATGGTGTCGAGGGTGAGATCGGAGCGCTGGAATTGCGGGTTGGTGTAGATGACGACGGGAATGTCGACGGCATCCGCAATGGCGCGGAAATAGGATTCGACCTGGGCATCGGCAAGCGGGAAATAGGCTTCCAGGATCGCGAGGATGCCGTCGGCCCCAGACTTCTGGTAGGCCTTCGCCTGCGCCACCGCGTCCGCCGTCGAGGTCGAGGCGACGCCGGCGATCACCGGCACGCGGCCCTTGGCGGCCTCGATCGTGGACTGCACGACAGAGGCGCGTTGGGCGGCATTGAGATAGGCGAACTCGCCGGTCGAGCCCAGCGGCGTCAACCCGTGCACGCCGGCGCCGATCAGGTCGTCGCAAAGCCTGCCGAGGACTTCGGTGCGCACATTGCCGCCGGCATCGACGGGCGAGACGAGATAGGGGAAGACGCCGTGGAATCCGGGCATGTCGGTCGATGGTCCAAGCATCGGGGCCCGCCAAAGACCCCGTTGATTGCTGCTAACATGTGAGGAAATCGCCAGCAAGGCGGGCATTGACCAGTTCTTAAGGATGTTGCGAACTAGCCATGATGCCGCGCCCATCGCCCTACTCCGTATTAGGGAGTGATGACGATGGTGCCCGCATGCCTCTCACAATGCTGTCCAGGTATCTGCATCCCGATCCGCGCATCCGGCGCGAGCTCGTCGATCTCCTGTACACGTCATTGCCGCAAGTGTCCGCCATCGGCGTGACATCCGTAACGGGCGCCGTGGCGCTGACGGCCATGAGCGGTGACATAGGCTATGCCGTCATTTCGGGATTAATCTTCATCACCGCGGCCGCCCGCGTCTATTCCCTGCTTCGCTACAAATCTCGCGCCACGCAATTGTCGGACGCAGACGTGGTTCGCTGGGAGCGGCTCTATGGCGCCGGCGCGTCGGCATTCGGCCTTGCGCTAGGCCTGCTCTCCTATCGTGCGCTCGAACTCGACGACGACCCAGGCGCGTGGATCGCGTTCGGCCTCTCGATGTCGTTCTGCGTCGGCATGGTCTCGCGCGCCGCGATCCGCCCCTGGATCATCCTGAACACGGCCGCCATCCTCCTGCTGCCGACGATCGTCGGCGGCCTGCTCCGACCCGAATTCGCCTACAAGATCGGCGCGATCATGCTGGCGTTCTTCTGGCTGACCCTGCGCGAGGCCTCCAAGCATCTGTCTGCCGCGTTCGTCGAACGCGTCGAGGCCAAGCATCGGCTGGCGCGGCAGGCCACGCACGACTTTCTCACGGGATTGCCGAACCGCGCCGCGTTCTTCCAGGCCCTGGCCGAGACGCGGAGCGATTTCGCGATCGTCGCCATCGATCTCGACGGCTTCAAGCCCATCAACGACCGTCACGGCCATCAGGCCGGCGACGATCTGCTGCGCCAAGTGGCCGAGCGGCTGGCGTCGTGCGTCGGCAACACCGGCATCGCGGCACGCTTTGGCGGCGACGAATTCATGATGCTCAGACCTGTCAGGGCCGGCGAAGCCGGTCGTGAGGAGGCGTTCGCGCTGGCGCGTCAGGCCATTGGCGAGCTGTCGATGCCGTTCCTGCTGACGGACATTCCGGTCTGCATTGGCGCAAGCGCCGGCATTCTCGTCAGTACCGGGACCATCACTGCGGGCTCGGCCTCGCAATTGCTGGAACGGGTCGATCGTGCGCTCTATACGGCAAAGCGTGCGGGAGGCGGACGTTGCGTCTGGTCGGACGAATACGCCGGCGTCCAGCGCGCGGCAGGCTGAACAACTATCAAACCTTGAGCAAGCGTATCCGCGTGCCCCAGGGATCGACCGCCTCCAGGCCACCCGCTAGCGCCGTGACCTTCGCGCCGGCCTTGCGCAGGCGCTGCTCCTGGGCGGCGAGAATGTCCGGCTTTTCCGTCACGAGCGAGAACCAGGCAAGGCCGGTCGTCTGATCGTCGCGCTGGCCCGCGCCCTGGCTCTGCCAGACGTTGATGCCGAGGTGATGATGATAGCGGCCGGACGACAGGAACGCCGCGCCGCTGCGGCTGCGGGTGGGATCGAGACCGATCGCGCCATGATAGAAATTGCCAGCCTGCGCGAGATCGCCGACCCGCAGATGCATGTGACCGATGCGCAGGCCCTCGGGTGCCCCGGCATAATCGGGCACGCGCGGATTGGTTAGCGACAGCAGGTCAGGAATGTCGAGCTCGTCGGCCGCCATCTTCACGCTGCCCTCGCTCCACTGCCATTGCGAGGGATCGCGATCGGCATAGACCTCGATGCCGTTGCCTTCGGGATCGTCGAGATAGACGGATTCGCTGACGAGGTGATCGGCAAAGCCCGACAGCTTCACGCGGTGCGAGGCGGCGTGGACCAGCCAGCGCGCCAGGTCCTTGCGGGTCGGCATCAGGAAGGCGGTGTGATAGAGGCCGGCGGCGTTGCGCGGCTCGATCGCCGCATCGGGCCGGACCTCCAACACCACCAGCGTGACGCCAGCCGTGCCAAGCCTTGCCGCAGTCGCCGACCGCTCCATCACGGTGAGGCCGATCACATCGCGATAATAATCCGCGATCGTGTCGAGGTGCTTCACCCGCAGCGTCACCATGCCAACCCGCAACGGCGTGCGGCTGGCATAGGTCGGCCCGCCGCCCTGCGGCGTGCCCTCGGCGCGCGCCGCAGCTGCGGCGGCCGCCGCAAGCGAGGTGGCGCCGGCGAGTTGCAGCAGGGTGCGGCGGGTGAGGTCGACAATCATGACGGCTCGCAATTGTTGGGGCCACGGGGCGTAATTCCGGGATTGCTACACGTTCCCGTGAGGCCCTCCCAATCACATGTTCGTCGGCCATTGTCTTGACGAGGCCGTCCCTGTCCTGGCCACCCGGCCAGTTTCGCAATTCCCCGCGACATCCCAGATTGAGGGCAGTCACAGGAGCACGCCATGACCGATCCCAGCCCCCTGTCGTCACTGTCATCCGCCCTCGCGGACGTGGTGGCGCGCACCGCACCCTCGATCGTCTCCGTGCGCTCGCATCGCTTTCGCTCGACCGGCTTCGTCTGGAAGAGCGGCCTGATCGTCACCGCGGACGAGGCGCTGGCCGACGAGGGCGAGGTCGAGATCGGCCTGCCGGACGGCCGCACGAGCCCAGCCACGATCGCCGGCCGCGACCACACCACCGACATCGCGCTGCTGCGCGCCGACATCGCTCCGAACCCGGCCAAGCTCGCGGCAATTGTCCCGCCGCTGGGCGCATTGGCGATCGTGGTCGCCACCAACCGCGACACGCCGAGCGCGGCGCTCGGAATGGTGTCGGCCTCCGGCAAGAGCTGGCGCTCTCTGCGCGGCGGCGAGATCGATGCGCGGATCGAGCTCGACGTCCGCCTGCGCGACAGCCAGCAGGGCGGCCTTGCGCTCGATGCCTCGGGACAAGCCTTCGGCATGGCGGTGCTCGGCCCGCGGCGCGTGCTGGTGATCCCGACGGCGACGATCGAGCGGGTCGCCTCCCAGCTGGAGGCGCGCGGCCGCATCGCGCGCGGCTATCTCGGCCTCGGACTGCAGCCGGTGCGGCTCGACGACGGCGTCGGCGCGATGGTGATGCATGTCGACAAGGCCGGACCGTCGGCCGCGGCCGGCATCCGTCAGGGCGACGTGATCGTCGCGGTCAACGGCCAGAAGCTGTCCGGCGTGCGCGCGCTGTCGCGGACGCTTGGACCTTCGAGCGTCGGCACGGTGATCGATCTCGCGGCGCGCCGCGGCGGCGAGCCGGCCGGCTTCAAGGTCACGGTCGGCGAGAGGCCGGAGACGTGAGTGAGGACAGCTCCCCGGAGATCGTGCTGTCCCTGGAGATCGACGATCCCGCGCTCGCCGACCGCCTGGCGAAGCTGCTCGGCAACGTCCCGGGGCTGCGCCTTGCCGCGCCCGGCGAAGCTGCCGCGGCGACGATCGTCGCGCGCGATCCGCGCATCATGCCTGATGACATCGCACTGACGCAGCGCGAGCTCGACGTGCTGGCGCTGATGGCGGAGGGTGCCTCCAACAAGATGATCGCGCGCCGGCTCGGCATCTCCGTGCACACCGTCAAGTTCCATGTCGGCTCGCTGCTCGACAAGCTCGATGCCACCGGCCGCACCGATGCGGTGGCTCACGCCGCCCGTCGCGGCGTGATCGAGCTGTAGGATCGGCGCGCACTCAGGCGATCACGGCGCCTTCGCGGCCTGAATGCGCGCTTTCAGGGCTGCGGCGCCGACCGCGCCGGGGATCACGCTGTCACCGACGACATAGCCGGGCGTTCCGTTGATGCCGAGCGCTGAGGCGAGGCGCATGTTCTGCTGCAAGGCCTCGCTCACCTCGGCGCTGGCCGCATTCTTCTCGATCTCCCCGGCGTTGAAGCCGAGATCGGCAGCGACCGCAAGCGCCGCGGCACGATCGACCCGGCCCTGCGTCGCCATCAGGCGGCGATGAAACTCGAGCGTTTCGGCGGCGCTGGGATGATGCATCTGCAGCGCGATCGCGACCTTGGCGGCTTCGACGGAGTCGGGGCCCAGGATCGGGAGCCCCTTGAGCACGATGCGTACGTTCGGCTCGTCGGCGATCAGCGCCAGCGTGTCGCCCAGGGCCTTGCGACAATAGCCGCAGTTGAAGTCGTAGAACTCGACCAAAGTGCGGGCGCCTTCGGCGGCGCCGAGGGTCGTCTGCAGCGGCGCGGTGTACAGCGCCTTGGCGTTGTCACTGATCACCTGCCTGATGTTGCCCGCCGCAGGCGTCGGGGCGGTCTGCGCGGTGGCGTTGCGCTTGGCAATGAGGGCCACGAGCGCATTGCGCACCGCCTCGGGGTGATCGGCCAGGTATTTTTCGATTGCCGGGCCGAGGGCTTCCGGGTGCGCGGCGAGATATTGCTGGATGGCCTCGTCGACGTCCCTACGTTGCATCTCTGCGTACGCCGTGCTCGGCACCGCAATTGCGGCAGCGACGAATATGCCCAGCGCGGCTCCGTGGAGCCGGTGTAACGCAAGCCTTGGTCTGTCGATCATTGTTGGCATTGCCGAATTCCTCCACTTACCTCTCAAGAGCATCCTAGCGCTCCCGTTGCCGCACAGGCGGCACAACGCGGCCGGGCTGAAGCGGCGCAACCCGGCTAGGCTGAGGCGGCGCAACTCGGCGAGGTCCGGCCGGCAAGCAGCGTTTCCCAAACGGCCCTGGGACGGTTCCGGCCGGACAGCTGATCGGACGGCTCGTAGAAGGCTCACGTTCTCCAGGCGCCTTCGGCTTCGACGGACGCGGCACGGGAACGGGCGAAGGCTTGACCGGCACAGGCTTCGGCGTGCGCGCCACGCAGGTGCCCTTGTCGTCACGCGTTTCGCCTGCCGCGCAGGGTTCCTGCGGCGAAAACTTCTTGCCGCTCTGTGCGACACACTGCGAGCGATCGTTCGGATTGACCGGGGCAGGACAGCACTCGCCGCTCGACGTCAGGTTTCCGGCCGCGCAGCACTTTCCCGCCGCGGTTGGCACATAGCCGGCGGCACAACAAAGCGAGATCTTCGGAATCTTGAACTTCGGTTGGCATTGTGTTCCGTCGGCGCTCGGAGTCTGGCCGACCGGACAGCACACACCTTTCGAGGTCGCCTGGCTCTTCAGGCAACATTTGCCCGCGATCTTCACGTAACCCGGCGAACAGCAGTCCAGACATATCCCGCCCGGAATCTTGGGAATGAATTGCTGACACTTGCCGTTGACCAGAGCACCCGCGCAGCAAAGCTGGGCCCCGCCCGAGCCGGTATAGATGCGATCGTTCTCGCAGCACTCGTGGTTGGGACCGATCGCCGTTTGCGTCGTTCCGCACATCGGCTTGCCGATGTCGGTCGAGGGATTGCCGCAAGCGCCGCCGGGCCGAAGATCGACCGCTGAACAGCACTTGCCGTTGACCAGAGTCTCGGACTTTGCGCAGTCCGAGGCACAGGCGCCGTTGCTCCACACTTGATTGATCGGGCATACGGGCTTGCCCCCGGGGCCGCACACATGGGTCTGACAGGCCCGGAAGCTCGGCGGCGGCGGCGGCAGCGGCACGCCGACGGGGCGCAAGCCCGGCAGAAGTTGCGCCGGCTGTTCGGCGCAGGTGCGCAGGATGGCGATGTCTCCCAGATGTCCCCGTGCGGACAGATCCGGCGGCGCGTCGGCATAGTCGATGAAATAGCTGAGCCGCGGCGGCGCGTCGTCACGGCGGATGCGCCAGGCCGGATTCCCCTGCAGCCCGTCGACTGCAAGCATATCGCTCTGACCGATCTGTGTGACGAGCTTGGGATCGGTGGCGTGCCGCAACTGCTCTCCGGTGGTCCAGACGAAGCCGCCGCAGGAGCGCGGATTGATGTTGCCGTGCTGGTCGTAGTCGTAACCGATGGCGACGCCGCCATTGTCGTTGCGGAACGTCTCGGGGAAGCCCACCGCATATTCGTCCGGCACGGCCTGCCAGATCGGCTGCTTTGCCTCCGTGGCGCCGATCACCGTATAGCGCAGCACGCGGCCGATCGACGGCACCGACAGCGCTTCGAAATCCTGGGCGCCGGTCGGCGCCGGCCGCTCGGCGAGATACATCCGCCCTGCGTCATCGAAGGTGATGCGCGATATCTCGGTGGCGCCGGCCGCGAGCGGCGCCGCCACCTCGATCCTGATGTCCGGGCCGAACGAACCATCGGCGTTGAGGCCGACCGACCAGATCCGCGATCCCTCGGCGACCGCGTAGTAGAGACGATGATCGCGCACCGCGAGGCCGAACACCCGCCGTCCCGGCTCTGCGTAGCCCCAGGTCTGGGGCCGCGCACTGTCGAATTGCGGGCTGGTCAGATTGATGCCGGGCCCGGCAGCTGCCGGCAAGGGCGCAATCCCGACGGCGGCGGTGCCGGTTGTGCCGTGATCGTAGACGCCGAGATCAGCGCCATTCATGCCGAAACGATGGATGAGACCCGTCTCGCGGTCGGCGACGAGCAGCGACTTCGTAGCGGGATCGTAGGCCAGTCCGCCGAGCGCTGCGCCCGAGTTCGCCCTTCCGGCGGTGACGACATTCGCAAACAGCTTCACCTCGCCGGTAAGGCCGTTGATCTTCCAGATCGACCCGGGCCCGCCTCCGGGTCCCCACTGCGCCGGCATGAAAGCCGCACCGTTTGTCCCGAACCTGACGTGCTGCGGCTTGCCATCGCTTCCGGGCGCAACGATCGACAGCCCGTAGGCCGAGGTTGCCGCGGCATAGATGTTGGCGGGCGATTGGTCGTCCAAGGCGACGCCGAATACCTGCCCGATCCATTTCGCGCTCACTGTGAAGGGCTTTGGCGCTCCGACGAGTTGCGCCTCCGGTGGACCGCCCATACGGCTGAGATCGACGACGCGCAGCGAGGGTCCGTCGGGATTGATGAACGAGCGCGCATCGGCGTCCTGACCGGGCTCGATCTCGAAGGGCCGGAGCCCGCCGGAGAAGCCAGTGACCACGGCCTGGCCGGGCGCATAAATGCCGCGCGGCGCCTGGGCCGAGGCCGCGCTGCTCATCGTTAGAACCAGGCCCGCTGCGATGGCGATGCAGCGCATCGCTGAGACGACGAACGATTTGTGTGAGCGAGGCTTCATGATTGCAGCCCCTCACTTCACGATTGGCTTCGGCACGCAGGTGCCGCTGTTCGAATCGGGTATCGTCCCTGGCGGGCAGCATTGCCCGCAGGTCGTCATCTGCGCCGGGTTGCAGCAGCTGCCGTCGAACGCCATGCCCTGGGTCGGATCCGCGCACGGCTTCACGCATTCGCCGCTCTGGCCGATGCGTATCTGTCCCGCAGGACATGCCGGCGGCGGGCACATGCCGAACGGCGCGAAGCCGAGATTTGCCGGCTGATTCGTGTTGTCGCAGAGGCACTGCGACAGGCCACTCGGCAGGATCGGGCCGGGATGCGTCTGGCGATCCGGATTATCGGCTTCATACGGACAATCGCAGGCGAACAGCCAGCGATGCACGTCGGTCCCTGGATTTGGCACCTCATGCCAAGCCGGGACCATCGGCTTGGGACAGAAGCAGGATTGGACAGGGTCGCAGCCGGTATTCTCCTGCGTCGGCGGCAGCCAGATGGCCAGTGTTCCGTCCGGCGTGTCCGCTTTCGCGACCGTCGGGATGTTGTCGCCGTATCCGCACTTCTGCCAGTTCGGATTGCAATTGGAGATGGAGCTGTACGGGATGCAGGCCGGATCCTTCATCTGGTCGAAGTGACCCATGGGTTGGCAATGCTTGACGTCGACCGACCCGCAATAAGCCTTCTGCGGCGGCGGCCGCGTGCAGTTGCACCCAATCCCCAACCCGCCGCACAGCAAATCCTGAGCGCATTCGCCGAGGTCGAAACCAATGGAATTCGTGCTCTGCTCGGTTTCGCAGGAGCATTTCGCGATCTTTTGAGCCGAGCTGTTCTCCTTCAGCTTCTTGTAGATGTCGGCCGGAATGGAGCTGCCGAATATCGCCTGCAGCTTGTCGGCGATCACGTCGCCGGAGCCCGTCGCCTGTGCGCAAAACTGATCGACGAGGTCTTGTCCCTTGCCCGTGTCCGAGCCCTGGATCGCCACGCCGGCGAGGGCCAGATCCAGCGCGATCGCGATGTCGCAGTTTGTCTCGCTGTCAGAACAGAGCGACTCGCAATCATATGTTGCCTTGAGCGTGCCGTAGAAAGACTTGGCGAGATCCTCGAGGCTGCACCCCGCGCGCGCCGGTGACGCGAGCAGCAGCATCGCGGCGACGACCACCGCACTATACCTTCGCCAGCCGGCTGGAAATTCGATGCGCATCGTCCCCCCGCAATCTGAGGCAGCAAGATTGCGGTCGAAGGCTAGGCCGATCCGCCTCGGCCCATATTGAGGTGGCTCAATGACCCCGCGATATCGAGACGTCGATCGGCATCAACGCACCTCCACTCTAGCTCCTGGGCGACGGAAACCGTAGCTGCACATCAGTCCCGGCCCGTTGTCCCCCAGCGCGCTCTCCGCACCGTGGAGGCGCGCGCGACGGCGGCGACGAGCTGAGGCCAAATCCATTGCGCGGCGGGCGACGTTGTCGCCGACCTGCAATGACGACGTGGATGGAGGTTGGCCTATGTCGGGCTGCTCGGCTGCTACACCCGCTTGCCGCCGTTCTTCTCGGCCGCGCGGCGCAAGGCTTCGGCGAGGGCGCCCCCGCCGGAAGAGGACTCCTGCTTGCGCGGGGCCGACGAGGTCATGCGCGAAGGGTTGCGTGCGCCGTTGTCGCGCTGCATGCCGGGGGCATCCTTCTTGGGCCCGACCTCGTCGTCGAGGCGCAGCGTCAGGGAGATGCGCTTGCGCGCGACCTCGAAGTCCAGCACCTTGACCTTGACGATGTCGCCGGGCTTGACCACCTCGCGCGGATCCTTGATGTAGGTTTTGGACATCGCCGAAATGTGCACGAGGCCGTCCTGGTGCACGCCGATGTCGACGAAGGCCCCGAACGCGGCGACGTTGGTGACGGTGCCTTCGAGGATCATGCCCTTCTTGAGGTGCTTGATCTCCTCGACGCCCTCCTTGAACACTGCGGCCTTGAACGCCGGACGCGGGTCGCGTCCCGGCTTTTCCAGCTCGCGCAGGATGTCGGTGACGGTCGGCAAACCAAAGGTCTCGTCGACGAAATCCTTCGGCTTCAAGGTGCGCACGATCTCGCTCGAGCCGATCAGCGCCTTGATGTCGCTCTTGGTGGCCGCGAGGATGCGGCGCACCACCGGATAGGCTTCCGGATGCACGCCGGAAGCATCGAGCGGGTCCTCGCCGCCGAGGATGCGCAGGAAGCCTGCGCACTGCTCGAACGCCTTGGGCCCGAGCCGCGGCACGTCCTTCAGCGCCTTGCGCGACTTGAAGGGGCCGTTGGCGTCGCGGTGCGCCACGATGCTCTGCGCCAGACCTGAGCCGACGCCCGACACGCGCGCCAGCAGCGGTGCGGACGCGGTGTTGACGTCGACGCCGACGGCGTTCACGCAATCCTCGACCACGGCATCGAGCGACTTGGCGAGCTTGGCCTGGCCGAGATCGTGCTGATACTGGCCGACGCCGATCGCCTTGGGCTCGATCTTGACGAGTTCGGCGAGCGGATCCTGCAAGCGACGCGCGATCGACACCGCGCCGCGCAGCGTGACGTCGAGATCAGGCAATTCCTCGGAGGCGAAGGCGGAGGCCGAATAGACCGACGCGCCGGCTTCGGACACCACGATCTTGGACATCTTCAGCTCGGCGAGCCCCTTGACCAGCTCGGTCGCGAGCTTGTCGGTCTCGCGCGAAGCGGTGCCGTTGCCGATCGCGATCAGCTCGACCTTGTGCTTCATCGCCAGGCGCCCAAGCGTCGCCAGGGACTCGTTCCACTGCCGCTGCGGCTCGTGCGGATAGATCACGCCAGTATCGACCACCTTGCCGGTCGCATCGACCACCGCGACCTTGACGCCGGTGCGGTAGCCGGGATCGAGCCCCATGGTGACGCGGGTCCCGGCTGGCGCCGCCAGCAGCAGGTCGCGCAGGTTGGAGGCGAACACGCGCACGGCTTCGGTCTCGGCCGCGTTCCACAGCCGCATGCGAAGATCGATGTTCAGATGCACCTGGATCTTGGTGCGCCAGGCCCAGCGCACGGTATCGACCAGCCAGCGGTCGCCGGGGCGCTTGAGGTCGGCGATGCCGAACCGCTTCATGATCTTCAATTCATAGGCGCTGGGCACGCCCGGCGGCGGCGCCTCGGCCTCGGCCTGAATTTGCAGGTCGAGGATCTCTTCCTTCTCGCCGCGGAACATCGCGAGGATGCGATGCGAGGGCAGCTTGGTCAGCGGCTCGGAGAAGTCGAAATAGTCGGCGAACTTCTCGCCCTCGGTCTTCTTGCCGTCGCGCACCTTGGAGGCCATGCGCGCGTTGGTCCACATCTCCTCGCGCAATGCGCCGATCAGGTCGGCGTCCTCGTCGAAACGCTCGACCAGGATGGCACGGGCGCCGTCGAGCGCAGCGGCGGCATCGGCAACGCCCTTCTCGGCATTGATGAAGCCTTCGGCCACGATCTTCGGATCGTTGCCGGGTTCGGCGAGCAGTTGATTGGCGAGCGGCTCGAGGCCCGCTTCCTTGGCGATCTCCGCCTTGGTGCGGCGCTTCGGCTTGAACGGCAGATAGATGTCTTCGAGGCGCGCCTTGCTGTCGGCAGCCATGATCGAGGCTTCGAGCGCAGCATCAAGCTTGCCCTGCTCGCGGACCGATTCGAGGATGGCCTTGCGGCGGTCCTCGAGCTCGCGCAGGTAGACCAGACGCTCCTCCAGGGTGCGCAATTGCGCGTCGTCGAGCGCACCGGTCGCTTCCTTGCGGTAGCGCGCGATGAAGGGAACCGTGGCGCCGCCGTCGAGCAGCGTCACCGCCGCCTCGACCTGCTCGCTGCGGACCCCAAGCTCCTGCGCAATTTTCTGGTTGATATTTGCCACGCGAGATTCCCTCTATCCAAGCCCGTGGTGCGGCGGCGAAGCACCGCCACGGGACGCCGCTTATGGACCAACCGGGGCTGATTCATCAAGGTACGGCGGAGGGCCGTCGACAAGGGATTTTTTCTCGAACCGATGCGATCTCGCCACATTCGTGGGGAGGCGCGTGACTGCTGCTGCGCTGCGTCCGGGGCACGAGCGGAGCGTGCGCCTGCTCTCTCCGCGCCGTCATTGCGAGCGAAGCGAAGCAGTCCAGAGTCTTTCCACGGAGAGATTCTGGATTGCTTTCGTCGCAACGGCCCCTCGCAATGACGGAATATGAGACAGCACTTGGTTCTTCGACTTCCGCCATCATTCGTCGCAACCCGGCCGGCGATGGCAGCGAATGTGTGGCTGCAATTCTCGCACCGCTGCCGGATTGAGACGGCGCCCCCGCGACCCCTCCGCCCCGCGCAACCCTGCCCCTCGCGCCGGCTCAGTTGATTCAGGCCCTCCCTTGCGAAAAAGCTGGCGGCACACCTTGAGGGGATTTGGATTTCATGACGTTGCCGATGAGCTGGAGTGAATGGGCGCAGCACGATGGCGTCGCGCTGGCGGGCCGCGTCCGCAAGGGCGAGCTGACGGCGAAGGATCTGGCGCGCCAGGCTGCCGCGGGCGTCGCCAAGGTCAATCCGGCGCTCTCGGGCGTGGTCGAGCTGTTCGAGGACGTGATCGCCGATCCCACCAAGGACGGCGCCAATCTCGCAGGTCCGTTCGCCGGCCTGCCCTTCCTGATGAAGGATCTCGGGCCGACTATGAAGGGCCGGCTGCAGGAGATGGGCTCGCTGCTGATGCGCGGCAATCGCGCCGCTGCCGATACGTTCCTCACCGGTAAATTCCGCCAGGCCGGCCTCAACCTGATCGGACGCACCACGACGCCGGAATTCGGCGTGTGCTCTTCGGCCGACAACCCGGCCGTCTATGTCACGCGCAATCCCTGGAATACCGACTACACCACCTGCGGCTCGTCCGCGGGCAGCGCCGCGATGGTTGCCGCCGGCGTGGTGCCGATCGCGCACGCGACCGACGGCGGCGGCTCGATCCGCATTCCCGCCGGCGTCAACGGCAATATCGGCCTGAAAGTCTCGCGCGGCGTGTTCTCGCTGGCGCCGCACATGTCGGACCTGACCGGCCTCGTCTCGATCCAGGGCTGCCAGTCGCGCAGCGTACGCGACACCGCCGCCTTCGTCGATCATGCGAGGGGACCTGCGCCCGGCGAGTTCATGCCGTTCTGGACCACGGCGCAGCCTTATTCGGAGATGATCAAGCGAGATCCCGGCAAGCTGCGCATCGCGCTTTCGCACAGCTGGGGCGACTACACCGCGACGCCCGAGATCGCCGCCGAGCTGGAGAAGGCCGGCCGCTTCCTCGAAGGCCTCGGCCATCACGTCGATCATGCGCTGCCCGAGCTCGACTTCCGCGCCGCCTTCGCCGCGCAGACCACCTGCTACATCTCGAACTTCGCGGTGGTGATCTCCAACATGCTCGCCGCGCGCGGGCTGGAAAAGCCGCCGGAAGATCTGATCGAGCCGATGAACATCCGGATCTGGGAGGCCGGCCGCCACACCAGCTTCGCCGAGCGCGCGAAGATGCAGGGCGTGTTCAACACCACCTCGCGCGGCTTCGGCGCCTTCTTCGAGCAGTGGGACGTGATCCTGACGCCGATCACCGCGCTGCCGACGCCGAAGGTCGGCACCAGGGAATATCTCACCATCGCCGACAATCCCGATGTGCTGGACTGGTTCGGCAATCTCTGGCGCTTCTTCGCCTTCACGCCGCTCGCCAATCTCTGCGGCATGCCGGCGATCTCGATGCCGATGGCAACGCAGGACCGTGGCCTGCCGCTCGGCATCCAGGCCATCGCCAAGCAGGCCAATGACGGCCTGCTGCTGCAACTCGCCGCCCAGATCGAGCGCGCGCTCGACGGCAAGTGGAACGGTGGCAGGAAGCCGAAGGTGCATGTCAGCTGAGGCGGAGCCGTTCCGCGCCGCTTGGTAGCCCGGATGGAGCGCAGCGCAATCCGGGGCGCGGCGGCGAAGACTCCCGGATTTCGCTTTCGCTCCATCCGGGCTACGCGCTCCAAAAATGCTATCTCAGTTCTTCACCGCCGGGATTTCCTCCGCCATCGGCTGCTTCTGGCCCTGCTGGTACATCGCCAGCGCCTTGTCGAGCGCTTCGCGCAGCGCCAGCGCCGCGGCGACGCTGCAACGCAGGTGCGCGGTCTGGACCACGTCGACCCTGACGGCGGCGCCGACCGGCATCAACAGGTTCGCGGCGAGCTCGATCTGGATCGCGCCGTTGTGATGGCCGAAGCAGGACGCGCCGTCGAAATAGACGATCGGCGCCCGCTCCGCGCTGGAGCTCGATATGGTGACGGGCCCCTGATTGGCGGCGGGCGTTTCGGGGTCGGCCATGGGCGCTCCTTGCAGTTCGTTGGCGTACGAAGCGCCCACCATCGGCGCTTCGGCCCGCTCTGTCGAGGCCAAACCGCCTGCGGTGCGGGGATCCATCCGGGGCTTTTGCGCGGCGCCCGACACTGGTCTAGAACGTCCCCATGAGCACCACACCGACCACGCTCCCGTTCGAGGAACTCGCCGAGGCCGTCAAGGGTCGCCGCTCCGACTACGGCCATATCAGCGGGCTCCAGCTCGACCGCTTCGCGCCGGCCGAAGCCTGGTCGAGCCTGCCCTATCGGCCCGTCTTCGTCGGCGACACCGAGACCGGGGTGCTGCATGGCGGCGTCGTCACCGCGATGCTGGACGAGAGCTGCGGCATGGCGGTGCAGCTTGCGCTCGACGGTACGCGCGCGATCGCGACGCTCGACCTGCGCATCGACTACCAGAAGCCGGCGACGCCAGGCCTCGACATCAAGGCGCATTCGGTCTGCTACCGCACCACGCGCTCGATCGCCTTCGTGCGCTCCACCGCCTATCAGGACTCGGAAGACGATCCGGTCGCGACCGCGACCGCCTGCTTCATGATCGGCGCCAACCGTACCAACATGCTTGCCGATCGCCAGATGGATGCACGCAGCATCCCGGTGCTGGAGGCGCCGGAGGATCCGGACGGGCCGTTCGCGCGCAGCCCGTTCGCGCGCGCACTCGGCATCCGGGTCAATGACGACGGCACGCTGACGATGCCGTTCTCGCCACAGATCATCGGCAACCCGATCCTGCCTGCGATCCACGGCGGCATGACCGGCGCCTTCCTCGAGACTACGGCCGTCACCGGCGTCGCGCGCGAGCTCGGTACCGCCGCGCTGCCCAGGCCGATCGGCCTCACCGTCAATTACCTCCGATCGGGGCGCGCGATCGATACGTTTGCCAACGTCTCGATCGTGAAGCAGGGCCGGCGTATCGTCGCCTTCGAGGCGCGCGCATGGCAGGACGATGCGGCGAAGCCGATCGCCACCGCCTTCGGTCATTTCATGCTGCGTCCGACGCCGGGAAGTGACGACGAATGAACGCATTTTAACTTGACGGCCGCGGCTGCGGCCACAACGATAGCGCGTCACCGCGAGAGGTATTGGATTGCGGCATCCGCTCGACATCGTCGCCATGTTCGCCGCACTCTGGCTGCTCGCCTCGATGATGCTCGACGCGGTGACGCCGAAGGAGCTGACCGCGATCATGTTCGCGGCCGCGATCGGTCCCGCGATATTCATCACCGCCGTGTTGTACTACCTGCGCTGTCCGCGAACGGACTTCGCGGTGATGTTCGCGGCGCTCTGGCTGATCTCGGACATCGCGATCGCCTTCGTCTCGTCGGAGGTTTTGCCGCATTTCCTGATCGTGCTCGGCTTCGTGCCGGCGCTGGTGGTCGGCGGCGTGCTGCATTGGCAGACCTTCACCTCTCCCCGACCGGGAGAGGGTGAACCAAGTCGCATCAGCTGAGATCAGCGCGGCAGCAGATTCGTCTTCGCAAGATCCAGCACCTCGTCGCCGCGGCCGTTCATCACCGCGCGCAAGACCCAGAGGCTGAAGCCCTTGACCTGCTCGGCGGTGATGGTCGGCGGCATCGACAGCTCCTGCTTGGCGGTGACGACGTCGAGCAAAGCCGGCCCGTCATGCGCCAGCATCTCCTTGACCGCACCGGGAAGCTCGCCCGGATCCTCGACGCGTTTGGCAAAGATCCCCATCGCACGCGCCATCGCCGCGAAATCTGGATTCTTCAGGTCGACATTGGTGTCGACGAAGCCGGCCGCCTTCATCTCCAGCGCGACGAAGCCGAGCACGCCGTTGTTGAAGACGACCACCTTCACCGGCAGCTTCTCCTGCGTCAGCGTGATCAGGTCGCCCATCAGCATGGTGAAGCCGCCGTCGCCGGAAAGCGAGATGACCTGCCGGCCGGGCTGCGAGGCTTGCGCGCCGATCGCCTGCGGCATCGCGTTGGCCATCGAGCCGTGCACGAAGGAACCGATCAGCCGGCGGCGGCCGTTCATGTCGAGATAGCGCGCGGCCCACACCGTCGGCGTGCCGACATCGGCGGTGAACACCGCGTCGCCAGAGGCATGGTCGCTGATGACCTTGGCGAGGTATTGCGGATGGATCGGCTTGCTCCCTGGCGTGCCCCTGGCGAGCGAGTCCAGGCCCTCGCGCGCCTTCTTGTAGTGCGCGACGGCGTCGTCGAGATGCCTGCGCTGCGTCTTCGATTTCAAGAGCGGCAGCAGGGCCTCGATGGTGAGCCTGACGTCGCCGACAAGGCCGAGATCGATCTTGCAGCGGCGGCCAAGGTTCTCCGGGCGGATGTCGATCTGCGCAATCTGGCAGTCGGTCGGGAAGAACTGCTTGTAAGGAAAATCGGTGCCGAGCATCACCAACGTGTCGCAGGCGTGCATGGCGGCATAGCCCGAGGAGAAGCCGATGAAGCCGGTCATGCCGACGTCGTAGGGATTGTCGTACTCGACGTGCTCCTTGCCGCCCAGCGCATGCACGATCGGGCTCTTCAGCGCCTCGGCGAGCTGCATCAGGGGCGCATGCGCGCCGGCACAGCCGCGGCCGCAGAACAGGGTGACGCGCTCGGCACCGTTGAGGAGATCGGCGAGCGCGTTGAGCTCATCGGCCTGCGGCACCACCTTCGGCGCCACCACGCCAAGGCCGCGCGTCGTCGACAGCGCGCGCTTCGGCGGGCTGCGGAATGCGACATCGCCGGGCATGGCGACCACGGCGACGCCGCGCAGGCCCACCGCCGCGCGGATCGCGTTCTCCAGCACGAAAGGAAGCTGGCTGGGGTCGGACACCAGCTCGCAATAATGGCTGCATTCGCGGAACAGGTTCTGCGGATGCGTCTCCTGGAAATAGCCGCCGCCGATCTCGGCGGTCGGGATCTGCGCCGCGATCGCCAGCACGGGCACGCGGCTGCGATGCGCGTCGAACAGCCCGTTGATCAGATGCAGATTGCCGGGACCGCAGGAGCCCGCGCACACCGCGAGGCTGCCGGTCATCTCGGCTTCGCCGGCGGCGGCGAAGGCTGCGACCTCCTCGTGGCGAACATGGACCCATTCGATCGTGCCGCGGCGGCGCAGCGCTTCGGTCAGCGCGTTCAGGCTGTCGCCGACGATGCCATAGATGCGCTTGACGCCGGCCTGCTCGAGCGTTGCCACGAACAGATCGGCCACGTTGTTGATCGCCATGTCGTCTCCTGCTGCGCCGGTCACACTGCGCGATGCCTCAACATCGGCATTGCGGCAATATGAAGCACAATAGGCGGTGACGGGTTCACAGCTGGTTTATTGCGGCTCAGCCTTTCGCAGTCGCCCGATCGTAGGCTTCGACCGTCGCCTTGGCACGCGCGGCGACATCGGCGGCGCTCATGCCGGGCTTGTAGAGGCTGGAGCCGAGCCCGAACGCGGTCACGCCGCCCTTGATGTACTCGGCAAAATTCTGGTCGGAGACGCCGCCGACGGCGGCGATCATCACGCCCGAGGGCAGCACGGCGCGGATCGCGGCGATGCCGGCGGCCCCTAATACGCTCGCCGGAAAGAATTTCAGGCCCGACGCGCCGGAGCGCGCGGCAAGCAGCGCCTCGGTCGGGGAAAACACGCCGGGCAGCGTGACCATGGCATATTGATGTGCACGCACCAGCACCTGCGTGTCCACGTTCGGCGAGACCATCAGCCTGCCGCCGACGTCGTTGAGGCGATCGACATCCGCGGTGGACAGCACCGTGCCGGCGCCGATCAACACGCCTGACGGCGCCTGCCTCACCGCCGTTGCGATGGAGCGGAACGGATCGGGCGAATTCAGCGGGATCTCGATCGCGGTCAAGCCGGCTTCGATCAGCACGCCGACGACGGCCTCGGTCTCCTCGGGCTTGACGCCGCGCAAGATCGCCACCAGCGGCCGCTTCATCGACGGAAAGGCAACGCTCATCTCGAGTATCCTTCTATTTCGTCCAGATCGCAGCAGCCGCCATCGACAGGCCGCGGCGGACGGCTTCATCCGCATCGACCGGCTGCACCGCGACCGACAGCGCATCGAAGGCTTGCCGGTACAGCATCGCAAGCCGGCCCGAGGCAATCAGCGCAACACCGGCTTGCGGCACCGCGCCGGAGAGGCCGGCGGCCAGCTCGGCGCCGATCAGCGTGCCCGACAGCGTCTCGCGCGCCGCAGCCGGCGTGCCACCGAACAACAGTTGGCGCGAGCGCGCCGTGAACAGGAGATTCGCGGCGAAGGCGGGCGCCGCGTACGCGGCCTTGACCGCGGCCTTGAGGCTCGCGACATCCTCGGCCTCGTCGGCGCCCGCGATCGCGAGCGACAGGATGGTCTCGCGCGCGATGACGCCGAACAGCTCGCCGGTCATGAAAGTGGAGAAGCGTTCGACGATGCCGCCCCTGACGCGCACCCACTTCGAATGCGTGCCGGGCATGCAGACCAGCGCCTCGCCCACCGCATCGAGGCCGAGCGCGCCGAGCAGCTGCGTTTCCTCGCCGCGCATGACGTCGGGCGCGGCTGCATCGCGCTGGGCGATGCCGGGCAGGATGCGGATGTCGCGCGCCTGTCCGGGCACGCGCACGGCCTGATTCAGGACGGCGGAAAGCGGCGCCGGCGTGTCGACATAGCCGGCCTCGACCCAGCCGGTCTTGGCGCCGGCCATGCCGCAGACGAGAACCGGCAGATGATCCGGCGCCTCGACCGCCGCGAGATGCGATTGCAGCACCGCGGGAAAGCCGGTCTTGGCGGCGGCCAGCATGCCTTCATCGCTGCGGCGTTCGGCCAGCACCTGGCCGGCACGATCGACCAGCCACAGGCGAAAACTGCTGGTGCCCCAGTCCACCGCGACATAAGCGGGTTCGGTCATGCGAAACTGCCCTCGTCCACGGTCAGGTTCTTGTCTCATCTACAAGTTCTTGTCTCACCTGCAAGACGACGTCTCGCGACAATGAGACGATCTCGTGCGGGCCTTGATCGAGATACCGGCTATTGAGCGGGCAAACCAGCCCTTTCTCTCCAATTCGAGCCTCCATGGCGCTGGCACAGCGCTTGCTGAAGCCTCTCCGCTCAACTCCGTCAACGCGCGACAAGACGCGTCAACATCAGATGAGGAAACCCATGGAGATCGGCTATTTCACGATGCCTTCGCATCCGCCGGAGTGCGGCCTGAAGGAAGGACACGATTGGGATCTGCAGGTCCTGCGCTGGCTCGACGAGCTCGGCTATCAGGAAGCCTGGATCGGCGAGCATCACACCGCGCCCTGGGAACCCAATCCCACGCCCGACCTCTTGATCGCGCAGGCGCTGATGCAGACCAAGAAGCTTCGCATCGGACCGGGCGGCTTCCTGTTGCCCTATCATCACCCGGCCGAGCTCGCCAACCGCGTCGCCATGCTCGACCATCTCTCCGAGGGCCGGCTCAATTTCGGCGTCGCCGCATCCGGCCTGCCGAGCGACTGGGCAATGTTCAACGTCGACGGCATGAGCGGGCAGAACCGCGACATGACGCGCGAGGCGCTGGAGATCATCCTGAAGATGTGGAGCGATCCCGCGCCCTGGACCTACAAAGGCAAGTTCTGGACGGTCTCCAAGCCGGACACGATGTTCGACTTCCTCAAGCCGCACATCAAGCCGCTGCAGGCACCGCATCCGCCGATCGGCGTCGCCGGGCTGTCGAAGAACTCGGACACGCTGAAGCTCGCCGGCGAGCGCGGCTTCATCCCGATGAGCCTCAACCTCAACCCGGCCTATGTCTCCAGCCATTGGGACTCGGTCGAGATCGGGGCCGCCAAGACCGGGCGCAAGCCAAACCGGCAGGACTGGCGGCTGGTACGCGAGGTGTTCGTTGCCGATACCGATGAAGAGGCCTGGAAGCTCTCGACCGGCGACATGATGGGCCGGATGATGAGCGAGTACTTCCTGCCGCTGCTCGGCCATTTCGGCTTCAAGGACTATCTGAAGCACGCGCCCGACGTGCCCGACAGCGACGTCACGGTCGAATATTGCGCCAAGCGGAACTGGATCGTCGGCTCGCCCGCGACGGTCGCCGAGAAGATCGAGAAGATCTACGACGAGGTCGGCGGCTTCGGCGTGCTCTGCGTGTTCGGCTTCGATTACAAGCACAAGCCGGAAGCCTGGCACCACTCGCTTTCGCTGCTGAAGAACGAGGTGATGCCGCGCCTTACGCATCTCGGCTCGGCGAAGAAGGCGGCTTGACGCATCGCGGGTGCGGCGCGATCGTGCCGCACCCGCATTCATTTCGGAGATGTCGGCGTGACGGTCGATGCCAAGGACTTCAAGCAGGCGATGCGCCAATGCGCAGGCGCGGTGGCACTGGTGACGGTGGGGGCCGAGCACGGCAAGCGCACCGGGCTGACGGTGACCTCGGCCTGCTCGCTGTCGGACAATCCGCCCTCGCTGATCGTCTGCGTCAACCGCAATGCCAGCGCCCATGCGCGCATCCGCGAGGAAGGCGCGTTTGCGATCAACTTCCTGCACGAGGATCATGCGCTGCTCGCGCTTACCTTCAGCGGTCAGAAGGGCGTCAACGGCGACGACCGCTTCGCCTTCGGGCAGTGGAGGCGCGGCGCGACCGGCGCACCGGTGCTGAGCGACGCGGTCGCCGCGTTCGACTGCGTGCTGGCGCAGGAATTCGAGACCAGCACGCATTCGATCTTCGTCGGCGAGGTGCGCGACGTCTCGCATTCGGCCATGGCGACGCCGCTCGTGTACTTGCGCAGCAACTTCCATACGCCGCGGGAGATGCGCGAGGGCGTGACGATCGGCGACCTCGACGCGCGGCATCTGAGCTGGACGGATTTCTCCTGACGATGCCGGATCCGGCGATCTAGAACAGCTCATAGCCCGGAGTGAGATGGCTGCCAGGGTCATGCCTACCCTTGGCTTCGCGCAAGAGCGACCATCGCGCACCGAAATGATCCGTCCAATCGCTGGACGACATCGGAAACGCGCTCACTGGATACAACACCCCACCTGCGCTGCGAACACGCTCATAGAGCTCGCGGTTTCGCATGACCAGCCGCTCCGCATTCGCCCTGTCTGCCGACGCCGGGATACGGATCAGATTGAACGGAAACACAACGCGTTCGTCAGGAAGCCGAAGCAGAGGCGTGCGGCATCGGTCGGTGAAGATCGGATAGTAGGTGATGCGCCCGAACGGGCCCAGATCATCGCTGTTCAGTTCGGCAATGACATCGCTCGCGATCTTCAGCGCGTTGCTGCCCGGCAGATAAGTCAGGAGCCAGGGATGCGGATTGAGCCATTGGCCGTTCGCCCGCAGGATTTTCTCGAGCTTGGCGAACGCGTTCGCGTCCTCGCCGAAAGTCAGGTCGGAGACGGTCTCGCGCTTGTCCGCCAGTCCCTTGAGCAAGGCCTCGTCGTCAGGCAACTTGCCGTCGTAGAAGACGCCCGCCTCCAATTGATAGCGCCAGCCGCCTGTGCCGTCGGGCACGACAGCCCCCTGCAACTGATCGAAGCGCGCCTCTTCCAGAACGCGACGTTGATCTGCCGTGAGTGAGGCAAGATCGGGATAGGACAGCTGAAATCGGCGGACCCGCTCGGGCGCGCGCATCAAGCGAAGCGTCGCTCTGACGATGATCGCGCATTGCGCAAGGCCGGCTCGAACCGCATCGAAGAGCTCGGGATGCGAGGTCGGCGAACAGGTCAGTTCCACGCCTTCGCCGGTGACGACGTCGAGTTCCAGAACCTGATCGGTCTGGAGACCGTGCCGGGATGAGGATCCCCCGATTCCGCCGACGGCAAGCGTGCCGCCGACGGACAGTTCGAGGTAATTGGTCAGGACCGGCGGAACGAGCCCTTTGGCCAAGGTCGCATCCACCACCTTGTGCCAGGTCGCACCGGCATCGACCACGACGCGATCCGGCTCGATCCGATGGATCGTGGCCAACATGCCAAGATCCATCACGATGCCGTCCTCGGCCATGGCCCGGCCGTAGGTTGCGTGCCCTTGTCCGCGCGCCGCAACCTTCAGCCCCTGGTCTTTGGCCCAGCGCACGATGTCGGCGACCTCGCCGCCCGCCGCAGGCTTGCAGACGGCCCGCGGCCGTCTATCCACGATGTGGCCGAAATCCTGCGCGGCCGCCGCGCGAGATTCTGCGTCGTTCGCGAGCAAGGGCTCGGGCGATTGCGAATCGCGCGTGCCGGACGGCTGTCCGGCAATGGCAGCGGAAGCCAGCGTCGCGGTGACGCCGACGCCCGCATGGAGCAGTGTCCGTCTGTTGGGAGTCATGGCGCAGTCCTTCTCGCAGGGCGAAAGTGCCCTTGCGCGTCAAGCTGCGATGGCCCCGGCGCCGGGACAACGGGCGCGGCGCGAGATAGACATTCCCACCAATCGGTAGAATGCGTTCCGGACGTCGCTCAAAGCCGCTCGAGCTTCAGCCTCTCGGCCAGGAGATCGACAAAGAGATGCGTCTTGGCCGGCGGTATCGCGCTGGGTGGAAACACTGCACGCACCGGCGTTCGCGGTGCCTCGAAATCCGCGAGCACGATTTCGAGAGCCTCCTGGTCGACGAGATCGCGGATCTGCCAGAACGGACCATATCCGACACCGATGCCATGACGAGCGGCAGCATGCGCCGCCGTGGTGCTGTCGGTGCGAAATCGGCCATTCACCTGCACGGTGGTCAAGCGGCCGTCGATCCG
Source organism: Bradyrhizobium sp. WBOS07 (assembly GCF_024585165.1). Lineage (NCBI taxonomy): Bacteria > Pseudomonadati > Pseudomonadota > Alphaproteobacteria > Hyphomicrobiales > Nitrobacteraceae > Bradyrhizobium > Bradyrhizobium sp. WBOS07. Next base: position 314,196 of record NZ_CP029008.1, read on the forward strand.
AAACCGCCAAATATCGGCTTCGCCCTGGGTAGTCCTGCGCAGGATGCATTGATGATCGGCAAGATCATTGGGCTGGCGCGGGCGGCCGTGGCGCTTGAAATAATCGGGCGCACCGTAGACGACCGTGCGCAACTCTCCCAGCCGCCGAGTCTTGAGCGAGGAGTCCGGCAATTCCCTAATCCGGACGGCGAGGTCGAAGCCGTCACCGACGACGTCGACGGGCCGGTCGGACATGTTGACGTCAGCCTCGATCTGCGGAAAGCGCGCCATGAACTCGGCAATCGCCGGCACGACATGGGTGGCCCCGAACTGGATCGGCGCGGCGATCCTGAGCAACCCCGACGGCTCGATACGCCGGTTGGCCGCCTCCAGACGCGCTTCGCCGATCTCGGCAAAGGCTGGCTTGACGCGGCGATAGAACGCAAGCCCCGCCTCCGTCGCCACCGACTGCCGCGTGGTCCGCCGCACCAGCTCGACGCCGACGCTGCGTTCCAGCGCAGCCAGCGCCCGGTTGACCGACTGGAGCGAGCGCCCCAACCGCCGCGCAGCCGCGGTCTGGCTGCCGGCCTCGACGACAGCCAGAAAGACTTCGATCTCCTCCATCGAGCCGTCTCCTCTCTCGCAATTTGCGGCAATGCCCGTTCGCGGCGACCGATCCGGCGCGGGCGTTTCAAGCGCCGCCCACGTTCCGAACCTGTTTCGGCGGAAGTGGGACGTCGCGCCGGGCCAAGGATCAGACGGACTCGATCTTCAATTGCTTGATCTTCCGATACAGCGTCGCGCGGCTGAGCTTCAGGGCGCGAGCCGCTTCGGCGACGCGGCCACCATGCGCGCGCAGGGCGCCGACGATCGTGGCGCGTTCGGCGGCCGCGAGATCGGACTCCGCCGCCCGTCCACCGAACGGCGGCAAATCGAGATCCGCATCCGTGATGACACCGTCTTCCGCGGTGCAGCCGGCGAGCCGCAGCACGTGGCGGAGCTGGCGCATGTTGCCGGGATACGGATAGGCCGCAAGCTGCGACCATGCTTCATCCGATAGCCTGCAGCCCGGCGCTTCCTCGCGCGCGATCTGGCGGATGATATCGTCCCTGTCCGCCCGCTCGCGCAGGGCCGGCAGGCGCACCGCGATGCCGCGCAGACGGAAGTAGAGATCGGCGCGGAAGGCACCCTCCTCGGCCATGCGGCCGAGATCGCGGTGGGTGGCGCTGATCAGGCGGATGTCGACCGCGACCGGCTTGAGCGCGCCGAGCGGCCAGACCTCGCGGTTTTCCAGGACGCGCAGCAGCCGCGTCTGCAACGCGATCGGCATGTCGCCGATCTCGTCGAGGAAGAGCGTGCCGCCATGGGCCTGCACGATCAGTCCCTTCGAGCCGTCGCGGCGCGCACCGGTGAAGGCGCCGGCCTCGTAGCCGAACAGTTCGGCGTCGATCAGGCTCTCCGGCATCGCCGCGCAATTCAGCGCGATATAATTGCTGCGCGCCCGGTTGCTGCCTGCGTGAATGGCGCGCGCGAACACGTCCTTGCCGACGCCGGTCTCGCCTTGCAGCAGCACCGGCAGATCGCGATCGATGACGGCCCCGAGCCGCTTCACGCTCTTGACCATTTCGGGATCGCGGCCGGCGAGACGATGCAGTGCGTCGAAGCGATCGACGGGCGCGTCACGGCGCGGTGCGATGGGCCTTGCGCGCATGGGCGGCGCCAGATGCCCCTGGCCCAACGGACTGCCATCCGCCCGACGCAGCTCGACGAGCTCGTCCGTGCCGCGCACGGCCTGATGATCGAAACGGACGTAGCGGGACACATCGATGCCGGAGGCGATCATGCCGTCGGTGAGTCCCAGCAGCGCACGGGCGGAGCGGCAGGCGCCGACGACGCGGCGGTCGTCGTCATAGGCGATGAGGCCGCTGCCACCGTCACCGGGCACGGTGGCGATCCAGGCGCTGCGGAAATGGGTCCGGAAGATCGCGCCCTCCATTCGCCGGGTCGCCTGCATCGTCACCGCGAGCGCGAGCTGGTGCGCGGTGCGCTCCAGATCCTCGCGGCAGGAGGTGATGTTGACGGCGCCAGCGAGCCGGCCGGCCTGGTCGAACAGCGGCGCCACGGCGCAGGAGAATATGTGCCACTGCGCGCGAAAATGTTCGTCGCGATGCACCAGGATCGGCTTCTGCTCCGCGAGCGCGGTGCCGAGCCCATTGGTGCCCTCAAAGGTTTCGGCAAAATTCGAGCCGGTGTAGATCTTCCAGTCGAGGAACTGTCTGGCGTCGGCCTCGCCCGGCAGGCGGCTGAACAGCATGGTTGCGTTGGCATCAGCGAGATTGACGCAATAGCCGGCGTCGCGCAGCGCACAGGCGAGATCATCGAGCTCGGGTGTTACGAGCCTGATCGTCTCCTCCATCGGCTCGGCGGCATGACGGACCTCGGCCTCGGTGAAGGTCTGCGGCGGTCCCTGCCGCGCCGGATCGAGCTTGTGGTTGACGAGGCACCGCCGCCAGGAACTGGCAATTCGCGAGGAGGCATCGACGTCGGCCACATGATTGGCGACGGACAAGACACGGGCGACATGGTTCGAGGCCGACAGGCTGGCCATCGCGGACGTCTCCACCCTGTATTATTGTGCAAAGTCTGGCACCACAGGCGGGGATGTCAATCGGGAACCGGTTTGGGGAATGAAGGCACACTGCCTCAACGCCGTCATGGCCGGGCTTCGTCCCGGCCATCCACGTATTGCCGCGCCTGCGAAAGAACGTGGATGGTATCGAAGCAGAATGCCTAGATGCTCAGGCAGAACCGATTGCTGCACCGCCCTCACCACGTATCGATGCACGGCCGCTTCTTCGCCGTCCGCGCCGGCGGCTTCGGCACCGTCCGCAGGCCGGCCATGATCCAGCGCCGGGTCTCGGCGGGGTCGATGACGTTGTCGATCTCGAACACCGAGGCAATCGAGACCGCCTTCCCGTTGGCGTAGAGCTCGGCGACCTTGTTGAGGTAGTAAGCCTCGCGCTCCTCGGGATCGGAGATCGCCTCCATCTCCTTGCGGAAGCCGAGGCGGACATAGCCTTCCAGGCCCATGCCGCCGAACTCGCCGGTCGGCCACGCCGCGGTGAAGAACGAGGCGTGGAAGCCGCCGCCGATCATGGACTGCGCCCCGAGCCCATAGCCCTTGCGCAGCACGATGCCGAACAGCGGCACGGTGAGGCTCGCGCCCGTGACGAACATGCGCGAGACGTGGCGCACGATCGCGGTCTTCTCGGCCTCCGGGCCGACCATGAAGCCGGGCGTGTCACAGAGCGAGACGATCGGCAGATCGAAAGCATCGCAGAGCTGCAGGAAGCGCGCGGCCTTGTCGCCGGCATCGGCATCGATGGCGCCGCCGAGATGGCGCGGATTGTTGGCGATCAGGCCGAACGGTTTGCCTTCGATACGGATCAGCGCGGTGATCATGCCGACACCGTAGTCGCGGCGCAGCTCCAGCACGCTGTCCTTGTCGGCGACGAGGTCGATCACGCTGCGGATGTCGTAGACGCGCAGCCGGTTCTCGGGGATGGCGCGGCGCAGCAGGCGCTGGTCGGCGGCCTCCCACTCCGTCACCGCGCCCTGGAAGTAGGACAGATATTTCTGCGCGACACGCGTCGCCTCCTCCTCGTCCTCGACCAGGATGTCGATGACCCCGTTCGGCGACTGGAACGAGACGGGGCCGACCTCGGCCGGATGATAGACGCCGAGGCCGCCGCCCTCGATCATGGCCGGACCACCCATGCCGATCGAGGCGTTCTTGGTGGCGATGATGACGTCGCAGCAGCCGAGCATCGCGGCGTTGCCGGCAAAGCAATAGCCGGAGACGACGCCGACCACGGGAACGAGACCGGACAGCCTTGCGAACTGCACGAAGGACGGGCCGTCGAGCCCGGTCATGCCGAGCCGGTCGGTGTCGCCGGGCCGGCCGCCGCCGCCTTCGGCATAGAACACCAGCGGCACGCGCCAATCCTCCGCGAGCGTCAGCATGCGGTCGATCTTCTTGTGGTTCATGTGGCCCTGCGTGCCCGCGAGCACGGTGTAGTCATAGGCCACGACGATGCAGCGCGCGCCCTCGGGGCCGAACTTCTCGCCATTCACCGTGGCGACGCCCATGACGAGGCCGTCGGCCGGCGTGTTCTTGATGAGATCGTCGAGCTTGCGCCGGCGGCGCTGCGCGGCGATCGCGAGACTGCCGTACTCCATGAACGAGCCGTCGTCGACGAGCTGGGCGACGTTCTCGCGCGCGGTGCGCTGGTTGGTGTTGCGGCGGCGCTCGACCGCGGCCGGGCGGTTCGCATCCAGCGTGTTGGCCTGGCGGGCGATCAGCTCGGCAAGATCCGGGCGGATGTGATCGAGATCGATATCGGCTTCGGCCGTCGTGCGATCAGCCGCGACGTCGAGCGGCTCCAGATACAGGATCGGCTCGCCGTGCAGCAACGTGACGCCATCGGCGGCAAGGAGCTTCATGACCCGGCCGCCCTGCTCGGCCATGACGAGATGCTCCATCTTCATGGACTCGATCACCGCGAGCTGCTGGCCCGGGCGCACGATCTCGCCTTCCTTCACCTGGATGGTGACGATGGTGCCCTGCAAGGGCGCCGCGACCATCACCGCGCCCTCGGGCACCGCTTGCGCGACATGTGCCTCAACGTGCGCGCCGCTTCGTTCCGCCGCCGCGAAGTAGAGCGGCTTGGCTGCGCCATCGGCGGCCTCGACCAGCTTTGCAATGTTGCGGTCGATGAAATCGGTCGCGATGCGGTTGGTCCTGAAATCGGGATGCGCCAGCACCGCCTGGAGGAAGGCGATGTTGGTGACGACGCCGTCGATCCGGAACTCGCGCAAGGCACGCGATGCCTTGGCGACCACGTCGTGCCAGGCTTGGCCCGGCGTATGCACGATGACCTTTGCCAGCAGCGAGTCGAAGGCGGCGCTGGTCTTGTAGCCGGCGTAACCGAAACTGTCGACGCGGACGCCGGGCCCGGAGGGCGGCTCGAAAACGGCGAGCACACCGCCGGTCGGATGCGTCGCGCCGGACACGTCCAGCGTCTCCATGTTGACGCGAAGCTGCAGGGCATGACCGCGCGGCTTCGGGATGGATTCCTGCGCGAGGCCGAGGGACGCCAGCGAAGCCCCCGCGGCGACGGCGAGCTGGGCGCGGACGAGATCGAGGCCGAGCACCTCTTCGGTCACGGTGTGCTCGACCTGAAGCCGCGGATTGGCCTCGATGAAGGCAAAGCTGTCCTCGGCGGTGCCGTCGACCAGGAACTCGAACGTGCCGAGATTGTCGTAGGCCGCGGCCGCCGCGAGCTGCCTCGCCGCATCGATGATGCGGCCGCGCAGGGGATCGCTCAGCGAGGGGCTCGGCGCCACCTCGACCAACTTCTGGTGCCGGCGCTGGATGGTGCATTCGCGCTCCCAGAGATGAGAGATGGCGCCATGGCGATCGCCGATGATCTGCACCTCGATATGGCGCGCCTGCCGGATCAGGCGCTCGGCATAGACCCCGTCGAAGCCGAAGGCGGCCCTGGCCTCCGACTGGCATCGCGCATAGGCCTCCGCGAGATCGGAGGCGTTCTCCACCACGCGCATGCCGCGGCCGCCGCCGCCCGCCATCGCCTTGATCACGATCGCCGCGTTGCTGCCGAGGGAGGTGAAGAATGCCGTGATCTCCTCGAGGCTCGACGGCCCGCTGGTGCCGGCGATGATCGGCACGCCATAGCGCTTTGCCAATTGTCGTGCCGCGACCTTGTCGCCGAACAGCTCGAGCGCCGCCGGCTTCGGGCCGACGAAGGTAAGACCTGCATCGGCGCAGGCCTTGGCAAATGCCGCGTTCTCGCTGAGGAAGCCATAGCCGGGATGCACGGCGTCGCAGCCGGCGCCTTTCGCCGCCGTCACCACAGCGTCGATGTCGAGATAGGCCCGCGCGCCGCGGCCGGGGATTTCGACCGCCTCGTCCGCAACCCGCACATGCAGCGACAGCGCGTCGTCGGCGGGATGGATCGCAGCGGTCGCGATGCCGGCATCGGCCGCAGCACGCGCGATGCGGATGGCGATCTCGCCGCGATTGGCGATCAGGAGCTTCTTGAACGACATGGTATCTCTCACTCAGGCCGCAGCGGAACGATTGGGATCGAGATCATGCCGCGCAAAGATGGCGAGGTCATTGTTCTCGTCGCAGCCCGCGTTCATGACGTTCTTCCCGTGTTGCTTTTCTTCTCGCGATGGCACGCAGGTGCCGTCGATCGACGTCGTTACACGTCGAGCACGGCAGAGGTCATGTCAAGAAAAACAGCACCGGCGTCGCGGCCCGATGCCGCGGCGCGGAAATATCAGGCGCCACGCAGTACGTTTCGCTACGCCGCGCGTACGCCCGCGACGAAGGTGCTGACCTCGTTTTCCAGGGATTGCAGCTTCTGCGTCAGCCGCCCGCTCGATTGCAGCACGAGCCCGGCGGCCTGGCCGGTCGCCGCGGTGGCCTCGGTGACGCCGGAGATGTTCTGCGAGACCTGGTCGGTACCGGACGCGGCTTCCTGCACGCTGTGGGCGATCGCCTGCGTGGCGGCACCCTGCTCCTCGACGGCGGCGGCGATCGACGAGGAGATCTCGTTGACCTCCATGATGGTGGCGCGGATGCTTTCGATGTTGCCGACGACCTGGTTGGTTTCGGCCTGGATCGCGGTGATCTGCGCGCCGATCTCGTCGGTTGCCTTCGCGGTCTGGCTCGCCAGCGATTTTACTTCGCTCGCGACCACCGCAAAACCCTTGCCGGCCTCGCCGGCCCGTGCCGCCTCGATGGTGGCGTTGAGCGCGAGCAGATTGGTCTGCGAGGCGATCTGGTTGATGAGGTCGATGACCTCGCCGATCTTGTGCGCGGCCGCAGCCAGCCCCTGCACGGTGTCGTTGGTGCGCTGCCCGTCGGCGGCGGCCTTGTCGGCCACGGTCGCTGCCTGCGCGACGCGCTGGCTGATCTCCGAGATCGAGGATGACAGCTCACCGGCGGCGGAGGCCACGGTCTGCACGTTCGTCGATGCCTGCTGGCAGGCGGATGCGACGAAGCTGGCGCGGTCGCTCGCCTTGTTCGCGGTCTCCGACATGCCCTGCGCGGCCTGCTGCATCGCGCGCGCCTCGTTGAAGACGTCGCGGACGACGGCCTGGACGCTCGCCTCGAACTTGCCGGCGAGGTCGGTCATCGCCTTGCGCTTCTCGTCATCGGCTTTCCGCTTCATCTCTTCCTGTTCGGCATGCATCTGACGAACGGCCGACGCATTGTCCTTGAACACGGCGAGTGCCTTGGCGAGGCCGCCGACCTCGTCGCGACGATCGATATAGGGCACCTCGAAGGAGCTGTCGCCGGCGGCGAGACGCTCGGTCAGCGCTGTGATCCGGGCCAGCGGTCCGGTGACGCTGCGGCCGATCAGGAAGGAGGCTGCAAGGACCACGACCAGCACCGCCAGGCATACATAGGCGAACGTCATCGCGTTCTGGCGGAACGCCGTGTCGACATCGTCGAGATAGATGCCGGTGCCGATGATCCAGCCCCAGGGCGCAAAGCCCTTCACATAGGAGATTTTCCCGACCGGCTGGTCGAAGCCTGGCTTGGGCCAGAGATAGCCGTAGAAGCCCGCGCCCTGCTTCTTGACCACGTCGACGAAGCCCAGGAACAGGGCGTTGCCGGCGGGATCCTTCATGCCGGACAGATCCTTGCCGTCGAGCTCCGGCTTGATCGGATGCATGACCATCTTGGGGGTCATATCGTTGATCCAGAAATACTCGACCTTGTCGTAACGCAAGCTCTTGATCTCGGCCGTTGCGGCGGCCTGGGCCTGCTCGCGCGACAGTTTTCCTTCGCTCTCGAGCTTCTGATAATGGGCGAGAATGCCGTAGCCGACGTCGACCATCTGCTGCGTCTTGGCCTGGCGATCGGCCACCATCTGGGCGCGCAGGGTCGACAGCGCGATCGGTGCCAGCGCGATCATGCCAAGCAGGCTGATGCCGACAATGAGGATCAGCTTGAAACTGATGCGGGAGAAAATCATCGGGGCTCGCAAAATTGGCGGTACAGATATGCCAATTTATCCTGCCCCCCTTAGCAAAGCCTTAAGCATTCCGATTCCGCCGGCGGCCGCCGCGGGCCCGCCGCCGCGCATCGCTGTCGTCGTCCGACGACCTGGCCCCTGCATTCGAATGTAAACCTCTTCAAATCTAGAACACCTCGATATCGGCCTTCCGCGCGTTGACTTGGCGGGGGCTCTGGCAGAACGATCGATGCAGACAACCAGCGCCAGCCGTGGCGTGAGAGCAGCCAAGGGCCAGAGGCTCCATGCATCCATCGACATCACCAAGGTCTCTCGACCTGCCCGCCCTCAGCGCGGCGGAACGGCTCTTCCTCTGGGGATTCCGCGCCAAGGCACGCAGCGGAGGTGCCGTTCCGACCGCCACCGACATCCAGGAGGTGTACAACCATTTTCGCGTGGGCGATGCCGTGGCCTCGCTGGAATCCATCATTGAGATATTCGCCTGCACGGCCCATACGGCCATCGAGGTGCACTGCCCGACCTGCCCGCGCGTGTCGGACAGCGAGCGGGAAATCCTGCATGCCATCGCCGCCGCACAACAGGAACGCATCGACATCGTGCGCGAGCGGTTCGAGAGCTGGCTGCCGCCGGTCGGCGCCGATTGGGCCCTACCGCCCGTGCGGGGGCTCGCGACGATCTTCCGCATGGCCGGCCTCATCCTGCCCGACCGCCAGGTGAGGTCTTTCGACCATGACCGGACCATGGCGATGAAGAGCTGGCTGGTCGGAAGCCCGACGCTGCACTGACGAGATTGTTCATGAGCTCCGATATTTGCGGTTCTGCGACGGCCCCGGACGGCGGCCAGCCGCGGCTCTGTCCGCTCAGGGCCGCACTTGCGGCACACCCTTGCGTCGAAAGCTGCGACGAGTTCTGCCGGGTCGCGCTGTCGTTGTTCCGGTTTATCGGGGCGGCCTATACGACCGGCGCGTCCGATTGCTGGGAAGCGGCCTATCGCTTTGCCGACGAGGCGCCGGGCGTCTCCGACAGTCCGCTGCTGGTGGCACGCGCTGCCGCGCTGGTCCGAATCCTGCGCAGCGGCCGGCCATGCGAGCTGTGCTTCATGCCGCCGTCCTGCCGGCGGCTGTCGAAGGACGAGGCCGGATTGATGCAATTGCTGGCAGTCGCGCGCCGCACGCAGCCGGGCGAGCTCGAATCCATTGTCTGCCAGCTGGTCGGCTCCGGCAAGGAGGACGCGGCGACACGGGCGGTCAACGCGCTTGCGCTGTGCTGAGGCCTCGACGGGCCCTGGACGCACATTCTCGGCCTGCATCGATTCATCCGAATCCTGATCCGCGTTCAGAGCCTTACTCGTTCGCAACGCACGCCGCCATGATCCCGTCGAGCTCGGCGCGCGAGAGCACCCCGAGCTCGGCGATGAAGACGATCCGCGCGCGCGGCACGTCCGGCGCGGGCGCATCGCCGGGGGCCAGCGTGGCGCGGCCGCCGGCGAATTGAAACACCATCTGGCGGCCGGGCTGCTCGACCGTCTCGAACAGGCCTTTCGCGCGCGCCAGCTTCGGCGCCAGCGTGGCGATCGCCTGCTGCAGGCGCGGCAGCGAGAGCGGGCGTTCGGAGGTCCAGCTCAGCGTCTCGAAACGGTCCTCCGCCGGCCGTTTCGGCCCGGGGCTGCGCGGCGTTGGCGCGCGGTCGACATGGGTGGGAAACAGCAGCGCGGACGGGATTGCGCCGTGTGGTGCATCGACGACCACGGCGGGAACGCGTTGCGCGCGGATGGCGGCGCGCATCCGCGTCGCCGCGCCCTGGTCCGCCAGATCGAGCTTGCTGAGCGCCACGATGTCGGCGACGCGCAATTGCGAGCGCTGGAGGGCATCGTCGAGGGCGGCCGGCGGTGTGCCGGCGTCGATCACGCACAGCACCGTCTCCAGCAGCGCCTCGCGCAGGATCACCGGATCCATCAGATTGCGGACGATATCGGCGGGATCGGCGACGCCGCTGGTCTCGATCACGATATAGTCGGGCTTCGGATCGCGCCGCAGCAACGTCGAGAGCGTGCGCAAGAGATCGCCCTCCAGCGAGCAGCAGATGCAGCCATTGGCGAGGCTGACCACGCCGTCGCTGGCGCCCGCGATCAGCTCCGCATCGATGTTGATGGCGCCGAAATCGTTGACGACAGCGGCAATGCGTCGTCCTTGCGCATGCGCCAGCAGATGGTTCACGACAGTGGTCTTGCCCGCCCCCAGAAAGCCCGTGACCAGCAGAATGGGGACCGGCATGGGTCAGCCCTCGACGACGGGGCGGCGCACCGGTTTGCCCGGCCGCGCCGCGACGTCGAGAATGCCGTCGCTGATCAGCACTTCGCCGCTGACGATCAGGTGCCGCACGCCGTCGGAGGGACGGTTCATCGCCGTGAAGGTGGCGCGGTCCGAGAGCTTTTCGTAATCGAACACGACGATGTCGGCATCGGCATCTCTAGCAAGCCGGCCCTTGCTGCGCATCGCCGGCGTGCTCTGCGACAAGATCTCGGCCGGGATCAGCGCGCATTTGCGCACGCCTTCCAGCAGCGACACCGTCTTGCGCTCGCGCACCCATTCGCGGATGAATTTCGTGAAGCAGCCGGCCGAGCGCGGATGCGAGGTGGCATCGTCAGGCAGCGGCCAGGCATCGCCGGTGTAGGTCTTGCCGTCAGAGGTCGTCCACGGCATCGCGTCGGAGGCGATGGCGCCGCCGGGATAGAGCACCGACATGTCGAGCAGGTCGCGGTGATGCGCATTGTGCTCGGTGTCGAGGATATGCCAGAGCACCAGCGAGGACGGCTCCTCGGCCTGCGCCTTCAGCAGCTCCTCGCGGTCGTGGAAGCGATAGCCGTCGGTCACGCGCTGCACGGAATCGTAGCCGGTGCCGTTGCGCTCGACGAATTCGGGGTCGCTGAAGAAGGCGGCGGCCAGCACGGTCGAGCCGGTACCGTAAGGATAGGCCTCGACCGTGATCGGCAGGCCATGTCCTTGCGCCTTTTCGATCAGCGCGCGGCAGCGCTCCACGTCGGTCTTGCTCGACGAGTTGAAATGGCAGATGTGCATGTGCGCACCGGTGGCGCCGGCATAGCCGATCAGGCGGACATAGGCTTCCACCGCGCTCTCGGGGTCGATCCGCGACATGAAGGCGACATGGGTGAAGGTCGGCACGTTCCTGGCCGCGGCCAGCTGGCAGACCGCGGTCAGCTCCTGCACGCCGGCGCCCGGCGCGTAAGCATTGAGGATGCCGATACCGATGCCGCCTTCGTTGAGTCCTCGCCCGAGGCGCTCGAGAATGCCCGAGACCTCGGCGTCGGTCGCGACATTGTCCATCCAGCGGCGGTCGCGCATGGCATTGCCGAACGCCTCCAGCGAACTCTCGGCATTGGAGCCGGTCATCGCGCCGATCCGGGCGAAGGCCCAGTTGGTGGCGGCGCCGTAGTTCAGCACGCGGCCTTTCCTCGCTTGCCGCTCATACCAGGACCCGACCGGCAGCACGCCGGCCTCGAGATCGAGCGTGGTCGTGACGCCGTCGAACGCCTGCATGCGGTCGGCGGGGATCGACTGGCCGTGCGCGTGCAGATCGATGAAGCCGGGCGCGACCACGAGCCCGGTGGCGTCGATCACCCGCTCGGCGCTGCCGAGCGATGCGCCGACCGCGGCGATCCTGCCGTCCACCACCGCCACATCCGCCACGGCATCCATGCCGCTTGCGGGGTCCACCACCCGGCCGCCAGAGATCACCAAGCCGCTCATGTCGTCACTCCAGAAAATCGGAACGTCGCCCATCAAGGCAGATTTATGCGGCAACGACTAGTTCCGGAGACGCTCGTGCGGCATGCATCATCGTGTGCAGCCATGCTTCGAGACGACTGCTGCGCAGTCTTCTCAGCACGAGGGCAGTGAGTGTTGCGAGAGATCATCGACCTTCATGGCGAGGAGCCCGCAACGCGGGCGTCTCAAACCATGAAGGCCCGACGATCCGCGCTACAGCCCGTCGAACCACGTCTTCCATTGCGGCACGGCGGTGGCGAAGGTGCCGCGATGGCTGGTCTTGCCGGTCGAGACCGCCTCCACCACCGGGTTGCCGCTGCCGATCGCGCGCTGGTAGGTCATGGGCAGCTGGCCGAGGCCGACGCTGATGGCCTCGTCGCTCTCGCCATAATAGTTGCGCACAGGGCTCTTGATCAGCCAGCGATAGGATTGCGTCTGCGCCACGAGGCGGCCATAGGCGGAGGCGGCGAAGAACTGCGGATCGAAATAATCGGGCCGCAGCAGCTTGTGCAGGTCGGCCGGCACGTCGGCGGGATTGAAGGGCTCGCGCATGTAGGCCTTGCGCGCCAGCTCATAATAGGGTTCGGCGATCAGCGAGCGCGCCAGTCCCGGCACGCCGTAATAGTTTTCGAAGGAAAAGGCCGAGAGGATGAACAGCGAGTTGACCCAGCTCGCATCGTTCTTGCGCGGGAAATTGAGAAAGCCGTTCAACGCGACGAACACGTCGGCCGGCGCGCTCGCGGTCACGGCCCCGTCGACCTTGACCCCGGCCTGCTCGAGCTTTTCGAGCATGGCCATGGTCACGAACCCGCCTTGCGACCAGCCCGCGAGAAACAGCTTGGTCGTGGCGAGCTTGAGATGATCGAGCACGGCGCGGCTTGCCATCAACATGTCGTAGGTTGCCTGCTGGTGGCTCGCCTTCACCATGTAGCCTTCCGGCTCCGACGACGTTCCGAGCCCGAAATAATCGGCGCCGATCACGGCGTATCCCTGCCCTGCGAACTGGGCGATCATCAATTGCGTTTCCGGCGATTGCTGCGGAAAGGAGGGAACCTCCTGCTTCCCGTAGACGGTGCCGTGCTGATACGACACCAATGGGAACGAGGTACCGCTGTCCTCGGGGATCGCGAGCAGTCCGGACGCGATCGTCGGCTTGTTGCCGCGCTCGGGCACGACGGACGAATAGGTTACGCGATAGAGGCGAACGGCATTGCGCGCCGGGCTGTAGGCCGTCGTGATGCCGGCAAAAGCAGGCGTACCCACCTGCAGGATCTTGTTGAGCTGATCGGCATCCCAGCGCGCGATGCGCTGGTATTCGATGCCGGCCGACAATTTGACGACCTGGCCTTCCTGCGCATGGGCGGAAACCGCCATGAGGAATTGGACGACAAGCAGGAGAGAGAAACGCCAAGCCGATTTCATGCAAGAGACCCGTGGTAGGAGACCGTGGATGACAAAAGAGAGGCCTACACGGGTACGGTTGAGATTCGGTTGCGCCAGGCTGAAACCGGCCCGTGAACCCTGCACGATTGTCGCAGGTCGATCGGGCACGCGTTCGCGCTCTCGCGGCATGATTTGCCCGAGCTGTGCTTCTCTTCACACCCTTTCGACGGAAAGGGCGCAGGGAAGGCCGGGCGCCGGCCGGCACCCGTAAAGACCCCCGTGCTGAACAGATGCACACGCAATGCACAGGGGAGACACAGGGCAGCCGAAACCAGGCCTTCCCTGCGCGATGGTTTGACGGCCTATGCCGCGCTCTCCCGGGAGCCGAACTTTCCTTCTGGCCTCCCTCGCCCCGCGAATTGGATGATGCAGCCTGCCCGGTTGGGCTCGCCGGCATCTCCGCGAAAGCTTGACCGTAGCAACGACGGCCAGGACCACACGGTTTCGCCGTACGCAAGCAGCGCCGTTCGTCTTTGCGGGTCACGCCTGCTCACGAGGTTGATCTCGCCCTGCACGCGCAAGCTCCGCCTTTAACGCCGCCCGCGTCCATCGCAACTCCCAGCCCGCGCTCGAAACGACGTACGACCGCCCCTTTGGTGGGCTGGGATGGCCGACACATACGACAAATCCGAATTTCGGTAAAGTGGAATATTTTTGCCGAGAGGGGTTGACAGGGAATTGGGGTGTTTTGCCCGACGGGGCCCCAGGCCGACCTGACGAAGGGTCGGAATTGGTATCCCAACAAGATACGCCGCCGATTTTCTCGAAGCCCTCAGGTCGCCGCCCGGCAACCGTCTCGAAGCCCTCAAGGGCGAGTTGGCGGGCAAACACTCGATCCGCATCAACGATCGGTGGCGGATCGTGTTCAGATGGACGAACGCGGGCCCAGAAGACGTCGAGATCATGGACTATCATTAGTTCGACGGGCCAAGTGTTGCCAACCGAAAAGGAGTTCGCAGATGGCACGGAAACTTCCGCCGATTCATCCCGGCGAGATCCTGCGCGAAGAATTTCTCGTTCCGCTCAAGCTGACACCCTACACGGTCGCCGCCGCGCTGAATGTGCCGCGCACGCGGATCGAGCGCATTGCGCGCGAAGAAAAGCCCGTCACGGCCGACACCGCGCTGCGGCTGGGAAAATTCTTCAAGACGGGTGCGGCGTTCTGGATGAGTATTCAAACCCGCTTCGACCTCGAAACGGCGGAAGACGCGCTCGCACCTCAGATCAAGAAGATCGCATCTTACGAGGCCGTTTGAAGGAACTGCAACTGCGATAGGATCGTGTGCACCCAATGCCCGTCACGTTCAAAGACATCCTCCAGGCTTTCGAGTTCGCCGACGTCAGCGGCGGCATGGGGGAGTGCCACACCTTCGTCTGCAGGCAGACGGGAAAGATCTACTACCAATTCGACGACGACAGTCTGCAAGACCTAGAGGAAGACGAACTGCCTGACGATATCGAAGACGAGGCCAAGTACTTACGGATCCCGAACTCTCGAGATTTCGACCTCGGCAAGCCTCTTGTGATCGCCTTTGTCCGCGAGCTGCTGCCCGATGATTTGGACGAGGTTCGTTATTTCTTCAGCAAACGCGGCGCCTACCAGAAGTTCAAGGCCCTTCTGTCACGACGAAGAGCGATCGGTGCCTGGCATGACTACCGGAACAAGGCGACGGAGCGGGCCTTGCGCGATTGGTGCGAGGTCCATTCCATCGAGATCGTCGACTGACCTTGGCATTCACCTGAACGCCACGAGGTACGCGACGCCGCTCCGCCGCTATCTCGCCCCCATTGTCATTCAGAGAGCAGATGGGGCGGCGCCGTCGGGGGCAAAGTTCCCATGGGTTCCTTGTGATAAGCCGACGTCCTCTACAAACAAATCCTTCCATATCGCGCCGCGCTTTGCTCGGCGGGCTGATGTCCGCAGGCAGCGCCCTCGCGCTCGGCGGCTGCGCCGGCCTCGGCGCGACCGGCGCGCGCTACGATGCCTCGTCGCTCTCGGTCGATCCCACTCTGCTCGTCGCCACCACGCGCAAGCCCGCGAACGGGGCGCGCAGCAAACCCTGGTTCGGTCCGGAGCGCGCGACCAGCATGACCGTGGCGCGGGCCAAGCTGGCGGCGCCCGACGAGAGCCGCCTGTCGCTCGCCTCGGTCGGACTTGGCGGTTGGCGTCTTGATCGGATCGAACCGGTGCCGGCCGACGCCGGCGACCTCGCCGCGCAGACCGGCGGCGGCGACGTGCTGATCTATGTGCACGGCTTCAAGCAGACGTTCGAGACGGCGGTGCTGGATGGCGCCTATCTCTCCGATGCGATCAGGTTCCGCGGCCGGACCATGGTGTTCGCATGGCCGTCCAAGGCCGGGCTGTTCGACTACGCCTATGACCGCGACAGCGCGATGTGGTCGCGCGACGAATTCGAGCGGGTGCTCTCTGCGCTGGTGTCGGCGCCGGGGACGGGCCGCGTCCACATCGTTGCGCATAGCATGGGAACCATGCTGACGTTAGAGAGCCTGCGCCAGCTCCATGCGCGATACGGCGAGACGGTCACGGGCAAGATCGGCGCGGTGGTGTTTGCCGCCCCCGACATCGACATGGACGTGTTCTCGTCGGCGGTGCAGCGCATCGGCCCGCTGGCGGGCAAGATCACCGTGATCGCCGCGACCAACGATCGCGCTTTGGCGCTGTCAGGCCAGCTCGCCGGCGGCATGACCCGCGTCGGCGCCGCCGAAAAGGCCGCCATCGCCCGCCTCGGCGTCCGCGTGGTCGATGCCTCGGCGGAAGGCTGGGGCATCGTCAACCACGACCTGTTCCTGTCGAACGGGCAAGTGCAGCAGGTGATCCGGCGGTCGATCGACGGGACGACGGCGTAAGAGAGAGGCTGAAGGCGTCAGTCTACGCGATCAAACGCTGCACCAAGGCGGTTTCGCTCGAGTACGTCAGCAGCGCCTCGTGCGTCGCGCGGGTCACGCCGACATAGGTCAGTCGCACGCACTCCTCGACGGTCTCGCCATGGCGGCCGAGCAGGCCGAGGCCAGCAATGGCGACGCAGGGAAACTCAAGACCCTTGGCGGAATGCATGCTCAGGAATCGCACGGCGCGGCGCTGGTTAGGTGAGGCTGCTTACGGTCGAGGTGCTCGCCGATGGCCGCGGGTCTTTTTGCAGGAACCTCCGATTGGCGAACAAGAAATGTCTGAAGTGCATCGGTTCTCGTAGTGTGGAGGCCATGGCGAACTCACTACCACCCACTCACAGCATAGTGTCCTTTCGCACTCGTACCACACGCCACCAACGCACGAGCCGGGTGCAGTTAATGTCTGACAGTTAGCGGCATGCGCCTTAGATGCGAATGGCAGAAACATGAAGGCGGCGGCAACTAGGCATACTGCTGCATGCGACAAATATTTCATGGCCGGACTTCTCTTAATAAGCTATAAGTTGCAAGCTGAGCGCAATTTCGTCTTGAGGTAGATCAAGCGAAAGGCACATTTTGATCTGCCGGCGGCGGGCAAGCGTTGTCATTGCGCCCATCGCCTCCCGATCACAAAGCCGAGTTTCACGGAGGTGCAGAAGGTGATCCGCCGCTTAATCGACGGCACGACGGCGTGAGGGAGAGCAACAGGCTCACGCGATCAAACGCTGCACCAGCGCCGTTTCACTCGAGTACGTCAGCAGCGCCTCGTGCGTCGCGCGGGTCACGCCGACATAGGTCAGTCGCACGCACTCCTCGACGGTCTCGCCATGGCGGCCGAGCAGGCCGAGGCCGGCCATGGCGACGCAGGGAAACTCGAGACCCTTGGCGGAATGCATGCTCAGGAATCGCACGGCCACGCGCTTGATCGAGACCCGGTTGCGGTTGTCCTTGGCCATATCGATCGGCACTTTATGCTTGGCCAGAATCTGTGCGACCTTCCCCCCGATCCAGTGCTCGGGGTAGAGGCACGCCATCTGCGACCACTCGTAGCCGGCCTTTTTCCGATCCAGGAACCACTCGGCGACGCAGTGCGCTTCCGCGTCGATGCTCACGCATCGACGCACGTCCGGCTCCAGTCCCTGCCGGCCGGCATCTTCGGGCAGCAGGATGGCGTGCTCGTCATCGGCCGTCGTGCCGGGAGCGCCAATGACGTCCGCAGCGAAGCGTCTCGCGAAGGCGACGATTTGCGCGGTGTTGCGGTAGTTGACCTTCAACACGGTGGTTCTGCCCTTGGCTTCGATCCCGAGCTGGCTCCACACCGGGCGTTCGCGCCCTTTGTAGATCGCCTGGATGTCGTCGTAGACGACCATCAGCGCCTTGGTGCGGGGGTTCACCATCTTGGCCGCCAGCGCGAGCCAACGCGGCTCGAAATCGTGCGCCTCGTCGATGAGGACGGCGTCATATTGCTCCGGCGGGATGTGGCCCTGATCGACCGCCGCCACGACCGCGGCAACGCTGGCGGCCAGCCGCTCGGCGTAATCCGGATAGTCCCGCTCGGAGGGCGCGGGGAGTCCGTAGGTGCGCAGCATCCGGTAGCACCAGGAGTGAAAGGTGAGAACCTGAACGCGGTCCTCCACGCCCCGGCTCTGCATGGCATCTTCGAGGCGCCCTGCGATGCCATTGGCGTAGCACAGGATCAGCACCGGCTTGGCCGCCGCGCGCGCCAGATACTCGGCTCGAAACGCCAGGATCAGGGTCTTGCCCGATCCGGCCACGCCGCGAATGATGCGATGTCCCTCCCCGAGACTGCGCGCGAACTGCTCTTGATGCAGGTCCATGACCGCAAGCGTCCGGTCCGAAGGATCGGCCTTGGGCGCATCGTCCAGAGGCAGGGCGATCTGCCGGATGCGGATCTCGGGAAACAGCAGCGCACGCAGCCGGTCGAATTGCGGCATGGACAGCGGCTCTCCGAGACGCGGATAGACCATGCGCCATAGCCTGGACCGGAATTCCTCGGGATCGACGCCCTCCGTCATTTCGTCCTTGAACACGCACAGCTGCTCGGGAAACACCTCCTTGAGGTCGGTCTGGTCGAACTGCTTGCGCGTGATGTTCGTGAACACGGCGCCATAGCCGAACGGCACCAGTGTGCGGCCCGCGAAGCGATGACCGGGCGGAAACAGCAGCTGCCCGTCCCGCTCCAGCGTGCGCAAGACCTCGAACGTGTATTTGCGCGACTGCTCGAGCGGATTGCTCTCCCGCACGACGCCACGCTGTGTCAGCAGCTCGACTTGCGTCTTGTCCGCCGAGACGATCGTCTCCAGACGCCAGTCCTTCACCTCGAGCACGAGCAGGCCGTTCGCGGGATGAACGATGATGAAATCCGGATGCCGGTTGAGGGGGCCGACGGGAAGGTTGTGCCAAACGACGGCGTTCTCTTCGAGAAAGTCCTTGAGGCGTTCGGCGAGTCGAAGCTCCCCACGGCTGTCGAAGCGCGCGAAGCCGAGGCTGGGGATCAGGATTGCCATTGCACGACCAATGCGGACCGCCTCGTGAGCTACGCAAGTAGCAGGCGGTTTCTCCAGGCTAACATGGTTGCCTAGAGCATGCAGGTTTTCAATGGCTTAGGATGTATCTGGCGCTCCCTAGGGGAATCGAACCCCTGTTTCAGCCTTGAGAGGGCCGCGTCCTAACCGCTAGACGAAGGGAGCGTGAGGGCTAGCCAATAGCCTCGAAATTTGTCCGCCGCAAGGACCCCGGCGGGCCTTTTACGGCTCATTGGCGAATTTCAGCCGTCCGACAGGCTTCAGGGTATGGGCGTCGAAGGTCCGGATCTCGATCACCCCGCCGAGATCCAGCGTGACCACGAGACGGTCGCCGGCAACCCCGGTCGAGACGATCCTGGCGCCCTTCGGCAGGGTGGCGGTGACGTCGCCGGCCGCCTCGGGCGCCCTTCCCTCCGACTTGAAAAGGCGGTAGCCCACCGCGATCAGCACGGCGCAGATCGCCAGCGCCGTGGTCAACCCCGCGATCAGCATCATCCGCCGCACCCGCGCGAACAGCGCGGCCTGCTCGGGGGTCGGTTCGGGAACAGCGGTGTCAGACGTCGTCATGGAAAGCCCGGATTCAGCGCAGAGGTTAGAGGTCGTGGTCGCCGGCGACGAGGGTTCGGCCCGGCTCGACCGCGTGCTGGCGGCGCGGCTGCCGGAGCTGTCGCGATCAAGGCTCAAGACCCTGATCCTGGCGGGCGCGGTGAGCCTGAAGGCGGCCCCGGTCCGCGACCCCGCTTATCACGTCGCATCCGGCGATACGATCACAATCGACGTGCCGGAGGCAGCGCCCGCCGAGCCCAAGGGCGAGGAGATCGCCCTCGACATCGTGTTCGAGGACGACGACATCGTCGTGATCAACAAGCCGAAGGGACTGGTGGTGCATCCCGCCGCCGGCCACGAAACCGGCACGCTGGTCAACGCCCTGATCGCCCATTGCGGCGCCTCGCTGTCGGGCATCGGCGGGGTGCGCCGGCCCGGCATCGTGCACCGGCTCGACAAAGACACCACCGGGCTGATGGTGGTCGCCAAGAACGACATGGCCCACGCCTCGCTGTCGGCCCAGTTCGCCGATCACGGCCGCACCGGCGAGATGCGGCGCGGCTACATGGCCTTTGCCTGGGGCGTGCCCGGCCGGCACCGCGGCACGGTCGATGCGCCGATCGACCGCCATCCGCATGCGCGCGAGAAGATGGCGGTGCGCCAGGGCGGCCGCGAGGCGGTGACACATTGGGAGATCCTGGAGAGCTTTGCCGGGCGCGACGGCAAGCCCGTGGCCTCGCTGCTCGCCTGCGAGCTCGAGACCGGGCGCACCCACCAGATCCGCGTGCACCTCGCCCATATCGGCCATCCCCTGATGGGGGACGCGGTCTATGGCCCGCATTTCAAGACCAAGGCGAACCAGCTCGGCCCCGAGTCGCAGGCCGCCCTGGCCGCGCTCGGACGGCAGGCCCTACATGCTTACCTTCTGGTATTGGAGCATCCGAGGAGCGGAGAATTACTGCACTGGGAGGCGGCTCTACCAGAGGATTTGCTTCTCCTGCAAAGCACCCTGAAAGCGGCGCTATGACGCAGCCCGTTTAAGAAAGGCGTTACATTACAAAAAGTTATAGCGGCCACACGGGGACGTGACGTCAGCAATCCTTCCCTTTTTGCCCCGCGATGGAGTATATTGCGCCTGCGTTGGAATGACCGACGCGGAACATCGCAGCCCGACCGGCTTTGACACAGCGGTCGTCTGCCTGGCCCGCCGCTATCGGGGGCCTGAACCTTTGGAGGGCGCACCATGGCCCGTACCGCTGCTTTGCCGGTCCTCAATGGAGAATCCGGCCTATCTCGCTACCTCGCCGAGATCCGCAAATTCCCAATGCTGGAACCCCAGCAGGAATACATGCTCGCCAAGCGTTGGCGCGAGCATGACGATCGCGACGCGGCGCACCAACTCGTCACCAGCCATCTCCGGCTCGTCGCCAAGATCGCCATGGGCTATCGCGGCTACGGCTTGCCGATCTCCGAGGTCGTCTCGGAAGGCAATGTCGGCCTGATGCAGGCGGTGAAGCGTTTCGAACCCGAGAAGGGGTTCCGTCTCGCCACCTACGCCATGTGGTGGATCAAGGCGTCGATTCAAGAGTACATCCTGCGTTCCTGGTCGCTCGTGAAGATGGGCACCACCGCGAACCAGAAGAAGCTGTTCTTCAACCTGCGCAAGGCGAAGAGCAAGATCAACGCGCTGGACGAAGGCGATCTGCGCCCCGACCAGGTGAAGATCATCGCCAAGCGCCTCGGCGTCACCGATCAGGACGTGATCGACATGAACCGCCGCCTCGGCGGCGACGCGTCGCTCAACGCGCCGATCCGCGACGACGGCGAGGCCGGCGAATGGCAGGACTGGCTGGTCGACAACACGCCCAACCAGGAAGCCATGATGGCGGAGCACGAGGAGTACGATCACCGCCGTGAAGCGCTGAACGGCGCCATGGGCGTGCTCAACCCGCGCGAACGCCGCATCTTCGAGGCCCGCCGCCTCGCCGATGAGCCGATGACGCTGGAAGACCTTGCCGCCGAGTTCGGCGTGTCGCGCGAGCGCGTCCGCCAGATCGAGGTCCGCGCCTTCGAGAAGGTGCAGTCCGCGGTCAAGGGCACGATCGCAAAGGCCGAACAGGCCGCGCTGGAAGCCGCGCACTGAGCGGGGCTTCGCCGCGAAGAGAGATTGGCGGATCGAAAGAGACAGAAAGCCGGCGGTGACGCCGGCTTTTTTGTTTGTGGCGTGAGCATCGTTTGGACGCGAAGCCAGCCCACCCCCGCTGTCCTGCCGCGGCTTGACCGGGCATCCAGCACGCCGCGTCTGCCGGCCTGCCTTGAACCCGCGCTGCCGATCGACCGACCCAGAATGACCGGACCGATAGCAGCGAGTGGACAAGCGCCGTGTCGATCATCCTGCAATCCACCGTGGGCGGCTTCTCGGGCGAGTTCATGCGCAAGCTGCCGCTGGTCGAGCAGGCGATGCGCGAGCACGGCCTCGAGCCGTCGGAGTTCGTGATCTCGAAGGATTATGCCGGCACGGCGACGATCCCGCTGATGGGCCCGTTCTTCTACAGCTACAGCGTGTTCTTCGGCGAGGAGCAGTTCACCGTCACCGAGCCGAACGACATGGTGTTCCTGGACTACCTCTTCAAGCGCGTACTGGCCGCGGACGCGCCGCCGGAATTGCCGCGCCGGCCGGGACTGATGACGCGGCTGTTCGGCTGGATGTCGCAGCCGATGTGAGCTTTCCCTCTCCCCTTGTGGGTGTTCAGACCGGGGAGATGGTGGACGGGTGTTCGGAGACATCGTGGACACTTTCGACAGCTCAGTAAGGAGGCTGTCGGATGCCGTTCCGCGAGGTGTCTCGGATGGACGCGAGATTGGAGTTTGTCTGGCGTCTTCGACGTCGTGTTCAGAACCCAAACGATTGCAACCGTCGACATCCGACCTCTCGACGGGAGCCCAGAAAGTGTCCACGATGTCTCCGAACACCCGTCCACCATCTCCCCGGTCTGAACAGTGGGAGAGGGTGGCTCGCCGCGCAGCGGCGAGACGGGTGAGGGGTTCCCTCCGCGAACGAAACTCTCAACGTCTGTACATGGGGAGAGATACCCCTCATCCGGCGCTCCGCGCCACCTTCTCCCGCAAGGGGAGAAGGAAGAGCGCCGCCGCCAACTCTACTCTCCCCACATCCGCGCCAGGGTCGCGAGCCAGCAGCCTTCGCAATAGCGCGCGTCCTTGTAGTCGATCCAGTTGTGGGCGTAGACGCGGTCGAGAGGGATGCCGTACCGCGCGCGCAGCACCTTCACGAGGATCTTCCACGCCGCGACCTGCGCCTCGGTCGGGCCTGCGGCGACGTCGGGATAATTGCCGGCGAACTCGACGCCGATCGAATTGTCGCGCACGACCTGGCGGTAGGTCGGGCCGTTGTCGATGTACTTGTTGTCGTTGCGGTTGGCGCCGTCGCCATGGGTCGGCACCAGGTTTTCCGCGACCGCCCAATAGACTGTGCCGTCGGTCTCGACCCACACCGTGACGCCGCGGCGGGTCGGAGCCTTGGCCTGCGCCAGCGCGCCGCCGCGCGCCGAGCCCGCCGGCCCTTCGGTCTGGTGCACGATGATGTTGCGCCAGGGTCTTGCGTCGCGGACGTCTCCCCACGGCGCCAGCCAGACCATCTTCAGGCCGGGAATCTCCGGCGTGCCGGAGCCGCGCGCGAGCCTTGTCAGTTCGGCGTCCTCAGCGACCGCGGGGAAGATCAGGCAGAGAGCGGCGAGAGCGGCCGCGAGCAGGCGGGCAATCATCATGCGGGGTCCAAGGGCGGCCGCAATCTAGCATGGCCTCAGGCGAAATGGTGCGAGGCCTCGCGCGAGTCGTTCGGTTCGGGCGACAGCGGCGGCGCCGGATCGTAGACGGCAAAGTCGTTCTTGCCGTTCTTCTTGGCGGCGTAGAGGGCGTGGTCGGCATTGGCCATCAGGCGGTCCGGGAACGCGCCGATGCCGTGATCCCATTGCGCGACGCCGATCGAGATCGCGATCGGGATGTCGTTGCCGGTGCAGGCCTCGGCATCCTGGCGGCAGACCTCGAGCACGCGGCGGGCGATCATCGCGGCCTCGCGCAGCGACGAGGACGGCAGCACGACGCAAAACTCGTCGCCGCCGGTGCGGGCGAGCATGTCGCCGGGCCGCAGCCGCGTCTGCGCCATCAGGGTGAAGTGCTTCAGGCAGGCATCGCCGGCGGCATGGCCGTGGGTGTCGTTGATGGTCTTGAAGCCGTCGAGATCGATCACCAGCAGCGAGAACGGCTGATGGCTGCGCTCGGAGCGGGCGCATTCCTCGGTCAGGCGCTGCAACAGATGCCGCCGGTTGGCGACGCCGGTGAGGTCGTCGAGCAGCGCGAGGTCGGCGACCTCGTTGCGCAGCCGCTCGATCGCCATCAGCAGGCAGGCGAAATTCCAGCCCATGGCCAGAAACACCAGCAGCAGGATCATGATGGACTGCAAGCCGTTGAAGTTGATCGCCGTGATGGCGCCGCCATAGCCGAGCAGCGCCGCGCCGGAGCGGACGGCGTGAATCGACAGCAGCAGAAATCCCACGATCGCCGCGAGCCGGGCGCCGGGATTCTCCCGGCCGCTCTGCTCGCCGATCAGCAGCGGCAGCGTCAGCAGGATCGGGGTCGATTGGGCCAGCGAGTAGATCACGACCCGCATCGGCATGTTGTCGGTGACGACCAGGAAGAACGCGAGCCCGGCGGTCGCGAGCAGCGAATTGACGATGGCGGCCGGCCAGGATACCGGCCGGTGATAGAACCGCGCCACGCCCATGCAGGCGAGCCAGGACGAAAAGATCATGATGCCGCCGCCGGCGATCAGCGGGAAGCGCGGGTCCATCACGTCGCGCAGCATCGAGATCGCCGCGCCCGATGCGGCCAGAAACGCGGCCGCCGTCCAGTACCGCGCCGCCTCGAATTTGGGATAGGCGCGCGCCACATAGGCCCAGACCATGCCCAGCGCCAGGAAGTTGATGACGATGACGGTCCAGAGTGTCGGCACGCTCAGCATGGCGACTGCGGGACGCGCATGGTCCCGCCCTCTTCGTTTGGCAAACGTCCGTACATTACCCGCCCCCGTGTTCTTGCGGAGGATCATGTGCGCGACGCGCTTAATGGAGTCTCACCGCAATCGCGCAAACTCCGGCGTTGGTTTTGGATTGATGAATCCCAAAAGCGGCCTCCGGCATCGTTAATCAAGCCCTGCCGCGCACGCGTGGGCCGCGCCGCGGCGGGGGTGCGAAGCGGATTCGCGCGGCAAAATCACCTGAAAATGCATCTGAGCTGTGGATAACGCGATGACATCGATGTGACAGCGCGGGGCAGAGACCTGCGAATCTGCTGAGCTTGCGCCTGAGGATGTTGCGAGGCTGGCCCTCCGCCGAGCATCCCTCGTGTCGCGTTTCACCATTAACCCTTAAGAGGATCCTATGGCTAAGAAAGCGAAGAAGGCGACGAAGAAGAAGGCGAAGAAGGCCAAGAAGGCGAAGAAGAAGTAACGAGGCTTGTTCTTTGCCCGGGTGGAGCCTCGCTCCGCCCGGGCGTCGGGTGAGGGTTTGATGTGGCGGGCGCGAGCTCGCTTTTTTATTGGCCGGGAGGCTACCTCTCCGCGAACGCCAGCTTGGCGCCGAGTGCGGCAAAGCCGGCGGCGAAGCTGCGGCGCAGCCAGGCCATGACGCGGGGGCGCGAGATGACGCGCTCGCGCACCGAGGCGGCGCAGAGGCCGTAGACGGCGAACACCGCGAAGGTCATCGCCATGAAGGCGCCGCTCAATTCCAGCATGCGCGCCAGCACATGGGCCTCGTCCGCGGCGATGAACTGCGGCAGGAAGGCGAGGAAGAAGATCGACAGCTTGGGATTGAGGATGTTGATCAGAAAGCCGGTGACGACGACGCGGCCGCTCGAACGCTCGCTGATCCCGCCCTCGACCGAAAGCGCCCCGCTCTCGCGCAGCGCCTGCCAGGACATGTAGAGCAGATAGGCGACGCCGCCCCATTTCAGCGCGGCGAAGGCGAGCGCGCTGGTGTGGAGCACGGCGGCGAGCCCCAACATCGCGGCACACATATGCGGCACGATCCCGAGGGTGCAACCGAAGGCGGCGGCAAGGCTGGCGTGCGAGCCGCGCGTCAGCGCCACAGCCAGCGTGTAGAGCACGCCGGTGCCGGGCGAGGCGACGACGATGAGCGAGGTGAGCAGGAAGGACCAGGACATGGCCGAACCATAGCAGCCCGCCTCGCGACGCGGAAGCTGCGCCTTCAGCTACGATGGCGGGCTGACAAGCGCTGAGCGCACCAACGAGGCTTGCGCCACGACGCTGTCGCACCGCGGCGCGCGCGCCTCAGGATGACGGATCGAGGCGGGTCAGGACAGCTGCGCGAGCTCGGCTTCGCGCAGCACGTCGAGCGGCGCCCAGGGTTTTGCCCAGAACTTCGCACCCTCGGGCAAGGGCTGCATCAGCGGGCGGCCGGAGGTGACGACGACGTCGAGCCCGGGATTGCGATCCTTGGCGACATGGGCGAGCTCGACCCCGTTCATGCGGCCGGCGAGCTGCACGTCGGTCATCATCAGACAGAGCGCGCCGGCGCTCTTCTCGAGCACGCGCTCGGCGGCCTCGGCGCTCTCGCACTGGATCACCTGATAGCCGCTCTCTTCCAGCAGGAGACACAGCATCTCGCGCTGCATGACGTCGTCCTCGACGATCAGAGCCGTGGCACGAAATGGTTGAGCTTGTCCCATGAGCGTCTCCCAATGCTTGCTTGCGTAACGTACGTTAAGGAGGAAATTCCCATGGAGTTCGGTTCCATTCTGAAAAAATGTAAATCATAGTTCCAATGTGGAAACTCGACGGGGGAACACCATGACAGCGATTCGGGGCGCCGCCGCCATCACGGGAGCCGCCAGCGGCATCGGCCGGGCGCTGGCCATCGAGCTTGCGCGGCGTGGCTGCGATCTCGCGCTCGCCGATCGCGACGAGGCCGGGCTGAAGGCGCTGGCGGCGGAGATCGGACGAGACCGCAAGGTCAGCGTGCATCGCGTCGACGTCGGCGTGCCCGCCGACATCGCGCAATTTGCGGCCGAGGCGATTTCCGCGCATCCGGAGCTCGGCATCCTCGTCAACAATGCCGGCGTGGCGCTGATGGGCTCGTTCGATGAGATCGACCAGGCGCAGATGGACTGGCTGTTCGACATCAATTTCTGGGGCGTGGTGCACGGCACGCGCGCCTTCCTGCCGCATCTGACGACGAGGAGCGAAGCGCATATCGTCAACCTGTCCTCGATCTTCGGCATCATCGCCCCGCCGGGACAATCGGCCTATGCGGCAGCGAAATTCGCGGTGCGCGGCTTTTCCGAGAGCGTGCGGCACGAGCTCAGCGTTGCGGGAAGTCCCGTCAAACTGTCGGTGGTGCATCCCGGCGGCGTCGCCACCGCGATCGCGCGCAATTCCCGCAGCGGAATCGGCGTCACCGACAATGCCCGCCGCGCGCAGTCGATCGAGCGGTTCGAGAACGCGGCCAAGACCACGCCGAAGGACGCCGCGCTGCGCATCATCAAGGGCATTGAACGGAACGAGCCGCGCATCCTGATCGGCAACGACGCCCGCTTCATGGACCTGCTGCAGCGCTTCCGCCCGGGCACCTATTGGGCGCCGCTGCAACGGAAGCTGGAGAGGATGGCGAAGGGGCAGTGAGTGACGCGATGGCGTCGCCGCACTCTTCGCTGTCGTAGGGTGGGCAAAGCGAAGCGCGCCCACGATTTCTCACGATGACGCAAAGGTGGTGGGCACGGCGCAAGAGCGCCTTTGCCCAACCTACGAATTCAGCGCCCGCCTCACTGCCCTGCCAAACGATCCGCGAAATAGCCGATGGTCTTGCGATACACCACCGCCCTGTTCCACTCGCGCATCGCCTCGAAATTGGCGGTGCCTTCGCCGTAGGGCTGGCCCATCTTGAAGCCGCTCGTGTGCAAGAGGTTCGCGGTCGAGGCGAGCACGTCGGGGATGCTGTGCCGGAGGTCGACATGGCCGTCGCCGTCGAAATCGACGCCGTACTTGATGTAGGACGACGGCAAGAACTGAGTCTGGCCGATCTCGCCGGCAAAGGCGCCGATCATGTCGCGCAGCGGCAGGTCGCCGCGCTGCACGATCTTGAGCGCGGCGAGCAGCTCGCCCTGGAACAGATCGGTGCGGCGGCAATCATGCGCCAACGTCGCCAGCGTGCGGACCACCGGCATCTTGCCGATGTCGCCCTTGCCGAAATCGCTCTCCAGGCCCCAGATCGCGACCAGGATGTACCTGGGCACGCCGAATTTCTGCTCGATGCGCGAGAGCAGCGCGGCATGGCGCTGCAGCATCGCGCGGCCACCATTGATGCGGCCCGGGCCGACGCGGGTCGAGACGTATTGCTCGAAGGTCTTGTTGAAGGTGTAGCGCTGGCGGCGGTCGAAGGCGAGCACCGCAGGGTCGGGCGTCACGCCGCCTAGCGCCGAATTGGTGACGCTCGCCGAGACGCCGGCCGCCTGCGCCTCCTGGGCCATGGCGGCGACGAAGGTGTTGAAGTCGCCGCCGCAGCGCGCGGCCTGCGCCGAGCCGCCGGCCAGAGCAAGGACGGCAGCGGCGGCGAGTAGCGGTCTCAGCATGCGGAGCAATCCCCCAAAAATAATGCGCGAAGCAGCGCGCGGATCATGCCCGGGAAAGCCGCGAGCGTCAAAGCAGGAGGCTTGATCCGCATCAAACCGTCTCACTCCCTGCTTTCTAGATTGCCGTCAACAGGAGAACCGCAGGAGACTTACCCATGACCGGAATTACCCTGACCGCCGAGCAGATTCGCAATGCGCCCGCAGCGGTGCGGCAATGGATCGAGCAGGAGGTGATCTCTTCGCTCGGCCTTACGCCCCGCGCCCCCGTGACGATCCCGCCCCAGGCGTCCCATCTCGTCGCCTGCAGCGTGGAAGACGTCGCCGGCGTGCTCGAGCACATCAGGGGCGTGCTGCCGGCGGTCAACGTGCTGCTCGAGCTCGGTCGTCCCGGCATCAGCTTCGGCCAGCCCGCAGTGATGACGTTCCGCCTGATGGACATCCTGCACCACACCCGCCTGCACGACGTCGGCGAGGTCATCACCTGCCTCGAGATGATCAACCAGGCGCTGGTCGAGGTGAAGAAGGATCCGTCGGTGCGGTTCTGCGGCTTCGACAATGAAGGCCATTGCCTGATCGCACCGCAGACGCAAGCGAGCATCGCCACGCTGTGGCAAAACATGATGGAACGCCAGCAGGCCGCGCAGCAGCACGCATCCGCCGGCCGGGCTGCGCCGGCGGCGTGAGGGGAATGGTATCGCGGCACTTTCCCCTCGTCATTCCGGGGCGCGCGTAGCGCGAACCCGGAATCCATTTCTCCACCGTCTCTGCCGCCTGATGGATTCCGGGCTCGCGACTTCGTCGCGCCCCGGAATGACGGATGAAAGAGTTGGCGCTATGATATCGTTGCTTGCGCCGCGCGATCGCCGCTTTCTGCCAGCATGAAGCAATCAGCCATGTCCAACCCTCAACCCGCCCGCTCCCTGCTCCGCATCCCCCTGTTCCGCCTGCTCGCCATCAACCTTGCGATCGGCGCCTGCGCCGCGGCGCTGCTCGTCGGTGGGCTGCTCTGGCTCAATCCCGGACATCTGCGCGAGCTGATCTTCGCCGACAGCTCGCCCGGCGTCGCGCTGGGGCTGCTGCTGGCCTCCTTCCTCATCACCTTCGGCTCGGCCGCGATGGGCAGCGCGATCATGGCGCAGGGGCGGAAAGAGGACAGCGGCAAAGGCGGCGGGCACGGATCGCGGCTCGCCGTGCAGGAGGTAGCGCAGCGCACGCGCACGCGATGAGATACGCGCCGCCATGCAAGCCGCTTCATGTCATCTGCACGCAAGCGGGAGGACGTGCAGGCCAGCGCAACTTTCCGACAAGAACGCGGCCCACATGCGTGCGGCGCGAGGACGCAAAGACGAACAAAGTGGTGTGACAATCCAACCAATTGCTTCGATGTGGCACCACATCACACATCGCAGCCAACGCATATCTGATGCGCTCGCCGCGACATCGCCGCCGCCATGATTCATCTTGCCATCGCAGCGCGGCTTCTATAGCCTTCTATTTTAGGTTGTCACCCCGCCAGCCCCGGGCGACACTGAAGACCAGAATAAACGGCGGGCTTCGGCCCGCCGTTTATGAGGCGAGCATTGGTGAGACGGGGGTCTCCGATGCGGCGGGTCCGCGGCAACGGCTCCGTGCCGCCGCCGAAAGGCGCAAAGTCATTTGACTATGGCGCTGCTATCGACGACAAGCCGCCATGGCCAAAAAACCCGGAACCAACCCCAAAGGCGAATTCGCCTTCTTCAACGTCGTCTATGAAGACGATTCCCAGCGCTCCAACCGCCGCGTGCCCGCAGAACTGCTCGGCGGCCTCGACGGCGACGAACCCGCCCGCGGCTTCATCATGGAACAGGACCGCGAGATCGCGGAGAAGAGCGGCCGGCCGGCGCTGGAGATCAAGCGGCTGGAACGCGTCGGGGCGAAGAAGAAGTAGGCGCGGCTGCTCCGCGTCATTGCGAGCGCAGCGAAGTAAACCAGAAATGCCTCTGCGGGAAAGACTCTGGATTGCTTCGCTACGCTCGCAATGACGGCAAAGCAAAATCGGCGGGCCAAGGCCCGCCGTTTTGCTTTCGATCGCTGCCTGCGATCAATTATCCAAGAAGCTCCGCAGCTTCCGACTGCGCGACGGATGCTTCAGCTTGCGCAGCGCCTTCGCCTCGATCTGACGGATACGCTCGCGGGTCACGCTGAACTGTTGCCCCACTTCTTCCAGCGTGTGATCCGTGTTCATGCCGATGCCGAAGCGCATGCGGAGCACGCGTTCTTCGCGCGGGGTCAGCGAGGCCAGCACGCGCGTGGTGGTCTCGCGCAAATTGGACTGGATCGCGGCGTCGATGGGCAGGATCGCGTTCTTGTCCTCGATGAAATCGCCGAGGTGCGAATCCTCTTCGTCACCGACGGGCGTCTCCAGCGACAGCGGCTCTTTCGCAATCTTGAGGACCTTGCGGACCTTCTCCAGGGGCATGCCGAGCTTCTCGGCGAGCTCTTCCGGGGTCGGCTCGCGGCCGATCTCGTTGAGCATCTGCCGGCTCGTGCGCACGATCTTGTTGATCGTCTCGATCATGTGCACGGGGATGCGGATGGTGCGGGCCTGGTCGGCGATCGAGCGCGTGATCGCCTGGCGGATCCACCACGTGGCGTAGGTCGAGAACTTGTAGCCGCGGCGGTACTCGAACTTGTCGACCGCCTTCATCAGGCCGATGTTGCCTTCCTGGATCAGGTCGAGGAACTGCAGGCCGCGGTTGGTGTACTTCTTGGCGATCGAGATCACGAGACGGAGGTTGGCTTCCACCATCTCCTTCTTGGCCTGGCGTGCCTCGCGCTCGCCCTTCTGCACGGAGTGCACGATCTTGCGGAACTCGACAATCTCGAGGCCGGTCAGGGCTGCGAGCTGATGCACCTCGTGACGGAGGTCCTTGATGCGGTCCTTCTCGTGATGGACGAAGTTCTTCCAGCCCTTCGCGGAGAGCTTCGAGACGCGGTTGAGCCAGCGCGGATCGAGTTCCGAGCCGGTGTAGTTGCGCAGGAAGTCCTCGCGCGCGACGCCGTGGCTGTCGGCAAGGCGCATCAGGCGGCCCTCATGCGAGACGAGGCGCTTGTTGATGTCGTAGAGCTGCTCGACGAGTGAGTCGATACGCGCCTGGTTGAGGCGCAGCGACTTCACCTCGACGATGATCTCGTCCTTCAGCTTCTTGTACTTGCGCTCCTGGTGCGGCGAGAGCGACTCGTTCTGGAGCTGGTTCTGGATGTCCTGCTCCTGAAGCTTGCGCAGCTTCTTGTAGCTGTCGGCGATCTTGTCGAAGATCTCGACCACTTTCGGCTTGAGCTCGGCCTCGATCGCCGCGAGCGACATCTGGTTCTCGAACTCGTCGTCGTCCATGTCGGCCTCGGCGGCGGTCTCGGCCGGATCCTTCTCCTCGGTTTCGGCGGCACCGGGCGCAGCCGCGGCACGGAACGGGGTCGGCGCCGGCGGCGCCGCCGGCGGGGCGACGTGCGCGGGCGCGGCAGCGGAGGCGGCGTCACCACCTTCGGCCGTGGCTTCGCCGTTCTCGCCGGTGGGACCAGCGATCATCGCATTGTTCATGCCGGCCTTGGCGTCGGGGCCGGCATAGGTGGCTTCGAGATCGATGATGTCGCGGAGGAAGATCTTGCCTTCGTTGAGCTCGTCGCGCCAGATGATGATGGCCTGGAAGGTCAGCGGGCTTTCGCACAGCCCCGCGATCATCGCCTCGCGGCCGGCCTCGATGCGCTTGGCGATCGCGATTTCGCCTTCGCGGGAGAGCAGCTCGACCGTGCCCATCTCGCGCAGATACATGCGCACGGGATCGTCGGTGCGCTCGCCAGGCTCGCTCTTCTTGACCTCGGTGACGGCCTTCTGGGTGACCTCGACGAGCTCGTTGTCGGTCTCGTCCTCGCCCTCGTCCTTCTCTTCCTCGCCTTCGGTGTCGTCGGCTTCGGTGACGTTGATGCCCATGTCCGAGAGCATCGACATGATGTCCTCGATCTGTTCGGGCGAGGTCTGGTCCGACGGCAAGACTTCGTTGAGCTGATCGAAGGTCACGAAGCCGCGCTTCTTGGCCTGCTTGATCATCTTCTTCACGGCGGCGTCGGACAGGTCGAGCAAGGGCGACGGCGCGTCCTGGGAGTCCTTCTCCGGCGCGTCCGCTGCCTTGTCGTCTTTTTCCTTGTCCTTCGCCTGCAGCGTCTTTGCCTTGGTGGCCATCCATTGCTCCTAAACGCGCTTCATGCGAGGCGCTTGGCAGCGCCTGCCTGAATTCACATGAACCTGTTGCTCGACGCTCTCGCTTCGGCAGCTCTCGACACGGAAAGGGCGGCGCACATGTCTCTCGCCACCCCCAACTTTCTCTCGCCGGAATTGCCTAACGCTTCGTCAGCCTCTTTGTCGCAGCGGATGCAGGTGTAGTGCCAACAGCGATTGCGCGGATTCATTCCTGACGCGTCTGTTCTGCCTGCGGCCGCCTCTGGGCCAAAGTGCTACAAGACCGTTAAGCCTCGATTAACCCTGTTTTTGCCGCCAAACCCAGGATTTGGCGAGTCTTTTAGCGGTTCCGGCCCCGGCCGTCCGCATGATTCTTTTCATCACATGCTCTTCTGGAACCGACCCGACAGCTCGCCAAAACCCTCGATCAGGGCTTCGGTGCCGTCGACCTCGCCGATCCGAGCCTTGACGTCACGCAGCCATGCCAAATTGGCCTCGCTGGGGTCCTCCCCCAAGGCCAGCTCGGCATCCTTCAGCTCCCTAAGTAGTGAATGCCATTGCCGATGCAAGGCAACCAGCTGATGCCAAGTGGCAAGAACGTCGTCCCGCGCCGCGCCCTCGCGCGCGCCCCACACCGCCGCGGTGGTGATGCCGTTCTCAACCCTTTGAAGAACCTGCGAAAATCCACCCTTTGCAAGGTCCGACCGCATCTTCTCGGCCTGCTCCTCGGGGTCGGGCGAATGGTGATGGTCGTTGGCGAAGGCGGCGATGATGCCGGCCCTGAGCTTGTGGGCCTCGGGATGGGCCAGCTCCAGGGCCGCGACCTCCTCGAGGTGGTCGTGCAGCAGCCAGGGGTGGTTGATCAGGCATTGCAGGATCAGAGCCTCGCGGCGGGAGATGGCGCTGCGCTGGCCCTTCATGATCGGGCTGGCCGCCAGCTGGGGGCTGGCTGCCTGGTAGGGGCCTGACGGTAGCGGGGTAGGGCCGAACGCGCCGCGGCCCCTTCCTCCGAATCCCTGGCCTCCGAAGCCTTGGCCGCCGAATCGATTCGCCCCGCCGCCCCTGGGCTGGAATGGGCGGCCGCCACCTCCCTGGCCCTGGCGGAAATTGCCCCGGCCGTTGAAGCCGCGTCCGCCCTCGGGCGCGAAGGTGCGCTGCAGCCGCTCGACGAACTCGTCGCGGTAATAGCGCCGCACCACCTCGTCGCGGATGCCGTTGGTGAGCTCCCTGATGCGCGCCTCCAGCGCGGCGCGGCGCTCGGGCGTGGCGAAATTGCCGCCTTCGAGCTCGCGCGACCAGATCATGTCGGCGAGCGGGCGGGCCGCGCCGATCACCTCCTCGATCGCAGCCCGGCCACCGGAGCGCGCGAGATCGTCGGGGTCCTGCCCCTCCGGCAGCAGCGCGAAACGAAGACTCTTGCCGGGTGCGAGGAATGGCAGCGCGAGATCCGCGGCCCGATAGGCCGCCTTCTGGCCGGCGCGGTCGCCGTCGAAGCAAAGGATCGGCTCGTCCGCCATCTTCCAGAGCAGCGCGAGCTGGCTCTCGGTGAGCGCGGTGCCGAGCGGCGCGACGCTGCCGGCAAAACCCGCGGTGACCATGGCGATGACGTCGACATAGCCTTCGACCACGATCAGGGGGCTGCCGTCATGGGTGGCTTTGCGCGCGGTCTGGTGGTTGTAGAGATTGTCGCCCTTGTGGAAGAGCGGCGTCTCCGGCGAGTTCAGGTATTTTGCCGGAACGTCCTTCTCCAGCGCGCGCCCACCGAAGGCGATGACGCGGCCGCGCAGATCCGTGATCGGAAACATCACGCGATCGCGGAAGCGGTCGTAAGGCACCGGAATGTCGTTGCCGGCGACCAGCAGGCCGGTCTCGACCATGTCGTCGACGGAGACGCCGAGCTTGCCGAGGTGCTCCTTCAACGCGAAGCGATCCGGCGAGGCATAGCCGAGGCGGAACTGCAATTGCGTCGCCGGCGAGATGGCGCGGTCGGCGAGATAGCCGCGCGCCTTGGCACCCAGGCGCGAGGCCAGCGTCTCCGCGAAATAGGTCGCAGCGAGGTCCATGACGTCATGCAGCGTGCGGCGGCGCTGCTCCTGCCGGGCCGCATCCGGCGTCACCGCCGGCAGCGCCAGGCCGGCCATGCCGGCGAGCCGCTCGACGGCCTCGGCAAACGGCAGGCCGTCGGTCTCCATCACGAAGCTGATGATGTCGCCGTGCTTGCCGGAGGAGAAGTCGTGGTAAAAACCCTTCTGGTCGTTGACGTAGAAGGACGGCGTCTTCTCCTGCTGGAACGGCGACAGCCCCTTCCACTCCCGCCCCGCCTTCTTCAGCTTGACGCGCTTGCCCACGACTTCGGAGACCGAAAGCCGGGCCCGAAGCTCGTCGAGGAATTGAGGCGTGAAGCGCATGGGCTGTGTCTGGCGCAATCCAGGGTGAGTCGGGCTGGGACTAGGGATATAGGTGCGGCGAGCCGAAAAGTTAGGTTTGTCAGGCTTATGCGCGCTGTTCACAGCCCTTCCGTCATTCCGGGGCGCGCGGAGCGCGAGCCCGGAATGACGGGAAAAGCTTGAACCCGCCCCGGTTCCACGCTTCCATAGGCCATGTTCAGGACATTTCGAGGCGGCCAGAGCGGGGGCTGGCGTGTGACCTCGATTGCACCGGTGACGGGCGAGCCCCTGCCCTTCGTGCCTGCGCTGTCGGTGACCGACAGCGAGGCCGTGTCGTTGCCGCTGGTGCCCTCGCGCAATGCGTGGCGGCTGGTCGGCGTTGCCAGCAGCCTGCGCTACACCGAGCGGGCCGAGAAGGAGAAGCTCGTCGCCGCGCAGGCCGGCCTCGGCCGTCCCGAGGCGACCTCCGCGGCGCTGATCCCAATCCGCAAGTCGCAGGCCTGGTGGGAGCTGACGCAGGAGGAGCGGCGCAAGATCTTCGAGGACAGATCGCACCACATCGCGAGCAGTCTTCGTTTCCTGCCGGCGATCGCGCGCCAGCTCTATCACTGCCGCGACCTCGGCGAGCCCTTCGATTTCCTCACCTGGTTCGAATTCGCCCCCGCGCATGCCTCGCTGTTCGAGGAGCTGGTTGCGATGCTGAGGCAGACCGAGGAATGGACTTACGTCGAGCGCGAGGTCGACGTGCGCGTAGTGAAGGAAGTGCTGTCGGCCTAGAGCATGATCCGGAAAAGTGCGCAGCGGTTTTCCGATAAGATCATGCTCGAAGATATCTAATGCTCCAGGAAACGCCCGGACTCGATGCGGGGCATGTCGGTGACGGGCCAGTTGTAGACATAGGTCCAGGCCTTCTCCGCGGTGCCGTCGGGCGACGTCACCTCGACCAGCCGGCGCAGATATTCGGTCGGCTCGGGAAAGCCTTCGCCGCAGGCCTCGTACATGTCGAGCTCGCGCAGCAGCTCGTCCGGCACGCGCATCCGAAACAGCTCGCCATAGACGAGATCGGTGGCCGCGCCCGACAGCAGCAAGCCCGGATAATGCTTCACCAGAACGAGCCGGCCGCGGCAGGTCGCTTCGCCCAAGAATTCGGCGTGCCCCGCCAGCAGCCGCGCCATCGGATGGTCGAAGCCGCGCATCAGGGTGCCGTAGACGAAGAGGCGATCGGAGGTCATGCTGTTCCAACGTTGCGACGCCGAGGCAATATCGTTACTTCGTTTCAACACGTAATCGTTTCATAGGCAATCAGGATGGACCTGCATACGGCCGAGGCGGCCGATCATCTGCTCGGCGAGGGCGACGTTCCGCCCGTGCATGAGGTGAATGCGCGGGGGACGTCGCCTTTCCTGCTCACCTCGGATCATTACGGACGGGTCTTGCCGCGCGCGCTCGGCGACCTCGGCGTCACCGAGGCCGAGCTGACGCGGCACATCGCCTGGGACATCGGCATTGCCGGCGTTGCCGAGCACCTCGCAACGCTGCTGGATGCCCATCTGATTGCGCAGCGCTATTCGCGGCTCGTGATCGACTGCAACCGCCCGCCCGAAGCGGCCAGCTCGATCCCGGTCATCTCCGAAGCGACCGCGATCCCGCGCAACGAAGGCATTTCGGATGAGGAGCGCGCGGCGCGGCGGCGCGAGATCTTCGAGCCCTATCACGATCGCATCGATGCCGCGATCGACCGCCGCGTGCGCGCCGGTCAGCCGACCGTGCTGGTGTCGCTGCACAGCTTTACGCCTGTCTATGCAGGCGTCGCGCGGCCCTGGCACATCGCCGCGCTCTACAATCGCGACACCGTGCTGCCGCAGCTGCTGCTCAAGCACCTGCGCGCGGACGGCGACCTCGTCGTCGGCGACAACGAGCCCTATGCGGTGAGCGACCTCACCGACTACACCATCCCCGTGCACGGCGAAGGGCGCGACCTTGTCAACACCGGCATCGAGATCCGGCAGGACCTGATCGCGGACCAGTCCGGCCAGCGGCAACGGGCCGAACGGCTGGCAGGGATTCTTGCAGCGATACTTGGCGAGATCGCGGTCGAGCAGACCGCGGAGCGGCCGGTGTAGGGCTCACTTCGCTCGCGTCAACGCCAGCCAGATGCCGCCGCCGATCATGAAGCCGCCGGAGATGCGCGACATCATCCGCGTGCGGCGCGCCGAGAAGAACTTTCGCGCACGGCCGGCGGCGATGGCATAGAGCGCGTCCGTCATCACGGCGGTGACCATGAAGGTGGCGCCCAGCAGCGCGACCTGCGGAAAGTGCGGCTGGTTCATGTCCATGAACTGCGGGATGAAGGCGCCGAAGAACACCAGCACCTTCGGGTTCGACAGCAGCACCAAGAACCCCTGCAGGAAGAAGCCGCCGCGCGGCGGCGGAGGCGGCGTGTCGACATCGACGCCCTCGACCGGCGCCCAGATCAGCTTGATGCCGAGCCAGATCAGGTAGGCGGCGCCGGCAAAGCGCACCCAGTCGAACCAATAGCCCATGGTCGCCATCAGCGAGGTCAGGCCGACCGCGACGATGCCGATCACGATGGCAAGTCCGGCCTGGGCGCCGGCCACATTGGTGAGCGCGGCGCGCGTGCCGTGGCGCAGGCCGTTGGCGATGACGAGGGTGACGATCGGCCCCGGCAGCAGCGCCAGCGCAATGCAGGCGGCGACGAAGGCGAGATAGGCTTGCATGGACATCATGGGAGGGACTCGGCTGAAAGCGGTTTGGAGCCATTAATGCATGCGAGAGGCGGAAACGGAAGCCGGATGAGCGCAACGTTTGCGCCCCACCGCCGGTGTCATACCCGCGAAGGCGGGTATCCAGCACGCCGCGGCCTCTCCGTATTTCACGACCGCCGCGGCGTACTGGATCACCCGCTTTCGCGGGTGATGACAGCGGAGAATGAGGGGAGATCGTGGGCACCCGCGCCGCATCGTCAGTTCTTCGGCAGGCCGGCGGCCGTGCGCGCGGGGCCGGTCAGCTCGAGGATGTGCAGGCCGGTATTGGCGCGGTCGACGATGTAGATGTAGCCGCGGTCGTCGGTCTCGACATTGTTGGTCTGGATCGCGACCTTGCAGCGCTCGCCGCCTTCGATCGGAATGCAGCGCTTGTCGGTTGCAGCGGTGATCGACGGAATGAAATGGCCGACCTCCCTGGGATGATAGGGATCGCGGATGTCGAGCGCGCGCACGCCGGCATTGAAGAAGGCGATGAAGGCCATCTTCTTGTAATAGACCGGCGCCATGCTCTCGTTCGACGAATGCGCGCCGAAGCGGCCGCCACGCTGGCAGAACTGCCCGCTCGCCTCCGGCACGGTGTAGCTCGAGATCATCATCGGCCGCGACTCGGTGGTGACGTCGGCGAACCACACCATCTGCCGCGCCTCGCCGCATTCGTTGAGGATCGCTTCGTTCACGATCATGACGATGTCGCGGGTCTTGCCGTCCTTGTCCTCGGAAAATTCAGCAATCGGCATGTCGAGCATCGGAAACGTGGTGTGCGCGCCGTTGAAGGCGGAGATCGGCAGCCGCGCAATCTCGGGATAGCGCAGATTGTCCGGCGTCGGCTCCTTTGCCCCGCTCAGGAGCTTGTTGCGGTCGACGATCTGCAATATGCCGCCCTTGTTGGTGCCGTAACCGAAATAGACGCGGTTGCCGTTGGGCCCGGTCGAGATCGGCCCGTGCAACGCAGTCGGCACCGCGCCGGTCGAGCCGGGCTCCTGACCCGGCAGACCAAAGTCGCGGATCTTGTGCGGGCGCGCCGGATCGGAGAGATCGTAGACTTGCGTCATGCGCCGCGTGCGCCAGTCCGGCGGCCCCGAGACGAGATAGGCAATGCCGGTGTCGCATTCCCACCAGCTCTTGTGCGTGTCCTTCAAGCCGCCGAGGCGCGTGATGAGCACCGGGCTGGCGGGATCGGTGACGTTCCAGATCTCATGCGCCTCGCTGCCGAAGGTCCTGAGCATGTAGACCGCATTGGGATCGCCCTTCGGCAATGCCTTGCCGTCGCAGACCCGCACCATCTGCGCGCCGCCGGATTCGTACTTGCCCTCCTGCCCCGGCAAGTGCCGCAGATATTTCGGACGCGCGGGATCGGTGACGTCGACAATGGACGTTCCGTTCGGCTCGGCCTTGCCCGTCATCGGGTTGGCGGGCGCGGGCACATCCTCCGTGCCGCCATGATGGCCGATATAGGCGATCCAGCGGTCGCCCTGGTGATGGATGGTCGGTTGATAGGCGCTGCGAGCCTGGAGGTCATGATAGCCGACGAGCTTCATGTTGGACGCTTCAGGCGGCGCGCCGACGGTTTGCTTCTGGGCGTGGACCACGTTGCTGCAGGCGAAGAGGACAACGGCGGCAGCAAGTGAAGCGCGACGGAACATGAAAGTCCTCCCGGAACCAGTCTGCGCTGGCTGAGATGAGAAGCTAGCACGGCCGATTGCGCGCGACAAAAAGCTCGATTCGAGAGTCCAGGTTCGCGTTTCGCGCGCCCCGGAATGACGTTCTGCTTGACATGCAACCATTTGGTTGCATATTATAGTTGCCATGGACGAGGTCTTTAAAGCGCTCGCGGATGCATCGCGACGCTCGCTCCTGGACCGGCTTCACGCCAGGAACGGCCAGACGCTGAACGAGCTCTGCGAGGGCCTTGCGATGACGCGGCAGGCCGTAACCAAGCACCTTGCGATTCTGGAGGATGCCAATCTCGTCACGACCATCAGGCATGGCCGGGAGAAGCTGCACTACCTCAACCCGGTGCCGATCCATCAGATCGGCGAACGCTGGATCAGGAAATTCGAGCGCGGCAAGCTCACCGCGCTCGGCGAGTTGAAACGTCAGTTGGAGAAGCGCGATGAGTAAGCCGGACTTCGTCGACGTGACCATATCGGAAACCGGCAAGACGCCGACGATCCCGCCCGCCGCGCTCGGTATCGAGGGGGTTGCGTGATGAACCTCGATCAATTCAAACCGCTGACCGTCTACACCATCTACATCGCCTCGACGCCGGAGAAGGTGTGGGAGGCGCTCACCTCCGCCGAGTTCAGCCGGAAATATTTCTCCGGCTTTGCGGTAGAGATGGAGCCGAAGCTCGGCGGCAGCTTCATCGTGCACGCGCCCGACGGCTCCGAGCACATCCGCGGCGAAGTGTTCGAATACGATCCGCCGAGGAGACTCACGGTGAGCTGGAACGTCAATTGGCCGGACCTCGTGGAAAAGCTCGGCACAACCATTGTCACCTACGAGATTGAGCAGGCCGGCGAAGCCGTCCGCCTCACCTTGAGCCAACGCCACGACCGCGCGCTCAGCGACGACATCCTCTCCGGCGGCCGCACCGGCTGGCCCGCGATCCTCTCCGGATTGAAGAGCCTGCTGGAGACGGGCAAGGCGCCGCATATCGAGATGTCTCCGCCGGTGCGGTTGCTGGAGGCGCTGAAGGCTATGGGCATCAAGACGCCGTAGGCGTTCGTCGTTCCAGCGAAACTATCGAGCAAAGCGAAGCGTGCCCACGCATCTGTTGCGGTATTGAGCTGGTCGTGGGCACGGCGCAAGTGCGCCTTTGCCCACCCTACGGCACTGCCCAAGGGACGAAGGCAGCGAGCTACACCGGCGCCACCAGGCGCCGGTAGAGATGCCAGGTCGCATGCCCGAGCACCGGCAGCGTTACGATCAGCCCGAGAAAATAGGGCAGCGCCGACACGATCAGCAGCATCACGATCACGGCGGCCCACGAGATCATCGGCAGCGGGCTCGTCACCACCGCGCGCACGCTCGTCACCATCGCCGTGACGAAATCGACCTCGCGGTCGAGCAGCAGCGGAAACGACACCACGGTGAGCGAGAACAGGATCAGCGACAGCACGGCACCGACCGCATTGCCGATGCCGAGGAACAGCAGGCCCTCGTTGGTCGTCAGCACCACCGTCATGAACTCCTGAAGGCTCGAGAACG
Source organism: Bradyrhizobium sp. WBOS07 (assembly GCF_024585165.1). Taxonomy (NCBI): domain Bacteria; kingdom Pseudomonadati; phylum Pseudomonadota; class Alphaproteobacteria; order Hyphomicrobiales; family Nitrobacteraceae; genus Bradyrhizobium; species Bradyrhizobium sp. WBOS07. The sequence goes on from NZ_CP029008.1 coordinate 354,734, forward strand.
AGGCGTTCAAGCCGAGCAGCAGCGCGATCAGGAGCCGCACCTGGTACATCCAGACCACGAATACGAACAGCGTGACGAACGCCATCCAGCCGATCTCGCTGCGCGAGCGCACGGCCGACCAGATCGCGCCGAAGGAGACCGGCTGGCCGAGCTCGCGGCGGCGGCTGACCTCGTAGAGGCCGATCGCCACGAACGGTCCGATCAGCGCGAAGCCGGCCGCCAGGGGATAGACCAGATAGACCATGCCGAAGGCGGTGAAGCACAGCATGATGGCGATGCCGCCGGCGGCGTAAAGCGCGCCGAAGCACAGACCGTAAAGCGGCAGTGCCTGGAAATCACGCAGCCCCTCGACCAGCGCTTCGGCGATGTCGTTCGCCGCGATGGGACGCACCACCGGATCGACCTTGCCCGAAACGGACATCAGCATCCTCCACAGATCGGCGCGATCTTGCGTCGCGCGCGGCTTGAACGCGATATTAGCGCCACTGCGCGCAGGTGCAACTTAATGCCGGATGACGGCAAGGAGCGGCGGCCAGCAGAGCCACGCCTCGAATTCTTTACTCTTCCATGTGATTTTCGAGCAGATTGCTATGGACTGAGCCGACAATCGTCCGCAAATTTTACCTTCAAGCCAACGCGCGATGATCAGAACGGACCGCCCAACAGATGAGCCTGCGCACCCGATTACTGATCCTCGTCATCGCGGCCATGCTGGTACCGGCGATTCTGGTCGGGCTGCGGTTCATGCAGAACCGGACCAGCGAGATCGATGCGGCGCTGGCCAATCTGGCCGCGTCCGCCGACGACATCGCGAGCGATCTGGACGAGAAGATCCAGGGCACCGCCCAGCTTCACTATGGTCTCGCCCGTGCGCGCGACCTCGACACGCGCGACAAGGCGGCGTGCTCGGCGTTTCTGTCGGATGTCCGCGAGGAATATCCGCAGTTCACGGGCATCCTGACCATCGATCCTGACGGCAGACTGTTCTGCGACTCGCTGCGGACCAACCGCACGCTCGACCTGAACGACCGCGGCTATTTCAAGGAGGTCAAGACTCTTCAAGGCGTCGTCGCGGTAGAGCCGGTGTTCGGCCGCCTCACCGGACTCTCGGTGCTCCAGATCGCCTATCCCGTGCGATCAGAGACGGGCGCGCTGAAATTCGTGCTGCTCGCGTCGTTCAACCTGAACAAGTTCGCAGAGTTTCACGACAAGCGGCTGCTCGCCGAAAAGGACATCCTCTTCGTCGATGCCAAGGGTACGGTCCTGGCAGCGCCCAAGGGGGGCGGCTGGCGCGAGCCCGTCGGCGGATCCATTGCGGGCTCCGACCTGTTCCGCTTCGCGGCAGCGCCCGACGGCGAGCCATTTCGGGAGGTGACCGACCGCGGGGGCCACGCGCAGATCTGGGGCGTTGCCCGCAATGCCTCGATCCGCAAGGCCGGCCTCTACATCCTGGTCGGACGTTCCAAGGACGGACTGGTCGCGGCTGCAAACCGCCGGCTTTACGAGGACATGGCGATCCTCGCGGTGGCCTTGCTGCTGCTCCTGGCCGGCTTGTGGATCCTCACCACGGTGAGCATCGGGCGCCAGGTCGGGCGGCTCGCCGTGATGGCGAAAAGGCTCGGGCGCGGCGATCTCAGCGCACGAATTCCGCCGCCCCATCCGCGCGGCGAGCTCGGCGGATTGATGACCCTGCTCAACGGCACCGCCGAGTCGCTCGAGCAGCAACGCGCCGCCATCGCCGACCTCAGCCACAAGCTCAGCCAGTCCCAGAAGATGGAGGCCATGGGCCAGCTCACCGGCGGCGTGGCGCATGACTTCAACAATCTCTTGACCGTCATCCTCGGCAATTCGGAGCATCTTGCCGACAGGCTGGCGGGCAACAGGGAATTGCAGCGGATCGCCGGCGACATCGCGACCGCCGCCGAGCGCGGCTCCGACCTGACACGCAGCCTGCTCGCCTTCGCGCGCAAGCAGCCGCTCCGGCCGAGAGAGGTCGACATCGCCGAAAAGATCCTCGGCATGGAGCAGCTGCTGCGCCGGACCCTGGGCGAGCACATCGAGTGCAACTTCACGTTCGCGCCGGGTTTGTGGCTTGCCAGCGTCGATCCCGGCCAATTGGCAACCGCGGTTCTCAACCTCGTGCTCAACGCACGCGACGCAATGCCGGAAGGCGGCAAGCTGACCGTCGAGGTCCGCAACAGCTCGCTCGGCCAATCCGACCTCGACGTCAACGGCGAGCCGCGGCCCGGCGACTACGTCATGGTGGCGGTCACGGATACCGGCAGCGGCATGAGCTCCGAAGTGGCGAGCCGCGCGTTCGAGCCGTTCTTCACGACCAAGGAGGTCGGCAAGGGGACCGGCCTCGGCCTGAGCATGGTCTACGGGTTTGCACAACAATCCGGCGGACTCGTGCAAATGCAGTCGGAGCCGGGCCAAGGCAGCGTCGTCAGGCTGTTCTTTCCCCGCCTCGCAACACCGCCAAGCGAAGATCCGCCGCCTGCGGAGCGGACCGTCACACAGGCGGAGCGCGAGACCATCCTCCTCGTCGAGGACGACGACATGGTGCGCGCCTATGTCGAGAACGAGCTGAAGGCGCTCGGCTACCGCGTCATCACCGCCTCGAACGGACCCGCGGCGCTGGAATTGCTGCACCGAAACGGGGAGATCCAGCTGCTGTTGACCGACGTCGTAATGCCCGGCGGCATGTTCGGGCCGGAGCTCGCAAGACAAGCAACGGTGCTGCGGCCCGATCTCAAGGTGCTCTTCACCTCAGGCTACAGCCAGGATCCCGTCAAGACGCCGGACGGGATCAACGCCCGCATCCTGACGAAGCCGTTCCGAAGGCAGGATCTTGCCACGATGCTGCGGTCCGCCCTGGCAGCGAGGCCGCGATAGTCGCGATAGTTAGGAGCGCGATGCGAGCAGAAGCGCCACGGCGAGATTGGCCGCGAACAGGCCCGCGTCGATGACGAAGATTCTGAGCATCGGGCCCTTCAGCACCGGCCAGTAGGCGACCCCGACCCGGCCGCCGCGCATCAGCACCGGAACATTGTAGGCGAACTGGCTGAAATGGCAGGCGGCGAAGAACACGAACAACACGAGCTGGGCTTCGACCGGCTGGAAGAAGGACGGACGCGCCGCCAGAAGATAGAGCGACAGCAGCCCTATCGGCAGGTTCATTCCGCCGAGAAACGCAACGCTGGCCGCAAGGGTCGGCGCGATCGGATTGCTGCGCTCTTCGCGCGGCAGCAATATCTTCAGCGTGTTGGTTTGCGCGATGCTGAACTGGATGAAGGCGCCGACGAACCAGAGCGTGTTGAGGAGCAGGACGATATCCGAAAGACGCATGGTCATTTTCCGTAGAAGGCTTCACTGCGAACGACGCGGCCGGCATCGTCGAAATCCATGAACTCGCTGGCGCGGGTGTCGCCCAGCTGCCACCACACCGTCAGCCGCGCGATCGCATCGTCCCAGCTCCAGCTCAATATCTTCAGGTCGGCGCTTTCGATGTGGCCGTAGGCCTTCCGCCAATAGGCGCGGATGTTCTCGGCCCCTGCCACGACCGCAGAGCCGGTCAGCGTCAACGCCAGAGGGCTGCGCATCTGCGCGTCGGCGGCAAGATGCGCGACGACGGCGTCGATATCGACCTTGCGCCAGCTCGCGCACCATGCCGCGACAAAGGGCTCCGCGGCCGCGCGATTCATCGTCCGTCCGGTCATGACACGGCCCTCCCCATCGCTCGTTAGCGATGAGAGTGGCAAAGCCGGCATCTTATGTCAATCATGTTGACTTGAGAAACGTCAATTGTGGTCGGCGATCGCCTCCATGACGGCCGTCCAGGCCGCGGCCCCGGGCGCCCCGACGCGATCGAACGCCTCGCGCATGACCTTGCGCTCGTGGTCCGAGGCACGCTGCTCGATGCGCTGCCCGGCGGCGGTCAGGCGCAGCAGCTTCGAGCGATGCTGCTCGGGCGCGCGCTTCGAGGTGACGAGCTTGCGCTCCAGCAGCAGATTGAGCGGCCGGTTCAGCGCCTGCTTGGAAATGCCGAGGACCTCGAGCAGCGCGCCGATCGCGATATCGGGCCGGCGCGCGACGACGTAGAGGATGCGATGGTGCGGACGCGACAGGCCCTGCTTGGCAAGATATGCGTCCGCCTCCAGCGTCATCCCGCGCCAGCCGTAATACATGAGCTCGAGCGCTGCATCGAGATCGTGCAGCTTGTCGAGCGAGGCGCGGTGAAGTCCCGCGGCTTGAGGCGCCTTTGCCATGATCAACGTCAGCCCTTGGTCCGCAGCTCGCGCCGCAGCACCTTGCCGGTGGCGGTCATCGGCAGCGTCTCGGCGAATGCGACGAAGCGGGGATATTCGTGCGCGGCGAGCTGCACCTTGACGAACTCCTGGATTTCGCGGGCGAGCGCGTCGGTGCCGGCAAAGCCCGGACGCAGCACGATCCACGCCTTGATCGATTCGGTGCGGATCGGATCGGGGATGCCGACGACCGCGGCCATCGCCACCGAGGGATGCTTCATCAGCGTGTGCTCGATCTCGGACGGACCGACGCGATAGCCGGCGGTGGTGATGACGTCGTCCTCGCGGCTGACATACCAGAAATAGCCGTCCGCATCCTGCACGCCGAGATCGCCGGTGAGCAGGAACGCGCCGGCATATTTCTTCGCGGTCGCTTCCGGATTGCGCCAGTATTCGAGCATGGTGACGGGGCACGGCTGGCGCACGCCGATGATGCCGCGCTGGCCGCGCGACAATTCCTCGCCCTTGTCGTTGACGATGCGGACGTCGAAGCCCGGCGTCGCCTTGCCCATCGAACCCGGGCGGATCGGAAACAAATTGGAGTTGCTGCCGATCACGAGATTGCACTCGGTCTGGCCGAACACCTCGTGCGCGTCGATGCCGAAGGTCTCGCGCACCCAGCCGAGCAATTCGCTGCCGAGCGATTCCCCGCCGGTGAAGATGCTGCGCAGCTTGACGCCGGTATGCTTCACGCCGGCCTGCCGCATCAGCTTCAGCGCGGTCGGCGGCAGGAAGACGTTGCGCACGCCGAGGTCGGCCATCATCTGCATCGCCGCCTGCGGCTCGAACTTGCGCGCACGATGGCCGACGAGGGGGATGCCGTGATACCAGAACGCGAACAGGCCGTTGATGAGGCCGCCGATCCAGGCCCAATCCGCCGGCGTCCACATGAGATCGCCGGGCCTGGGCAGGAAGTTGTGGCACATCTCGACGTTGGGCAGGTGGCCGAGCACGACGCGGTGCGCATGCAGCGCGCCCTTGGGATTGCCTGTCGTGCCCGAGGTGTAGATGATCAGCGCAGGGTCATCGCATGAGGTGTCGACCCGCGCGAAGTCGGGTGATGCCGCCTTCACCGCATCCCAGAACGATGTCGTGCCAGCCGGTGCACGCGTGCCGACGATATAGACGTTCTTCAGCTCCGGCAGGCGGTCGCGGATCTTCGCAAGCTTCGCCCAGCCGCCCTCGTCGGTGACGATGGCCTTGGCCTCGGAATTGGACAGGCGGAATTCCAGCGCGTCCTCGCCGAACAGCGCGAACAGCGGGATCGAGATCAGGCCGGAGCGAAACGCCGCGACATGCGCGATCGGCAATTCCAGCGATTGCGACAGGAAGACCGCGACGCGGTCGCCGCGCGCCAGCCCGTCCGCCTTCAGCACATTGGCAAAGCGGCGCGACATCTCGGCGACCTCGTCGAAGGAGGTGCGGCTGGTCCCGCCGTTCTCGTCGACATAGACCAGCGCGAGCCGCCCGGTGCCGTCGGCATGGCGATCGCAGCACGCCTCGGCGATGTTGAAGCGTGCCGGGACGTCCCAGCGGAAATTGCGGACGAGTTCGTCGTAGGTCTTTGCTTCCGTCAGCATGGGCTTGGCGTTTTCCGGGGTCTTGTTATTCTTGTGCAGTCTAGTCTAGGGCCGCGAACGCACGGGACAAGCCCCGCGCCGTCATTCCGGGGCGCCCGAAGGGCGAGCCCGGAATCCATCGGGCCACAGGAAACGCCGCCTGATGGATTCCGGGCTCGACGCTGACGCGTCGCCCCGGAATGACGAGACAGTCACCGCACCGTCGCAAAGAACTTCCTGACATCGCGCACGAACAGATCCGGCTGCTCGAAGGCGGCGAAATGGCCGCCCTTCTCCATCTCGCTCCAATGGGTGATGTTGGGAAAGTTCGGCTGCATCCAGTGCCGCACCGGCGTGATGATCTCCTTGGGGAACGCGGCGACGCCGGTCGGCACCTCGACCACAGGCGTGGTGCGACGCTTGCCGAAACTTTCCCAGTAGAGCCGCGCCGAGGAGGTCGCCGTCTCCGTCGCCCAATAGAGCATGACGTTGTCGAGCAGCTCGTCCTTGCTGAAGATGTTCTCGGGGTGTCCGTCGCAATCGGTCCAGGCCCAGAACTTTTCAAGGATCCAGGCCGCCTGCCCGCTCGGCGAATCCGTGAGGCCATAGCCGAGCGTCTGCGGGCGCGTCGATTGCTGCTTGGAATAGCCGGAATCGAGATCGGCATAATGCTTGAGGCCGGCCAGCGCGCGTTTCTCTTCCGCCGTCGGCTCGCCCTCGATGCGCGGCGGCGAGTTGAAGGACAGCGTGATGTGGATGCCGGCGCAGTGTGCCGCGTCCTGCGCGCCGAGCGAGGTCGTCACCGCCGAGCCCCAATCGCCGCCTTGCGCGCCGTAGCGGATATAGCCGAGCCGCTCCATCAGCTTCGCCCAGGTCGCGGCGATGCGATCGACGCCCCAGCCGGTCGTCTTCGGCTTCTCGGAGAAGCCGAAGCCCGGCAGCGAGGGACAGACGACGTGGAACGCATCGGCGGGATCGCCGCCATGCGCAGCGGGATCGGTGAGCGGCGCGATCACCTTCTGGAATTCGACGATCGAGCCCGGCCAGCCATGGGTGATGATCAGCGGCAGCGCGTTCGGCTCCTTCGAGCGCGCGTGGATGAAGTGGATGTCGAGCCCGCCGATCTCGGTGGTGAACTGGTGGAAGCGATTGAGCTTCGCCTCGCGCGCCCGCCAGTCGTAATCCCTGGCCCAGTAGGCGCAGATCTCCCGGATCCACTTCAGCGGCGCGCCCTGGCTCCAGTCGTCGACCAGCTCCGCCTCCGGCCAGCGCGTGCGGGCAAGGCGCGATTTGAGGTCGGCGAGGATCTCGTCGCTGATGGCGATGCGGAACGGCTTGATGGCGGTCATCGGTTGCCTCCCGATTTGTTTCTGCCGGTAGAGAGTAGACCGAACCGATGCGGCATCAAAGGTGCCCCTTCTCCCCTTGTGGGAGAAGGTGGCGCGCAGCGCCGGATGAGGGGTATCTCTCCGCTTGCCCAATTGCGAGAGGTTCACTCGCGGAAAGATACCCCTCACCCGTCTCGCCGCTTCGCGGCGATCCACCCTCTCCCACTGTTCAGACCGGGGAGATGGTGGACGGGTGTTCGGAGACATCGTGGACACTTTCGACAGCTCAGTAAGGAGGCTGTCGGATGCCGTTCCGCGAGGTGTCTCGGATGGACGCGAGATTGGAGTTTGTCGGGCGCGGGTCCTACGTCGGTGCTCAAGGCACAGGTGGGCAAGGCGGCTCCCGGCGGATCGGCCCGGCCGACCAGCCTACACCAACTGACTGGCCTCCGAACGCCAGAAGGGTACAGGGTGGGCAAAGCGAAGCGTGCCCACCATTTCAACATTGCAGAGTAAGACCGTGGGCACGGCGCTGACGCGCCTTTGCCCACCCTACGGCAGCGCCGATGCGGCGACTACTTCGTCAGCAGCGCATATGCTCCGGTCCAGTTCTCCGGCGGCGGATTGAGTTGGAAATCCTTGATGCGCGCCTCGTAGAGCCTGAACAGCTTTTCCAGCGTGTCGGCGTCCTCGCTCTTGCGGCCGCGTTCGATCGCATCGAGGGCGCCCTGCCAGTCGCGGCTGCGATAGCAGCTGAGCATCTCGATGGTGATGTTGCGCAGGCGCTGGAAAGCGGCGGAATGCATCACATCCTCGCGGCCGGCGATGGCGTAGATCACCTCCGGCTCGGTCTTGCCCTTGACCATGATGAAGTCGAGCTCGAGGATCGCGAACTTGACCTTGGCGGCGAGCGCCGTGCGGGAGCCGACGATGATGGGAAAGCCGTATTCCTTCGACTGGCCCTCCAGGCGCGAGGCGAGGTTCACGCTGTCGCCGAGCACCGAATAGTTCTTCTTCAAGTCGGAGCCCATGTTGCCGACCACGCCGATGCCGGTGTTGAGGCCGATGCCGACATTGAGCGGAATGTAGACGTGGCCGCCCTCGGCGGCTTCCGCTTCGCGCTCCTTGTTGACCGCGTCGATCTGCTCCAGCATCTGGATCGCCGCCTCGCAGGCGTTGACCTCGTGCTCGGCATCGTCGAGCGGCGCGTTCCAGAACGCCATGATGGCGTCGCCCATGTATTTGTCGATGTAGCCCTTGCGCTCGATGATGACGTCGGTGAGCGGCGTCAGGAAGCGGTTCATCAGCGCGATCAGGCCTTGCGGGTCGTGCTTGTAACTCTCCGAGATCGTGGTGAAGCCGCGCACGTCCGAGAACATGATCGTCATCTCGCGCTCCTCGCCGCCGAGCACGAGCTTTTCCGGCGACTGCGCCAGCTGCTCGACCAGGACCGGCGACATGTACTGCGCGAACTGCCCGCGAATCTGCACCCGCTGGCGCTGCTCGCGCACGAAGCTGGCGAAGATCAGCGTCAGATAAACCGCCGTGGTCGAGAGCAGCGGATAGGTGAAATCGATGAGGTAGCGGTACTGCGCGTAGAAGAACCAGGACACGCCGACCAGGATGGCGGCGAAGGTCGCACCCGCAAGCACGAGGCGCACCGGACCGAGATTGGGCGTGAAGATGATGACGAGCACGCCGATGAACAGCGCGGCGAGCAATTCGACTCCGAGCGCATAGTTGGGCTGCGAGATTACCGCCCCGCTCAAAACGCTCTCCAGCACCTGGGCATGGATCTCCACCCCAGGCATGGTCGCGGACACCGGCGTGGTCTTGATGTCGTTGAGCCCGGCCGCGGAGGTTCCGACCAGCACCAGCTTGCCGGCGAACCTGCTCGGCGATTCGCTGTTGTCGAGCACGTCGGCGGCGGAGACGTAGATCGAGGGATCCCGACGCGCGTAGTGCACCCAGAACTGGCCGTTCTTATCGGTGGGGATCTCGACACCCTTGATGCGGATCGACCTGATACCGGTCTTGTCGGTCCGGACCAGCAGCGTCGGCGTGCCCGTGACGACGCGCAGGATCTCGAGGCTGAGCGAGGGCATGATGTTGCCCTGTGCGCGCATGATCATCGGCACGCGGCGGATGAATCCGTCCCGCTCTTTCCTGATCGAAAACAGCCCGCGGCCGGCTGCAACCTTCTCGATGACCGGCACGTTGCGCAGCAAGCCTGGAAATTCGAACAGGAAGCGTTCGGCGCCCTCCTCCCCGACCGTCGCCACCCCCGTGAACGGAAGCGATTTGTCCAGCTCGGACAGGACGGCCGGAAGCCCGGTCTCGCCCAGCACCACACGCGAGCGCTTGATCGCGTCGGCGAGAATCTGGTCGTTGGTTGGCAGCTCACGCAGCTTGGCGCGCGTGGCGTCGTCGAGATGGCGCATCTGGCCCGCAACCAGATCCGGGTTGAGCCGGTCGGGCTCCGAAAACACCACGTCGAAGCCGATCGCCACCGCACCGCTGCTGGTGAGATTCTGGATCAGGTCGGCAATTCGCGTGCGCGGCCACGGCCATTGGCCGAGCTTGGCGAGGCTCTTGTCGTCGATGTCGACGATCACGACCGGCCGCGCCGCCTTGTGGCGCGGATCGATCAATTGAAACATGTCGAAGGTGCGCAGCCGCAATTCCTGGATCGGCGGCGGATCCCACAGCCGCGCGCCGGCGAACAGCACCAGCAGCGCAAGGCACATCAGCCGCGCGAAGCCCAGCTTCCGCGCAAACCACCGCCGCAGGATCTTGAGACGTTTCATGCTGATTGGATATCACGCTTTGACGGCGAGCGGCAGCGCGGATCGTGTGGATGGACGATCGGATCTCACGCGGTCATTAGGCGTGGAGTATGTCGCTCCCCTGAAGGCTGCTGACGCCCTTCAGGAGAATCGTGTTTGCGGCGTCGATCGTGATCAGGGTGTCCGCCTGCCCGGACGGCGCCACATGTTCGGTCATCCACGCCTCGATATCGCTGATCGCCCCCAAGGCCGTCAGGTCAATGTGGTCCGTCCCGGACGTGAAGTTCACGATCGTATCGTGGTCGGAGTCTGCCGCGAACACGAACTGATCCACAAACCCGGTCCCGAAGAGGACGTCCTTGCCGTCCGTGCTGGCAAGACTCACCGGGCCTTGTTCGCTCAGGTTGAAGATGAGGTTCACCGTGTCAGTCGCGCCTTGGCCGTCGGTCACGGTCACGGTCACTTTGTCCGCGGCAGGCGCACTCTGGCTCGGCTCGGTGTAGGTCACGGCGAGGACACCGGAATTCAGTGACGCGCTCGCAGTGGCGCCGGACTCGGCCACGGCAGTGGCGGTCAACGCGTCGTTGCTGTCGACGTCAGCGACGGACAGGCCATCGACGGTCACGAGACCGCCGTTTTCGGCAACAGTCATCGCGCCGACTTCAATCAGCGGCGCGTCGTTGCTGCCCACGATGGTGACGGTGACGACGCCATTGCCGGTGCCGGTCGGGGCATGCCCGTCATCCGGAACGATCGTGTATTGGAGCGACAAGGTCTGGCCGGCGGCAAGGAAATCGAACGCCTGGCTGCCTGAATTGAATTGCCACGTGAACGGGGCGCCGGTGGCGGTGCCGTTCAGGATACCGCCGGGAACGGTGAGATAGCTTAGAAGGTCAGCATGCGATAGCCCACCGACGTTGCCGCCTTGCGGCACGCCGTCGAGAGTGACCTGAACCTGGCTGACCGACACCGTGACGTGATCGGTCGCATCGACGTCGGTGACGATCAGCACGCCCTGGGCATTCAGCCCTGAGTTGGTCTCCGTCAGGTCCGCAAGATCGATGTCGAGGCTTTGGGCAGGGTTGACCGAATTGGCGACCGTGCCGCCGCTGCCACCGAGCTGGTAGTATGCGGCCAAATTCGTCTCGTTGCCGGTGAGCGCGGTGAAGTCGATCGACTGGATCTGCGCCTGCGTCAGCGCATCGGTCCAGACGCTGACATCCGCGATCGAGCCGAAGAAGCCTTCCTCGCCGAAGCCGGCCGCGCCTGGCTCGCTTGCGGCGCCGATCATCATGTAGGAGTGGGTCGGATTCGACGGGCTGCCGTCGATCGCGTTGACGCTCCACGCCTGCGTATATTCGAGCTGGCCGTCGAGATAGAGCGTGAAGGTGCCGTTTTCGCGGGTCAGCGCGATGTTGTGCCATTCCGACGCCGCGAGCGCCACGCCGGTATCGGCGATCTGGACACCGCCTGCGAGGATCTGCAGCTCCATCGTGCCATTGGCATTGACCGTACCGAGGAGACCGAAACCGGTGGTCGAGGTGTTGCCGTTGTAGAACAGGACTTGGCCGTGGCCGGAAATGCCGCCTCCGTTCCAGTTCACCCGGCCGTCCAGCGTCACGTCGTCGGTGGCGGCCGTCGGTACCTCGCCGACCGCAATGGTCTGGCCATCGAAGGTCATGTAGTCCGAGGTGGCATAGGTTACCGTCGGCGCGTCGTTGCTGCCGGTGATGGTGACGGTGACGGCGGCAGTGTCGGTCCCGCCCTTGTGGTCATCGAGGGTGATGGTCGACACCACGGTCGCGGTCTGCCCTTCGCCGAGGAAGTCCAGCGCCTTGTCGGCGATGGAATAGTTCCAGGCGATCGCGCCGTTGTTCTTGTTGCCAGGCTGCTGAATCGTCAGCGCCTGCTCGAGCGCGATGCTATCGGCCGGCGACAGCGTCAGCTGCGTGGTGTGATCGGCATCGAGCCACGTCACCGCTTGGCTGGTGATCGTTCCTGTCGGACGGTCGGTCAAGTCGATATCGGTGAAGTGGATCGTACCCGTCCCACCCGAGGCCGGATCGAGCGTGGCGGAGCCGGTGGTGTCCGCAAGCTCGGAGAAGCTCACGTTCGGTGACGCCTCGGCCGCGGCGAAGTTCGGCGCATCATCGTTCGCGTTGAATGTGATCAAGGTGCCGCCATGGCCGTCGCTGCTGCCGGCAAAATGCCCGTTGCTGTAGTCGGCGCCGGTCAGATTGAGGCTGATGTGGTTGCCGTCGGCGTCGGTGACCGTCAGCACGCCGCCGGTCGAGGGATCGGCGTTGGCGACATAGACCGCGCTGGTGCCGACGCCGTACTTGATGGTGGACAGGTCGATCGTGTCGTCGGCGGACAGTTGCGCAATCGATCCGCCAAAGGTCGCCGTGTCGATCCGAAGCGCAGCGCCGTCGCCGGCGAGCGTGATCGTTTGCGTGACCGTGCCCTCAAGCTTCAAGAGCGCGCCGTCGTGTACGGTAACCGACCCCGTGCCGGACAGCGAGCCGAATAGCGTGAGGGTGCCGTCGTTGACTTCGATGGTACCGGTGTTGGTGATGGCGCCGGAAATCTTCGCCGTTCCCCAGCTGTCGATCTCATGTGAATTGACGATGCTCAGGCTGCTGCCGGTAATCCAGGCCCCATTGAGCAGGTCGATGTCACCCGCATTGACGATCGAGGACGCATTGCCGAAGACGCTGGTGCCGGAGACGGTCCAGATACCTCCCGCCTGATTGTTGAAGGTGGCGGTGGCAACCGAAATGTTGCCGTTGATGTCGCCGGAATTGTTGATCGTGATGGCGCCGCCGGTCTCGACGATGGCGTAAGTCGTGGCGCTCACGTTGGCGGCGACGGCGGGACCGATCGTGCCGGAATTGTCGATCGTCACCGTGCCGGTCGCATTCCCCTGAACGTAGATCGCGGCGTAGCCGGTCGGAGCTGTGATCGATCCGGAATTGGTGATGTGCGTCGAGCCGGTCGCGTCCACCGCGTTCTGCGTGACGCTGATGCCGGCCAGGCTCGTGCTGGTGATATCGCCATGATTGACGATGGTGGCGTCGCCGCCGCCGGTCGCAAGAGCGGCCACGCCGACCGAACCAGTGGCGGAGCCATTGTTGGTGACGCTGACGTCACCCCCGCCGTGATCGAACGCGCCGATCGCGATGCCTGCGGCGTCAATATCCGAATTCTCGCCGGTCGTGACCGTGACGTTCCCGGCGCCCCAGGTGAACGCCTCGATGCCGTAGCCTGCGTCGGCCGTGATCGTCGCATCGCTGGTGACGATGACATCGCCGTTGACTGCGCTCGAGAAAGCGCCGGTGCCGCCAGGCTTGTAGCCGGCGACGATCCCGCCTGGCGTGGTGCCGTCGTTGTTCAGGATCGAGCCGGAATGGATCGCGCCGTGCGCCTCGACCGAGATCGTGCTGCCCACGGCGGCCGCGATCGCGACGGCGTAATTGACGGCGACGATGCCCGAGCTGCCCGAGGTAATATTGTCGCCATCCGCCAGGGTGACCGTGATGTCGCCGGCATCGAGGCTGAAGGCCCTGATGCCGTAGCTCGCCGCACCCGAGATCGTGACGTCCTCGCCGAGCGTGACCGTCACATCGCCCGCGCCGCCGCTCAAGGCCGCGGCGTTGATGCCGATGCTCTGGGCGCCCGAGACCGAAATCGCCGTCCCGGCGAAGCTGTTCACCGTGACCCCGCCGTTTCCGTAGTTAAAGGCGTTGATGCCAAGGCCGGCCGCGGCGGTGATGTCGGCATAGTTGTTGACGATCACGGTGGCATTGACCAGCGTGTTCGCACTGGTTCCGTTCGCGGCACCTGTATAGCCAGCCTCGATGCCGGCCGGCGCATTGCCGGCGAGGTTCGGGCTGCTGCCGGAATTGATCGTGCCGTGGGCGTTGACCGTAATGGTGCTGCCGGCCGCGGCGTCGAGCAAGGCCGCACGATTGACGGCGACGATACCGGAGCTGCCCGAGGTGATGAGGCTGCCCGCCTCCGTCGTGACAGTCTGGTTGCCGCTGCCATAGCTGCGCGACCGGATGCCGTAGACCGAGCTGCCCGTGATCGCGCCGCCGGCGTCGATGGTGATGTCGCCGTCGCCCTGCGTGACCGCGTCGATACCGTATGCGCCGCCCACAGCGCCGCCGACCTGGGTAACCGAGATGTCACCGTCGTTGGCGGCGTTCGAATTCTCGACCAGCACGCCGACCGAATTCGCGCCGGTGCCGGTCGCCTTGCCGGTGACATTGCTGACCGTGATGTCTCCGGAGCCGGTCGTCCCGTCGCTCAGCCAGATGCCGTGGCCGGCGAGGCCGGTGACGTCGCCGGTCGCGGTCAGCGTGATGTCGCCGACGCCGTCCTGGGTGACGACGATGCCGTTGATCGCGCCCGTGAGCGTGCCCGTTGGCGTCAGCACGACGTCGGCATGCGCCGCCTGCGATACCGTAAAGTCGAGCGCATCACCCGTCGACGTCGTGATGTCGGCGTCGCCGGTGATCGTGAACATGCCGTCGGCCGAGATCTCACCGGAGATGGTGCCCGTGAAGCTTTGGCCGGCGACCTTGTCGAGCTGCAGCGTTCCGGTGCCGCCGGAAAACGTGACATTCTGCGCGTCGGCGCCGCCGAGCTCGAGCTTCGCGCCATTGTCGATGATCAGCGTGCCGGCACCGATGATGCCTCCGGCGAGGTTGAGCGTGCCAGCCTGGACCCTGATGGTGCCGCCGGTGTTGGTGACACCAGCCGTGATCGTGCTGGAGCCCGAGACGCTGTAGAGATTGCCGGCATTGCTCAGGCTGCCGCCGTTGATCGAGACGCCGGTCAGATAGAGGGTTGAGGCGCCATCGACCGAGATCGTTCCGCCGGTATTGCCGATGATGGCGGCCGTCAGCTTCAGCGTGCCGCCGGTCACCGCCTCGATCAGGCCCTGATTGGTGATGGCGTGGATCGTAGCCGGGTCGATCGTCAGCGTGCCGCTGGTGACAGACAGCATGCCGGTGCTGGCGATCGTGATCTCGGCATCATCGATGGCGCTGATGCCGGTCGATTCCAGCGTGCCGAGAATGACGAGGGTGCCGCCATCGACCGTCGCACCGTCGACGATCAGCGTCGCACCGGCATCGGTCTGGATGGTGCCGCCAGCATTGGCGACATCGCTCTTCAGCACCAGCGTGCCGCCGGTCAAATCGATCAGGCCGGAATTGACGATGGCGGTCAGCGTGTCGATCGTACCGCCTGCTTGCAGCGTCAGCGTGCCCGCATTCGTGATCGTGCTGGTGTTGGGGACGACCGCGCCGGATGTCCGGGTGATCGTTTGGACATCGATCGCGCCGCCGACGATGACGTGGCTTCCGAGTGTGTTGGTGAATTTTGCGTCGGCGTTCAAGGTGAGCTTGCCGCCGATCGTCAGCGTGCTGTTGTTGATCACCTCGGGCACCTTGTGGCCCGGCGTGGTGTCGTAGTCGTCGAGCGTCAACGACTTGGCGAAGGCCGCCACGTCGATCGTCACCGGATAGGACGGGGTCAGGCCGTGCAGCTGATCGGTGATGACGATGACGTCGTCCTGGCCGGTCGGGACCGTGCCGGTGGCCCAGTTGCCCGCGTCCTGCCAGAGGCCGCCGGAGGGAGCGCCGGGCTCCTCGGTCGCAATCCACACCACGGCTGGCGCATCGGTGCCGGTGATCGTGACGGTGATGGTTTGCTGCGAGGCCCCGCCTTGCGAGTCCGTGAGCGTCACGGTGTAGACCAGCGTCAGCACCGCGCCCTGGGGGATGAAATCGGCGAGATAGACCGGCAGATCGGCCAGCGACCAGTTGATGGTGCCGGTGCCGTCCCCGGTGCTGTCGGCGCCGGCCGCGATCGCGACGGACATCGCGCTCTGGAACGCCGCGAGCGGCCCCGGCGGCACGCTGCCATCAGGCAGGGTCGCACTGGTCAGCGCCACCGACACGGTATGGTTGTCGGTGAGATCGACGTCGTTGAAATTCAGCGTGCCCGACGTCGGAACCTCGCTGGTGAGCGGACCACCGGGCACGCTGGTGCCGCCCTCGAAGGTGATGATCGGGACATCGGTGGTGATCACCGGTTTGTCGTTGGTCCCCGTGATCGTGATGGTGATCGGGATGAACGCCGATTCGGGGCTCACTGCGAAATTGGTGTCGACGCGGACCATGTAGGTCAGCGTCACGGTTTCGCCAGCGGCAAGGAAATCGAAGACCTTGTCGGGGATCGTGTAGGTCCAGACCGCCGAGCCGTTGTTGTTGTTACCGGGATCGGGGACGACGCTGATCTGGATCTGCGTCGCTGCGATGTTTTGCTTCTGCAGATCGGTCAGCGAGCCGGTGACGTCGTGCTGGCCGGCATCCTTGTAGACATAGTTCGGCGCTTCGGCGAGGCTGATGCTCACCGTCGGCCGGTCGCCGAGATTTTGGTCGACGAATCGGATCAGGCCGGAAATCGTATCGGCATCCGTCGCGCCAGTGGCGCCGGCACGCTCGGTCAACGCGAACGCCGCCTTCACATTGCCGCTGGCGTCGAAGCTCTGAGCAATCGGCTGGCCGGGGATACGCAGGACGGGCGGCGTGGGGGTGCTGGGCCCCTCCTGCCCTTGCGGATTGAGGTTGACGAAGGTCGCGATCGCGATCGGGCCGGAGCTCGACTTGAACACCACGTCGAGGCTCATCGGCGTGAGCGTGTCGGTGAAGTTCGTGGTCAGCTTGGTGTTGGTGTTGTTGTCGGAGAACTTCAGCGTGAACACGTCGGTGATCAGCTTCTGCACATCCGGCGACATCAGCGCATTTGTGATCGAGACGTTGCCGCCGCTGATCTGGATCATCTGACCGGCCTGGTTGACCGTCGCGATCGGCAGCAGCGTGACCTTGTCGAACAGGATGTAGGAGCCGGTCGTGCCGTTCGGCTCGACCAGCACCTGGAAGCTCGCTTGCGGCTGCGGATCGCCGCCGCCGGCGGGAACGACGAAATTGATCTGGGTGAGCACCGCGGTGCCGCGGATGCCCATGGTGGCGACCGGGGTGTCGATCTTCATGTCGCCGTGCTTGGCGGTCTCGCCGGCGACGAAGGTGATGGTGCCGGCGACGAGGCTCAGCAACGAGGAATTGCTCGACCCGTTGGGGTCGTAGACCATCTCGTTCAGCACCATCCGCGCATTCGAGGACAGGCCGAACACGGTGCCGTCGATGAAGGTGATGCCGAGGGTCGAATCGGCGCCGGTCGAAACCACGTCGCCCTTCTCGACGTTGTCGCCGTTGTTCAGGATGACCGAGACGCCGTTGCGGATCGCGGTCGCGCTGCCGACGAGCTTGGTGACGTGGCCGATGACCTGGCCCGCGCCAGCGCCGGGCGCGGCTTGCGCCACCTGGACATGGCCGGTGAGCGCGCTGACGATCTCGCCGGTGAGGTGGGCGCCATCGGGCGAGGCGAGCGCGGCGCGCTTGTCGCCCCGGAAATAATCGTGAACGACGAACTCGTGCCCCTCATGGGACAGGACGAGATCGAGGCCTGTTCGCTTGAACTCGCCGTTGAAGATCAGGTTGGGGTCGGGAACGACGAACGCGCCCTCGGGCACATGACCCTGCGCTTTCGCCGTAAAGGAATCGACATGGGCGTCGCCGGGCGAGCGGAAACCCTTGCCGTCCAAGGAAATCGCGCCGTCAAACTGGCCAGCGTAATTCAACCGGGCACCGTCAAAAGGGTTAAAATTTAAGTAAGTATCAACTGCCTAAGCTTGCATAGCATTAGCAAGTCCTTAGCGATACCACCTATTGCTTGTGTGATTCCGCATCACTTGGCTTCAGGAGCCCCAACGGATACGGATCTCGTAAGAGGAGAGGAAGTAATCCGTCAAATATTCTGAAGTCGAATCAGGCCGTTTTGCGCGCATTTCCAGTCATCCAAAGTAATCTGCTGTATAGATGTGGGAGCAGATACTTAAGTCAGCTTCCCGTCGCGAAGTCCCGCCACATCCTGCGGCAAATACGGAGTTAAATCTGTGACCTAACTAACAGAACCCCATGAAATTGGGGGTGTTAGCCATCGCGCGCAGATTCGGCCCTCCCACAACTTGTGTCTGCATTTGCCTCCGTTTGGCGGCAGCCGGACACCTCCTAGCCGGCGAATCGTAAAATTTTACGCAATCTGGACTGGTCCATTTCATCCTGTCTCCCGGTTTTGCCACCCCAGCCGGGCGCGTTAAGCAGAACAAAACGGCCCGTCTCGCACTATCTCCCCGAAAGCAACAAAGCCCGGCACGTCGAGGTCGAGGGGGACCCGGCGAAGCCAGGGAAGGGGATGTCAGATGGAGACCGCTGCTCGCTCGCGCGCCTGGCGCGCAATCCTGGTGCTATGCGGACTGATCCTTTTCGGATCGGCCGCCGAGCTTCGCGCCGGCTCGCTGCTGTCGCCGGGAGCCGGCGTTCTCGTGCGCAAGTCCGCCGAGCCGTTCGGCGTGTTCGCCTTCGCCATTTCGTCCGGCGACCTGCGGCAGAAATGGCTTGCGCTGAAGGACAGGCTCGACGACGACATGGTGCAGCTGGCGCTGTGCGACGGCGACCGGGACAATTGCGCATCGCCTGCGGCCCTCAAGCTGCTCGCCATCGTCGACCAGGCCCGTGCTCGCGACGGCCGCGCCCGCCTCGGCGAGACCAACCGCGCCGTCAACCTGACCATCCGGGCCGCCAATGACGGCATCGACGACGCCTGGAGCTCGCCGCTTGCGACCTTCGCGAACGGCACCGGCGATTGCGAGGACTACGCCATCGCCAAGCTGGCCGCGCTGCGGCTGGCCGGAATTGCCGCCGAAGACCTTCGCATCGTCGTGGTGCGCGACCTCAGGGCCGGTGAAGACCATGCGGTCGCCGCGGCAAAGCTGGACGGCCACTGGCTGATGCTCGACAATCGCCGCATGGCGATGCTCGAGGACGACGCTGCGCGCAGCTACCAGCCGCTGTTCGCACTCGACCGGTCGGGCGTGCTGAAATATGTCGACGAGCCTGTGCGATTTTCCATGGTCGCTGCCGAGGTCCGTTGACCGGTCCAGCGGACCCATAGACCGACATCACCTCAGACCTCCCCCACAAGGCCATTCCACCGCGCCATGCCGGACGCTAGCATGGCCGGGGCCACGCCGGGGGACGAAGAGAATGCGCATCACCGTGCTGTCTGTGCTTGTGCTCCTGGCATGGCCGACGGCCCCAGCACTGGCGCAATCCGCGCCGTTCGACCGCTCCATCGCCGATCGGCTTCCGCTGTTCGCCCAGAACAACTGCCAGCAGATTCGCGACCCCGGCAACCAATTGTTCTGCGGTGATGTCGCGCTCGCGGCCGCCGCCGAGAAGCTGAGCACGGCGATCGAGACGCGGCTCGCCCGCCTGCCCGATCGCCTGCCTGCGATCGAGGAGAACGCGATCTGGATCCGCCAGCGCAATCTCAGCTGCGGCATCGTCGGGCAGAGTCCCGTCCGCGCCGACGATTTCGATCGGGTGAAGGCGTGCCTGCTCAAGGTGACCGAGGAGCGCGCCGCGATCGTACGCGATCCCGACTTCGACTGCCTGGCAGCCAACACCGCGGCGGGCGCACTGATCTGCGCGGACCCGTCGCTGGCGCTGGCGGAGACGGAGCTCAATGGCCAGGTGCTCGGCCTGATCGGCAAGCTGGACCCGACCGCCGCGCGCTTTGCCTTCGCCGAATATGGTAGGTGGACCCGCGAGCGCGACCGGAAATGCAATCTAGTGGGCAAGGACAACGTGCCGCTGCAGGAGCTCGAAACCGCGGAGGACTGTCTCGCCGATCATCTGAGGCGCAAGACCGAGGAAATCCGCGCGGCCAAGGGAGACCCCAGGAAGGCGTTCGGCCGGCAAATCGCGGCCCGCCTCCCCGACACCGACGCGATCGACTTCTGCGCGGCGCGGATCCATGCGGCCAATTCCTGCGGCAATTTCCTGCGCATCAACCGCGTCTACGCGCTCGACAGCCAGGTGACCGAGCAGGAGGCGCAGGTCACGGGCGAAATCGAGATGGCCGTGCTGGCGCCCTTCACCATGTGCAGCAAGGTCGCGACCACCTGCACCGGCACCTGTTGGGACGCAAGGACGGGCCGTCCGCAGGCAGGCGCGGCCAACAACGGGCGCTCGGCGGAATCGTTCAACGTGACGCGCCGCCTGCGCATCCAACGGACCTTTGCTTTCGTGAAAGCCGCCGACGGCTGGCGCTGCCGGGAGGACGAGCTGGCCCCGGTGAATGCGGGGACGGCGGGCGGGGGATCGTAGCGTGTCTCTTCTCCCTCTCCCCGCTCGGCGCGGGGAGAGGGTTGGGGTGAGGGGCTTGCGATCACGGTGAGAGTTGGACTCGCGGAGGGTCCCCTCACCCGCGTCGCATCGAAGATGCGACGCGGCCTCTCCCCGCACGCGGGGAGAGGCCGGAAGCATCAGAACATCAGATTGTCCTTCACCAGCACCCAGCGGCCGCCCTTGACCTGCTGCACCTGGGTGATCGTGTTGGCGAGGGGGTCGGTCTTGGAGAACTTGGTCGGCGGCGAGTTGAAGATGTCGAGGAACTTCTCGCCCGATTCCAGCGCATCGAGCATCTTCTGGCCCGTGAGGTCCTTGCCCGCCTTCTGCGCATAGAAGGCGAAGGTCATCATCGCATTGTAGCCGATAATGGCCTGCGTGTTGGCGTCGGCGCCGAACATCTTCTTGTAGTTGACGAGCCAGTCCTTCACCTTGCCCTTGGCGGTGTCCTCATAGGGAATCTCGAAGCCGCTGGCTGCGTAGAGCCCCTCGACGGCTTCCTTGCCCAATGCAGGAACCTCCATCACGTTGGTGGGGGTGGCACCGAGGAAGGTGACGTCCCAGCCGAGCTTCTTGGCTTCGGACATCGCCCCGATGGTCTCGCGGAGCACGGTGCCGAGCACGACGAGGTCGCAGCCGTCGGACTTCATCTTGGCCACCTGCGCGCTGAAATCGGAGGCGCCGCGCTTGTAGCTCGTGATCGAAGCCGGCTGCGCCTTCATGGCGGTGAGCTGCTGATTGAAGCCGTCCAGCACGTTCTTACCGTACTCGTCGTCCTGATGCATGATGCAGGGCTTCTTGAAGCCCTTCCATTCCATCATGTATTTCAGCGCGGCCCGGGTGCTCTCGACGTAGGGCAGCAGATTGTTGAACTTCAGCCGCTCCTGCGGCTTGGCCGGGTCGAACTTGAAGGTGAACTCGGCCGCCGTCAGCGGGAACAGCTGCAGCACGCCGGCGTCGAACAGGATGTCCTGCGCGGCGAGCACGGTCGGCGATCCCATCGGTCCCACCATCGCGAAGATCTTGTCGCGCTCGATCAGCTTCTGCGAAGCCAGCACCGCCTTCTTCGGATCGTAGCCGCTGTCCTCGACGACCAGTCGGATCTTGCGGCCGTTGACGCCGCCGGCCGCGTTGATCTCCTCGGCCGCCATCTTCATGCCGTTGGAGACCGGAACGCCCCATCCCTTGATCGGACCCGACAAGTCCTGGTGGGTACCGACGACGATCTCCGTCGCCGAGATGCCCTCGTTGGTGACCTTGGTCTGCGCCGCGGCCGGCAGACAGGTGAGCACCATTGCACTCACAGCAAGGCCGAACGCGCTGAACGATTTCGACATTGACGTCTCCTCTCCTAAAGGCCCGTGTTACGCGAAGGGCGGGGGCCGTCGCTCCTTCGCTTTCTCAGATGCGACTTTTCTTCTTTGCGCATGCCCCTTCTCGGAAAACCGGTTTCCACTCTTCCGGAGCATGCGCATGCGTCATGCCACGGCGCGCTGGCGATACATCGCTTCGATCTCGGCGGCATAGCGCTTGTTCACGAAGCCGCGCTTCAGCTTCATGGTCGGCGTCAGCTCCTCGTCTTCCGGCGTGAGCTGGCGCTCGATCAGGTAGAACTTCTTGATGGTTTCGACGCGGGCAAAATTGCCGTTGACCTGCTCGATCTCGCGCCAGATCAAGTCCTGAATCTCCACTGCCCGGCACAGGCTGGCATAATTGGTGAAGGGAATGTCGTGGTCCTGGGCGAATTTCTCGACATTCTCCTGGTCGATCATCACGAGGCAGGTCAGATACGGCCGCTTGTCGCCGATCACGACAGCATCGGAGATGTAGGGCGAGAACTTGAGCTGATTCTCGATCTCTGACGGCGTGATGTTCTTGCCGCCGGAAGTGATGATGATGTCCTTCATCCGGTCGGTGATGCGGACGAAGCCTTCATTGTCGATGGTGCCGACGTCGCCTGTGTGCAGCCAGCCGCGTGAATCGATGGTCTCGGCGGTCTTCTCCGGCTGGTTCAAATAACCCATGAACAGG
This sequence comes from Bradyrhizobium sp. WBOS07, assembly GCF_024585165.1. Taxonomy (NCBI): domain Bacteria; kingdom Pseudomonadati; phylum Pseudomonadota; class Alphaproteobacteria; order Hyphomicrobiales; family Nitrobacteraceae; genus Bradyrhizobium; species Bradyrhizobium sp. WBOS07. The sequence continues at coordinate 377,067 of NZ_CP029008.1, forward strand.
AAGTCGCCCTTGATCAGGATCTCGCCCTCCGGCGACAGCGCGACCTCGCCCCAGGGCACCGCGGTGCCGACCGAGCCGAGCTTGATCCGCTCCGCCGGCATCATGGTGGCGACGCCGCAATTCTCGGTCTGGCCGTAGACTTCGTGCACGTCGATGCCGAGCGCGAGATACCAGCGGATCAGCTCCGGCGCGATCGGTGCTGCGCCGGTGAAGGCGATGCGGCAGCGGTCGAGCCCGATCATGCGGCGGATGTTGCGGAAGGCGATGCGATAGGCGAGACCGTTGGCGATGCGCAGCGACAGCGGCGGCGGCTTGCCCTCGAGCCTGTACTCGACCATGCGGTAGCCGATGCCGATGGCGCGGCGATAGACCCATTGCTGCAGCGGCGTCGCGTCCTTCAGCGCGATGGTGATCGCTGAGTAGAATTTCTCCCAGATGCGCGGCACCGCGAGGAAGACGGTCGGCTGCACCTCGCGCAGATTGTCCGGCACTGTCTCGGGGCTCTCGGCGAAATTCATCACCGAGCCGAGCGCGACCGAGATGTAATAGCCGCCGATGCGCTCGGCGACGTGGCAGAGCGGCAGGAAGATCAGCCTGTCCTCGTCCTCACGCGCCGGGATGAAGTCGTTGGCGTGCCGCATCTGGTGGGTGACGCTGCGGTTGGCGTGCATCGCGCCCTTGGGCGGGCCGGTCGTGCCGGACGTGTAGACGAGGATGGCGAGATCGTCGGCGCTACGGCTGTCGATCATCTCCTGCCACAGCGCCTCGCGCCCGACCATGTGATTGCGGCCGAGCGCGCAAAATTCGTCGAGCGACATCACCATGTCGTCGGAGAAGCCGCTGAGACCCTCCATGTCGAACACGATGATCTTCTGCAAGGACGGACAGCGCGCACGGCAGGCGAGAATCTTGTCGAGCTGCTCCTCGTCCTCGGCGAAGATGACTTTCGTCCCGGAATCGTTGACGAGGTATTCGACCTGGGACGAGGAATCGGTCGGATAGATGCCCGAGGAGACGCCGCCGGCGCACAGGATGCCCATGTCGGCATGGACCCATTCCGGGACGGCGTTGGCAATGATCGAGGCGACCTCGCCGGGCCTGAAGCCGGTCGCATGAAGCGCGTAGGCGATCTCCTTCGAGATTTCCAGCCATTGGCGCCAGCTGGTCGGCTGCCAGATGCCGAATTTCTTCTCGCGGATAGCCGGCCGATCGCCCCGCGTCTCCGCAGCGCGCAAAAAGCTCTTTGCGATCGTATCAGCGACCGTCAGCACCGCCGGTCCGGCCATGCGCGTCTCCTCCTTGTCGCTCTGCCCTCAGCTGCCTGCCTTGCCGGCGGTCTTTGCTTGCGGGCAATCCCATCTTACTGCCGGCGCTTCCTCACCGCCACGTCTTCTTCTTCTTCCAACGCCGCTCGCCGCGCGCGCCGGCTTCCTTGGCGCCAAGGTAGAACTCCTGGATGTCCTGGGAATGCATCAAGCGGTCGCAGCTGTCGTTCATGACGATGCGGCCGATTTCCAGCACGTAGCCGTAATGCGCCGTCTCCAGCGCCACCTTGGCATTCTGCTCGACCAGCAGGATCGACATGCCCTGCTCCTCGTTGACCCGGCGGATGATGGTGAAGATCTCCTTCACCAGCAGCGGCGACAGGCCGAGCGAGGGCTCGTCGAGCAAGAGCAGCGTCGGCCGGTTCATCAGGGCGCGCCCGATCGCGAGCATCTGCTGCTCGCCGCCGGAGAGCTGGCCGGCTGGCTGGTTGATGCGCTCCTTCAAGCGCGGGAAATAGCCGTAGACGCGCTCCAGATCCTCCGCCACGCCGTCACGGTCCTTGCGCGGATAGGCGCCCATCATCAGGTTCTCGCGCACCGACAGGAACGGGAACACCTCCCTCCCCTCCGGCACATGGCTAAGGCCGAGCCGGACGATTCGGTCCGCCTCCATGCGCTGGATCGGCTTGCCCAGGAATTCGATCGAGCCCTTCTGCGGGTCGAGAATGCCGGAGATCGTCTTCAGCACGGTGGTCTTGCCGGCGCCGTTCGCCCCCAGCAGCGTGACGATGCGGCCGCGCGGCACCTCCAGCGAGATGCCGCGGATCGCCATGATCGGTCCGTAGTAGCTCTCGATGTTGGAGAGCTTGAGGATGATATCGGGTGTCGCCGCAGCATCCATGCGTCAGGCTCCCAGATACGCGGCGACGACGTCGGGGTGCTGCTGCACTTCGGCGGGCGAGCCCATCGCCAGCACCCTGCCGTAGTTCAGCGCGATGACCCGGTCGGAGACGCGATTGACCAGCGACATGTCGTGCTCGACCATCAGCACGGTGATGCCGAGCTCGCTCTTCATGTCGCGGATCCAGAACGACATGTCGTCGGTTTCCTCGACGTTGAGGCCGCTTGACGGCTCGTCGAGCAGGATCAGCTTCGGCTCCGAGCACAGGGCGCGCGCCAGCTCGATCACCTTGCGCACGCCGTAAGGCAGGCCGGAGATCAGCTTGTCGCGATAGGGCTCGAGATCGAGGAACTCGATGACCTGCTCGACCCGGCGGCGGTGCACCTTTTCGTTGGCCCGCACGCTCGGCAGGAACAGCAGCTCCTGCCAGAGCTGCGTGGTCGAGTGCCGATGGCGGCCGACCAGAAGGTTGGAGAGCACGGTCGCATTCTCGAACAGCTCGATGTTCTGGAAGGTCCGGGCGATGCCGAGCTTGGCGATGTCGTAAGGCGCCTCTTCCGTGATGTCCTGGTCCTCGAAGAAGATCCGGCCCGACGTCGGCCGGTAGATTCGCGAGATCAGGTTGAAGATCGAGCTCTTGCCCGCGCCGTTCGGCCCGATGATCGACAGGATCTCGCCCTTCTCTAGCGCGAAGGACACCGCATCGACGGCCTTGAGGCCCCCGAAATGCAGCGACAGGTTCTCGGCGCGAAAATAGCTCATCGGTTGCGCTCCGACTTCACGTAGATCTTCTGCCGCTTGAAGGTGGCGCGCTTGTAGAGCGGGAACAGCTGGAAGAAGAGCTTGATCTTCAGCCAGCGGCCGTAGAGGCCGAGCGGCTCGAACAGCACGAACAGCACGATGATGATGCCGTAGATCGCGCCCTTCAGGCCGTTGAGCGAGGCGAACGCCGCGACCTTCGACTGGATATCTCCCGCTATGGCCGGGCCGGCGCCGAAGGCCGCCGCGATCCCGGCGATCACGCCGGGCATGTCGTCCTTGAGGTAAGTCAGGAACGGATCGATCATCACGATGAAGATCGCGCCCAGCACCGCGCCGTGCAGGCTGAAGGCGCCCCCGATCAGGATCACGATGATGAACTCGATCGAGAGCTGCAGCGTGAACATTTCCGGCGAGATGAAGGAGAGCTTGTGGGCGAACAGCACGCCGGCAAAGCCGGTGATCGCCGCCGAGATCGCAAAGGACTTCACCTTGTAGAGTGCGACATTGACGCCCATGCTGCGCGCCGCGGTCTCGCTGTCGCGGATCGCGACGAAGGCGCGTCCTGTGGGCGAGCGCAGCAGATTGAGCGCGCCGACGATGGTCAGCACCAGGACGGCAAGGCAGAGATAATAGAAGGTCGGGCTGTCGCGCGGCACCGTGACACCGAGCAGCGACAGCGTCTTGACCCGCATGCCCTCGTTGCCGTGGGTGACGCTCTCCCAGCGCGCCAGGATCTCCTCCACGATCAGGGCAAAGGAGATGGTGGCGATGACGAGGTAGATGCCGGTGAGGCGCAGGGCGGGAAAGCCGACCATCGCGCCAATGATGCCGGTCAGGCCGCCGGCGGCCAGGAAGTAGACCGGGAACGGCACGTTGTATTTCTGCAAATATGCGGCGGTGTAGGCCCCGATGGCGAGGAACGCAGCGTGGCCGAGCGAGGCCTGGCCGGTGAATCCGGTCAGGATCAGAAGCGCGACGCCGACGATCGCATAGATGCAGACGAAGACCAGCTGGCTCATCAGATAGCTGGAGAGCACATAGGGCGCGATCAGCAGCAGCGCGAGCAGGATGCCGTACGAGACCCAATAGCCCGAATGCGGGAACAGCTTGATGTCGTCCTCGTAATCGGTCTTGAACAGGAAGCGCATGGCGTTCAGACCTTCTTGCGGACGTGGTGGCCGAATAGGCCTTCGGGCTTCAGGAGCAGCACGGCGAGCAGCACGAGATAGGGCGCGACATCCTTCCAGCCTTCGGGCAGGTAGAAGCCGGCCATGCTCTCGATCACGCCGATCAGGACGCCGCCGACCACCGCGCCCGGGATCGAGCCGAAGCCGCCGAGCACCGCGGCCGGGAACGCCTTGAGGCCGAGCACGAGGCCGACATTGGAATGGATGAAGGTGATCGGCGCCAGCAGCACGCCGGCGCAGGTCGCAACCGCCGCGCTGATCGCCCAGACGATCGACACCACGCGCTTGACCGGAATGCCCATGTAGTAGGCCGCCAGCATGTTCTCGGAGCTGGCCCGCATCGCGGTGCCGAGCGTGGTCTTGTTGAAGAACAGCCACAACAGCGTGCACAGGATCATCGTCGCCGCGATCACCGACAGCTTGTCGTAGGCGAGCACCAGCGAGCCGATCCGCAGCACGCCCTGGCTGAACGGGGTCTCGATCTTCAGATCGTCGGTGCCCCAGATCATGCCGGCGATCGAGCGCAGGAAATAGCCGAGGCCGATGGTCGCCATGATGATGGAGAACTGGGGATAGCCGAGGATCGGCCGCACCACCACGCGCTCCGCCAGCATGCCGAACAGCGCCATCGCGGCCACCGCGCCGGCAAAGCCGATCCAGTAGTTCAGGCCCATCATGCCGATGAAGGTGAAGGCGAAGAAGCCGCCGAGCATCATCAGATCGCCCTGGGCGAAATTGACCACCTCGGTGGCCTTGTAGACGAGCACGAAGCCGAGCGCGATCAGCCCGTAGACGCAGCCGAGCGCAACACCGCTGACCAGCTGCTGAACGAAATCCAGCATTGACGCGCGTCCTCCCGATGCAACCGGCGGCTCTTCCCGACCGCCGTGCCGCATCTTGTGTCCAGTCGCTACGCAGTCGTTTCGCTGCGTTAGCGCCATTTGTCCGGAACCAATTCAGCCTGAACCGCTCAGCCCTGTCAACAAACGGTGACTTGTAGGGGTGACTTGCCTTTAGTCCAATCCGGATGACGGAATTTGCTGCAGCGCGATTCACCGTGCCGAAACATCTTCGGAGCATGGTCGGAAGCGATGCAAAACCGGATGGTGGCCGTCATGAAGCCGGACAGCTCGGCGCTCGAAGTCATGGGGTTAACGAAGCGTTTTGACCGTCTGGCGGTCGACAGCCTCGATCTGACCGTCCACGCCGGCGAATTCTATGCGCTGGTCGGCCCCAACGGCGCCGGCAAGACCACGACTTTGCGCATGGTTGCAGGCCTGCTGCGCCCCGATGCCGGCCGCGTCTCGATCTTCGGCATCGACGCGCTCCAGGACCCCGTGGCCGCCAAGCAGGTGATGGCGTGGGTCTCCGACGAGCCGATGATCTACGACAAGCTGACCCCGCTCGAATATCTCGAATTCGTCGCCGGCCTCTGGGGCATCGCGCCGCCGGTCTCCGAGCCGGTCGCGCAGGACCTACTCTCCTCGCTCGGGCTCGCGCCGCACCGGCACGAGCGTTGCGAGGGGTTCTCCAAGGGCATGCGTCAGAAGGTGGCGCTGGCCGGCGCGCTGGTGCACGATCCCCGCCTCATCATCCTCGACGAGCCGCTGACCGGGCTCGATGCGGTCTCGGCCCGGCATGTGAAAGGCCTGCTCAGCGAGCGTGTCCGGGCCGGCTGCACCGTCATCATGACCACGCATATTCTCGAGGTGGCCGAGCGCATGGCCGACCGCATCGGCGTGATCGCTTCGGGCCGCCTCGTCGCCGAAGGCACGCTGACCGAATTGCGCCAGCAGAACGGCGATGCCGACACCAGTTTGGAGGATCTCTTCATCGCGCTGGTGACGCTGCCGGAAGCCGCATGAGCTCGGCGACCGCGCTCTCCTGGTTCGCCCGCCACGAGCTCCGGCTCGCCTGGCGCGAATGGTTCGCCATGATGACCGGCGGACGGCGCAAGCGGACGCGCGCCGCTATCATCGGCCTCGTCTGCTTCGCCGCGCTGCTGCACCTGCCGGCCTGGGCGGTGATCGGCCGTTTCGCCGATTTGCAGCTGCCGCTCGACAAATCCTCGCTGATCGTGATCTCGGCGACGATCTTTCTCGCCTGGACCTTGATGCTGTCGCAGGCGATCGAATCGGTGACGCGGGTGTTTTACGCCCGTGCCGATCTCGACCTGATCATGTCCTCGCCGGCGCGGCTCGCCAATCTGTTCTCGGTCCGAATCGCCGCGATCGCGCTGACCGTCACTGCGATGGCGCTGCTGTTCTCGACGCCCTTCATCGACGTGCTCGTGATCGGCGGCGGCGCGCGCTGGCTGGCGGCGTTCGGGGGCGTCGTCGCCATGGGCCTGTCGGCCGCGGCGATCGCGATCGCCGTCACCATCCTGTTGTTTCGCCTGATCGGCCCGGCGCGGACGCGCCTGATTGCCCAGATTCTCGCAGCGATCATCGGCGCCGGCTTCGTGATCGCGCTCCAGGTCGCCGCGATCATGTCCTACGGCACGCTGTCGCGCTTCACCATTTTGACCTCCGGGACCTTGGCCGCCTACGCCCCCGACGTCGACAGCATCTGGTGGTGGCCGGCGCGGGCCGTGATGGGTGACAACGAGGCCCTGCTGCTGCTCCTGGCGCTCGCTCTGGTGCTGCTCGGAAGCGTCATGGCGATCTTCTCGCACCGCTTCGCCGACACGGCGATCGACGCCGCGGCCTATGGCGCGTCCGGCGGCAGGCGTGCGAGGGAGCGGCCGTTCCGCAGCGGCTCGCGGCAACAGGCGCTGCGGCGCAAGGAATTCTCGCTGCTCTGGCGCGATCCCTGGCTGATCTCGCAGACCCTGATGCAGCTGCTTTATCTGGTGCCGCCGGCCCTGCTGCTCTGGCGCAATTTTGGCGACAGCTCGGCGGCGCTGACGCTGATCACGCCCGTCATCGTGATGGCGGCCGGCCAGCTCGCCGGCGGACTTGCCTGGCTGACGATCTCGGGCGAGGACGCGCCCGACCTGGTCGCGACGGCGCCGTTGACGCCATCCAGCCTCATCCGCGCCAAGATCGAGGTGGTGCTGATCGCGATCGCCGTCATCTTCTGCCCGCTGGTCGCGGCACTCGCTTTCGCCTCGCCCTATCAGGCCGCGATCAGTGCCGGCGCGGTCATCGTCAGCGCGGCCTGCGCGACGGCGATCCAGCTCTGGTTCCGGGTGCAGGCCCGGCGCAGCCAATTCCGGCGCCGCCAGACCTCGTCGCGGCTGGCGACCATTGCCGAAGCCTTCTCCTCGATCGGCTGGGCCGCGACGGCAGCGCTGCTGCTCGCGCTCCCCGTCGCGGGCCTCATCAGCGGCCTGATCACCGCGGGCCTCGTTGCGGTCACCTGGAAGTTCAGCCCAAGACGGGACTAGAAGGCGGGACTAGGATGAGGGGGCGACAGGTGCGACACTGACGCGCTGTTGATCGCCGGCTGTTGGCGCGGCTCGGCATTGCACGCTACACTTTGTCCCGGGCGTCATCGGGGACGGATTCATGTGGCGACTTGTTTCGGCGGCTTTGGCGCTGTTCGGCGCAGCTCTCTCACCTGCCCTCGCCCAGCAGCCCCAGCGCAGCGAGTGCCTGGCGATGGCGAACGCGGCGCCCCGTGCGATGCCGGTCGCGTTCCGGCGGGCGGCGGCCGCTGCCGAGGTCGAGATCAGCTATGCCGGCCATTCCACCTATTACATCGACACGCCCGGCGGCTTGCGCATCGCGACCGATTACAGCGGGGCCTATCAGGTGGGACGGCTGCCCGACGTCGCCACCATGAACCGCGCCCATAGCACCCACTACACTCTTTTCCCCGACAGGCGCATTCCGCACGTGCTCCACGGCTGGAGCGACGACGGCAAGCCGGCGATCGTGTCGGAACGCATCGGCGATGCCTTCATCCGGAATGTCACGACCGACATCCGCCGCTATTTCGGCGACGATGCCGGCTCCGACATGATCCGCGACGGCAATTCGATCTTCATCTTCGAGGTCGCGGGCCTCTGCATCGGCCATCTCGGCCACCTCCATCACAAGCTCGACGACAGCCATTTCGCCCAGATCGGGCGGCTCGATATCGTGATGGTGCCGATCGACGGCACCTACACCATGTCGCTGGACGGCATCTCCGAGATCACCAAGCGGTTGCGGGCCTCGGTGGTGCTGCCGATGCACCGCTTCGCGACCCCGCTCGACGACTTCATGCGTCGGATCGGCCAGCATTTCGAGATCGACCGGCACTCTGGGCGGTCCTTCCGGATGTCGCGGGATGCGCTGCCGTCGAAGCCGACGGTGATCATCCTCGACGGGGTCTGAGACGCAATTTTCTCCAAGCCGGCCGCCGGCCGGTCGTGTTGATCTGCCTGCAACAGGAGAGCGACATGACCGACTTTGCCAGACTGTTGCACGCGGACGGACCGAACCCCGAGCATGCGGCGGCGCTTCAGCTCTATGGCCGCTTCGTCGGCGACTGGGATGCCGAGATCACCGCCCATGGATCCGATGGCACGAGACACACCGCCGCCGGCGAGATTCATTTCGGCTGGGTGCTGGAGGGCCGTGCCGTCCAGGACGTCTGGATGATACCCCGGCCGACGGGCGCGCCGGCCTTCCCGATCGCCGGCAATTGGTACGGCACGACGCTACGCGTTTACGATCCAACCATCGATGCATGGCGGATTTCCTGGTTCGATCCCGCCCGCAGCGTCTTCCGCCACCAGACCGGCCGTCCGCGCGGAGAGGACATCGTGCAGGAAGGCACCACCGAAGCCGGCGAATTGACGCGGTGGAGCTTCACGGAGATCAGCCAGGACTCCTTCCATTGGCTCGGCGAAACCAAGCCCGCAGCGGCGCAGGATTGGCGGCTGACGGCGGAAGTCAAAGCACGACGGCGCTGGCCCTAGGCATCGGCCGGCCGTGATATCGAAACGAGAAGAGGGGCCGGGATGTCGATCCCGGCCCCTCTTCGTCGTGGCCGCTGGGAAGCGTCCTTGAAACCTTTTTGTCCTTAGCCGGCACCCATCAGCGAGGCCGGACGGGGCGCGCCGGTGGAGACGAACATCTTCTTCAGCTTGTTGACGACGCGGATCAGGAAGCCGATCATCACGGGATTGGTCTTGCGGCAGAAGGCGATCTTCTTGACGTGGCCTTCGACATGCCATTTGGCATGCGCGCCGTCGCGGAAGAAGATGACGTCGCCGGGGCCGTAGCGCTTCGGCGGCATGCCGTCGCTCTCGAGCACGATCGATCCTTCCATGATCATGATCGTCTCGTCGATGTCGTAGTACCAGTTGAAGCGCCCTTCGGTGCAGTACCAGACGATGGTCTGGGCGGTGCGGTCTTCGCTGGTGGACAGGACGCGCGAGCGCGCGACCGGATTGCCCTCGATGATCCAAGAGGGCTCGATCGGGCTCGGCTCGAGGTCCACGTTGAAACTGCCGACTTCAATCAATGCCATTTGCTTCCTCGGAAATGATATTTTGCGGCCGGCTCCGGCCGGGAGTGTTCGAAAGATGCACGGACGCTAGTCGCCCGTTTCTAATTCTTTCTTACATCGATTCCGAGAATCAGCCGGAAGCAACACGTGCAGACGGTTAACGTCGCAATTCCCTTGCAAATCCGCGGACATGACCAGGTCCAACCCGGGTGCGACAAAGTGCGCAGGCGCCGGAACGGAGCCCAACAATGCCGTTGCGGCCGCGCTCCGCCGCTCGTCAGCGATCAAACAGGGCGATCCAGACTACTTCGCCCACTCGCCCTTGCGGAATACCGGCACCTTGCTGCCGTCGGGCAGGATGCCGTCGATATCGGTCTCGGCGGAGCCGATCATCCAGTCGATATGGATCAGGCTCTGGTTGCCGCCTTGCGCCGCGATCTGCTGCGGGGTGAGCTGCGCGCCATTGACGAAGCATTTCGAATAGCATTGGCCGAGCGCGATGTGAGATGCCGCGTTCTCGTCGAACAGCGTGTTGTAGAACAACAGCCCGCTCTGCGAGATCGGCGAGGAATGCGGCACCAGCGCCACTTCGCCGAGCCGGCGCGCGCCCTCGTCGGTGTCGAGCACCTTGTTCAGCACCTCCGCGCCGCGCGAGGCCTTTGCGTCGACGATCTTGCCGTCCTCGAAGCGCACCGCGATGTTGTCGATCAGCGTGCCCTGGTAGGACAGCGGCTTCGAGCTGACGACATGGCCGTAGACGCGCCGGCAATGCGGCGTGGTGAAGACCTCTTCGGTCGGGATGTTGGCGTTACAGCTGATGCCGTTCTTGGAGAGCGAGGCACCGCCCTCCCATTCGTGGCCGTCGGCCAGGCCGATGGTGAGGTCGGTGCCCGGTCCTGAATATTGCAGGGCGCGAAAGCGCTGGCCGTTGAGCCAGTTGGTCCGCTCGCGCAGCACCGCATTGTGGCTGGTCCAATTGGCCATCGCATCCTCGCGATCGACGCGGGACGCCGCGAAAATTGCATCCGCGAGCTTGCCGACCGCGATCTCCTCGGGATCGTTGGGGAAGACCTGCTTGGCCCAGGACGGGCTCGGATAGGCGATGATGTTCCAGTTGGTGTCGAAATTGACGATCTTCTCCAGCGCGGGCTGATACGCCATCGAATTCGCCTTGCTCGCGCGCGCCACCTTGGACGGATCCTCGCCCGACAGCAGCATCGGGTTGTCGCCGACGATGGCGAGCCGCGCGGTGTTCTCAGAGAACGCCTTGGCCATGCCCTCATAGAGCCAGCCGGCGGCACGATCGAAACTGCTGTCATGGCCGTGGCGGTAGCGCGCCAACGTCATCTCCTCATCCGACAGGATCGGCGTCACGATACCGGCGCCGGCCTTGTAGGCGTGCACGGCGATCCGCCTGACCAGCGGCAGCGCGATCGCGGGCGCCGTGAGCAGCAGATCCTGTCCCGGCCGCAAGCCCAGGCCCACCTTCACCGCCACCTCGGCCAGCCGGTCGAGCTTCGCGGGATCGATGGGAGCGTTGGAATTGCGGTGATCAGTCATGCCGGGCCCTCTGCCGAAAGTCTCTGGTTCAATCTAAGCCTAGCACCGCAAGGCGCAAGTGCGCGAGCACCTTGCGACACGGAGAAGATACGCAGTTTCACGCATATTGGTTTTCAACGCGTTGCCGATTTCAGCACCCGGTCAACCATGGCAGGCGCGAGTCCGAGGTAATTTTTCGGTGAGGTGAGCGCCTCGATTGTGACACGGTCGATGCGGCTCGAGACGCGGGAGTCGGAGGAGAGCGCATCCGCCAGGCTCAAGCCCTTGTCATTGGCGAGCCGGCAGGCGTCATAAACCACGTCATGGGCCTCCTGCCGGCCGAGCTGCGGCGCGAGGCCCATCATGACTGCTTCGGCCACGATCAGGCCGCGGCTGATCGCGAGATTGTCGTTCATCTTCGCCTCGTCCACGATGAGGCCCGCAAGCGCGAACTTCGCCTGATGCAGCGCGCCGGCGGTCAGCACGAAGCTTTCGGGGATGGCCATCCATTCGGCGTGCCAGGGACCCGTGGCGCGCTCGAAATCCTGCACCATGGCGTCGAGCATGAGGCCGGCGTGCTGGCGCACCGCCTTGGACGCCGCCAGCATCAATTCCGACGAGATCGGATTGCGCTTCTGCGGCATGGTCGAGGAGGCGCCGCGACCCTTGACGAAGGGTTCGTAGACTTCGCCGAACTCGGTCGAGGCCATGATCATGATGTCGAGCGCGATCTTGCCGAGCGAGCCGGTGACGAGCGCAAGGAAGTTCACGGCCTCGGCAAAGCCGTCGCGCGCGACGTGCCAGGTCGAGACGGGAACGCCGAGCTTCAGCTCGGCGCAGAGTGCCTCCTGCACCTCGAATCCCTTGTCGCCGAGCGAGGCGAGCGTACCGGCGGCGCCGGCGAACTGACCGACCAGCACGCGCGGCTTCAACTGCGCCAGCCGCTCGGCGTGGCGATCGAACATGGCGAGCCAGATCGCGGTCTTGTAGCCGAAGGTCACCGGCAGCGCCTGCTGAAGATGGGTGCGGCCGGCCATCGGCGTGTCGCGGTGGCGTCTCGAGAGGTTCGCCAGGATGCCGCGGAGCTCGTCGATGTCCCGCGCCACGATCTCGAGCGCAGCGCGGAGCTGCAGCACCACGGCGGTATCCATGATGTCCTGCGTCGTCGCGCCCCAATGCACGTAGCGGCCCGCCTCGCCGCACTGCTTCACCATCTGATGCACCAAGGGGAGGATCGGATATCCGACGATGTCGGTCTCCTGCCTGAGCAGATCGAAATCCAGCGCGGCGACGTCGGTCCGCGCCGCGATCGCCTCGGCCGCCTGCTGCGGGATCACGCCACATCTGGCTTCCGCCTTCGCCAGCGCCACCTCGACCTCGGCATAGCGCGCGACCAGCGCGACGTCGGAGAACACCTCGCGCATCTCGGGCGTGCCAAAGGCATCGCGGAACAGCATGGAATCGAGCACGGTGGTGGAAGCGCTGAAGGCGGGCATGGGCGTTTCTTCGTGGTTGGTGTTTTGGGTGGGAGATAGCTTACGCAGTCGGCGCAGCTCGGCAAAGGACATTCACCGTTCGCCACATCCACCACACGGCTGCGTCATGACAACACGTCACGCTTTCACCCCGTCATCCAGAGGTGCGAGACATGGGACACAACGCGTCCCATGGGGAGCCTCGAAGGATGAGCGGCCGCGATGCAGCCGGGCCGTCCATCCTTCGAGGCCTCCGCTACGCTCCGGCGCCTCAGGATGACGATGTTGGGTGGCGAGCGGTTACAACCTGGTCGCGGTTGTATTCCCTCCGAAAACCGCATGACTGCCATCACGCAATCTCGATGAACCAGGCGGGCCTTTCGACAGACACATGGCTTTCGACCCAAATTTCTTTTCATTTAGCCCATCCGATATCGCAATGAGGCCTGAGTTTTCGACGTGCAGTTTCTGTTCCGGGACCACCTTCTCGATACCGACCGGCGCGAGCTGAGCCGCGAGCAGGTTCCAATTGCCGTGGAGCCGCAGGTCTTCGATCTCGTGGTCCACCTCATGCAGAACCGCGACCGGGTGGTCAGCAAGGACGAGTTGATCGACAAGATCTGGCACGGGCGCAGCGTCTCCGAATCCACCCTGACCAGCCGGATCAACGCTGCACGCAAGGCGATCGGCGACAGCGGCGCGAGCCAGGCGCTGATCCGCACCATCGCCCGCAAGGGTTTTCGCTTCGTCGGCGATGTCGAGGCCAAGGTCAGTGCGACCGCGCCGGAGCATGGCCGCGCCGCCGGAGCGCCGCGTGCTGCGCTGGCGCTTCCCGAGCGACCCGCGATCGCCGTGCTGCCCTTCACCAACATGAGCGGCGAGGCCGGACAGGATTATTTCTCCGACGGCATCAGCGAGGACATCATCACCGCGCTGTCGAAGCTGCGCTGGTTCTTCGTCATCGCGCGCAATTCATCCTTCGTCTACAAGGGCCGCGCCGTGAATATCCGCGAGGTCGCGCGCGAGCTCGGGGTGCGCTACGTGGTCGAAGGCAGCGTCCGGCGGAGCGGCGAGCGGGTGCGCATCTCGGCCCAGCTCAACGACGTCTCGACCGGCAGTCATCTATGGGCCGAGCGCTACGATCGCGAGCTCGCCGACATCTTCGCCGTGCAGGACGAGATCACCGAGGCGATCGTCGCCGCGATCGAGCCGCAGCTCTATGCCGCCGAGAGTTTTCGCGCCGAGCAGAAGCCGCCCGGCAGTCTCGACGCCTGGGATCTCGTGATGCGGGCATTGTCGCACCATTGGCGCATTACCCGAGAGGACAACGCCGCTGCGCAAGCGCTGCTCGAACAGGCCGTCGCGATCGATCCCGCCTATGGCAAGGCGTTGGGCCTGCTCGCGACCAGTCACATCTTCGGCGCGCATATGGGCTGGGCCGACATGGAAGCTACGATTCCCATCGCCGAGCGCTCGGCGCTCGCGGCGGTGGAAGCCGACCGCGAGGATGCCTGGGCCCATCACGGCCTCGCCTACACCTATCTGTTCCGGCGCCGCTTCGACGACGCGCTGGCCGAGTTCGAGCTGGCGCTGCAGCTCAACCCGAATTTCGCGATGGCGCATGCCTTTTACGGTGTGACGCTGTGCTATGCCGGCCGATGGCAGGACGGCGACGCCGCCGCACGCCGCGCGCTGCGGCTCAGTCCGCGCGATCCACTCGCGGCGATCTATTGCGGGGTTGCGGCCTATGCCCGGTTCGTCGGCCGCGACTACGAGGGTGCCTTGCAGATGGCGCGGGAATCGCTGCGGCAACGCGGCGATTTCGTGGGCGCGCACCGCGTGCTGACGGCTGCCGCCGGTATGTCAGGAGATCCAACGCTCGCAGCGTCCGCACTGGACGGTCTACGCCGCGCTCAACCCGGGGTCTCGCTCGCCTGGATCACCCGCGAGCTGCCGATGCTGCGGGACGAGGATCGGGCGCATTACCTGGAAGGATTGCGGCGCGCGGGGCTGACGTGACAGCGGCTCGACAATGATGCGCTAATCGTTGTCGGGCCCGAACAGCCTGATCTGCGGGAAGCCGCCGCGCGGCCGTCCGGCATAATCGCGCGCATCGGAATCTTCGCGGATGTTGCGCGCGACGTCATCCCAATCGGTGCGGTCGCGCATGCCGCGCTGCTCGCGGCCCTCATTGTATTGGCGGCGCTCGACCCAGCGGTCGCGCCGCTCGATTCGGCGCCGCTCGTTCGCAGCGCGCCTCACGTCGGAATCCCTCGCCTTGGCATAGGCGTTGTCAGGTGACGAGGCCGGATCGATTGCTGCTTGCTGCTCGCCGGGCTTTGCGGCTCTCGGTGACGATGCGATCGCTGGCTTGGACTGTTCCTTGGGCGGCTCAACCGCGGCCGCCTGCGAAGGCGGGGGTGCCGGCGGTTCGGCATTGGCCTGAGCGGGCTGCGCGTCAGGCCTTGCGACTTCGGGCTTTGCGGCTTCAGACTTGGCTTCGGCCTGCGCCGGTGCGGCGATCATGGCGCCGAAGGCTTGCGAGCCGGTGAGATAATTGACCCGTTCCGAGGGCGCGTTTGTCGCCACCGGCGCGCCGGCGGATTCGGCGCGCTGCGCCATCTTGCTGGTGTCCGGGCCCTGTTTGGACGCGACCGGATTCATGATGTTGCCGGCCACGATCCCGCCGCCCAAACCAACGGCGATAGCTGCAACGATGGTTCCGGCACCGACGAAATAGGCTGTCGAGGCGCGCATTGATCCACTCCCTCTTTGGAGCGAGCAACGCGCGTCGATTGCCGGATGTTCCTGGTACGGAAGCAGTTCCCAAAGGAACTTAAGCGTCAGATCTGCTGCGCGACCTTCTCAAGCCCGATGAGGCGAGCGAGCTTGCGCACCTCCTCTTTCTGGTCGTCACGCAGCTGGAACAGCAACGGCATGGCCGCCGACTTCAGCTGCTGGACCTCATCGCAATTCGGGTCGATCTGAGCGCTGGGTGGCGCGTTCGGATTGGAGAGCTTGTTGGCCGAGATCTTGCGGACAACGTTGCGCAGCGCGCTCTCGACCGAGGGCCAGTAATATTCCTGCGACGAGGACAGTTTCAGGCGGTCCCTGATCCCCGCAATCTGTGCGTCGGACAGCAGCGTATAATTCTTCTGCGGCTGCGGCTTGGCCACCACCTTCGGCTTGGCGGGGACTTCGACGGCGGGAACCTCCGCCGCGGCGGGCGCCTCGGACACCGCCGGCTTGGGCATCGGGAAATCGGACGGCGTTGCAGCGGCGAAGGCCTGGCGCAGCGGCTCGGTCAGCAAGGGCGCTTGCGAGAGTCTGTCGGCGGGCACCTGGACCGGCTCGAATGCGGCCGATGCCAAGGCGAGGGTCGGGACCAGACGGTCGGCCTTGGCGGCGCGGTTGGTTGCGAGCGGCTTGGGCGGAGGCGTCTGGGCGATCATGTCTTCGCTGACGCTGGGGACGCTGTCGCGGCCGAGAATGGCGGTGGTGGCGGCGCCGAGGACGAGGAAGCAGGTCAGCACAACGATGGTGATGGCTTTGGACAAACGTCTCTCCGGGAACGGACGCTTCACGAGTTTGTTAACGATGCCCGGGAAAAGGGCACGAATTATGGCTTGAGTGTGCCTTCGTTGCGACAATCAGCATGTCTGCAGCGACATTCTGCGTAAAAGGCAAGGGAAATCAGGCAGCTGCAGCCAGCTCGTAGGCGTCCTGGATGTCCGCGACGATCTCCGATGCCTCCCAGACCGCGCGCGGCTCGACCGATTGCAGCGCCACCGTCCAATTACCGCCCCGGCGGGTGCGGGGGACGCTGACGATGTCGAAGCGGACGTTGCGGCACAGCGGGTGGCGGGCCAGGGCATGAGCGACGCGAACGCGGATTTCGTCCAGCGAAGCCGCCGTCTTGGTGTTGAGATAATCAAAGTCCATCGCCTGTCCCTCTCGGTCCTGATTGGCGGCCGTGAGGGGATTCTTGGCGGGCGATGGTTAATCTGCCGTTAAGTGAGCCGGACGGAAGAGCGCGGGATTAACCGTGATCGAGGACGAGCGGAGCCGCAATTCTACGGGGAGCGGCGCGCCCTCGCCTCACGATATTCGGCCACCGTCCGCGCAACGAGATCGTCGACCGCGAGCACGTCGGTGACGCCCGAGGTGGAATGCCCCCCGCTCCAGATGTCGCGCCAGCGTTTCGGACGGCTCTCGCGTGCGGCGACGTCGATATCCGCAGCGATGTCGATGGCCCCGCGCGCCGGCAGATCGTCGGGATCAAGCCCGGCGGCCACGATCGACGGCCTCAGCATGCTGGTCTGCAGGCCCGTGAACGCGGTCGTCAGCAGGATGTCGTCGGCGCTGCTCTCGACCAGCATACGCTTGTGGCGATCGTCCGCCATGCTCTCGCGCGTTGCGATGAACTTGGTGCCCATGTAAGCGAGATCGCAGCCCAGCACTTCGGCCGCATACAGCGCGCGGCCGTCGCTGATGCCGCCTGCGAGCACGATGACGCCGTCATAGAACGCGCGCACCGCGCGGACGAAGGCGAACGGGTTGAGCCAGCCGGTCTGTCCGCCGGCGCCCGCGGTGAGCAGCACCAGCCCGTCGGCACCTGCTTCCGCCGCACGCTCGGCATGGCGGATGGAAGCAACGTCCGCCAGCACCAGCGCACCGGCATCGTGCAGCGGCTTCACCATTGCTGCGGGCGAGCCGACCGAGGTGATGACGATCTCCGGCCTGTGCCGCAGCAGCACGGCGAGATCATGCTCCAGCCGCGTATTGGAGCGGTGCACGATCAGGTTCGGGCAGAGCGGCGCTGCCTTGCGGCCGGTCTGGTCTTCATGCTGGCGCAGCCGTGTCTCGATCGTGGTGAGCCATTCATCGAGCTGGTCCGTGCTGCGGCAATTCGCAGTGGGGAAGCTGCCGATCACCCCGCTCCGGCACGCAGCGACCATGAGCTCGACGCCCGACACCAGGAACATCGGCGCTGCGATCAGCGGCAGAGCGAGACGATCGCCGAAGCGTTGCAGCCGATCTGACGTCACGCAAATCTCCTTGTCACGCATGCCTCCCTCGCGCGGGCTTTGTCGTTTTCTCCCGCAGTCTCTGTGCTAGCGTCGCCGGCAACATTGGCACGTCAGAAGCCGGTGACAAAGCAACGAGGAAACATATGTCCGATCCGCTCCACGCATCGTCACCGACTTGTGCGCAGACGCTACGGGCGCTGTCGCGCTATCCCGGCCGCACCGCCTTCGCCTGGCCCGGCGGATCGTTGAGCTATCGGGGCGCCATCGATCTCATCGGGCGCATCCAGGGCGTGTTCATGCGTCTCGGCCTGCCGGCAGGCGCGCGCGTCGCCTTCCTCACCGCGAACCGCGCCGACACCTGGTGCGCCGGCGTCGCCGCGCAATTGTCGCGGCTCTGCATCACCTGGCTGCATCCGCTGGGATCGCTGGAGGATCAGCTATTCCAGCTCGAGGATTCCGAGGCCGAGATGCTGGTGGTCGATGCCGCCGCCTTCCGCGACCGCGGCGGCGAACTTGCGGCAAGAGCGCCCCGGCTGAAGGCGGTCTTCACCATGGGGCCGGCCGGCTACGGTGCCGATCTGTTGGCCGCCATCGAGAGCGCCGGACACGCCAGCGCGCGGAGCCTCGCCGGCCTCGACGATCTCTCCACGCTGAACTACACCGGCGGCACCACCGGCAAGTCCAAGGGCGCGCTGCGCTATCACCGCGAGAATGCCGGAGCCGCGGCCGCGATCCTCGCCGACTTCGAGATCCCCGACGCGGCACGCTACCTCACCGTCGCGCCGATCAGCCATGTCGCCGGCACGAAGGTGCTGCCGACCCTGATGCGCGGCGGCACCGTGCACATGCTGAGGGGATTCGATCCCGAGGCGGTGCTGACGACGATCGCACGCGAGCGCATCAATTTCACGCTGTTCGTGCCGACCATGATCTACGTGCTGCTCGATCATCCCGCGCTTGAAAAGACCGATCTCGCCTCGCTCGAGCTGGTGCTCTATGGCGCGTCGGCGATGTCGCCGAGCCGGCTGGTCGAGGGTATCGAGCGCATCGGACCAGTGTTCTCGCAGCTCTACGGCCAGACCGAGTGCTATCCGGTCTCGGTGCTGCGCAAGGCGGATCACGATCCCAAGACGCCGGAGCTGTTCCTGTCCTGCGGCTTCCCGATTGCGGCCTGCGAGGTCAGGATTCTCGACGACAACGACGAGGAGGTGAAGACAGGCGAGGCCGGCGAGATCTGCGTGCGCGCCCCGCATGCGATGGCGAAGTACTGGAAGCGGCCCGACATCACCGCCGAGACGCTCAGGAACGGCTGGGTCCACACCGGCGACATCGCGCGCCAGGACGAGCGCGGCTACATGTTCATTCTCGACCGCAAGAAGGACATGATCGTGTCCGGCGGCTTCAACATCTTCCCGCGCGAGGTCGAGGACGTGCTGTCGCAACATGCCGATGTCGCCATGGTCGCGGTCGTCGGCATTCCCGACGAAAAGTGGGGCGAGGCCGTCACCGCCATCGTCGTGCCGCGCGAGGGCGCAACGCCGGATCCGGACGAACTGATCAACCTGGTCAAGACACGAAAAGGCTCGGCGCATGCGCCCAAGCAGATCCGGTTCGTCAGGCAATTGCCGATGACCGGCGTCGGCAAGGTCGACAAGAAGGTGCTGCGCGCAGGCTTCTGGAGCGGCCGGGACCGGATGGTGGGATAAATACCCGGGATTCTACGGGGCCATTGTGTCCCCGACACCACAACGCGGAACAGAGTGGTTGGCGGTGCGGCCCACGCAATTGCCGGCGAATCGGGGAATCACCTAGACCGCTGCTGGGGCTGGGAAGCGGAGAGTGAGATGAGAGTCGCTTCCCTGGAAAGTGCGGTCGCCGCGGTCACGTTGATCACGGCTATCATCGTGGTGCTGTGGGAGATCAAGATCTTCTACGGAATGTGAACTGGCAGGATGCCCGGGTCGAACCAGACCTCGCATCCCTTCCGCGGCGGCGGAAGCCTGCCGTTCAGTTGCGCAATGCGCGACATAGCTTTCTCACGATCGGCGTCATCGTCCGGCTTGACCGGACGATCCAGTATTCCAGAGACAGTCGTTGTTGAATCGAGAGGCCGCGGCGTACTGGATGCCACGTCCAGCCGGGGCATGACAGTGAGGTTGACGCGCGAGCATCGCTCGCTCGTCATGCCGTCGCCTCAGCGCTTCTCGATCACCAGGCTCTGCACCGCGCGGCCGAAATAGCCCTGGCGGTCGGCGAGGCGCGACATGGCAAGCCCGCTGCCGTCGGCGCCGATCCAGGACTCACCGTCGAGCAGGATCCACTCGCCGACCGGCTGACGCGCGAAGCTCACGCTCAGGTCGGCATTGATGTAGGTCCAGGCGCGGAAGTCGAGCGTCGAGGCGGTGCCGTTGGAGAAATCGGCGGCGACCACGGCGCGCATGGCCTGCGAGATCGCTTCCCCCTCGATCAGCGGATGGTCGACGCGAAACCAGATCGCGCCGGCGCCGGCCTGGCCGAAGCGGCCGCGCGCGGCACGCATCGAGACCGAACGCACGAACGGGCTGGTGGCAGCGTGACCATCCTCGGCCAGCGAGTCCTCCGGCGAGGGCAGCGTGACCGGCAGCTCCTCGACCTCGTCGGGCAGCGCCAGCGCCTGGCGCCGGATCTTGAGCACGGTTGCGCCGACCACCTGGACGCCGTCGGCCAGCAGCTTGATGTTGCAGAGCTGGATCTTGCGGCCCTCGCGCAGGACCTCGGTGGCGATCGTGAGCGGCGCCACCGGGACGGGGCGCATCAGGTCGATGGTGACGCGCGCGATGTCCATCGGAGCAGGCGTCGGGATGCGCTCGGCCGCCCACGTCACCAGCGAGGCCGGCGCCGAACCGTGCTGCATGCGCCGATCCCAGGGACCGGCGGCATCCGGGCTGGTGACGACGCTGTCGCCGTCGACGCGGTAGATGGCGGTCATCACTCAAATCTCTGTTGGCTTTGAATGTCGAAGCTTAGCAAAAAGTGTCGCAGGGACCCATAACCCCAGCGAGAAGTTGTTGCGCGAGAGTCGCAACCACGAATCTTCGTCAAATTCCTTCCTGTGGTTATGGGTCCCGGATCTGCGCGCGCTTAAGGCGCGCTTGTCCGGGACGACAGTTTCCTACAACGGCGGATCGATCGCTTCGTCATATTCCTTCTTGAAGCGCGCGATCAGCTCGGCTGCGGGCACCACCTTGTCGATGCTGCCGATGCCCTGGCCGCTCCCCCAGATCTCCTTCCAGGCCTTCGGCTTGGCGCGTTCGCCGGAGGCGTCGGTGCCGAAATTCATCTTGGAGGGATCGGAGGTCGGCAGGTTGTCCGGATCCATGCCGGCAGCCAGGATCGAGGGCTTCAGATAATTGCCGTGCACGCCGGTGAAGAGGTTGGAATAGACGATGTCGTCGGCGCTCGAGCCCGCGATCATCTCCTTGTAGCGCTCGACCGCGTTGGCTTCCTTGGTGGCGATGAAGGCCGAGCCGATATAGGCGAAGTCGGCGCCGAGGATGCGCGCGGCGCGGATCGCCTTGCCGTTGCCGATCGCACCCGACAGCGCGATCGGACCGTCGAACCATTTTCGCGTCTCGGCTACGAAGGCAAGCGGCGAGATGGTGCCGGCATGGCCGCCGGCTCCCGCCGCGACCAGGATCAGGCCGTCGGCGCCCTTCTCGATCGCCTTGTGCGCAAACTTCTGGTTGATCACGTCGTGGAAGACGATGCCGCCCCAGCCGTGCACCGCCTGGTTCAGCTCCTCGCGGGCACCGAGCGAGGAGATGATCATCGGCACCTTGTACTTGGCGCAGAGCTGCATGTCGTGGTCGAGCCGGTTGTTCGACTTGTGCACGATCTGGTTGACGGCAAACGGCGCCGACGGCCGTTCCGGATGGGCGCGGTCATAGGCCGCGAGCTCCTCGGTGATCCGTGCCAGCCATTCGTCGAGCAGCTCCGGCGGCCGCGCGTTCAGCGCCGGAAACGAGCCGACCACCCCCGCCTTGCACTGCGCGATCACGAGATCGGGCACCGAGATGATGAAGAGCGGCGAGCCGATCACGGGGATCGACAGGCGCCCCTTGAACAAGGCAGGCATGGACATTGCGAGACGATCCTCTGTTGGCCGGTCATGGAAGGTTGGGCGCCATACCAACAAGGCAATCTTTCCACTGTCAAGTATTGCGTTTTGACGCCGTGGCGGAGGCGCCAGCGATACTATTCCAAGGCGTGGAATTCTCTCGGCGTCATTCCGGGGCGCGCCGAAAGGCGCGAGCCCGGAATCCATCGGGCGTCAGTACGCGCGGTGAAATGGATTCCGGGTTCGCGCTTCGCGCGCCCCGGAATGACGAGAGGACAGACCAGCTCCTACCCGATCAAATCCGGATTGATCAGCCGCTCGAACGAGAACATCTCGTCCCACTTCTCCTGGGTCAGCAGCTGGCGTTCGACCACCACGATCTGGTGCAGCGACTTGCCGCTCTTGTAGCCCTCGCGCGCGATCTCGGCGCATTGCTTGTAGCCGAGCAGCGGCTTCAGCACCGTGACGATGCCGAGCGAGTTCAGCACCATGTTGCGGGTGTGCTCCTCGTTGGCTGTGATGCCGACCACGCAATTTTCCCGCAGGCTGTTGACCGCGCGCTCCATGGTGCGGATCGAGAAGAACAGCGCGAACGAGATCACCGGCTCCATCACGTTGAGCTGGAGCTGGCCCGCCGAGGCCGCCAGCGTCACCGTCGTGTCGAGCCCGATGACGAGGAAGCTGGTCTGGTTGACCACTTCGGGGATCACGGGATTGACCTTGCCGGGCATGATCGACGAGCCCGGCTGCAGCTGCGGCAGGTTGATCTCGTTGAAGCCGGCGCGCGGGCCGGAGGCGAGCAGGCGGATGTCGTTGCAGATCTTGGTCAGCTTGCTGGCGGTGCGCTTCAGCACGCCCGAGAGCTGCACATAGGCGCCGGTGTCGGAGGTCGCCTCGACGAGATCGCCGGCGAGGACGAAGTCGACGCCGGTGAGCGCGCTCAGATGCCGGACCGCGAGCCTGGGATAACCGACCGCGGCCGTGACGGAGGTGCCGATCGCGGTGGCGCCGAGATTGATCTCGCGCAGCAGCGCACGCGCTTCCGAGATGCGCTCGACCTCCTCGCCGATCGTGGTGCCCCAGCCCCGGAATTCCGCCCCGAGCGACATCGGCACGGCATCCTGCAGATGCGTGCGGCCCATCTTCAGAACCCGGTCGAACTCGCGCCCCTTGGCGAAGAAAGCTTCCTGGAGCTGGCGCAGCGCGGTCATGTAGCTCTCGAGCCGCAAGATCAGCGCGAGGCGAAAGGCGGTCGGATAGGTATCGTTGGTCGACTGGCCGTAATTGACGTGGTCGTTGGGGCTGACGTGCTGATAGTCGCCCTTGCCGAAGCCGAGCGATTCCAGCGCGAGATTCGCGATCACCTCGTTGGCGTTCATGTTTGTGGAGGTGCCGGCACCGCCCTGGATGAAATCGGTGACGAACTGATCCATCATCTCGCCGGCGATGACGCGGTCGCAGCCGAGGATGATCGCGTCCGCGACCCTGGCGTCGAGCACGCCGAGATCGCGATTGGCCATGGCGGCGGCCTTCTTGACGTAACCGAGCGCCTTCACGAAGTAAGGCTCCTGGTTCATCGGAATGCCGGTGATGTGGAAGTTCTCCTTACCCCGGATGGTCTGGACGCCGTAGTAGATGTCGTCGGCGATCTCACGCTGTCCGAGGAAGTCCTGCTCCGTCCGGCTCATGGGCGATCCTTGTTGCTTGCGCGCGGACCATCACGTCAGTTCTGGCACAGCGCGCTGGTCACGAAAGTATCGGTGCGGCAGTCGTCCGGTTTGCGTTGCCGGCCGGGGATCAAGACCTTGGCCGAGCATTTTTCCGCGGAATCGGCATTCAGGCTCTTGCCCTCCTTGTAGCCCTTGCCCTGGCAGAGCTGGTCGGCGGCTTGCTTGCAGTCCGGCGCGCCGTTCGACGAGACCGGGCAGGCCACGCGCCCCGACACCATGGTAGAGGGCTTGGCCAGCCGTGACAGGTCATTCATGGTTTCACTGGGGCTTTTGATCGGCGGCAGGATCGAGGGCAGCTTGTCGAACAGCTTGCCCATTTCATTGATCAGCCCGGGATTTTCCTCTTGCGCCGGCGGCGCCGATGGAGCGGGTGTCGACGGTGGCGGCGCGGCCTGCGCGCCCGGCGCCTGCAAGCCGAGCGATGGCGGCGCAGATTGCGTCAACGCGGTCCCGCCACCGAGCAGGAGCGAAAGCACCGCGAGAATCAGCGTGGCCGGTCGCATGACCTGTTTGCCGGATCGATCCGTCATGACCACAACCGTAGCCGAACCGGAGGTGACGGCAAAGCGCGGAGGTTTAGATCAGCTTGATCGCCACCACGAAGCCGAGCACCAGGACGATGGCGCCGAGGGCGACCCAGAGTCCGAGATGCCGCTCGATCCTGACCCGGATCCAGTCGCCGTAGCGGTTGAGCAGGATCGCGACGACAAAGAAGCGTCCGCCGCGCGCGACGATCGAGCACAGGATGAACAGGAGGATGTTGTAGCCGGCAAAGCCCGAGGTGATGGTGACGAGCTTGTAGGGAATCGGCGTCAGCCCCTTGAGCAGGATGATGACGGCACCCCATTCCGCATAGGAGGCCCGGAAGGCGTCGACCTTGTCGGCGAGGCCGTAGACCTGGATCAGCCATTGGCCGACCGAGTCGAACAGCAGCGCACCGATGGCATACCCGACCACGCCGCCGAGCACCGAGGTCACGGTGCAGATTGCGGCGTAGAGCCAGGCGCGCTGCGGGCGCGCCAGCGACATCGGAATCAGCATCACGTCCGGCGGGACCGGAAAGAAGGAGCTCTCGGCGAAGGATACGGCACCCATGATCCAGAGCGCGTATGGCTTGTGGGCGGCGTCGATGCACCAGTCGTAAATACGTTTCAGCATGGCGCCGCGATGAAGCACCATGGGACGGATTTGTCCATGCCGAGATTGGGGCGAATTGTGAGGTTTCTAGTGGCGCTTGCGCGCGGCGCGACCCTCGAGCGCGACAATTGGCCGCCTGGCGGCCACGCGCGGTGACGCGACCTTGGGGAGCTTCATCGAGGATTTCGGCAGCTTTTCGGCGATGCCGAGCATGTCTTCCCGCCGCGTCATCTCGCGCCAGACGTCCTCGGGGCGCACGCCGGCAGAGGCCCAGAGCACGGTGAGATTGTACAAGAGGTCGGCGCTTTCCCGGATCACGGCCTCGGTGTCGCCATTGACGGCATCGATCACGACCTCGATGGCCTCTTCGGCGAGCTTCTTTGCCATTTTCGAGGGCCCGCGCTGAAACAGCCGGGCGGTCCGCGATGTTGCCGGATCAAGATCCCTGGCCGCGAGCACAGCCAGATATAGCCGCTCAAGCGAATCACTCATGGTACTCAAAACTACTCTAAACTAATGGCGGGCGTGTTAACGCTCGGCAATAAAAGCAGAAAACAGGCCGGCGCGGAAGCGCGACGGCCTGTTCTCCGATGCCGCAGGGCCGATCAGTTAATAGCAGCTGTAGCCTGAATAGCCGTGGGCGCAGGGGTTTTTGTAGCCGCCATAGGTGTAGCGGCTGCTCGAGTCGTAATAATACGAACCATAGCCGGGGCTGCTGTAGTAGACCGGGCCGCTGTCGTAGTAGTAGCCCGGACCCGGATGATAGGCGTAGGCATCGCGGCTGGCTGCGATCGCCAGGCCAGTCGCGGCCAGGCCGAACATCGCTGCAGCGGCGGCGCCGCCACCACCGCCATGCCAATGACGACCGCCCGCGTAAGAGGCGGTGGGTGCAGCGGCGGTCAGAGCCACCACGGCGGCGGTAGCAAGAATGGCCTTGCGGCCCGCAATCTTGGAGAATCGGTCGAACATGTCTTGGGCCCTCCTTTGGGACCTGGGAATGGATGCCTGCGGACAGGCTCATGCATTCAAACCCGCATGACCTAAGTTGGGTTCCCCAACCCCAACACAAGCTGAACGGGGTTGCGTAATCGTGACGCAACCGTCGCTCATCCGCCGTTCATGTTGGCGCGCGCACGGTGTCGCCGGCCGGCGCTGCGAGCGTCACGAAACCATAACAATGCGGGACCGGCGCAACTGATGTCGGAATTCAAGACGATCGCGCTTCGTTGCCTGCTGGCCCTCACGATCTCGCTTGCGACACTGATTCCACGCGGTGTCAGCGCGGCCGAGACGCCTGCGCCGTCCTCAATTGCCATTCACTTCAGCTTCGACCGCCCGCCCGACGCAAGCATGGCGCCGTTCTTCCTTGCGGCAAAGGACGGCAGGTTCGGCGCCGAGCGTCTGAACGTGTCCTTCAGCAGCGCGGCCGGGTCGCCGGAGGCACTCGCCCGCGTCGCCAAGGGCGCCAGCGAGCTTGCGCTCGTCGACATCAACGAGCTGATCCGGTTTCGCGACAAGGAGGATGCGGCGCCGGTCAAGGCGGTGTTCGTGCTGTTCAACCGCGCGCCCTACGCGATCATGGCGCGCAGGAGCCGCGGCATCCATCTGTTGCCCGATCTCGACGGCAAGACCGTCGGCGTTGCCGAGGCCGATCTGTCGATGCGGCTGTGGCCGGCGCTGGCGCAGCAGAACGGCATCAAGGCATCGCGCGTCAAATTCCACAAGATCAGCGCGGCGGTGCGCGAGCCGATCCTCTCCGCGGGACAGGTCGATGCCGTCGCGGGTTTCAGCCACCTCTCGGCGGTGAACCTGCGCGACCGCGGCGTGCCCGGCGCCGATCTCGTGGTGCTGCGCTATGCCGATTACGGCTGCGAGGCCTATGGCTTCGCCGTGGCGGTCAATGCCGCCTTCGCCGCAGCAAAGCCGGACGCCGTGAAAGGCTTCGTCCGCGCCTTGATCGCCGGCATCGCCGCGACCGTCAAGGAGCCGGCGCGTGCGGCGGACGACGCCGCGAACCGCATCGACGGCGGCGACCGCGACCTGGAGCTGCAACGCCTGCGCACCGTCCTTGCCGACAACGTCCTGACCGACGAGGTCAAGCGCAACGGTCTCGGCGGCATCGAGCCACGGCGCCTGGAGCGCTCGATCGACCAGATCGCGCAGGACTTCAAATTCCGCAAGCGGCCGACCCCGGGCGACGTCTTCGACGACCAATTCCTGCCGCCGGTCGCCGAACGGCTGATCAATTGAGAAAAATCGGCGGCTTCCGCTATATCTCGCGCGCGATCCCGGCTTAGAATACGGGCTCCGTCGTCCGCTCGAGCTTCGTCATCCGCATGTCCATCCTCCGTCTCTATACCCGCGTTCTCGAATTGCTCGGCAGCGAGGCGCGGCTGGGCTGGCTGCTCGCGGTCGCCAATCTCCTGCTGGCGGGCTCGCAATTCGCCGAACCCGTGCTGTTCGGCCGGATCGTCGACGTGCTCTCCGGCAAGACCGTGGCCGGCTCGAACTCGGCCTGGCCGTTCCTGGCCGCCTGGGTCGCGTTCGGGCTCTTCACCATCCTGTGCAGCGCGATCGTGGCCTTGCAAGCCGACCGGCTCTCGCACCGCCAGCGCCAGGCGGTGCTGACCGACTATTTCGAGCACATCCTGCAACTGCCGCTGACCTTCCACTCCGGCACTCATTCGGGCCGGCTGATGAAGGTGATGCTCAACGGCACCGACGCCTTGTGGCGGCTGTGGCTCGGCTTCTTCCGCGAGCATTTTGCCGCGATCCTCTCGGTCGTGGTGCTGCTGCCGCTGTCGCTCTACCTGAACTGGCGGCTCGCCATCCTGCTGTTCGTGCTCTGCATCGTCTTCACCGCACTGACGACTTTCGTGGTGCGCAAGACCTTCGGCATGCAGATGGAGGTCGAGGAGCAATATAGCGAGCTCTCGGCGCGGGCCTCCGACGCGCTCGGCAACGTCGCGCTGGTGCAGAGCTTCGTCCGCGTCGAGGCCGAGGTGAAGGGGCTGCGCTCCGTCGCCGATCAATTGCTCGAAGCCCAGATGCCGGTGCTGTCGTGGTGGGCGCTGGTCACCGTCATCACGCGCGCCTCCACCACCATCACGGTGCTGGCGATCTTCACGTTCGGCATCGCGCTGCACGCCCAGGGACTGACCTCGGTCGGCGAGATCGTGATGTTCGTGAGCTTCGCGACGATGCTGATCCAGAAGCTGGAACAGGTCGTGAGCTTCATCAACAACGTGTTCATGGAAGCCCCGCGCCTGCGCGAGTTCTTCAATGTGCTCGACGCCGTGCCCGCCGTGCGCGACCGGTCCGACGCGATCGACGCCGGCAGGCTGTCCGGCCTCGTCGAGTTCAACGACGTCACCTTCTCCTATGACGGCAAGCGGCCGGCGATCGAGGATCTCACCTTCACCGCGCTGCCCGGCCAGACCATCGCGCTGGTCGGCCCGACCGGCGCCGGCAAATCGACCGCGATCGCGCTCTTGCATCGCGCCTTCGACCCGCAATCCGGCGTCATCAAGATCGACGGCATGGACGTGCGCGGCGTGACGCTGACCTCGCTGCGGCGGAACATCGGCGTCGTGTTCCAGGAAGCGCTGCTGTTCAACCGGTCGATCGCGGAGAATTTGCGCGTCGGCAAGCCGGATGCGACCGAGGCCGAGATGCGCCAGGCGGCGGCGCGCGCGCAGGCGCTCGAGTTCATCGAGCGCAGCGGCGGCTTCGAGACAAATGCCGGCGAGCGCGGCCGCATGCTGTCCGGCGGCGAGCGGCAACGCCTGTCGATCGCCCGCGCGCTGCTGAAGGACCCGCCGATCCTGATCCTGGACGAAGCCACCTCGGCGCTCGACGCCGTCACCGAGGCCAAGGTGAATGCCGCTCTCGACGAAGTGATGAAGGGCCGGACCACCTTCGTAATCGCCCATCGCCTCTCCACCATCCGCAACGCCACGCGGATCCTGGTGTTCGAGAACGGCCGCGTGACCGAAAGCGGAACTTTCGATGAACTCGTGGCCAAAGGCGGCCATTTTGCCGAGCTCGCCAGGGCTCAGTTCATGGTGCAGGAAAACGCACGGGCCAGCGTGACGGCCTCTGAGGTTGCCGCGACGGCCGTCAAATCCCCCTAGCAAGTCCCCACAGCGCCGTCGAAATTCGGCCTATTTCATTGCGGAATACCGCACCCGGCCCCCTATTCTCGACGCATCAGCCGGTATAGGTTCGCTGCGCCGCAAGCGGCGGCGCTGGATTTCAGAACCGACAATCAGATCACGAGAGCCGCCGGGAACCGGCGGGCCTCCAAGGACCGGAATCGGATAGTGCACGCCCTACGCCCGCTGCTTCGCAAATCCTTGTTCAACCTGTTCGCTGCGAGTCTCGCATGTGCCGCGTTGCTAGCGCCGCCGCGCGGGGCGAGCGCCGAAGCGCTGCTGCTGATCGAGGCCGACAGCGGCAAGGTGCTGCAGGCGGACAACGCGACCATTCCCTGGTATCCGGCCTCCGTCACCAAGATCATGACCGCCTATGTGACGCTGAAGGCGGTCAAGGAAGGCCGACTGACGCTCGACACGCTGCTCACGGTTTCGCCGGTCGCTGCCTCGCAATCGCCCTCGAAGATGGGGTTCCGTCCGGGAACGCAGCTCACCGTCGACAACGCGCTGAAGATGGTGATGGTCAAGTCGGCGAACGACATGGCCGTGGTGCTCGCCGAAGGTGTCGGCGGTTCGGTCGACGGCTTCTCCGCGATCATGAACGACACCGCGAGGAAGCTCGGCATGACGCAGACCAGCTACGTCAATCCGAACGGCCTGCCCGCCGAAGGCCAGATCACGTCGGCGCGCGACCTCGGCATTCTCGCGCGCGCGTTCCTGCGCGACCTGCCGGAATACGAATATTTCGTGCACATCCCGGCGATCCGCTTCGGCAAGCGCGTTACCGGTAATTTCAACAAGCTGATCGGCCGCTATCCCGGCGCCGACGGGTTCAAGACCGGCTTCATCTGCGCCTCCGGCTACAATCTCGTCGCCTCGGCCACGCGCAACGGCCGCCGGCTGATCGCGGTGGTGCTGGGCGCGAGCTCCGGCACCGCGCGCGCGGTGAAGGCCGCGCAGCTGCTGGAGCGCGGCTTCAGCCAGGACACTCTGACATGGCTTCGCCCCTCGCTCGGCACGGTCGATAACCTCGTGCCGGTCGACGCCTCGCCGCCGAACCTGCGCGACGAGATGTGCGGGCCCCACCGCAAGCGGCCGGCCAGCGACGACGACGATGCGCTGATTGCCGCCAATGGCGGCGCCACCGGATCGGCGTCCGCGACCGGCGGCGAAGCCCAGGTGACCTTCTTCACCGCCGGCCTGCAGCCGCCCCTGATGAAGGCCTCCGAGCTGATGGCCTCGGCGCCGGCGCCGACCGAGCCCGTGCTGGTCTACACCGGCCCGACCCGCACCGGCACCGCCCTGATCGCGGCGGTCGCGGCCGATGCCGACCAGCAGGCGGCGTCCTCCAAGCCGCGTGGCAAGAAGTCGCGCGTAGCCAAGAAGCCGGATGCGGCCGAGAAGCCGAAAGACGCGGCCAAGGACACCAGCAAGGACACCAAGACCGCGGCGGCGAAGCCGGATGCCAAGCCGGCTGGGGTCAAGAACAACGGTGGGAACAACGCAAAGAGCGACATAAAGAGCGACCCCAAGCCTGCGGCGAAGCCGGCAGCGCCCAAGCATGCTGCCGCCAAGCCTGATGCCGCCAAGCCTGATGCGGCGGCTAAACCCGCCGAGAAGCCTGCGGCCGGCGGTGATCCGAAGCCCGCCAAGCCCAAGGCCGCGACCAAGCCCGCGGCCAAGCCGGCCAACAACAGTTAACGGCGAACCCCGGGCCGATCCGGCCCGGCTTCGCACCTGCGACAGCCGTTCGCGACGATTCCAGTAGCCACTTCCCGACCTTTGCCCTAAGCGTCGACGGCTTGCCACCGGTTCCGGCAGGCTCGATACTGGCGGCAATGCGGCAAGCCCGAGACACAACGGGCTCTGGTCAATGAGGGGAGTTTCCATGGAGCGCATCTGGCTCAAGCAATATCCGCCCGGCGTGCCCGCCGATATCGAGCCGACTCAATACGCATCGCTGGTCGACCTGCTGGAGGAGAGCTTCACCAAGTTCGCCGACCGCAAGGCGTTCATCTGCATGGACAAGTCGATCAGCTACCGCGACCTCGACCAGATGTCGGTCGCGCTCGCGGCCTATCTGCAGGGCCGCGGACTGCAGCGTGGCGCCCGCGTCGCCCTCATGATGCCGAACGTGCTGCAATATCCGGTCGCAACCGCTGCGGTGCTGCGGGCCGGCTTCGCTGTCGTCAACGTCAACCCGCTCTACACCCCGCGTGAGCTCGAGCACCAGCTCAAGGATTCCGGCGCCGAAGCCATCATCGTGCTGGAGAATTTCGCCCACACCGTCGAGCAGGTGATCGCCAGGACGGCGGTGAAGCATGTCATCGTCGCCAGCATGGGCGACCTGCTCGGCTTCAAGGGCGTGATCGTCAACCTGGTCGTTCGCCGCGTCAAGAAGATGGTGCCGGCGTGGTCGCTGCCGGGCTCGGTCTCCTTCAACGACGCGCTGTCCGCCGGCCGCGGCATGACCTTCAGCAAGCCCAAGCTCTCGCCGGGCGACGTCGCCTTCCTGCAATATACCGGCGGCACGACCGGCCTGTCCAAGGGCGCCACCCTGCTCCATCGCAACATTGTCGCCAACGTGCTGCAGAACGATGCCTGGCTGCAGCCGGCGCTGGCCGCGCCGCCGCATGTCGATCAGCTCATGATCGTCTGCGCGCTACCGCTCTATCACATCTTCGCGCTGACGGCCTGCTACCTGCTCGCGGTGCGCGCCGGCGGCTGCAATCTGCTGATCCCCAACCCGCGCGACATCCCCGGCTTCATCAAGGAGCTGGCGAAATACCAGGTCAACAGCTTCCCGGCCGTCAACACGCTCTACAACGGCCTTATGCACCATCCCGACTTCAAGAAGCTCGACTTCTCCAAGCTGAAGATCTCCAACGGCGGCGGCATGGCGGTGCAGCGTCCCGTGGCCGATCAATGGAAGGCGGTCACCGGCTGCTTCATCGCCGAGGGATACGGCCTGTCGGAGACGTCGCCGACGCTGACCTGCAATCCGGCAACGGCAACCGAATTCACGGGATCGATCGGCATCCCGGTGCCGTCGACCTGGATCTCGATCCGCGACGACGACGGCAACGAGGTCCCGCTCGGGCAGGCCGGCGAGATCTGCGCCAAGGGTCCGCAGGTGATGTCGGGCTACTGGAACAGGCCGGAGGAGACCGCCAAGGTGATGACCGCGGACGGCTATTTCCGCACCGGTGACATCGGCATCATGGACGAGAAGGGCTACACCAAGATCGTCGACCGCAAGAAGGACATGATCCTGGTCTCCGGCTTCAACGTCTATCCGAACGAGGTCGAGGAAGTGATCGCGGGCCATCCGGGCGTGCTCGAATGTGCCGTGATCGGCATCCCCGATTCCAAGTCGGGCGAAGCGGTGAAGGCTTTCGTGGTGAAGAAGGATCCCAACCTCACCGCCGAGGCGGTGATCAAGTTCTGTCAAGAGCAGCTCACCGGCTACAAGGTGCCCAAGCAGATCGAATTCCGCACCGACCTGCCCAAGACCAATGTCGGCAAGATCCTGCGGCGGCAGCTGCGCGACGAGAAGAAGGCCGAGGCGGCGTAAGCTGCTCCGCTGATGACCGACGTCGGTGACATCGCGCCATCAGGCCTTCTTGCCTTCTGGCGCGAAGCCGGCCGTGAGCGCTGGTACGAGCGCGACGACGCTTTCGACGCGGAGATCCGGCGCCGCTTTCTTGCGCTGTGGCAGAAGGCGGCCGCCGGCGAACTGGCATCATGGGAAGACAGTGACGCAGGCGCCCTTGCGCTCGTCATCGTGCTCGACCAATTTCCCCGCAACATGTTTCGCGGCACGCCCGAGGCCTTTGCCAGCGACGCGCTGGCGCGCGAGGTCGCCCGCCGCGCCATCGACCGGGGTGTCGATGCCAGGGTCGATCCGATCCTGCGCGAATTCCTCTATCTGCCCTTCATGCATTCGGAGCACCTGCCCGACCAGCTGCATTGCGTCGCGCTGTTCCAAGGCGCCGGCAATGCTGACAAGGCCGACAATGCCGAGAACCTGAAATACGCCCGGGAGCATGCCGACATCATCCGCCGCTTCGGCCGCTTCCCTCACCGCAACCGCGTCCTCGGGCGTTCGTCCACGGCGGAAGAGCAGGCCTTCCTCGACAGTGGCGGTTTTGCCGGCTGATGACATCGAGGTGAAGGACCGCCGCCTACGCCGCTTTCACCGCCGGCAATATTGTGCAGCTTCCCCGCACGGTCTAAAAAGCGGGACCGATTTTCAGGGAGACTGACCATGGCGATCCAGATTGGCGATAAGCTGCCCGAGGCGAAATTCCGCGTGATGACCGCGGAAGGCCCGCAGGTGAAGACCACCGACGATATCTTCAAGGGCAAGAAGGTGGCGCTGTTCGCCGTGCCCGGCGCCTACACCGGCACCTGCCACAAGATGCATCTGCCGAGCATCTTCCTCAACGCCTATGCCATGAAGGACAAGGGCGTCGACAGCATCGCGATCGTCTCCGTCAACGACGCCTTCGTCATGAACGCCTGGAAGCGGGACACGGACCAGCGCGACGAGGCCACCTTCCTCGCCGACGGCAACGCCGACTTCACCAAGGCGATCGGCATGGAGCTCGACGCTTCCGCCAACGGCCTCGGCATCCGCTCCAAGCGCTATTCGATGCTGGTCGAGGACGGCGTGGTCAAGAAGCTGAACCTCGAAGCGATGCCCGGCAAGGTCGAGGTCTCCGGCGGCGATACGCTGCTCGGGCAGCTGTAAGCGCGTCGCGACAACAGACGCTGTCATGCCCCGGCTTGACCGGGGCATCCAGTACGCCGCGGCCTCTCGGCTCAATCACCCCCGCCTCTGGAATACTGGATCGCCCGCCTTCGCGGGCGATGACAGTTGAGGGTGAGGCGATGACAGCCTACTCCCGCACCCGCTGCTGCAACCGCGCCTTCACGATGCCGTCTCGGGCGAGCTGATCGGCGCGCTCGTTCTCGGGGTGGCCGGCGTGGCCCTTGACCCAGTGCCAGCGGATCTCGTGCTGCTTCAGCGCGGCGTCGAGGCGCTGCCATAGCTCGACATTCTTCACCGGCTTCTTGTCGGCGGTGCGCCAGCCGTTGCGCTTCCAGCCGAAGATCCAGCCGGTGATGCCCTGCCGGACGTACTGGCTGTCGGTGTAGAGATCGACGATGCACGGCTTCTTCAGCGCTTCGAGCGCCGAGATCGCCGCCATCAGCTCCATCTGGTTGTTGGTGGTGTGCGGCTGGCCGCCGTTCAGCTCTTTTTCCTTGTCGCCGAACCTCAGGATCGCGCCCCAGCCGCCCGGCCCGGGATTTCCCGAGCAGGCGCCGTCGGTATAGATCGTGACATTCGGACGCTCGCTCACGCCACCAGCCCCGAGGGCATCAGCCCGTAGTCGCGCACGCTGCCGACGCCCTGGTGAAAGCGCAGCTTGCGGACATATTCCAGCGGATCCTTCGGCTTCACCAGCGCACCGGGCGGCACGTTGAGCCAGTCGACCAGCCGCGTCAGCAGGAAGCGGATCGCCGCTCCGCGCGCCAGCAGCGGCAGCGCGGCCTCCTCCGCCTCGGAGAGCTTTCGCACCCGGCCATAGGCGTTGAGGAAGGCCCTCGCCTTGGTGACGTTGAAGGAATGGTCCGGCTCGAAGCACCAGGCGTTGAGGCAGATCGCGACGTCGTAGGCCAGCATGTCGTTGCAGGCGAAGGTGAAGTCGATGATCCCGGACAGCTTGTCGCCGAGGAAGAAGACGTTGTCGTTGAAGAGGTCGGCGTGGATCACGCCTTCCGGCAGATCGGTCGGCCAGATTCCGCTCGAGAGATGATCGAGCTCGGCCGCGAGGAAGGCGCGCAGGCCCGGCTGCACCTCGTCGGCGCGGTGTGAGGCCGCATCGAACAGCGGCCGCCAGCCGGAGACCGACAGCGCGTTGGCGCGCCTGATCCCGAAGTTCGCCCCGGCCAGATGCATCTTCGCCAGCCCCTCGCCCACCCCGGCACAATGCGCCACGCTCGGCTTGCGCGGCCACATGCCTTCGAGAAAGGTGATGATGGCCGCAGGCCGCCCCGACAGCTCCCGCAGCGCCTCGCCGTCGCGCCCCTTCACCGGGAGCGGGCAGTTGACGCCGTGCTCGGCCAGATGCGTCATCAACGCGAGGAAGAACGGCAGATCGTTCTTTGCCACGCGCTTCTCGTAGAGCGTGAGGATGAACGACCCCTGACTGGTATGCAGCAGGAAGTTGGTGTTCTCGACGCCCTCGGCGATGCCCTTGTAGGAGAGCAATTCGCCGAGCTCATACTGCTTCAGGAAATCCGCAAGCTCGTCGGCGGCGACGTCGGTATAGACCGCCATCAAGGTCTACTCGGCGGCAGCTTCGGGACGTACCTGACGCGGCAGCGGGAAGAACTCGTTCTCTTCCGCGGCCGAGACCGTCTCCACATGCAGCGTGTAGCGCTCGGCGAAGGCGTCCATGATCTCCTCGACGATCACCTCAGGCGCGGAGGCGCCCGCGGTGATTCCGAGGCTCGTGAGATTGCCGAACTTGTCCCAGTCGATGTCCGCGGCACGCTGCGCCAGCACCGCGATCTTGCAGCCCTCGCGCTCGGCGACCTCGCGCAGGCGCTGCGAGTTCGACGAATTGGGGGCACCGACGACGATGAGCGCGTCCACCACCGGCGCCACCTTCTTCACCGCGAGCTGGCGGTTGGTGGTGGCGTAGCAGATGTCTTCCTTGTGCGGGCCGTTGATGTTGGGGAAGCGCTCCTTCAAGAGCGCCACGATCTCCGCGGTGTCGTCGATCGACAGCGTGGTCTGGGTCACGAAGGCGAGGTTGTTGGGATCCTTCGGCGCGATGGTCTTGGCGTCCTCGGCGGTCTCGATCAGGGTCACGGCGCCGGCCGGAAGCTGGCCGAGCGTGCCGACCACCTCGGGGTGATGGGAATGGCCGATCAGGAAGATCTCGCGGCCCCGCTTGAAATGGATCGCGGCCTCGCGATGGACCTTGGTCACCAGCGGGCAGGTCGCATCCAGCGAGAACAGATTGCGGGATTGGGCGTCGGCCGGAACCGATTTCGGCACGCCATGGGCCGAGAACACCACCGGCGCGGACGTATTCTCCGGGATTTCGGCGAGCTCCTCGACGAAGATGGCGCCCTTCTTCTTCAACCCGTCGACGACGTATTTGTTGTGCACAATCTCGTGGCGAACATAGACGGGGGCGCCATATTTATCGAGCGCCCGTTCCACGGTGTCGATCGCCCGGACCACCCCGGCACAGAAGCCGCGGGGAGAACAAAGCACGATCTTGAGGTCTGGTTTGGCTGACATTGAGCGATCTCGGGACCGAATCACCCGTTTCGCCTTCTGGCGGGGGCGGTCGATGGGTGGATAGGCTTAAAAGGGTCGGCTTGAACCGGACGGCGGTTCAAACGAATTGGGGCCCCCTTCCGGGGGCTGTCAAGGCACTATCTATAGCAGAACCATTGCGTGTCCACCCCCTCCCGGCTTATATAGCCCGAATTCCCTGTCATCGCTGATGACCACCGGTTTCGCCTCCAGAGGGGTGGGCGAAGCACAAAGGAGATTTGCCATGAGCAACGCACCTCTGATGCCCAAGGCGACCGCCGTCTGGCTGCTCGACAACACCGCGCTGACCTTCGACCAGGTCGCCGATTTCACCAAAATGCATCCCCTCGAGGTGCGCGCGATCGCCGACGGCGATGCGGCCCAGGGCATCAAGGGCATGGATCCCCTCTCCAACGGCCAGCTCACCCGCGAGGAGATCGAGAAGGGCGAGAAGAACCCGGATTACCGGCTCCGCCTCCAGGAGAGCAAGGTGGTGCTGCCGCCGCAGCCCAAGCGCAAGGGCCCGCGCTACACCCCGGTGTCGCGCCGCCACGAGCGTCCGAGCGCCATCCTCTGGCTGCTGCGCAGCCATCCCGAGCTCAAGGACGCCCAGATTATGCGTCTGGTCGGCACCACCAAGAGCACCATTGCTAGCGTCCGTGACCGCACCCACTGGAACACGTCGCAGCTCACCCCGATCGATCCTGTCACCCTCGGCCTCTGCTCGCAGATCGAGCTCGATTTCGAGGTGCAGCGCGCCGCGAAGGAAAAGCCGATCGACGCAGCCTATGGCGGCGCTACGCTGCTGCCGGCCTCAGAGACCACCCGCAAGGACGAATACGAGTCCGCGGAGAAGTCCAGCGACGACCTCAACGTCGATGCCGTATTCGCCAAGCTGAAGACGCTCGGCGGCAAGAAGCAGGACGACGAGGAGGAGTAGGTCCTCTCTTCTCGCTCGCTGCAAACGCAAAAGCGCGGCAGGGAAACCTGCCGCGCTTTTGTTTTTGCGCCCGAGCTGGGCGTCGGATCAGAACTTGTACGTCACGCCGGCGCCGACCAGCCACGGATCGATATGCGCGGTGCCGGTGACCGGCAGGCCGGAGACGGTCGCGCTGAAATCCGGGCGCAGCCAGAGCTTCTTGACGTCGACGTTGAGGCCCCAGTGCCGGTCGATCATGTAGTCGAAGCCGAACTGGACGGCGCCGCCCCAGGCGTTGCTGACGTGCAGGTTGGTAGTGGTGGCGACGATCGCGGGCGGACCGGCGATGGCAGCGGGCGCATTGGCCGCCGAATTATTGAAGAACACGGTGTAGTTCACGCCGGCGCCGACATACGGCTTGAACGCGCCGAACTGGTCGAAGTGATATTGCAGCGTCAGCGTCGGCGGCAGCAGCGTGGTCTTGCCGATCGGCAGGCTCGCGAGCGAGCCGGTGCCGGTGATCGAGTGCCGGGTCACGCCCAGGATCAATTCGGCCGCGATGTTCTTGGTGAAGAAATAGCTGATGTCGAGTTCGGGGACGACCTGGTCGCTGATCGAGAGCCCGGAGTTCGGCGAGGACAGCGAGGGCACGCCCGCCACATTGACGGTCGAGCCGCCGCCATCCGGCAGCACGCCGAGCACGCGCAGGCGAATCATCCACGGATTGAATGCCTCCACCGGCGGCGGCGCCTTCTTGTAAACCGGCAAATCGGCGGCCTGCACCGATGCAAACGTGCCCACGAGCATCGCGCCAAAAGTCGCAAGCCGCGCCAGGTTTCTTGTCGTTCTCTGCATTTCAATCCCCTTCAGCCATTTCCCGCGCATCGTTGCGCGACATGAGCGTCAGAGCAGAAAGGGGCCGCTGGAGGATTTGATCCCGATCAATTCAGGCGAAGGCCGCCACGATTTGGCCACGGCGTTGCAGATGTGTCACGAAATGCACGAAGGCGAGACGCGCCAGGCGGCAACATGGTGCCGCATCCCGCGTCAGGGCCGCTCGGGATGGTTCAGCATGTATTCGCCGAGGTCGCGCTGGCGACGGTCGGCGCGCGCGGTGGCGGCGTTGCGCTGGACGTCGCGGTCCTTGCGGCAGGTCACGTATTCCGGCGAACCCTGCGCATAGCCGCGGCCCTGGCACACCGCGTCGTCATCGTCGCCGCCCACAGCCACCGCATTCTGGTAGCGCGCGGAGCAGGCGGAGAGAACGACGGCGAGAGCCAAGACGGTCAGCAGGCGTGGCGCGGCGGCGAGTGGCATCGAGGGTCCCTTGTTGACCGCCCCTGTTTAGCCGGGAATGAGGAGAATGTAAGTCCCCGGACGCCGTCCCACGCACGCTGTCATTCCCCGCGCAGGCGGGGAATCCAGTACGCCGCGGCGGTCATTGGCTCACACAATCGCCGCAGCGTACTGGATCCGCTTCCGCGGGTGATGAAAGTTGCGGTTGGAGAGACGGCCTCGCGCCTTACTGGCACGACTGTCAGAGCAAACCTCACACCCGCCCCTTCAGCGCCTCCCCGATCTCGTCGAGCGCCTTGGGATCCTCGATGGTCGCCGGCATGGTCCAGGAGTCGCCGTCGGCGATCTTCTTGATGGTGCCGCGCAGAATCTTGCCGGAGCGCGTCTTGGGCAGGCGGCCGACGGTGATCGCGAGCTTGAAGGCGGCGACCGGGCCGAGCTTGTCGCGCACCAGCGCAATGATCTCCTTCTCGATCTCGGCCGGTGCGCGCTTCACGCCGGCCTTTAGCACCAGGAAGCCGCAGGGCACCTCGCCCTTGATCGCGTCCTTGACGCCGAGCACGGCGCATTCGGCGACATCGGGATGCGAGGCCAGGATCTCCTCCATGCCGCCGGTGGAGAGCCGATGGCCGGCGACGTTGATGATGTCGTCGGTGCGGCCCATGACGAAGACGTAGCCGTCCTCGTCCTTGTAGCCGGCATCCGAGGTTTTGTAATAGCCGGGGAATTCGCTCAAATACGCTTCCTTGAAGCGCGCATCCTGATTCCACAGCGTCGGCAAACAGCCCGGCGGCATCGGCAGCTTGATGACGATCGAGCCCATCGTGTTGGGCCCCACGGGCTTGGCCGCCTCGTCGACCACGTCGACCTGGTAGCCCGGCATCGGCACCGTGGGCGAGCCGTGCTTCACCGGCAGCATGCCGAGCCCGACCGGATTGCCGGCGATGCACCAGCCGGTCTCGGTCTGCCACCAATGGTCGATCACCGGCACCTTCAGCTGCGCTTCCGCCCATTCGACCGTCGGCGGATCGGCGCGCTCTCCGGCCAAAAAGAGCGTGCGGAATTTCGAGAGGTCGTATTGCCGGATGAACTTTCCTTCCGGATCCTCCTTCCGGATCGCGCGGAACGCGGTCGGCGCGGTGAAGAACGCAACCGCCTTGTGCTCTGAGATCACGCGCCAGAACGCGCCGGCGTCGGGCGTGCCGACCGGCTTGCCCTCGTACATGATCGTGGTCGCGCCGTGCAGCAGCGGGCCGTAGACGATGTAGCTGTGGCCGACCACCCAGCCGATGTCGGAGCCGCACCACCACACCTCGCCCGGCTTGACGCCATAGAGGTTGAACATCGACCATTTCACCGCGACGAGATGGCCGCCATTGTCGCGCACGACGCCCTTCGGGATGCCCGTGGTGCCCGAGGTGTAGAGGATGTAGAGCGGATCGGTCGCCGCAACGGGCACGCAAGGCGCCTTCTTGCCCTCGTTCAGCGCCTTGCGGCGCAGGCTCGCCCAATCGTAGTCCCGGCCCGGCGTCAGATCGCAGGTGAGCTGTGGACGTTGCAGCACGATGCAGGCTTTCGGCTTGCTGCCGGCAAGCTTGATCGCCTCGTCGAGCAGCGGCTTGTACTGCACGATGCGGCCGGGCTCGATGCCGCAGCTTGCGGAGAGAATGAGCTTCGGCTGCGCGTCGTCGATGCGGGTGGCGAGCTCCTTCGCGGCGAAGCCGCCGAACACCACGGAATGCACCGCCCCGATCCGCGCGCAGGCGAGCATCGCGACCACGGCCTCCGGCACCATCGGCATGTAGAGGATGACACGATCGCCCTTGGTGACGCCGAAATCCTGCATGATGGCGGCGAGCGCCTGCACCTCGCTCAGCAGCTCGGCATAGGTCAATCTGGTGACGCTGCCGGTCAGCGGCGAATCGTGGATCAGCGCGACTTGGTCGGCGCGGCCGCCCGCGACATGGCGGTCGAGCGCATTGTAGCAGGTATTGACGACACCGCCGGTGAACCAGCGGCCGTAGGTTCCCTGGCCGGGGTCGAAGATCTTCCTGGGCGGCTCGATCCAGTCGATGTCTTTGGCGGCCTCGGCCCAGAAGCCTTCGGGGTCGGCGAGCGAGCGCGCATAGACCTCGTGATAACGACTTTTACCGTTCATTGCGCGCTCCCGTTCCCTTTATCGCCTGGCCCCGAACCTCGTGGCAGGATCGACGCCCCGCCATGACCAGGATCAATGCCGGCCTTGTTTGAGGGCCATTTTCCCGGGAACGGGCCGCGGTTCAAGCTGAAAAGGATGGGTCATTTCTCCCTCTCCCCGTTCTTACGGGGAGAGGGTCGGAGTGAGGGGCTGCATCCACAGTCACGGTGAGAGCTGGACTCGTGGAGACTCCCCCTCACCCGGAATTTGCCCGCAAATTCCGGCCTCTCCCCGCGGGGAAAGGCGAAGACAGGCTAGCTCTCCATCGCGTTCAGCCGCAGCAAGCGATCCTGCATGACCTTCTTCAGGTCATAGCCGGGGCGACGGAAGCTCGCATCGCGCGTGACGAGGAAATCGCGCTGGGACTTGCGCAGGCCAT
The DNA here is from genome assembly GCF_024585165.1 of Bradyrhizobium sp. WBOS07. Taxonomy (NCBI): domain Bacteria; kingdom Pseudomonadati; phylum Pseudomonadota; class Alphaproteobacteria; order Hyphomicrobiales; family Nitrobacteraceae; genus Bradyrhizobium; species Bradyrhizobium sp. WBOS07. The sequence continues at coordinate 417,915 of NZ_CP029008.1, forward strand.
CCGCCGCGCGTTTGCTTGCGGATTTCAGCACACGCGCGTAGGCCTCGGCGATCTGGCGGTCGAGCACGCCAAGCTGCGGATCGGCGCAGATCACTTGCTCGACCTCGCGCTTTGCGGTGGCGCAATCGAATGACGGACCGCGGTCGTCGGGCGAGCGCGCATGCATGGGGCCCGGGGACGCCGCGCCGAATTTCGCGATCTCGGCAATCATGGCCCGGCGGCCATTCGCTGCGTTCTCGTTGCCGGGGTCGAGCTTCAGCGCCATCTCGTAGTCCGCCAGCGCCTTCTTACGCTCGCCCATCTTCTTGTAGAGCACGGCGCGGTTGTTGTAGGTCTTTGCGAAGTTCGGATCGAGCTTCAGCGCGGCCTCGTAGTCGCTCAGCGCGGCCCCGAGCTCGCCCTTGAATTGATAGGAATCGCCGCGGTTGGTCAGGAAGTTGGCGCGCGGCTCCCGCCGGATCGCGAGGTCGTAGTCGGCAATGGCCTTGTCGTACTCGCCCATCGCGGCATAGGTCAGGCCGCGGTTGTCGTAGTACTCCGGCACCTTGGGATCGCGCCTGATCGCCTCGCCGTCATCGGCGACCGCCTTGTCGAGCTGGCCGAGCTTCTTATAGGCCGCCCCACGATTGGTATAGGTGCGGGGCCGGTCGGGGTCGAGCCGCAGGGCCTCGTCGAAGTTCTTGATCGCCTTCTCGTTGTCGCCGCCGAGATAGTGGGCCACGCCGCGGTCGGACCAGGCCTGCGCATAGTCCGGCTTCAGCTTGATCGCCTGGTCGTAGTCGGCGAGCGCGCGGTCGAGCCGGCGCTGATTGGTGTAGACGACGCCGCGCAGCTCGTAGGCCTCTGCGTCTGCGGGGTCGAGCTCGATCGCCTTGCTGAGGTCGGCCGCGGCGCGGTTGAGGTCGCCGCCGGCCTCGCGCAGGAGGTCGCCGCGCAGGCGCCAGGCCCTTGCATTCCTGCCGTCGAGCGCAATGGCGCGGTCGATGTCCCGCAGGGCCTGGGTGAGGCCGCCCGAAGTCCGGGCATGGGCATCGGCGCGGACCAGCAGAGCCGCGGCGCGATCGGAGGCGGGATTGGCGGCCTGGTCGATGATGGTCGCGCAAGCGGCCATCAGCTCCGCTGGAGCAGCCTTGCTGCCCATCACGCAGTCGGTCCCGGCCGAGGCCGGCGCGGCGAGGACGAGGCTCATGGCAGCGCTGAGGAAGAAGGCGCGAAACGAACTTTTGGCAACCCAAAGCGCTTGCGCGGGATGATGCGTGCCGCACATGGCAGTCTGCTCCGTGACGTCAGGTTTTCACCATTGTCGCGGCGGGCACGGGATGGGTTCAATTCGCGTCTGTCCACGCCTTACTCTCGGCACGAAGAACGTGGATGCCCCGGGCCTTCGCCGCGCCGAAGCGGCTTCGGCCGCGCAGGCGGGACAAGCCGGACGTGACCTCAATACCCGTCCGCCCCGTTGATCTGTTGCAGCCGCTCCTGCATTGCCTTCTTCAAATCGTAGCCCGGCCGGCCGTACGCCGCGTTGCGGCGGGCGATGAACTCGTCCTGCTCGCGCTGAAGCTTCCTGGCATCCGCCGGGTTGCGCGCCTCCCGGATCGCGCGCGCGTTGGACCCGAAAATCTCGCGGTCGAGATCGGCCAGCTCGCGATTTCGACAGATCGCCTTCTCCACGGCCCGGACCGCATTCCGGCAGTTGAAGCTGGGCTTGCCGGCGACGGCCATCTGCGCGCCGATGCGCTCGAGCTCGCGCGCCATCGCCTTGTGATTGGCCTTGGCCTTCTCGTGGTTTGGATCGATCTTCAGGGCTGCGGCGAAATCCTGCACCGCCCTCGGCCTGTCGCCCTTCCTGAGCCAGAGCTCGCCACGCGCATTGAAGATGTCGGCAAGCGTGGGATCGAGCAGGAGAACGCGGCTGTCGTCGGCGATGGCGCGGTCGACCTGATCGTGCCGCGCATAGAGCGCCGCGCGCGCGACCAGCACCTTGATCAGGTCCTCCTTGGCAGTCTTCTCATTGTCGATCACGGCGGCGCAGGCCGTGGCGGCCCTGTCCATCTCGTCGGCCGCGGCCGCCGCGAGGCATGATTCGACATCAATCTTGATCACCGCAGCCGGCTCGCCGCCGGTCGCAGCCTGGGCGGCGCCGAGCGACAGCGCGCAGAGCAACACGGCACCTGACGATTGGATGAGTTTCTGAACGCGCATGCTCGTTGCAGTCGGAAATCTTGCTTTCGGTCTTGCTTCGGTCTTGCCTTACGCCTTGCCTCGGGACCGCACAATCCATGACGGCCGAATCGGTGCTAGCTTGTGGCACCGCGCACATCGGTTCCGGCATCATCGTGTCGATATTCGAACGGATCATCGCGTTCTGCTCGGCGCCATTGGCCTTATCGGCGCTGACGCGGCGGATCAAGTCCCCTATCCGGCGTTTCACGCCGTCGGCAGCGCGCTGATCGCCTTCGTGCCGTCCAGTCCGAACAGGACGCTGGAGCGCAACCTCGCGCTGGCCTTTTTGTCGCACCGGTCCTGCTCGACGCCGGATTCGACACCTCGTTGCGATCGCGCAGAACTGAGCGCTCACGCTTGTGCGGGACGACAGCGGAGGGTGAACGGCCACGTTGAACCAAACCCCACCATCCCAGACTCACTCGTGATGACGACCCTGACCGACGACCGTCGTGTGCGCGCGCGTGATGCGTCGCCCGCACGATACTTTTATCTGCATATGTCCCTGGCCTGCGCGGCCACCGCGTTTCTCGGTTTCGCGCCGACCTATTGGGTGCCGCTCGCGCACCGGACGTTGTCCGCAAGCCCCGTGATTCATTTTCACGGATTCTTGTTCTTCACCTGGTCTCTCTATTTCGTGCTGCAGAGCTGGCTCGCGGCCTCGGGGCGTGTGGTCAATCACCGCTCGCTCGGCATCGCCGGCGTGTCGCTCGCCACCGCGATGACGATCTTCGGCTTCCTCGCCTCCGTGCACGTGATGCAGCATTCAGCCGCGCTCGGGCAGCGCGAGGCCGGCATCGGTTTCTCGATCGTGCCGATGAGCGGGATCGCGTTCTTCGCGATCGTGTTCGTGCTCGCGATCGTGAACACGCGCAGGCCCGAGGTTCACAAGCGGCTGATGCTGCTTGCTGCGGTCTCGATCCTCGACGCCGCCATCGCGCGCTGGTTCCTCACCTTCCTGGCGCCTCCCGGCCCTCCCGGCCCGCCGCCGGTGCCGGTCACGATCCCGCCGGCCGTCGTCGCCTCGCTCCTGCTCGTCGTCGCCATGGTGCGCGACTGGCGCGCCGAAGGCCGCGTGCATCCGGTCTATATCTACGGCACGGTGGCGCTGCTGGCGGTGAAGATGCTGAACTGGCCGGTCAGCGAGAGCGCGGCGTGGCATTCGTTCGCCGGCGGGATATTGGCGCTGGCGCAGTAGCTCTCGGTGTCGTCCCGGGTTCGCGCTTTGCGCGCCCCGGGACGACAGCGGAGTTTGAGGCTACGCGCCCGCCTTGCAGGTGATGCCGCCATCGACCACGAGCTCGATCCCCGTCACGTATTTCGACTCGTCCGACGCCAGGAACAGGGCCGCATTGGCGACGTCGAAGGCATCGCCCATGTGCCCCATCGGCACCTGCGCATCGCGGGCGCGCCACATCGCCTCGACGTCGCCCTTGGCGTAGCTGGCGGCGAGGCCTGCGGAATGCTCGACCATCGGCGTCTTCATCAGGCCAGGCAGGATCGCATTGACGCGCACATGGTGGCGCGCGAACTCGATCGCGGTGGTGCGCGTCATCTGGTTCATCGCCGCCTTCGAGGTGCCGTAGGTGACGTAGGAAATGCCCATGTGGCGGATCGAGGCGATCGAGGAGATGTTGATGATCGAGCCGCCGCCCTGCTTCACCATCACGGGAATGACGTGCTTCATGGCGAAATAGGCGCTCTTGAGATTGACGCTGAAGACGCGGTCCCAGCTTTCCTCGGTGACCTCGACCACGCTGCCCATCTCGGCGATGCCGACATTGTTGTCGAGCACGTCGATGCGGCCATAGGCCTTCAAGCACGCCGCGACCATCGCCTCGATCTCGCTCGCGCGGGACACGTCGGCGGTGAACGCCGTCGCCTTGCCGCCCTCGCCGGTGATGATCTTCGCGGTCTCCTCGGCCGCAGCGCCGTTGCGGTCGATGCAGAACACCTGGGCGCCCTCGCGCGCGAAGGTCACCGCGGTGGCCTTGCCGTTACCCCAGCCGGGCCCGATCGAGCCGGCCCCCACCACCATCGCAACTTTGCCCTTGAGCCGATCCATCGCATGTCTCCCGTTTGTTGTTCTTGTAGCCCGGATGAGCGCGGCGACATCCGGGGACCATTGTCCCGCACGTCGCTCCGCTCATGCGGGCTACGGGTTGTCGCAGACCTTCATCGTGGTCACGTTAGCACCAATGGGATGCCCGACAATCTCCGACAATGTCCGGCATTGTCCGTCATGGCACAGCCGCCATTCTCCGGCCGCGCCGGAATTGCCGAGCACGACCTGTTGCATGGCGGCGCGCTTCGGCTGCCACTGAAACCAGCCGTCGACCAGCCGTGCCTCCGGCGGCGGCTCCATGCCGGGGCCGGTGCCCTTGACGCGGGCCTGCACCAGCTCGAGGCCGGCGGCGGTGACGCGCCAATCCTCCTGCCAGTCGACCTTCGCGACCGAATGCGTCCAGACCAGCGTAAAGGCGGACAGCGCCAGCGCCTTCACGCCCAACGCCGTGGCGAAGCAGAGGCTCACACCGCCTCGACCGGCGCCGGCGGACGCTGCCGCCATTGCCACAGTGCGAGCGCCGCGGCGAGCACGAAGCCGGCGGTATCGCTGAACGGGAATTCGCCGAGCAGGCAGAACGCCGCACCGAGCGCGACCAGACGCTCGATGAGCGTCAGCCGCGTGAACAGGAAGCCGATCGCGGCCATGCCGAACAGGCCGATCGCCACCAGTGCCTTCAAGGCCGCCAGCGCCACCGCACCGTAGAAGCCGAGCTGGGCTGCCATGGGATCGCCACCTTGCAGCATCAACGCGGGAGAATAGACGAAGATGAAGGGGATGACGTAGCCGGCGAGCGCGATGCGCATCGCCTCCCAGCCGATCTTGTCCGGGTTCTCCTTGGCGATCGGGGCTGCCGCGAGCGCAGCCAGCGCCACCGGCGGCGAGAGGTCGGCCATGATGCCGTAATAGAACGCGAACATGTGGCTCGCGATCAGCGGCACTCCCAGCTTGGCAAGGGCCGGCGCGGCGAGCGCGGCGGTGATGATGTAGGTCGGGATGGTCGGGATGCCGGTGCCGAGCAGGATCGACAACAGCATGGTCATGATCAGCGCCAGGAACAGGCTCTTCTCGCCGAGCCCGATCACCCAGCCGCCGAAGATGGTACCGACGCCGGTCTGCGACATCATGCCGATGATGACGCCGACGATGGCGCAGGCCATGCCGACGGTGATGGCGGATTTGGCGCTCTCGGCCAGTGCGTCGCGGCAGGAACGCAGCGCCGCAAAGCCGCCGCGGACGAAGGCGGTGATCACGATCAATCCGACGACCACGCTCGCCACCGGCGCAATCTGGAGGCCGTCACGCGACAGCGCGGCGACGACGAGCGCGAGCCCGATCCAGAAGATGTAGCGGATGATTGTTGCCGAGACGCCGGCGGTGATGCTGGTGCCAAGGATCAGCGCCACGGTCAGCGCCAGGCCCATGCTGCCGGCATAGAGCGGCGTGAAGCCCTCGAACAGCATGTAGATCAGGGCTGCGAGCGGCAGCACGAGATACCAGCGCGTCACCAGCGCCTTCCACGCGCTCGGAATCTCCGAGCGCTTCATGCCGACGAGGCCGTGCTTGCCGGCCTCCAGATGCACCATCCAGAACGCGGACGCGAAATAGAGCATCGCCGGGATCGCGGCCGCCTTGACGATCTCCGAATATTGCACGCCGAGCGTCTCGGCCATGATGAAGGCGACCGCACCCATCACCGGCGGCATGATCTGCCCGCCCATCGAAGCCGTGGCCTCGACGCCGGCGGCGAAGGCACGGCGGTAGCCGAACCTGATCATCAAGGGGATGGTGAACTGGCCGACGGTGACGACGTTGGCGACGCCCGAGCCTGAGATCGTGCCCATCATCCCTGAGGCGAACACCGCGACCTTGGCCGGGCCGCCGCGGGTGCGGCCGAACAGGCCGAGCGAGACGTCGGTGAACAGCTGGATCATGCCGGCGCGCTCCAGGAACGAGCCGAACAGGATGAACAGGAAGATGTAGGTGGCCGAGACGTAGATCGGCACGCCGTAGAAGCCTTCGGTGCCGAACGACAGGTGCGTGACGATCTGGTCGAAGCCGTAGCCGCGATGGTTGAGCGGCGAGGGCAGATATTGGCCGAAGAACCAGTAGACGAGGCAGGCGCCGCACATCAGCGGCAGCGCCGGACCCATCAGGCGCCGCGTGCCCTCGAAGATCAGCACCGCCAGCAGCGTGCCGACCACGAGATCGAGCCGCGTCGGGTCGCCGTCGCGCGCGATCAGGTCGGCGTAGAAGATCCATTGGTAGAGCCCGCAGAGGAAGCCGGCACCGCCGATCACCCAGCCGAACGCGCGGCCGGCATTGCTCCTCGCCGTGAAGTTGGCGATCAGGCCGAACGTGAGCAGAACGAGGAAGCCGACATGGACGCCGCGCACCACCTGGCTCGGCAGATAGTTGAAGGCGGCGACATAGAGCTGGAAGATTGCGAAGGCGATGCCGATCCAATAGGCGAGCGCGCCCCAGCCGCGCGGGCCGAAGCCTTCCGGAAAGCCATGCTCGAAATTGTCGAACTCGACCTTGACCTTCTCGGGCGCCGTCGCCGTGCCCTCTGCCTTTTCCAGCATTTCAATCCGTCCCCAACCGTCCAGCGCTTATAACATTGCACAGCGTCTCCAGACCGTCATGCCCGGGCTTGTCCCGGCCATCCACGAGCTTTCTCGCCCAGCCTAAGAACGTGGATGGCCGGGACAAGCCCGGCCATGCCGTCCGATACCGAGACCTGATTACTTGATCAGCCCTTTTTCCTTGTAATAGCGGATCGCGCCGGGGTGCAGCGGAACCGGGCTGCCGCTGGCCGCCGTCTCGAGCTTGATCTCCTTGCCGGCGGCGTGCGCGTTCACGAGCTCTGGCAGCGATTCGTAGACCAGCTTGGTCATCTGATAAGCGAGATCGTCCGACACGGCGGAGCTGGTGACGAGATAGTTGATCACCGCCGCCGTCGGCACGTCCTTGTCCTGGCCGGTATAGGTGTTGGCCGGAATGATCGCGGAGACGAAGGGCGGGCCGATCTTGTCGACCGTCTCCTTCGGCACCGACACCACCGTGATCGGGCTCGAGGTCGACAGGTCCTTCAGCGAGGCGACGCCAAGCCCGGCCGATTGCAGCGTCGCGTTGAGCTGCCGGTTCTTCATCAGATCGACGGATTCGGCGAACGGCAGATACTCGACCTTGCCGAGATCCTTGTAGCTCATGCCGGCCGCCGCCAGGATCGCGCGCGAATTCAGCTCCGTGCCCGACTTCGGCGCACCGACAGAGAGGCTCTTGCCCTTGAGGTCGGCCAGCGTCTTGATGCCGCTGTCGGCGGTCGCGACGATCTGGATGTAGTTCGGATAGATCGCGCCGATGGTGCGGAGCTTGTCGAGCTTGGTCTTGAAGCCGGCTTCCTCCTCGCCGTTCCAGGCGGCTTTCAGCGAGTCGCCCAGCGTGAAAGCCAGCTCGCCGCGACCCTGCTGCAGCAGGATCAGGTTCTCGACCGACGCCTTGGTGGCCTGCACCTGCGTCTTCACGTTCGGGATCTTGTCGCCGTAGATCTTTCCGATCGCGACGCCGAGCGGATAATACACGCCGGAGGTGCCCCCGGTCAGCACGTTGATGAAGGATTGCGCCTGCGCGCAAGGTGCCGACGCCGCCAGAGCAAGAGCCGCGGCAACGCCGAAAATGGTCCGTTTCATGGTTGTTGTTCTCCCCAAACCAGTCGCGAAATTGGCTGGATGAGGCATGCGGGTCAACCCATCCAAAAGACAAAACAGGCGTGCGGTAAAGATCCGGCTTGATTTTTCGGGAACCCGGCGGTTGCGGGGATTTTCCTCCAGGGATTGTCCCAATGCGGAGACAGCCTTTTCCCAGCCCTCCCCCGCAAGCGAGGAGGGAGCACACCGTCGCTGGCACTCTACTGGAACGTCATGTCCAGGCACTTCGAAATGTCGGAGCCGAGGCCGGAGGAGATGGTGATGCAGCCGCGCACCTTCTGCGCGCCGACGTCGGCGGCCCAGGCCGAATAGCCGCCGGGCCCGAAGAACGAGTTGGTGTTCGGCGGCTCGGTCTCGGTCGCATCGAAATCATACTTGCCGTCGGTCTCGAAGATGCGCGGCTTCTTGATGCAGCCGCCGTCGGTCTGGACGTTGATGACTTCCTTGTTGTCGCGGGTCAGCGCCAGCGAGACCTGGCAGCGGAAATATTCCGAGGTCTTGGTGTTGAAGAGATAGGTGTAGGATTTGCATGTCGCCGTGTTCAGCTTGCCCGGGGCAAGGCCGCGGCTGCACGAAATGCGCTGGTTGTGGCTGAGCTGGTAATCATCGGCCCGGGCGGCCGGCGCCAGCGCCGTCAACGACAATGCAGCAGCCCAGCAAAGTTTGATCACATGGCGCATCCGAATCATCCCTATCGAAAATTTTGTCGAGTTGCGTTCTAGACGGAAAGCGGAACATAGTCGCGAGGGGACGGAGGGAAAATCACAAACTGCGGGACAAGACGTGATGCGCTGCGGCGCTTTCGCAAATTGACCTGGATACATTGTTCGTGATTTGTTCAAGATTGATGCCCACGACGGGGAGGATGGGACATGGCGTTTTCAACGAAGACACTTGCACTTGTTTCGGGCGCCTTGGTAGCGCTGCTCGGCGCGCTCGCCGCGCCCGCATGCGCGCAATCGACGGCAACGCCCTGGGAGCTCAAGCCCGACATGGGCTATGCGTATGACAGGGACGGCAAGACCTATTCCTACAAGATGGGCACCAGCAATGCCGGCGAGCTGCTGAAGGGCGCCAAGAAGGTGCCGAAGGGCACGCTGTTCTTCATCGGCCAGAACGGCCAGCTCTACATGCGCAGCGGCCCCTACCTCGAAGGCGACGGCAAGTTCAAGTTCGGGCCGGATCAGTAGGGGCAAGGTGCCGTAGGGTGGGCAAAGGCGCGCACTTCGCGCGCCGTGCCCACCATCTGTCACCGCATCGAAGGTGGTGGGCACGCTTCGCTTTGCCCACCCTACGACAGCTCGCCAGCGTTTAAAACGCCGCCGCCAATTCCCTGGCGCCGGGCTTGCCGCTGTTCACGTCCATCCGATCGTCCGTCACCGCCAGCAGCTTGGCCACCGTGTTGTGGCGGATCGCGACCGGATTGCGCTCATAGCCGCCGCGCTGGAAGAAGTTCGAGGTCGGCACCTGCTCGCGCATGGCCTGCGGCATCGTCACCATATCGAGCCCGGTGCCGTCGCCGGTGAGGTTCATCATCTCGAGCTCAGCCGCGGAGAGCGGGCGCGTGTGTCCCTTGGCCCGGGCGAAATGCACCGACGTCAGCAGCTTGTGGGTCTGCAGCATCGGCCCGATATCGATGTCGAGCACCATCGCATGCATGGCCCAGCCTTGGGGAGTGCTGCCCATCTTCTCGTGCTCCGACCAGGTGTCGGGCACCGATTTGGCGTGCGCCACCATTTTCTTCAGGACAGCGAGCTTGTGCTCGAGCGCATGCCGCGCCGGCCCTGACGTCCGCGCCACCTTCTCGGACAACGCGCGAATGATTTCGTGTCCCTGCTCCGCCAGCAGCTCGACGCTGTTGGTGGTCAGGAGCTGGTTGTACCCCATCGCGGTCGAGATCGCGCGCTTGCCGCCATGCTCGATTCCCGCCTGCACGTCGTGGCTGCCTGTGCCGCCGGTCTCGAAGGCGTAGACCCGCACGGCCTGCTCGCGCGTCAGCCCGGAGGCGAGCGCGTAGCGCGCATAGGCGCGCTTGAACTCGGCCTCGCTGGACGGGCGCTGCGGCGTGAACTGGTAGAGCTCCTGCGCCGCGCGCAGGAAATCGGCGACCACGGGAATGGGCTTGCGGGGCGGCCGCTCCGGCGTTTCCTCCGGCTCCGGATTCACCGGCTTCTTCGGACCATTGTAGAGCGGCGGATGCTGCAGCACGTAATCGTCGAGCGTCACCTGCTGCCCGCTGCGCCGCTTGGCATTGCGCCCTTTTCGCTTCTCCGAGATCTGGCTCCAATAGGCGCTTGCCTCGGCGTCGAAGGCCGCGCGCGCGGCCTGATATTCGGCGAGCTTGCGGCGATATTCGAGCACGGCCGGCGAAGCCCCGGCGCCTTGCGCAAAGAATTGCGACAGCAGCTGGGCGTTGGCGCCGCGGACGGACGGTGCGATCAGGACAAGCGCAAGTGGAACCAGCGCCAATGTGTTTCGAATCGATCGATGCATGCCGCCCTCTTAGCAGGCATCCGGTAACCGTCACGTTAACGCGCCGTTTACCATGTCACTTCCATGCGAACACCGGCTGTTCCAGCTCGGTGACGCGGGTGTGCCGCCCCGCCAGCACCTCGCGGAACTGGTAGATCAGCGCCGCCGTCGGCGCGTGGATCAGGCTCATCTGGTGATGGAACCGGATCACGCGGCGCGTGCTTTCGGGAATCGCCGTGAAATCGAAGGCCTCGTCGCGTTCGATCGTGTCGAGTGCGATGCGATGGACGGAGGCTACCTCGTCCGGATTCGGAATGATCGCGGCACTGTCGACTGCCCAAACCACGACCGGCGTGATCAGATAGCCGGAGCGGGTCGGATAATCGTCGAGCAGGCCGAGCACCGCCTCGGCCGGAAGCTTGAGCGCGAGCTCCTCGTCGAGCTCGCGCAGCGCCGCCTCGACCGGCGTCTCGCCGGCATCGCAGCGTCCGCCGGGCAGCGCCCATTGGCCACGATGCGCGCGCAGGTGTGAGGCACGCTTGGTGAGCAGGAAGGCGGTGTCGCCACCGTCGCTGGATTCGGTCAGCGCCAGCACCACCGCGGCGCGCTTCAACGCCGACGGCATGGCCTCGTCGGGCAGCCGCGCGAAGGACGCGCAGGCCTCTGCGATATTCCGCCGGGTGGCATCGCCGAAAGGTCTCATGGTGCTTGACTACACCACGTCCCGCCTCGATGAAACGAGGATGCAAGCACAGGAATGGACGAGATGACCAACAAGGCCGCGGCAAGGCTGAAATCAGAGGGCTGGAGCATCCTCGAGACCACCGGCTTCATGCACCTGGTCGGCCCCTTGTGGGAGCGCAAGGTCGACAGCCAATACGAGTTCGCGCTCGCGACCGAGGACAAGCACCACAACCGCCGCGGCATGGTCCAGGGCGGCGTGATGATGACTTTCGCCGACCGCACCTGCGGCATGACCGCCCGCTACGTCTCCGGCAAGGAGTTCATGGCGACGGTGCAGCTCGACACCCATTTCGTCGAGGCCGGCCAGATCGGCGACATCCTGATCTCGCGCCCGCGCGTGGTGCGCTCGACGCGCAGCCTGATCTTCATGAGCACCGAGGTGACGGTCGACGACCGCTGCATCGTGATGGCGAACGGCGTGTTCAAGATTCTGAAGGGACCGGGGTAGGCTCGCGTTAGGCTGTGCTAACCACACCCACCGCTGTCGTCGCCCGGCTTGACCGGGCGACCCAGTACGCTGCGGCTTCTCGGCTCCATCACAACCGTCTCTGGAATACTGGATCGCCCGATCAAGTCGGGCGATGACACCGAATATGCGGCATGAGCGTGCCCGCCGTCATTGCGAGCGCAGCGAAGCAATCCAGAATCCCTCCACGGACACATTTCTGGATTGCTTCGCTGCGCTCGCAATAACGGAACTGGGCGGCTATGCTCATACAGAGGAAGCAGCAAGGATAGTCCATGCACTACCGCCAACTCGGCCGCTCCGGCCTGAAAGTGTCGCCGATCTGCCTGGGCACCATGATGTTCGGCGGGCCGACCGATGAAGCCGCCTCGAAGCGGATCATCGACAAGGCACGCGGGGCCGGCATCAACTTCATCGATACGGCCGACGCCTATTCGAAAGGCGCATCCGAACAGGTCGTCGGCCGCGCCATTGCCGGCGACAGGCACGCCTGGGTGCTCGCGACGAAGCTCGCCAACCCGATGGGCGATGATCCCAACCGTGTCGGCCTGTCGCGGCGCTGGGTGCTGCAGGCCGCTGACGAGAGCCTGAAACGGCTCGGCACCGACCACATCGACATCTACTATCTGCACAAGGAAGACCATTCGACGCCGCTGGAGGAGACGGTGCGTGCGATGGGCGACCTGATCCGCGCGGGCAAGGTTCGCTATTTCGGCGTCTCCAACTACCGCGCCTGGCGCGTCGCCGAGATCTGCAACATCTGCGACCGGCTCGGCATCGACCGTCCCGCGGTGAGCCAGCCCTATTACAACGCCATGAACCGCATGCCCGAGGTCGAGCACTTCCCGGCCTGCTCTTATTACGGCCTCGGCATCGTCCCCTATAGTCCTTTGGCGCGCGGCGTGCTCACCGGCAAGTACAAGCCGGACGCCACCCCCGACAAGGAGACCCGCGCGGGGCGCAACGACACCCGCATGATGCAGACCGAATGGCGGCCGGAATCGCTTCAGCTTGCGCAGGAGATCAAGGCGCACGCCGAGAGCAAGGGCATCACCGCCGGCCAGTTCGCGGTTGCCTGGGTGCTCAACTCCGCCTTCGTCTCCTCGATCGTCGCGGGTCCCCGCACCGAGGAGCAATGGGACGGCTACATCGGCGCGCTCGACTATCGCTTCACCGCGGAGGACGAGGCGCTGATCGACCGGCTGGTCACCCCGGGCCATCCCTCGACGCCGGGCTACAACGATCCCGCCTACCCGATCGAAGGCCGCCGCGCCCGGACGGCATGACCTCGCGGAGACGACGATGGCGCATCAAGACCGCTACGGCCTGCCGCTCTCCACCGCATCCGACGTGGCTGCCGGCGCCTATCGCGACGGCGTCGACCTCATGCTGTCGGGGTGGACCGGCATGGCGGAGACGCTGGAGCGCGCGATTGCGGCCGACCCGGATTTCGCGCTCGCCCATATCGCCCGTGCCCGCGTGCACGCCTTCTACCAGCAAGGCGATCAGGCGCGGAGCAAGGCGGCGCTCGCACGCGAGCTGGTGGCCAGGCGCGGCACCGAGCGCGAGCGCTCGCATGTCGAGACGCTGGCGCTGTCGATCGAGGGCCGGCTGCCCGAGGCGATCGCATCGACGCTGAGGCACATCGAGAGCTGGCCGCGCGATGCCTTGGTGCTGTCGCTGCCGCTCGGTGCGTTCGGCCTGTTCGCCTTCTCCGGCATGGCCGACCACGACCGCGCGCGGCACGAGCTGTGCGGGCGCGTCGCGCAGCATTATGGCGAGGACTGGTGGTTCCTGACCATGGCCGGCTGGGCAATGACCGAGAATGGCGACGTCGCCCGCGGCCGCGCCGTCACCGAGCGCGGCTTCAATTTGCGCCGGGCGAACGCCCATGCCGCGCATGCGGTGTTGCACGCAATGTTCGAGGACGGCTCGATCGAGGCGGCCGATCGCCTCGTCGACGACTGGATTCCGACCTACGACCGCACCGGCCTCTTGCACGGCCATATTCGCTGGCACCAGGCGCTCGGCGCGCTCGAGCAGGACGATTCGGCACGCGCGCTCGCGATCTATGCCGACGTGCTTCAACCGGCGGTCACCCAGGCGCCGCCGCTCAACGTCATCACCGACGCCGCCTCGCTGCTCTGGCGCCTGTCGGCGTACGGCCACACCGTGCCGGACACGCTGTGGCAGGACGCCGACGCCGCCGCGCAGAAGATGTTTCCGAAGTCGAGCCTGTCCTTCGCCGACGTCCACATGGCGCTGTTCGCGGCGGCGACGCAGAACCACGCGGCGCTGGCCGCGCGCCTTGCGACCATCGAGCAGCGGCTCGCCGAGGGCAAGCTGCCGGCCGGCCCCGTCGTGCCGGCCATCGTCCGTGCGCTGGCGGCCTTTGCCGACGAGGATTACACCTCTTGTGTGCAGACGCTCGCGCCTGTTCTCACCGAGGTCGTGCGGATCGGCGGCAGCCACGCGCAGCGCGAGCTGATCGAGGACACTTTCATCGTCGCGCTGATGCGCAGCGGCGAGCTGCCCCGCGCCCGCGCCCTGCTGGACGCCCGCCTGCACCGCCGGCCATCCCTTCGGGATCGGCGCTGGCAGACGGCGATGGCTAGTTTTGCCACGAAAAAAACACCGGCCTGACGGCAAGTGCCGGGCGGACGGGTTGGCGATGTCAAGCGAATCGCCGTCGGGGTGGCGCGGTGGTATTCCAGACGGGTCTTGCAGAACAAACGGGATCGCAACCAATTTGCGGTTCGATGGTCATGCTGCGGAACTTTTCCGCCGCCACGGCCCTCCGGCATACGAGCCCGACGATGCGCCTTCGCCGACCGGTCCTCGCCGTCGCCTTGACCATGGGCTGGGTCGTGGGCTTGGCAAGTCCTTGTTTTGCCGAGACTTCCAACCCGATCCCGGTCAACAATCCGCCGGCGCAGCAGAATGCCTTCATCGACCTGCTGGCGCTGATGTCCGGCCATTGCAAGACGTTCAAGGTCGCCGGCCGCACCTTTGCCTGCAAGACGGTGGCCTACGCCCATGGCGACAAAGGCCGGGTCAATTTCGCGGTCGCGGTCGACGATCCCGCCGACGACAGCCACGTCGTGTCGTTCTCCGGCGAGAACGGCAAGCGTGCCGACGACAATTCCTACGAGCTGCGGATCGACCGCATGTTGCTCAACTCCAAGCACCGTCCCAAGGTCGACGGCCTGCCGGTGCCGGCCGAGCAGACCTCCACCGGCCTCTGCCGCCAGACCGGCAATTTCGCCGCCAGGAAGGTGAACGACGTCACCTGCTCCGCCACCGACAGCGAGGGCCGGCGCTACGAATTGCTGTTCGTCTCCGACGGCACGCCGGTCAGCGTGCGCCGTATCCGCCAATCGGCACCGTCGATCCAGGACCCGTTCAAGTAGCTCTTCTCGCCTCTCCCCGTGAGAACGGGGCGAGGGAGAAGCGGCTTCACGCGAACGCTTTCTCCAGCGTCGCAAAGATCACCGATAGCGACTTGTCGTGCCGCGTCACCGGCGGCACCGGGCGATCGACCTTCATGAGCTGGTAGACCGCCATCTGCGCCGCACGCACCGAATATTCGACGGTGAACACGACGTCGTCAGGGATTTCGACGAATTGGCTGACAAAGGCGAGATTGACGGAATTCTTCGGCACCGGGAGCGGCCGGTCGGCCAGGTTGCGCGGCATGAACATGCTGGTGATGTAGGGCATGCGGCAGGGGATGCAGATCGCATCCTCCAGCACGCTCGCGTCGAAGTTCAGGTGGCCGCAGAGCTCCTTCAGGATCTCGGCACCGCCGCAATCGGACATCGGCTTGGCGACGAAATTGCCGACGCGGTCGGGATGCAGCGCATAGCCCCAGAACACCTGCACGTTGCTCGGCTGCCCCGTGAAGTGCGGCTGGTGATAGAGCACGACCGACATCAGCCAGTTGGAATCCTTGAACGTGACAAGACCGCCGGTGCCGGCCCGGTTGCCCGAGAACGCTTCCATCCGGTCGAAGAACCGTGGATCGCGGCAGGTGACGGTGAAGGACAGCCAGTAGGATTCGGGGATCGAACTGTTGAACACGGACGGGTTGCCGAAATCGGGACGTCCTTGCGCGATCGTCTCCCACAGCGTCCAGCCCTGGCTGTCCTTCTTGGTCAGGCGCGGCGGCGGCTCGGTCATCGAGCCGAGGCTCGAGGCGTCCGTCATCGAGCCGTTCTGGAAGAAGACGATGTCGTCGTCCTCGAGCCGGACATTGGCCGTGCGACTGTCGCGGTCGAGCGTGAGCTGGCGCACGCGCAGGCGCGCGCCCTCGGCCTCGAACGCCATGTCGGTGACGCGCGTGCCGCGCACGAACTGCACGTCCTGGCGCTTGAGCCAGTCGGCGAGCGGCCGCACGATCGCGTCGTACTGATTGTAGACCGTGCGCTTGACGCCGGCGAGCGTCTCGATGCGCGGAAATTCGCTCATGAAGCGATGCAGATAGCGCTTCAGCTCGACCGCACTGTGCCAGGGCTGGAAGGCGAAGGTGGTCTGCCACATGTACCAGAAATTGGACTCGAAGAATCCGGGCGACAGCCAGTCGGTGATGCGGCTGTTGCCGAGCGCCTCTTCCGAGGCCTCGGTGAGCCGCAGCAGCTCCAGCCGGTCGCGCGCGGAAAAGCCCATATGCGAGACGTCGATCTTGAAGCGGTTGCGGTCGACCAGACGTGCCCTGGAGTGCGCCGGATTCTCCACGTTGAAGGCGATGGTCTCGTCGCGCACGCTGAGGCCGGGATGCTCGAGCGAGGGAATGCTCGAGAGCAGGTCCCAGGTGCATTCGTAATGGTCGGTGGTGAGCATGCGCCCGCCGCGCAGCGAATAGGCGCCGTTCGCGAGCTGCGCGCCGTCGAGGCTGCCGCCGATCAGCGGCTGCGCCTCGTAGATCACGATGTCGCGCCCCGGCAGCTGCGCATCGCGAACGAGGAACGCCGCGCCTGCGAGCGATCCAATGCCACCGCCGATGAAATACGCCTTCATGACTTGCCTCGATTGCAGTTCGAATGTCGCGGCAAGATTGCACGGTGTGGCGGCACCCAAAGTTGCGCTGGATCAAGGGGGAGGCGAAGCGCAATCACGTCGACGTTATCGAGCTCGGCTTCTTCGCGTAGATGTGCTCGATCTCGTCCGCGAAGCGGCGCTCGATCGCGGGCCGCTTGTTCTTCAGCGTCGGCGTGAGCAGGCCCGCCGCAATGGTCCACGGATCCAGTGTCCACCACACCGCGCGCGGCGTCGCGTAGGACGGATAGGCCTTCACGGCCGCGGCGATCCTGGCCAGCAGCGCCGCCCGCTCCGCCGCGCCGCCTTGCTGGCCGCGCGCCGCCAGCCGTTCCTTCTCCTCGACCCAGGCCTTGGCATTCAGCACGACCAGAGCGGCGAGGAACGGCCGCTGCTCGCCGACCACCAGCGCCTGCTCGAACAAGGGATCGGCGAGGATCGCGGTCTCCAGATCCACCGGCGCGATCTTCTCGCCGGTGGAGGTGATCAGGATGTCCTTGATGCGGCCGGTGATGGTGATGCGCCCATCCTCGATGCGGGCCTGGTCGCCGGTGTGCAGCCAGCCGTCGATGTCCTTGGCGCGGCGCGTTTCCTCCGGCTTGTGCCAGTAGCCCAGCATCACGCTGGGGCCGCGCACCAGCAATTCGTCGTTCTCACCCAGCTTGACCTCGACGCCGTCGAGGACGTGGCCGACCGAATGCGGATCGTTGTCGTCGGGAGTATTGACGGAGACCACCGGCGAGGTCTCCGTCATGCCGTAGCCCTGGAGCACGTCGAGCCCGAGCGCGAGAAACAGGCCGATGACGGGCTCCGCGATCGGTGCGCCGCCGGAGACCGCGACGCGCAGGCGGCCACCGAGCTGCGCCAGCACCTTGTCGGCGACGAGGCGCTTGAGCAGCGGCCAAGCCAGCCGGTCCAGCAGCGACGGTACGTCATGCCGCTGCCGCGCATCGAAGCGCCGCCCGCCGACGGCGATGGTAAGGTCGAGCAGCGTGCGTTCGATCCAGCCCGCCGATGCGCGATGCTGCAGGATCAGCGCGTAGATCCGTTCGTAGATCCGCGGCACCGAGACCAGCACCGTCGGCCGTACATGCTGCAGATCCTCCGAGAGCTGCGGCACTGAGCGTGCATAGGCGACACAGGCGCCGATCGCGATCGGGTAGTAATAGCCGCCGGTGCGCTCGAACGTGTGCGAGAGCGGCAGGAAGGACAGGAAGACGTCGTGCGGCTCGGCTTTGACGCGGCGCGCGATCGCCTTCACGTTGGCGACCACGTTGCCATGCGACAGCATCACGCCCTTCGGCCGCCCCGTGGTCCCCGAAGTGTAGACGATCGCAGCGAGATCGTCCGGCTCGATCGCGACATCGGGCAGCGGCGCGGTCGCGCCAGGTGCTTGCGCCAGCCAGTGGTCGAGCCCGACGATGCGCGCATCCGGCGTGATGAGCCCGCCTGCATCCGCGCAGACGACGCGCTTGAGATGGTCGAGCGGCTGGCCGGTCGCCACGATCGCCTGCCAGCGCTCCAGCGTATCGATGAACAGGACCAGCGCGCCGGAATCGGCGAGGACGTAGGCGATGCTGTCGGGATTGTCGACGGCGTGCATCGGCACCGGCACCAGGCCACGCGACAGCGCCGCCTGGTCCATGGCGATATGCGCGACACCGTTCGGCATCAGGATGGCGATACGCTCGCCCGGCGCGAGCGCCTCCGCGGCGAGCGCCCGCCGCCACAGCTCGAATTCCGCATCGATCTCGCGCCAGGACTGGCTGACCCAGCGCTGGGCGGCCGCGTCGAAATGACGATAGGCCTCCGCCGCCGGCGTCGCCTTGACGCGCCAGCGCAGCAGCTGCGGCAACGTCCTGATCTCGGCAAGGCCGCCCGGTTGACCCGCCGGCCCCGGCATAGCGCTCTCTTGCATCGCATCGATTCCCGACATGTGGTGCTTCGATACTAGACCGGCCAATCCTCGCCGCTTTGATCCTCAGCAAGGCGGCCATGCGTTGGAGCGGCTCATGACGCGCGACCGACTGCTTCTGCGGCCCTCGGATGTCGAGGACTGAGATGATCGCATCGAATCGTCGCAGCGTGAGATGGGGCAATACTAAGGCAGAGAGGGCGCGACAATCGATCGCGCAACGTTGTCTCGTTCACGAACGTTAACGTACGTTCATCGGAACCAGTGTCTGCGTCGTTTCGACGCCGGAACGCGGCGTGCGCACGCCCGTTGTGTCACGACATTCAACTGGAGTGATGACATGAAGTATCTCATTGTCGCGATGGCGGTCGGAGCTGCGGCGCTTGCCGGTGGATCGGCGGCGAACGCGGCCGGCAGTTCGAGCGCCAAGCAGGGCGTGCAGGAAAGTCAGACCACCGACATCAGCGCGCACCGCAGGCACCATCGCTGGCATGGCCACCATCATCATTGGCGGCACAGCCACTACCGGCCGTACTACCAAAGCTACGGCTATTACCCGCGCCATCACGGCTATTACGGCGGCGGGCCGTACGGATATTATCGCGGCGGCCCCGGCGTGACGTTCAGCTTCGGCGGCGGACGCTGGTGAGACAGGAGGCCCGCAGCAATGCGGGCCTCTCTCTTTTCATGCCCGGATGATCCCGGCTTTATTCTCGCAGAATGTTCCCGGCGGTCTCCAGGCCGCTCGCCAGCGCCGCTTCGACCGTGCCCATGTCGGGCCCGCGATAGAGCGCCTCACCGGAGAACAGCACCCTCCCATCGGCGCGCGCCAGCATCGCCTGCGCCGCGCGCGTGCGCGGTGTCGCCCAGGAATAGGCGCCGCGGGCAAAGCGATCGTGCGCCCAGTTGGTGGCCGCCGCCGCCACGAGCTCGCCCGCGACGTCCTCGCGCGGCAGCCTGAAGATGGCGGCGAGCGAATCGAGTCCGGCCTCGATCAGTCCTTGCGAATCGAGGCCGTCCAGTTCCGCGGTGCGCGGGCCGCCGAACCAGCCGGTGAGTATCGCATGCCGGCTCGGATATTGCGTCCACCACACCGGGATCCTCTCGTCTGACAGCAGGAAGGTCATGCCTGCGAGATCCCGTTGCCGCTCGCGCCACCATGGCCGCGCGAAGCGAAGCAGGATCTTGATGACATTGCCGAAGCCGATGTCGTTGGTGGCGGCAAGCTTCGCACGCGCGCTCGCCGGCAGGGCGATCTCGCGCAGCAAGGGCAGCGGCACCGTGAGGATCACCCGGTCGCAGCCATGTCCCTGGCCGCCGGCGCAGCGAACGACAACCTCGCGACCGCCCTCCTCGATCGCCGTCACCACGCAGCCGAGACGGATGGCGACGCCGTGCCTGCGGCAGTCAGCCGCCAGGAAATCGACCAGCCCGCCATAGCCGCCGTCGATGCGCGCCTGCGGAGCATGCCCGCCATCCATCCATTCCTCGCGCAGCGCCAGGGTCGAGGCGCGCTCGGGGTCGGCCGCGTCGTAGCCCTCGACCATCCGCTCGATCGAATGGCGCATCGGCGCATAATCGTCCCCGGCAAAATGCCGGCGCAGGAATTCGGCAACGGGGAGATCGTCCTGCAAATCCCTCAGCACGGCTTGCAGCTCGGCCTCGTGGGCGTCGTCCTGCCGCTCGCGCGAGAGCGTCGTCCCGTCGAAGCTCCACTGCTCGCCTTCGATCGCCTGAAGCGACAGCCCGGCCTCGCGCAGCAGTCGACGCGTAAGCGGTGCCTCGCCATGGACGAATTCGGCGCCGCCCTCGGCGGCATAGCCGAACTCCGAGGCCGGCAGCGGGTGGATGCGGCCGCCGCAGCGCGTGCGCGCTTCCAGCACCGTCACCTTGCGGCCGGCCCGCGCCAGCTCGCGCGCCGCCATCAGGCCCGCGGCACCGGCGCCGACGATGACGATGTGCTTGGACGTATCGGACATGGCCGGCATCACCGGCCTGCGGCCGGCGGATCGTTCCTGATCAGGTAGCGCAGCAGCAGGACCCCGCCGCCTAGCTCGCGCATGCTCTCCAGCGTCATCGCCGCGATCGGCGCACGCTTGTCGCTGTCAGCTTCCGTCGAGGAGAATACGAAGGGCGCGCCGGTGGCGCCGTCGATTGCGGGACTGAGGATCAGGTTGAATTCGTCGATCAGGCCGGCACGCAGGAACGCGCCATTGGCAACGCCGCCGCCCTCGACCAGGGGACGCTTCACGCCGAGCTCGCGGTGGAGGATGTCCAGCACCAGCGCCAGGTCGATTTCCGACTTGCCGGCGAAGATATAGGACACGCCCTCGCCGCGCAGCCCTGCGAGATGCGAATCCGGCACGCTCTCGGTCAGCACGACGACGATCGGGTCGCCGCCGATGTCCGAGCGGCCCCAGCCGATCTTGCCCTGCGCATCGAGCACGACGCCATAGGCTTTCGCGTCGCGCCGAGCGAACCAGTTTTGGCGCGGAAATGTCTCGCGCGTCTCGGTCGGGTACGGCTTGCCCTTGGCGAACTCCGACCCGGTGACGCGGCCGATGACCCAGGCATCGCCGCCGAGCTCCTCATGGATCGTCTCGAACCAGTCGGTGCCCGCGCCCTTCGGACGCCAGCGGCTGGGATGGGTGCGGCCGTCCAGGCTGGAGTGCATCAGACAGATCACGTAGGGCTTCATGCAACTCTCCGGAAATGCGTTTTACACCGTGGGCCGGTCGCCCTTGTCATCGCCCTTGTCTTCGCCTTTGGCGCGATCGCTAACGATCGTTGCGAGCGGATTGGGCTCTGGCAGCGCGACCAGCTGCAGCGTGTTGGTGTCGCGATGATTGAACGGCGCGCCGCGCACGAACAACTCGGTCTGGATCAGATAGGTCCAGCTGCCGTCGTCGTTGAAGGTGATGTCGCAGCGATAGGAATCGGTGCGGAACGCCTGTTCCAGGAAATCGGTCGAGCATATGCCATAAGCGGTGTCGCCGCGCCTGGCGGTGACCGAGATGGTCTTGTCGCCGGCTGCGGCCTTGCCCGAGGCCAGCAGCACCTGCCCGCGCGGAATCGCCAGCGTCTGCATGATCAGCCCGGTCGCGGGCTCCCACAGCCAATAGCCGACCTGGTCGTGGAAGGTGATGTCTTCCTCGGGCGTGTTGATGTGGATGTGATAGCGCAGCCCGTAGAGCAGCTGCGGGCCATTCGCCTGCGGATCGATCGGGTCCATGCGGATGCGCTCGATGAAGGTCCGTCGTTCCGGCCCGTCCGCCTTCGGATTGATGTCGATGCCCTTGTCCGCCTGCCAACGGCCGGCGAGGCGGCGCAGCGGACCGAGATTGGCAAGGCCGTCCGGCGAGACGTCTTCCGGCTCGGTGAAGATGTCGGCGGGAATGGGAAGCATGAACGTCCTCGCGGCAGGTTGCGGGAACAGCCATAGCATGGCGGCGCGAACCTGGCGTGTGCTCACGCCTCACAATCGCGAATGGACATCGGCGTTGCGCGCGGGGCGATCGCCGGGCTTTTGAGGAAGACCGTGCATTGCCTGTCGCGGTAGCGTTCTCGGACAATACGACGGATGGCCTGCCTCAGGCGGAACGGTGCCGAACCTGTTCGTTCAACTGGTCACGCGCTGACGGTCGATGCGTCGATCTCGCCAGGCGCGCGACATCGCTTCCGATGTCGGCGACAGCCGTTCTCAAGCCGCTTCCGACAGCGATTTCGCGCGCTGCTCGAGCATGGCGATCGTGGCGACCAGATTGTCCCGCCGCGCGCGAAGGTTAAGCGCGAGCAGCGGATAGGTCGGCTGCTGCGCGTCAAACACCCCGGCTTTGGCCTCCACTTCGAGAATATCCGTATTCAAGAGCCGAACGCGCCACCACAGATCGGCGATCAACGCATCGAGCCGGAGCTCGCCGGCAGTATCAGTACGGGACACTTCTTGCATCGCTTGCCTCAACCTGAAACGGGCCTCTCCGCCGAGGCCCGGCTTTGGTCAGGACTGAGCAAGCAGAGTGCCAAAGCCGACGGCCACGTCCGCTGACCTTCCGGAACTCGCAAGAATCCCTGTTCCGCAGTGATCCGGCGGCCGGCCCCGGTCGTTTTCAGCCCAAGAGGTCGCTTGTCGAGGCGCTATGATCGCTGCTATCCGGGCTTTGAATGTGCCAATCCGGGCTGAGGCTGGTTTTCCCCGGAGGGTTGCGGGGCGGCTGTCGATTGGTGCGAGCAAAGGGCCGAAGACAAAGGTGGATTGGGCTGATTTGATCGGACGCGTCGCCTCTGACGGCGACCGGGAGGCTTTCAAGCGGCTGTTCGAGCATTTCGCGCCCCGCATCAAGGGGCTGATGCTCAAAGCCGGCTGCAGCCCCGACGAGGCGGAAGAGATCGCCCAAAACAGCATGATCGCCGTATGGCGGAAGGCGCACCAGTTCGACCCTGCGACAGCCGGCGCGCCGGCCTGGATTTTCACGATCGCGCGCAATCTGCGGATCGATTTGTTCCGCCGCCGGGCCCGGCTCGACCGCCTGGAAGCCGGATCTGAGCTGCCTGATGCAGCGGATCAAGCCGAACCGGCCGATATCCTGATTTCGCGCGGGCAGGAAGCCGCACGGATCGCATCAGCCATCAAGCAACTCTCGGCGGAGCAATCCACGGTGGTGAAGCTATCGTTCATCGAGGAAAGACCGCATCCGGAAATCGCGAGCGCGCTCGGGATTCCGCTCGGGACGGTCAAGTCACGGATCAGGCTGGCGATGAACCGGTTACGCGACATTTTGGACGAAGAAGCATGACGATCAGCCATCATCCGCCGGAAGATCTTCTGGCCGATTTCGCGGCCGGCAGGCTGGAAGAGGCCCATCACCTGGTCGTCGGGGTGCACGTGGCAGGCTGCGCGCGCTGCGCCCGCTTCGTGCAGGCCATCGAGCAGCTCGCGGGCGCCGCGCTGGAGGATGTCGAGCCGGTGCCCACCGCACCGGATGCGTTCGATCGCGTGATGTCGCGAATTCACGACGCTCCGGCACATACAGCCGCGGCGCCCCTCACGTCCGACACGGATGATGATATTCCGCCGGCACTGCGAAAATATCGCATCGGCAAGCGCAGGCGTGTCGCGCCGGGTCTCAGCCTGCGCCCGATCGAGCTGTCCGGCTCAGGCACGGCCCGTGCTTTCCTGCTTCGGTCAGCGCCAGGCTCGCGCATGCTCGAACACACCCACACCGGCACCGAGTTGACGCTCGTGCTCGAGGGCAGCTTCAGCCATGAGGGCGGACGCTTTGGCCCTGGGGATTTCGACTACGGCGACGACGAGATCGATCATCGTCCCATCGTCGGCACCGAAGGCCCCTGCCTCTGCCTGGTCGCGATGACCGGCGACCTGCGCATGAACGGCTTGCTCGGCCGACTGATTGGGCCCTTCGTGCGTCTGTAACCTGCCTCGCCCTTCTCCCGCCGGGTGATCCGCGCCTGCGCCCGGAGCGTTTCGTAGGAAACGCAAGGGAGACAGGACATGGCCTGTTCGAGTCCGGCAAGTCAGGTGCCGAGCGAGAGGTTGCAGGAAGTGCTGGCCCGCGTCTCCGCAGGCGAGCCACGCGCCTTCGCAGAGCTCCATACGCTGACGCGCGGCAGACTGCGCAGGATCGCGCTGACCGTTGGCGCCTCGCCGCACGATGCCGACGACATCCTCCAGGAAAGCTTCTTGAAGATCTGGCGCAACGCCGCTCGGTTCGATTCCCGTCGGGCATCGGCCATGACCTGGATGTCCGCAATCGTCCGAAACACCGCGATCGATCATCTGCGGATCAGAAGACAGCCAAGTCTCGAACTGGACAAGGCGCTCATGGTCCCGACGGCAGCCGGGCCATCGCCGACCGAGGATTTCGATTACGCCGGCGCCGAACCCATTGCCTTGGGAGCATTGGCTCGCCTGCCGGCAGATCGCCGCAGGCTGGTCGCTCTGGCTTATCTCGAAGGTGAGAGCCGCGCGAGCCTGTCTCAGCGCTTCGGCGTGCCGGTCGGCACCATCAAGACCTGGCTGCACCGGACCATGTTGACGGTGCGCAAGGATTGCCTTGCCGCATCGGCCGCGGCCTGAAGCCGGCAAGAGCCCGTGCATGGACGCCGAGATCATTGAATTTCCCGAGCGTGGACGCGAGAACCGACTTGTCGCCGCGACGGCAAGGCTCGAAGCGATTGTGCGAGAAGTCGAAAGTATCGCATCCGACGAGCCTGCAGCCGACGCCGATCGGCTGCTCGCAATGATGGAGCGCATGGGCGATCGACTGGTCGATCTCGCAGGCCTTTTGCTCGACCAGGAGTCGAAGCTGCAAGCTCAGAGGGCGTTTAAATCCCTGTCCGACAAGATCGCGGAAACCCGCGAAGCGTTCGGGCAGCTCGGAGACCGCAAGCAGACCTGACGCGAGGTCAAGCCGGCTCTGTCGCGCCAGATCTTGCTTGAGCCAAGCCTTGGTTGCGCGGGATCAGTGCGCCAGCTTCTGCGCGACAACGAATCCGATCCAGGCACTGATGCCGGCGAGAAACGATCCCCAGCAAACGTCCGCAAGGGTCAGGCCGGTCGACCAGTTGCGCAGCGTCGCCTGGTTGGTCAGATCGTAGGTCGCGTAGGTGAAACAGCCGAGCAGCAGGCCGGATGTAAACGCGCGCAGCGCGCCGCCATCCTGCTGCGCGGGCAGCACGGCAAACCAGATCAGGCCGACGGGATACAACAGGTAGAACGCGGCCGCGGCCGCCAGGTTGGGCTGAGCCCGCAACATATCGCCCAGCACCGGCCGATACAGCCTCTCGACCATGAGCGTGAGCCAGACCATGTCGATCGCAACGAAGGTCACGGCCACCGCAAGATAGGTCAAGAAAAGGTTCATGCCCGCGTTCCCAGTCCGGCTGCATCTGACCGGCTCGTCGCGCCGATCGTCAGGTTAACGACCCGCAAGCCGTGACGGATCACATCGGCAAGTCGCTTGCCTTTGCGCCCAGTCAGCGGTCCGCAATCGCGAGAACATGATCACACAACCTGTCGCACCGGCCATGGGAAGAATGCGCTGGTGCGCGCCTGGTACTGACGATA
Organism: Bradyrhizobium sp. WBOS07; assembly: GCF_024585165.1. Lineage (NCBI taxonomy): Bacteria > Pseudomonadati > Pseudomonadota > Alphaproteobacteria > Hyphomicrobiales > Nitrobacteraceae > Bradyrhizobium > Bradyrhizobium sp. WBOS07. The sequence goes on from NZ_CP029008.1 coordinate 443,628, forward strand.
TCGCTCGCCGCGCGATTTCAGCATCTGCTCCTCGAGCGGCGGTATTCCCGTCACATGGACCAGGATCCAGTACATGATCGCTGGCGCCGCCAGGCTGGCCCAACCCCATGCATATCCGGGCGACAGCGCGATGACCGGGTAAGCCAGCCACCCCAGCCATTCGAAGAAATAGTTCGGATGACGCGACCAGCGCCATACACCGACATCGCAGACGAGCCCGGCGTTGGATGGGCTGAGCTTGAAGCGCCGCAGCTGCCGGTCCGCCAATGCCTCGCCGGCGACGGCAATCAGGATGATGACGATCCCGGCATAGTCCTGCAGGCGCAGTTCAGGCGCCGGCGCGTGCGCCGCGAGGAAGACGGCGAACGGCAGCGGCACCGAGACCAGCGCCTGCGACTGCAGGAACAGGAACATCCGGCGAGGCGCCGCAGCTCCCCATTGCCGCGCGTAGTTCGCATAGCGTGGGTCGTCGATCCCCGCTGCGGAGCGGCGCGCAATGTGCGTCCCAAGCCTCACCGACCAAAGCAGCACCAGCGCTCCGACCAGGAACCGGCGAGCCGGGGAACCGCCGTCGAGCGGCCACAAAGCTGCACCTGCGCCAACGAGACCGGTCGCGTAGGACCAGATCGCGTCGACCCAGCCGGAATTGCCGGTGCGCTGCTGAACGACCCAGGCCAGGGCCATCAAAAGGCAGAGGGCCAAAGCAATGCCGCCTATCGCCTGAATGTGCAGAAGAATCATACCCTCACCGCAATCGACCTCTCTGGATACGGCCGCTGGGCGCGCCGGTTTCGGTCGGTGGCGGGGCGCCGGACGGCCAGCAAAGTGATCTGCGCCATCTCGCCAAGCGTTCCCTGACGATTGTTTCGAGCACCGTCGCTGACGGTACCGCAGTGGGGGCGACAGAGAATGCGTTTGGCCGTGATCGGGACGGGAATTGCCGGCAATGCCGCCGCGTGGCTCCTGTCGAAACGTTACGCCGTCACTGTTTACGAGCGTGAGCTACAGCCGGGGGGACATAGTCATACCGTTCGTATCCACTATGACGGTGAGCCGATCGATGTGGACGTCGGCTTCATCGTGTTCAACGAGGCGAACTACCCGCAATTGACCTCGCTGTTCACGCATCTCGGCGTGAAGACCATCGAGACTTGCATGAGCTTCGCCATGTCCGTCGATCATGGCCGATTCGAATGGCGTGGCGGCGGCGAGACCGCGTTGCAAACGGCCTGCGGCCTGTTTGCGCAACCGCGCAACCTCGCATCGCCATCCTACTTTCGCATGCTGGCCGAGGTCATGCGGTTCAACCGGCAGAGCGTGGCCGATCTGCACGCCGGCCGGCTGCACAACCTGACGCTCGGCGAGTATCTGCGCAAGGAATCATTCGGTTCGCGCCTGTTCTCCGACTATCTCGGCCCGATGGGGGCCGCCATCTGGTCATCCTCATCGGATGACATTCAGTCCTTTCCGGCGGAGAACTTCGTCGCCTTCTTCAACAATCACCGGCTCTTGCACCTCGATCGACCGCGCTGGCGGACCGTGGAGGGGGGCAGCCGGCGCTATGTCGACAAGCTGACCGCTTTGTTCAAGCACAACATTCGGCTAGGCTGTGCGGTGACATCGATCAACCGAGCTGGGTCTGGCGTGACCGTCCGCGACAGTCATGGCGGTGTGGAAAGTTACGATGCCGTTGTGATGGCCTGTCACAGCGATCAGGCCTTGGCGGCCTTGTCGGATGCCGACGCCCAGGAGCATTCGATTCTCGGGGCGATCAGATATGCCCCCAACACCGTCTATCTGCACCGTGATCCCCGTCTCATGCCCCGCCGGCGTCAGGCATGGGCATCCTGGAACTTCCTGCGGTGGCCGCGGCAAACCCCCGCCCAGAACGATGTCGCGGTGACCTATTGGATGAATCGGCTCCAGGGCATCGACAAGCGCAAGCCGTTGTTCGTCAGCCTCAACCCTCCCTTCGAGCCGGCGGCCGATCTGACGTTTGGAAAATTCAGCTTCGCCCATCCGCAATATGACATGGCTGCATTCGCGGCGCAGCGGCGACTGCCCACGATTCAAGGGCGTCGGCGAACCTGGTTCTGCGGCGCCTGGACCGGCTACGGCTTTCACGAGGATGGCTTGCAGGCCGGCATCTCCGTTGCCGAGGCGCTCGGCAGCGAGGCTCCATGGCGTCAACCGGTCCCATTGCTGGCCGAAGCTGCCGAGTAGCACGATGGCCCGAACGACACCGACCAGAGCGGAGGATACGACATCGCCCGCCGCACTCTATTGGGGGAAGGTGATGCACGCGCGGTGGCGCCCCGTGCAGCACAGGTTCACCTACCGCGTGATGAACCTGCTGATTGATCTCGACCAATTGACGGAAGCGGATCACCAGTCCTGGCTGTTCGGCATCAATCGCGCGGCACCCTTCAGCTTTCACGAGCAGGATCACGGTGACGGCAACAACGCGGGCCTCAGCCAATACGTCAGACGCATCGCAGCGGAACGCGACATCGACCTCACCGGAGGCCGCGTTCTGCTGCTCTGCTATCCCAGGGTCCTGGGCTACGTGTTCAACCCGCTTTCGATCTATTTTTGCCATGACGCTGCAGGCAATCTCGCGCTGTTGATCTACGAAGTCCGCAACACGTTCGGAGAGATGCATTCCTACGTCCTTCCGGTGCAGGGGGCGGAGCCGGGCTGCGCCATACGCCAAAGCCAGACGAAGGAGTTCTACGTTTCTCCTTTCATGGAGATGGAAACGCATTACCGCTTCAGCGTTTCTCCCCCGCAACAGGATGTGAAGGTCAGAATCGTGCAGAGCAGCAAACAAGGCGCGATGTTTGCGGCGGCATTCAGCGGACGACGTCGTGCTCTGACCAGCCACTCCCTGCTGGCGGCGCTGTTCGCCTTGCCTTTCCTGACCATCAAGGTGATCGCAGCCATCCACTGGGAAGCGATGCGGCTCTGGTTGAAGGGTGTTCCCTACGTGCCTCGTTTGAAACAACGCGAGATCTGAACCATGGACCTGGCAGCCACCCATCAGGACCTTCACTTTGATGGCGTTCCGTTCTTTGCCCGCCTGGCTCTGCGCCTTGCATCGCAACTTCGCTGCGGCACCATCCACGTGCGCCTTCCCGACCAGAGAATGGTCACGTTGCGTGGCCAGCTTCCGGGTCCGTCGGCCACGATCGAGCTCAACAATTACAGGTTCGCCCGCAGCCTCGTCATCGGCGGCGATATCGGCATGGCCGAGGCCTATGTTCGAGGCGATTGGTCCACGCCCGATCTTGCCCAGCTTCTCTACGTGTTCTGTCTCAACGAAGACCTGGTCGACAGCGCCTTTGCCGGAAACATGCTGGTTCGCCTGTGCCGGCGGGCGCTTCATCGCCTGCGCCGGAATACCAAGGAGGGATCGAGGCACAACATCCACAAGCATTATGATCTCGGAAATGAGTTCTTCGCCGCGTGGCTCGATTCCAGCATGACCTACTCATCGGCGCTGTTCCCGGCCGAGACCGCCGACCTTCCCGCCGCTCAACAGCACAAATACGAACAGCTGGCGCAGGCTATCGAATTGCAGCCCGGCCAGAGCGTGCTCGAGATCGGATGCGGCTGGGGCGGTTTCGCCGAATTCGCCGCCAAGACTTACGGCGCCAGCGTATTGGCCCTCACCATCAGCAAGGAGCAGCATGAATTCGCCCGTCGCCGGATCTACGAGGCCGGGCTCGCCGAAAAGGTCGAGGTTCGATTGCAGGATTATCGCGACCAGGACGGTCGCTTCGACCGCATTGCTTCCATCGAGATGATCGAGGCCGTCGGCGAGCAGTTCTGGCCTGCCTATTTCAACCAGCTGAAGCAGCGGCTCAAGCCCGGGGGGCTTGCCGGCATCCAGGCCATCACGGTTCGCGACGAGCTCTTTGGCAGCTATCGGCAGCGTGTGGACTTCATCCAGAGATACATCTTTCCGGGCGGCATGCTGCCGTCGACGAACATCCTGCGCGCGCTCGGCGAACGCTTCGAGCTGCCCGTCATTCGCGAGCGCCTGTTCGGACAGGACTACGCAAGGACCCTCTCACTCTGGCGCGACAATTTCAGCCAAGCCTGGACCGACCTGACCTCGCTCGGGTTCGACGAGCCCTTCCGCCGGCTGTGGGAATATTATCTGTGCTATTGCGAGGCCGGGTTCAGGGCCGGAAAGATCGACGTCGGGCAGCTGGTGTTTGCGCGGCGGGGGTGAGTAGGTTCGGGTCGCAGCGGCCCTCGCGCTCGGCCAAGCCATGCCAGGCTGTAGATGTGTCCGCGAGGAGTGGTGCCCAGGGGCGGAATCGAACCACCGACACTGCGATTTTCAGTCGCATGCTCTACCAACTGAGCTACCTGGGCGTGCTCCAAGAGAGGGGCCAAAGCCCATCGAGCGGGCGGGTTATAGTGGGCCGGAAGCGGCCTGTCCACCCGGCTTCGCCAAGAGGCTTCGCCGGGCGCGGCCCGGCTGTGCACAAGCTGCCGCGGCTGGCGCGCGGCGGGGCGGGCGGCCAACTAACTGATTGATATTATTCTTATTCCCCGTCATCGACGTCGTCGTCGCGGCCGGGGATGACGTAGCTGCCTTTCAGCCAACGGTTCAGGTCGACGTCGCGGCAGCGCGAGGAGCAGAACGGGCGGGTGGCTTCCGATTGCGGCTTGCCGCAGATCGGGCAGGTCTTGAGTGGGCTGGCGGGCTTTTTGACCTGGTCGTCCATGATGTCGGCAGCTTGCGCGGGTTAAAGGGTTCAAGAGCCTGTCGGCGAACGGGTTCCCGACGACGGCATATGCCCCATCGGACATTCTACTGTGCATGGGGTTGTTTTCGCGATTCTGTCAGGCCGCGGCTGGCCTGCTCACACGGCGGTGGAATTGAGCCAGCCGAAGCGGATCGGAAAACCCTCGCCGCCGAGCAGCGTGGTGGTCTCGTAGAGCGGCAGGCCGACGACGTTGGTGTAGGACCCGACCATCTTCACCACGAAGGAGCCGGCGATGCCCTGCACGGCGTAACCGCCGGCTTTGCCGCGCCATTCGCCGGAGCCGATATAGGCCTGGATGTCGTCCTCCGAGAGGCGCTTGAAGCGGACGCGGGTCTCGACCAGGCGCTGGCGGAAGGCTTCGCGCGGCGTGACCAGGCAGATCGCGGTATAGACGCGGTGGTTGCGGCCCGACAGCAGGCGCAGACACTGCGCCGCTTCGTCGACCAGATTCGCCTTGGGCAGGATGCGGCGGCCGACCGCGACCACCGTGTCGGCGGCGAGGATGAAGGCGCCGCGCAGCTCGTCGTCGAGCTGCACCGATTTCAGCGCCGCGTCGGCCTTGGCCCGCGCCAGCCGATTGGCGCAGGCGCGCGGCAGCTCTCCCCGCCGCGGCGTCTCGTCGACGTCGGCCGGCCGGAGCGCATCCGGCTCGATGCCGGCCTGGTTGAGCAGCGACAGGCGCCGCGGCGAACCGGAGGCAAGTACGAATTTGGGGCGGCCAAGCATCAGGTGATTTGGGGATGAAGCGGGGGTGAATTGTGCGCGGAACCTATCGGAAGGGGGCTGATTTCACAACCCGGGAACCCGGGCTTTGGTGATTCGAGGCTTTCGACATGGCTGTGCCTGCGGTCTATGACGCCGGTGTTACGAACACCGCTTGCCAGCTAGCCGCTCGCCGCCCCCACCTTGGCGAAGCGCCTGCGGATGCGCATCAACAGCTGGTCGCAGACGTCGCGATAGGCAGCGAGCTTCTGGTCGCGGCTGCCCTCGATGGTGGTGGGATCCTGCGTCGGCCAATATTCGACCTCGGCCGCGAGCGTCCGCGTCAGCTCCAGCGCCTTGTGGTGCGCCTCCGGCGAGAGCGTGATGATGAGGTCGAAATTCAGGCCCTCCCAGTCCTCCAGCTCCTCGAAGGTCTGCGGCTTGTGGGCGGAGATGTCCTGGCCGAGCTCGGCCATCACGGCCACGGCGAACGGATCGAGCTCGCCTTTTCTGGTGCCCGCCGACTTCACATAGAGCCCCTGCGGAAACATGTGCTGCAGCAGGCTTTCGGCCATCGGCGAGCGCACGCTGTTCATCGCGCAGGCGAACAGCACGGACTGCGGATTGCTTGCGCGTGGGGGCGCAGCCATCCGTGTTTAACCTTTCCAGTGCAGGACGGTAATGAGCGTGAACAGCCGGCGCGAAGTCTCGAAATCGACCCGCACCTTGCCCTTCAGCCGCTCCTGCAGCGTGCGCGATCCCTCGTCATGGATGCCGCGACGACCCATGTCGATGGCCTCGATCTTGTCCGGCGTCGCGGTGCGGATCGCCTGGTAGTAGCTGTCGCAGATCATGAAATAGTCCTTCACGATCCGCCGGAACGGAGTCAGCGACAGCAGATGCGCGACCACGGGCGTGCCGTCCTCGCGGCGGATGTCGAACATCAGGCGGTTGCCGGTGATGCCGATATGCAGCGTGAACGGACCCTTCCCTTCCGCGCCCTCGGGCGCGAACAGGTTCTGCTCGATCAGGTCGTAGATCGCGATCGCACGCTCGTGCTCGATGTCAGGCCCGGAACGGCCGATCGATTCCTCGTCGAGCGTGACGCCGACGATGCGATTGTTGGAGTCGTCCTGTTCGGGCGGCTTTGTCATGACAGATTGAGGCGCAATCCAATCGAGCGCGAATGAGCGTCCAGCCCCTCCGCCTTGCCGAGCGTCATCGCGGCGGGTCCCAGCGCGCGAAGCTGGTCCGGGCCGCATTTCAGGATCGAGGTGCGCTTCATGAAGTCGTGCACCGACAGGCCTGAGGAGAATCGCGCCGAGCGCGCGGTCGGCAGCACGTGGTTGGAGCCGCCGACGTAATCGCCGATCGCCTCGGGCGTATGCGGCCCGAGGAACACGGCTCCGGCGTTGCGAATCTCCGCGGCAAGCGCATCGGGATCGGCGGTCATGATCTCGAGATGCTCGGCGGCGATCGCATTGGCGAGCGGAATGCCGTCGGCAAGATTCTTCACCATGATGACGGCGCCGAAATCAGCCCAGGACGCGCCGGCGATCGCGGCGCGCGGCAGCGTCTTCAATTGCGCCTCGACCGACTTTTCGACGTCGGCGGCAAGGCGTGCCGAGTCGGTGATCAGGATCGATTGCGCGCTGGCATCGTGCTCGGCCTGCGCCAGCAGGTCGGCGGCGATCCAGTCGGCATTGCCGGTGTCGTCGGCGATCACCAGCACTTCGGACGGGCCGGCGATCATGTCGATGCCGACCTTGCCGAACACCAGCCGCTTGGCGGCGGCGACGTAGGCATTGCCGGGGCCGACGATCTTCGCGACCGGCGCGATGGTCGCGGTGCCGTGCGCCAGCGCGGCCACGGCCTGCGCCCCGCCGACGCGGTAGATCTCCGTGACGCCGCCGAGATGCGCGGCCGCCAGCACCAGCGGATTGAGCTTGCCGTCGGGCGACGGCACCACCATCACGAGGCGCGAGACGCCGGCGACCTTGGCAGGCACCGCGTTCATCAGCACCGAGGACGGATAGGCCGCGGTGCCGCCGGGCACGTAGAGGCCGGCCGATTCGATCGCGGTATAGCGCCAGCCGAGCTCGACGCCGAGCGCATCGGTGAAGCGCTCGTCCTGCGGCAATTGCCGCCGGTGGTAGGTCTCGATGCGGTCGCGCGCGAGCTTGAGCGCATCAAGCGTGGCGGCATCGGAGGCCTTCGTGGCGGCCTCGATCTCCGCGGCGGTGACGCGCAGGCCGGAGGCATCCAGCTCGAGGCGGTCGAACTTTGCGGTGGCCTCGAGCAGGGCGGCGTCGCCGCGCTTGGCGACGTCGTCGACGATGGCGCGCGCGGCAGCCTCGACGTCGGCCGAGGCCTCGCGCTTGGCAGCGAGGAAGGCCGCGAATCGCTGGTCAAAATCGGCGCTGCTGCGGTCGAGGCGAACGGGCATGTCTGGCTTGATGTCTGGCTTGGCTTCTGGCTGGTCCCGGGGCGGATTGGCGCACCAGGTCCCATGCTCAATGGCGCGGCGGGGCAACGGCGTCAACCCTCGTAGGGTGCCGTTCTCCCCTCAGGGCCTCGGGCGGTGGGGCTGGTATACGGGCCGCCTCAGGTCTCACCCTCGATCTCCATCCCCGTTCCCAGTGCGTCCGCCCCGAGATCGGTCAGCTCGCATTCCAGGCATTCGACATCGAGCCGGATGGCGCCGCCTTGCGCGAACAAAAGCAGCGCACTGCCGGCAGGCTCCTCGTCGCGCCCGCCCCTCGGGTGAAACTCGATGCCGACGAGGTCCAGCACTTTGTCGGGGGCAGCCAGGTCGATGTTGCGCGACTTGCAGGCGAGCACGCGGTCGAAGCGCAGCGCGGCGACCAGCCGGCGCGGCTCGGCCTCGCCCTCCAGCGTCTGCTCCCAATCCAGCCGACTCATCCCGACCACAAGCCGCTTCTCGCTCTGTCGCCAGATGATGTCGGAGGCCTGGACATGGGCGTCCTGGACATGGGTCGAGATCACGGCGAGATCGTCGGCGTCGAGTGCGATCAGTTTGAGCTGGGGCGACATCGCCGGCGCTTCTCCTTCGGAACGGACCGGCTCAACGCGCACGGGCCGCGAAATTTCCGCACAAACTAACGGACCGGCCGGCTAGAGGCTATTGATATCCTCCATCTCCAGCACCTTCCGCGGATACCCCTCCCGGGCGAGGCGGATCATGGCGCGGTGCGAAGCGCCGGATGAGGGGTCTATGTCCGCATGCTCACTGCCGGAGGCTCTAGCGGAGAGAGACCCCTCACCCATCCGCTACGCGGCCAGCCACCCTATCCCACGAGGGCAGAAGGCAAGAGGCGCGCGCTCCCCTCACTCCTTGAAGAACGCCAGCAGATCCGCGTTGATGGTGTCGGCGTGGGTGGTCGGCATGCCGTGCGGAAAACCCTTGTAGGTCTTCAGGATGCCGTTCTTCAGGAGCTTGGCCGAGAGCGGGGCGGAATCGGCGTAAGGCACGATCTGGTCGTCGTCGCCGTGCATCACCAGCACGGGCACGTTGATCTTCTTGAGGTCCTCGGTGAAGTCGGTCTGCGAGAACGCGACGATGCCGTCGTAATGCGCTTTCGCCCCGCCCATCATGCCCTGGCGCCACCAGTTCTGGATCACCGCTTCCGACGGTTTTGCGCCGGGGCGGTTGTAGCCGTAGAACGGGCCGGCGGGGAGGTCGCGATAGAATTGCGTGCGGCTGGCGGCGAGCTGCTTCTGGAGATCGTCGAACACGCTCTTCGGCAGGCCGCCGGGATTGGCGGGGGTCTGCACCATCAGCGGCGGCACCGCCGAGAGGATCGCCGCCTTCGCCACCCGGCTCTCGCCATGGCGCGCGATGTAGTGCACGACCTCGCCGCCGCCGGTGGAATGGCCGACATGGATGGCGTTCTTGAGGTCGAGATGCGCGGTGACGGCCGCGAGGTCGTCGGCATAATGATCCATGTCGTGGCCGTCGGCGACCTGCGCCGAGCGGCCGTGGCCGCGGCGGTCATGGGCGACGACGCGGTAGCCGCGCGTGACGAAGTACAACATCTGCGCGTCCCAGTCGTCCGACGACAGCGGCCAGCCGTGGCTGAACACGATCGGCTGGCCACTGCCCCAATCCTTGTAGAAGATCTCGACGCCGTCCTTGGTGGTGATGGTGGGCATTGTGGGACTCCTTTTAAGCTCGAGTCATTCCGGGGTGCGCGAAGCGCGGACCCGGAATCTGGAGATAACTGTGCGGGATTCCGGGTTCATCGCTGCGCGATGCCCCGGAATGACGAGATGTCGGCGATCAGGCAAACGCCATCGGCTTGAAGCGGCGCCAAGCGCCGATGGTGAGCACCACGAAGAACACCAGCACGATGCCCTGCACCACCGCGAACACCGGACCCGACGGCGGCGCCGGCGGCACGGACGGCGCGAGCGCGGCCAGCGCCGGCACCTTGAGGAACGACTGGATCACCAGCACGAAGCAGTTGAAATAGAGCGAGATCATCGCGGTCACGATGTAGACCGGACGCCAGATGCCGGCGAGCTTCATGCCGTAGAGCGCGACGCAGGCGACCGCGAGCAACAGCAGCGAGATGAGGCCGATGATGTGCGAGGGCAGCAGCTTCTCGAACGGAAACAGGAAGCCGGTGGCGCTGGTGAGGATGGTGAAAGCCAGGAAGATCGCGGTGAGGCCCGGCATCGATTTCGAGCCGAGCAGGCCGAACATCACGACGAGGCCGGCGGCGATGGCGATCAGGCTGATGACGACATGGACCATCGTGAAGGCGGACAGGCTCAAGCCAAGGACCATGACATCTCCTCCTACGCTCCATTGAGGTTCAGGAGAATGATATTACGGTCCTCATCGGATTACCACCTGCGTTGTCGTCGCACGGATATGCGAAGCCATGCGTCATCGTGCGAATCGACAAACGCATGGCTGAATTTTTTGCACCGCTGTCACAAACGACGGCAGATGATGCCTCGAGCTTCGTAGCCCGGATGGAGCGCAGCGCAATCCGGGTGCATGCCACAAGCAAATAGATCCCGGATTACGCTGCGCTCCATCCGGGCTACGAGACTTTCGACGAGCTGAATCGTAGTCTCACACGTCCTTGGTGTCGAAGATCAGGAGGTCGGCGCCGCCGCTGGCGAATTTCGGCACGTCTGCGCCGGTCGCCTTGCCTTCCGGGCTGCCGAATGCGGCCTGGATATCGGCCACGCTGTCGAAAGTGAGGATGGCGACGAGATGGATTCCGGAAGGCCCGGTCGGGGATGCGACCGGCCCCTTGCTGACGGCGTACTTCTTCAGGCCGGGAAGTTTCTTGGCGAGCGGAATGTGCGTCTCGGCATAGTACTTGTCGAAGGCGGCAGCATCCTTGGGCGTCTTATAGAGCACGACAACTTCAGCCATTTAGTCCTCCCGTCAATCAGCGTTTTGTTTATCGGTCTTAAATCCCCGTGGTGAGGAGATAGTCTGTAGTTGCTGGCACAATGGCAAGCCTCATTCGACTTGCCATCTGCTTGTCTTGTCCTTGACTAGAGCCTCGTTCCGCTTCCGATGGAATCGGAACGAACCTCTAGATTCTTGTTTTGACGCGTTTTCTTGACGCGAACCGGAATCCACTTCGCTCGAAAACGCTATTAAAGCGCCGGTTTTGCGGCATCGCCGAGATAGCCGTGCAGGGAGGCCACGACCTGGGCGCCCTCGCCGATGGCGCCGCCGACGCGCTTGACCGAGCCGGAGCGGACGTCGCCGACGGCATAGACGCCGGGCACCGAGGTCTCCAGCGGCGCCACGAGGCGGCCCTGGTTCTGCTCGGACTGCGCGCCGGTCACGACGAAGCCGCCGCGATCGAGCGTCACGCCGCAGCCGTCGAGCCAGGCGGTGGCGGGATCGGCGCCGACGAACAGAAACAGATTGCGGATGTCGGCGGAATCCACGTCGTCGGACAGCCGGCTCTTCCAATGGATACGCCGCAGCAGCGAGGCCTCGTCGCCCTCGAGCGCCGTGATCTCGGTGTTGAACATCAATTCGATGTTCGGCGTCGCTTCGATGCGCTCGATGAGATAGCGCGACATGCTGGCGCCGAGACCGCCGCCGCGGATGATCATCAGGACGCGCCTGGCGTGCCCCGACAGGAACACGGCGGCCTGGCCCGCCGAATTGCCGGCACCGACCAGCGCGACCTCCTCGCCGGCGCAGAGCCGCGCCTCGATCGGCGAGGCCCAATACCAGACGCCGCGTCCCTCGAACTTGTCGAGGTTTGCGATCTCGGGCCGGCGATAGCGCGCGCCGCTCGCAACCACGACCGAACGCGAGCGCAAGGGATCGCAGCCGTCGAGCGCCACCGCGAACGCGCCGTCCTTGCGCGTGCAATCGAGCGACTTCACCGTCACCGGAATCATGATGTCGGCGCCGAATTTCTGCGCCTGGGTGAAGGCGCGCGCGGTCAGGGCCTGGCCGGAAATGCCGGTGGGAAAGCCCAGGTAATTCTCGATGCGCGCGCTGGCGCCGGCCTGGCCGCCGAAGGCGCGGATGTCGAGCACGGCGACCGACAGCCCTTCCGACGCAGCATACACGGCTGTGGCGAGCCCGGCCGGCCCGCAGCCGACGACGGCGACGTCGTAGATGCGGTCATCCTTGGCGCCGCCGATCATGCCGATGGCGCGCGCAAGCTCGGTCTCGCTGGGATTGCGCAGCACTGCGCCATCGGCGGCGACGACCAGTGGCCAGTCCTCGGGCTTGGGCGAATAACGCGCGATCACTTCGGCGGCGTCGCGATCGCGTTCGGGATCGAGCAGATGATGCGGCTGGCCGTTGCGGGTGAGGAAGCCCTGCAACCGCACCACGCCGGCCGAATGCGGCGGCCCGATCAGCACCGGGCCGCCGATGCCGCCCTGGATCAGATTGACGCGGCGCAGGATCAACGCGCGCATGATGCGCTCGCCGAGCTCGGCCTCGGCGACCAGCAGCGCGCGCAGCCGGTCCGGCGGCAGCAGCAAGGTCTCGACATCGCCCTTGGCGCGGCCGTCGACCAGCGCCGGCTGGCCCGAGAGCTGACTGAGCTCGGCCAGGAATTGCCCCGGCCCCTGGTCGATGACCGGCGTGACGTGACCAAGCCCGTCGCGCTGGGTGATGGCGACATGGCCTTTCAGCACCACGAACATGCCGGGCCCGGGCTTGCCGGTCTCGAACAGGAACTCGCCGTCCTCGTAGCTGCGGACCTCGCCGAAATGCCTGATCCGCTCGATCTCGGCCGGCGTCAGCGCGGGAAAGGTCTGTTCGGGCCGGGTGAACCGCGACATCAGCGCGTCACCATTGCTTCCTTGCCGTCCGTCCTGCCCCATCGTCATTCTCGCCATTCCAATGTCTCAAGTGCCGGCTTTCCCTGCGGTGCCCTCATCGAGGGACCCATCGTCGTTTGGAGCGGGCTCAGCGCCGGCGGCGCGTTCGCGCGCCTGCAGCTTTCGCCGCTTCAGGTTTTCGCGCAGCGCCGATTTCAGCCGGTCATCTCGGGCCGTCTTCGCCTGGCGCGCGCTCTTCTCGTTCTCGTCAATCATGGGGATCCGATACGGGCCATCGGCGATAGCATGCCCGGAGATTGCGGCAGCTCAAGAGGCTGCTTGCGATCCGATCGTGCGAAACTCGAAATGGACCGAATCCGATCGCTTGGCCACCTGGCCAGTTGGTGGGGATCAGCGGACCTCAAATCGGCGGAAAGCCGGTGGTTTCGAGCCAAAACGAGCATTTTGGCCCCGATATCGGCCCGATTTTCTCGATTTGACCGGCCTAGCAAGCTTGCGCGGGAGGGGGGCTTGTGGCAGATATCGGCCCGCTTGGCAGGGCCCTTCGGGCGCCCGATTCTTCACCAGCACATGCTGCCGTAGCTCAGTGGTAGAGCACTCCATTGGTAATGGAGAGGTCGACAGTTCAATCCTGTCTGGCAGCACCATTCCTCCTGCTGTGAACGTTGATTTATTGGACATTCGGTTCTGAGTGCCAACAGAACCGAAATGCCTCCCTAAGAAGTCGCCTGGACTCCAAAGAGCGTACTTGCGCTGGCGCAGTAAGTGGATCCCGTTTCACTTGTCGCGCGTCAGACTGAGCCGGCCTGCATCAAGATCATCACCATTGGCGCTTTGGCTCGAGCTCAAGCCGAGTCCGCCAAGCGCCATTGCGCGTTCACCACTTCTGCAACACGGTCGAGAGCGCCGGCCCGTCGTTCAAGATCGAGAATATCTCCCGCGAGGACAGATGCTCTGCGGCCTCCTCGAAAGTCTCGCTCGCATCGATCTTGGCACGGCCCACCGCCAGGTTGGCGTCGACCGTGTCGGGCCCGGCGACGCGAGGAGGCGGCAGCTGCGCCAGATGGAAGGCCAGGAGCGCGGGATCTCCCCGCAGCTCCTCCAACGCGGATTTGAGCCCTGCCTCCGCGGAGGCGCTCAATTCGTTCGCCCGGCGCAGCACCGGTGGCGGCTCTCGGTCTTCAGGAGTGACAAACAATCTTTCCGAGGCGGGCATCGCGGTCAAGGCGCCAATGGGAACGGCGAACAGCAGCCCGACGATGACCGGCGACATCCAAAGCAGAAGGGGCAGCGAAACGGCGTAGGCGCTTGCGGCCATCGCAACGCCGCACAGGGTTGGAACGCCGTATTTCCGATAGAGTTCGCGGCGCTCCACCGTGCCGTCGTCGCGCCTTTGCGTCTGCCAGCCCGCATCGCGGCCGGCCAGAATCTCGACCACCGCGATCGACTGAAAGATCATCATCACGGGCGCCATCAGCGCCGACACGACAATCTCGGCCAAGACTCCGGCCGAGATACGCAATGCGCTGCCGAACTGCCTGCGCGCCGATCGCCGCGTCCAGACGAGGATCAGGCTGAGCAGCTTCGGCAACAGCAACAGGCCCATGGTGGCGACGAACACCCAGATGGCGAGCACGGGATCCTGGGCCGGCCAGGTGGGAAACAACGAGAAGCCTTTTGGGAAATACTCCGGACGCACGAAGCGGGCCTGGAGGGAGATCAGCATTCCCAGCAACAGGAACAGCAGCCAAAGGGGCGCTGTCAGATATGCCCCTATGCCCACCATGAAATGCAGGCGCGACACCCAATGGAGACCTCGCGCTGGCACGACAGCCAGATGCTGAAGATTGCCCTGACACCAGCGTCGATCGCGCGCCGCAAAATCGAGCAGCGAAGGCGGCACCTCTTCGTAGCTACCGCCGAGCGCTGGCAGCATGTAGATGCCCCACCCAGCCCGCCGCATCAACGCAGCCTCGACGAAATCGTGGCTGAGGATGTGCCCGCCGAACGGCTTCCGGCCCCGCAGCTGCGGCAGCGCGGCCGATTCCGCGAACGCCCTCACCCGGATGATCGCATTGTGGCCCCAGTAATTGCCTTCCGAGCCGTGCCACCAAGCGACGCCGGCGGCGATCAGCGGACCGTACAGGCGGCCGGCGAATTGCTGGACGCGGCTGAACAGGCTTCGCGCGTTGACGATCATGGGCAGCGTCTGGACCAGCCCCGCGGTCGGATTGGTCTCCATGGCATGGACCAACCGCACAATGGTCTGCCCGCTCATGAGACTGTCGGCGTCGAGCACGATCATGAAGTCGTAGACGGCGCCGAACCGGGTGATCCACTCGGAAATGTTGCCGGCCTTGCGCGCCGTGTTGTCGGCCCGGTGACGGTAGTACAGCCGCGGCGTTCCGACCGCCTGTCGCAATGCCAGCAGCGCCTTTTCCTCGGCGACCCAGATGTCGGGATCGGTGCTGTCGCTCAGAACGAACCAGTCGAACAGCTCTCCGTGCGAGGTCGCGTCCACGGATTCGATGATGGCCCGAAGCCGGGCCGTCAATCGGTGCGGATCCTCGTTGTAGGTGGGAAGCAGCATGGCCGTGCGGCTTGCGATCGCGGGCAGCTCCACACCAGGCGCGAAGGCATCCCCGTCAGGACGATGGGTCAGCAGCACGAAGAAGCCCGCCACCGCGGAGGCGAAAGAAAAAGCGACCCAGGCGAGCAGGACGAGGAACAGCGCCAGCACCATGGCTTCGAGGACGGTGACGCCGCCGACCTGCAGCACGCGATACATCTCGTACCCGCCCGCCCCGGTCAGCGCGGCCGTCGAGAGCAGGATCAAGCCGCGCCGCCAAGCGATGGTGGTCGCAGCCGGTGCAGGAACACGGTCCGGTACCCGATTCTTCCTGAGATCGCCCGGAGCCATGGCAAGCGGGGCCTCGCGCGGCAGCAGGCGTTGGCTCGCGATATCACCGGCGATCGATCGCGGTGCCGGGTTCAAGGTGCCCATCGATAGACCCAGACTTCCGACAATTGCTTGTCGCCTTCGGTCAGAAACGCCCGTAGCTCGATCGGCTCGCCCTTGACCTGGCACTGGAAGCTCAACCGCCAGCCACCGGTGTAGGGATTGGGCTGCGTGACGATGTTCTTCACGTCCGACTTCTCCGCCGTCACCACGCCCTTGATCCTCGCAGGATCGATGCCTTTCAGATTGTCCCCGACCAGATCGAGGACGAACAAGCGGGCGTCTTCGCCCCTCGCGCCGATACCTGTGCGCGTGAAGCGGGCGAGTGAATGCGGCTTTGGGCTGTCCGGCCCCCAATGCAGCCGGTAGGTGTAGTTGTGTTCACCCCTGGCCTGCAGCGGGTTCTTCGGTCGCCAGAACGCGGCGATGTTGTCGTGGACCTCCTCTTTGGTCGGGATCTCGAACAGCATGACCCCGCCCTCGCCCCAGTCCCCGATCGGCTCCATCCAGAGACTTGGGCGCCTTTCGAAGCTGGATTCGATGTCCTGATAGGCAGCGAAGTTCCTCTCCCGCTGCATCAGGCCGAAGCCGCGCGGATTGAGATCCTGGAAGGTGCTGATCTGGAGATCACGGGGATTGCTGAGCGGCCGCCACAGGCTTTCGCCCTTGCCGTTGAAGATCGCGAGCCCGTCGGAATCGTGAACAGAGGGACGGAAATCGTCGATGTCGTTGCGGTCGTTCGGGCCGTAGAAGAACATGCTGGTCATCGGCGCAAGGCCGGCCCGCTGCATCTCGACACGCGGGTAGACCGACATCTCGACGTCGAACACCGTTGTGTCCCCGGGCCGAACGGTGAATCGATAGCTCGCCGCGCAGCTCTTGCTGTCGAGCAGAGCATGGATCACCAGCGAGGTCGCACCCGGCGCCGGCCGCTCGAGCCAGAACGCCTTGAACAGCGGAAATTCCTCGCCCTTGGTTTCGCCGGTATCGATTGAGAGCCCCCGGGCGGAAAGCCCGTAAGTCTGCCCCTTGGCGACGGCGCGGAAGTAGCTCGCGCCCAGGAACACGCAGACCTCGTCGTAGTAGTCAGGGCGATTGATCGGCGCATGGATGCGGAAGCCGGCGAAGCCGAGATCGGTCTCCTCGAACGCCGCCACCTTCTCGCCGAAGGAAAAGTCTTCCTTGCGGTATTTGATCTCGCTGGCCTTTCCGTCCGCAACCTCGAAGATGTTCACCCGGTTCTTGTAGAAGAAGCCGCGATGGAAGAACTGCGCTTCGAACGGAAGATTCTTGCCGCGCCAGAGCGCGCGCTCGGGTAGGAAGCGGATCGAGCGGTACTGATCATAGTCGAGGTCCTTCAAGCCGCCCGGCAGCTTCTCGTCCGGCCCCTCGTACGGCTTGCTCGCCAGCATCCGCGCCAGGTCCCTCACGGTGGACGGCCCGAACGCATTGTCCGGCGGGGCAGCCAAACTGCGTCGGGAAGCAAGCAGCAAAGCCGGCAGCAACGCCGACCCTTGGACTAGCTGGCGTCGGTTCACGTGCACTCCTCGCTACTGCTGCCGCGGCCAAGCAACGACCACCGCGCCCGTGAGTTCCACGCGCTCGCAAACAGCTCAGGGCAAAGGCAAAGCAACTCGCCCTGTTGATCCGCCTCGAAATCAACCGAGATTGACAGATATCGGCTATTCCGCGCGGTCATGGCCTCCATGGTGACCTTGCACTGTGTGCTAAACGTTGCCGCGCGGCGACTCTCAAGGGTGCCACGCAGAGACAGATCGCTGGACCCAAAACATCAATAGAATCAAGACGAGACAGCATTGACTTTCATAGGTCAATGCCGTCTGGCAGCACCATCCATCCTGCTGTGACCGTTGATTTATCGCGCATTCGCGCCGGAGGGAGGGTAGGCCTGCGGAACACCGCGGCGTGCTCACGCCATGGCGGGGCGGCGGACAGCCTCACCGCGCAGCGGCAGCAACGAGGCACGGATCAGCCGCTGCGCCGGTTCTTCGAAATAGCGATAGGTGACATGCGACGCCAGCAGCGTGATGCCGATGAAGGTTGCGAAGAACGCGTCGTCGTAGATCGGGATCGGGACCTGCATCAGGGAAAAGCCCAGCACCACCGCCAGCTGGATCGGGAAATGCAGCAGATAACTTGAATAGGTCACGTTGCCCGCCGCCTCGACGATTCGTTGAAGCCGGGCCGGCAGAGCGATGTCGCGCGAAAGACTATAGAGCAGCAGCGGCGTGCAGATCAGAAGCAGCAGCAAGCCGATCGATCGCAGCTGGCCGCCCATCAGCCAATATCCGCAGACCACGGCCACGACAGCGAGCCAGGCGGTGCCTTCGGCCGTCCGCGCACGAGCGGGCGAAGATTGCAGGGATTGGCGCGCCATCGCCGCGAGTCCGCCGACGTAGAAGTAGGTAAAGCAGTCCGCGACCTCTCCGGGAATCGTCAGGCAGACCGCGATCAGCGCCACATTGAGCCACCAGGAGCGGGTCGCCAGCAACAGCATGAAGAAGACGAAATAGACCAGCACCTCGACCGACACCGACCAGATCGGGCCGTTGAAGCTCAGCGCATCCTGCGACGTCGCGGTGCCGGCCATCACGAGCTGCAGCACGAAATGCGCGAGATCGTTGTTCTGATACACGAACGACGATCCATGCAGCCCGGCGTAGAGGGGCTGCAGCAGGGCCACGAGCAGGAGCGTGGCGAGGTGCAACGGGTAGAGCCGCGAGAAACGCAGGACGAAGAATTTCCAGCCGTCGAGCACCCGGTCGGCGATCACGTCGCGATACTTCCAGAAAAAGATGAAGCCGCTGATGCACCAGAAGACGCGGACCGCATAGGGCCCGCTCGCGTAGAATGGGGCGAGCAGCCAATAGAGCGGCAGTTGATCCTGGAGAAGCCCCACTTCCCTGTCGCCAACGAAGGCGAATTGGCGATAGTGAAACACCAGAATCGCGAACGCCGTCAGGAAGCGCAACAGCTCCAATCCGAGCAGCTTGTTCGCTCGCGCAGGAGCAATCGGCGGCGTTAGCTCGCCTTGCATGCGACGGATGCTCCCTGCAGGACGGCTTGATTCCACAGCTGATACCCGGCAGCGTTCAGATGCACCCCGTCGATCGTGTGCGGCACCGGCATGGGCGGCAGCGCGGCAAAGGTCGCGCCGCCACGGCTGGCGAGTTCGGGCAAGGCGGAATTGTAGCTTTCGATCAGGCGCATCGCTTTCGCCTCCGCTTCGGCGGCCAGAGGCGGTGAAACCTCCAGTGGGGGGACCGCCAGCACGACAATGCGGGCTCTCGTCTCCGAAAGCTTCGCCAAGAGCGCGCTGTAGTTCGCCTTGAACTCCGGCAGATCGCGCGCAGCTCCGAGCGCGTCGTTGATACCCAGGGCCACCACGATCGCAGCGGCAGGCCTGCCGTCGAGCACATCCATCAACCAATTGCCGAGGTCGCTGGTGGTGGATGCGCCGCCCAGACCGGCATTGACGATGGCATGACCGCAGTGCTCGCGCGGCAGCGTTGCGGCTTCGACCAGGCTGTCACCGAGAACGATGATGGGATCGTCGACCCGGGCCAGCGTATAATGAAGGATGATCTGGCGGTTGCGTCGATGCGATTCGAAGAACGCCTGCTTCTTGGCGACGGAGGTTCCCGCCGCAACAGCACCGATCAGCACGACGGCCAAGCCGATAAGTATCCTGTTCATGTACCGGCTCGAAACGTGCCCAAGTTGAATTTCGACGTGCTGGGCTGCGTCGACCGAGCATCGCCTGCTCTTCGACGTCAACGGCGCCACGCAGGAGTGCCACACAAGATCACATCGCCGGCCCAATAAAATGCGATCAAATTGATGCAAAATGGAATGAATGCGTGCATCTGTCCGGTAGCATCATTCGCCTCGCGCCGACCGCGCATGGATCGGCGTTCTCGCGGCCCGAAACGCCCGAGTTTTGCTCCTCTCTTTCGCCCTCTCCAGTGAAGAGGGCGCAGGGAAGGCCGGGTGCCGACAGGCACCCGCGGTCCGCTGCGCGAAATGCACACGCAGAAAGAACCGCACAGCAGCATACAGGTGGTGCCGATCACTCGGCCTTCCCTGCGCGATGGTCGGACGGCTTATGCCGTGCTCTCCCGGGAGCCGAACTTTCCTTCTGGCCTCCCTCGCCCCGCGAATTGCACAGGGACTACCCGCCCTGCCCGTCCCATCTCGTGCCGACGCTGCCGCGTCCACCGCAAGCCCGGCTCGCGATCAAGACGACCTCGAGATCGCCCCTCTTGGTGAGCCGGGATGAGCGACACATACGCCAAAGCCGAATTTCGGTAAAGGAGAATATTTTCGCGGCGGGGGCTTGACGGGGTATTGGGTGTTTTGCCCGACGGGTCGCTGCCGCTACGGTGCAGGACGATCGCGTATGGATGAGACGGGGACTGTTTGCGAGCTTGCTCCGCCTCTCCCGCTTGCGGGAGAGGCCGACGCGCTCGCAGAGCGCGGCGGGTGAGGGCTCTCGCCGCGCAGGGACGCCCTCCGTCGCTCTCAATAATCCCTGCGCGGAGCCACCCTCTCCCCAACCCTCCCCCGCAAGCGGGGGAGGGAGCCTACTGCCGATGCCGCACTAAGCGAAACCAGCCAAAACCCTGCCGGACTCTAACCATCCCATGTACGACCCGCCATCAACCGTCACTCACCAGCCGCGCGGTGAACCGCTCGTCCGACCGGCGCAGGCGACGGCACAGCTCGCGGTTGATGTTCTGCAGGACGATCACATAGGCGTGGATGTCGGCCTTGTAGCAGGCGTAGAGATCGTGAGCGGTCAGCTCGTACAGCACCGTCGGCACCTCCGCGACCACCGTTGCCGAGCGATTCTGCATTTCGATCAGCGTCATCTCGCCGAAGAAATCGCCGCGCTCGAGAACGGAGATCGGGATGACGCGGCCCGAGCTCGCCCGCTTGCTTACCGCGAGCCGGCCGGACTTGACGATGAACATCGAGCGTCCCGGCTCGCCTTCCGCGACGATGGTCGCGCCGGGCTCGAAGCGGCGCTCGGTCAGCATCGACACCAGGAGGTCGAGGCCTGGGTCCGACAGGCCGCCGAAGAACGGCGTCGCGAGCAGGAACGCTTTCAGATCTGGGGCCGTGGCGTTCATGACGCGAGGTTACGCCCCGTCGTCATTCGGGACAAGCTGAGCGACGTAGCCCGGATGGAGCGCAGCGTAGTCCGGGGCCGTCGGCCGCGCCTACAGCGGTCCCGGATTACGCTTGCGCTCCATCCGGGCTACGGCTCTCGCCGCGCAGCGACCGTCGCTTGCGCCACACCTTGAGGTCCATCATGACCTTGACGGTTGCCGCGACGACCAGCAGGCACAGCAGGGCCTTCGAGAACGTCTCCATCGTTCCCTCGATCAGGAGGCAATGGACCACGCTGCCCACGACGATGACGATCGCCAGCGGCATGTGAATGAAGCGCCAAGTGCGCGGCCGCAGCTCGAGCCGCCGGCGCAGCAGGGCGAGGAGCGCGACAATGAAGATCGCCCACATCGCGGTCACGCCGAACGGCGAGAACGGCGTCGGCGACGAATAGGTCAGGGCGTCGATCATGTCGGGCGGACTGGTGATCCAGAGGCCGGCGACGTGGATCATGACGGCCAGCACCAGCGCGCCGCCGATCCAGCGGTGGGTCCGCCGGCCGCGATAGGCCGACAGCGGCGCCAGATATCCGCCGATCAGCAGCGGCTGCATCAGCACGAGACCGAGCGCGATGATCCCGGCGAAGCCGGCGAGGATGTAGACCGGATCGCGCCAGGCGAGCTGCTCGCTGGTCGCAGCCAGCGCAGTCGGCACGCCGATGGCCAAAGCCAGGGCGACCCAGATCAGGATCGCCCGTGCCGATTTCCATCCCGCCATCCGCGCGCCCGATCAGGCCGGCTGCAGCACGAAATGCGCCTCGAGGCTGGTGTCCTTGGCGCTCCGCATCACCGGCCGCAGGAACACGGTTTTGAACTCACCGCTGTCATAGGCGAGATGGCCGTGCGGCTGGCCGAAGATCGGAATGATCTGCGGCATTTCCAGCCGGAACTTGCCGTCCTTGTCGGTGAGCGTGGCGCCGTGGCTGTGCGGCTCGTGCTCCCGGCCTTCGACCGTGTGCGCCCAGATCTGGATGCGCTGGCCGGCCAGCGGCGCGCCGTCGCCGGCGCGGCGCACGGTGCCGCTCATCCAGAAGCCGCCCTTGCCGATGCGATCGACGATCGCCGCGCCCTTGCGGTAATTGTTCGCCCCGCCCGACATCGATTCAGTGGGCGCGAGGCCGTTCGCATGGGCGGGCACCAGCAATCCGGAAACGCCGGTCGCGAAAACCCCGCTCGCCAGGACGGAGCCGCCGGCGACGAGGAGATTGCGGCGGTTGAATGCGACCATGGTCATGTCAATTCCTCCTGGACTCACGTGCCCCGGACGCGGTGCAGCACGCAGTGATGCGCCGCAGAGCCGGGGCCCACAATCGCGGCTTGGGTCCCGGCTCTGCGGCGCAGCGTTTCACGCTGCACCGCGTCCGGGACCCGCGACTGCCGTGCGATCGCTGTGCAAAAGATATAGTAGCAGCTCTGGAAACGCCCAGTTGCGACGACCGGCGCAATAACAGTGTCGTGAACGGGCACGGACCGCTCGAACGGCTTCGCCGGATGGCTCGAGCGGAGGTACCCGTCTGGCTCGTTCGACGAGACGATCGGTTTCGCAAATGCCCTACCGATCCGGCGCACCGACACTACATGTGATGGCAGCCCCTCCACCCGGTACCCCCCGCATGATCCCCTTCTCCGTGCTCGACCTCGCGCCGATTTGCCAGGGCGGCGATGCCGCGCAGGCGTTCCGCAATTCGCTCGACCTCGCCCGGCATGCGGAAGGCTGGGGCTACAAGCGGTTCTGGCTGGCCGAGCATCACAACATGACGGGGATCGCGAGCGCGGCGACATCCGTGGTGATCGCTCACATCGCTGGCGGCACCAGGACGATCCGCGTCGGCTCCGGCGGCATCATGCTGCCGAACCATTCGCCGCTGGTGATCGCCGAGCAGTTCGGCACGCTGGAATCGCTCTATCCCGGGCGGATCGATCTCGGGCTGGGGCGCGCGCCCGGCACCGACCAGTTCACCGCGCGGGCGCTGCGACGAGACCTTGCGACCACGTCCGAGAATTTTCCGCAGGACGTTTTGGAGCTGCAGGCGCTGCTCGGCGACGTGCAGCCGAACCAGGCGATCCGCGCCGTGCCCGGCATGGGCACCAAGGTGCCGCTGTGGATTTTGGGATCGAGCACCTTCGGCGCGCAGCTGGCGGCGATGCTGGGGCTGCCGTTCGCGTTCGCCTCGCATTTCGCGCCGCAGATGATGATGCCGGCGCTGCGCGAATATCGCGCGCGGTTCGAGCCGTCGGCGCAGCTCGCCAAGCCCTATGCGATGATTGGCGTCAACGTGTTCGCAGCAGACACGGACGAAGCGGCGCAGCGCATGTTCTCCTCGCTGCAGCAGGCGTTCATCAACCTGCGCCGCGGCACGCCGGGCCCGCTGCCGCCGCCGGTCGACGACATGGACGCGCTGTGGTCGCCGGCGGAGAAGGCCATGGTCGGCCAGTCGCTGTCCTGCACCGCGGTCGGCTCGCCCGATGTGGTCGAAGCCAAGCTGAAGGTGCTGATCGCCGAGACCGGCGCGGACGAATTGATCACCACCGGGCAGATCTACGATCATGCCGCACGGCTGCGCTCGTTCGAGATCGCGGCCGAGGTGCGGGACCGGATCGCGAAACAACCGGTCGCGTGAGCCCGGTCCGCCTCGCCTCGCGGCCGCCTAAGGCGCGGCGCAGGTGAAGTTCTCGGACTGCTCGATGCTGCCGTGGCCGAGATAGCGCGCCCAGTGCGGATAGGGACACAGCGGCCGGCTGCGGTCCGGCCAAGGCGTTTTCGCACCCGCGCGGGCCTCGATGCGTTCGGGCGCGCGTCCCTGCTCGACCCACGCGACCAGCGGTGTCAGCACGTCGAAACTGTCGGTGGCGGGGCCTCCCGAGCAATGGTTCATGCCCGGCACGAGGAAGAGCCGGGCAAAGTCGGCCGTCTCCCTCTCTCCGTCCACCGCGCTCGTGAGGCGCTTGTACCAGTCCACGGTATCAAGCGCGGAGAAAGTGGGGTCGCTGACGCCGTGATAAAGCAACAGCTTGCCACGCCGCGCACGGAAGCCGGAAAGATCGACCGAATTGGCGGAGATCGTCTGCACCGAGCTCTCGGGCATCGCCGCGCTGGTGCCGAAGATTCTTGCATGGGCCTCCGTGACGTCGACGGAGCGATAGAAGTCGTAAACGGCCTCCGCTTCGTTGGCCAGGGGCGCTTGCGGCGGCGTCATATAGAGGTAGGCCAAGGTTGCGCCAAAGGACACGTTGAAGGCGTTGACGCGGCTGTCACGCGCCGTGCCGAGAATCCAGCGCCGCCATCCCTCCGTGGCAATGCCGGCATCATAGGGATAGGACGCATAGATCCGGCGGCCTTGTGCGTTGGTGGGTCCCTCGAAATAGGTTTCGAGCGCTGCGACCTGCGCCGAGGACAGACAGCTCGCGGTCTTGTCGGCGGGACATTGCAGCGTGCGCGGGGAGAAACGGCACGCGGCCACGTTGTCGATGATGCCGTCGGCAAGTCCGTCGGTTGCATCGCAGGATTGAACGATCGCCCTGGAGAGCAGATCCATGTCGGCCTGCGACAACGCCTGCGCCAGGATCGGACGGCCGTCCGATGCCTTGGGTGAGATCGCCGCGAAGGCCTGCGTCGCTGCAGCGCCTGCTAGGCCCTTCTCGGGCATTCGAAAAGCGGGCGCGCCCGCCGCGACCCCGTCGAAATGATCGGGAAAGCGTTGCGTCACCACCATGCCGTGCCGCCCGCCATTAGAACAGCCGAGGAAGTAGGAATAGCGCGGCAAGCGACCGTAATAAGTCTGGATAAATTGCTTCGCGCGCCGGGTGACGACGTCGTCGGCCCGATAGCCGAAATCGATGCGCGCCTGCGGATCGAGGCCGAAGCTGGCGCCTCCGAGCGGACCGGGCGCATTGCTGTGGCCGGCATCCGTCGTGACCGTGGCGTAGCCCTGGTTGAGCGCGCTCGGTTGTCCGCCGCCGGGCTGTGCGTCTCCGTTGCCGAGGACGCCGTCAGTGCCGCCCTGCCCTTGAAACACGAAGCGGCCGTTCCATGCCTCCGGCAACCTGAGGTGCAGGCCGATCGCAAACTTCTGGCCGTCGGCGCCGGTTCGCTCGTCCAGATGAGCGATCACCTCGCAATGCGCGGGCAAGCCGCTCGCCGCCGGCCGCTGTTGCGCCTCGCTGACACGCACCGCCGCGCCGGCTTCCGCCTTGAGCCGGTCGCATGCCGTCACGGGCGAAATCGTGTCGCCGCCGGCCGCCGGAGACGCGATGGCGACGACGCCCGCGATGCAGCCAAGCGCGGCCTGCCAGACCTGACGATGCAGCCTTTTCCGTACCGAAACGATCATCCGACAACCTCCGATCGCAGACGCTCCGGTTAATCCGCAAAGCCGAACAGCTTCGCCGGATTGTGCACGAGAATCTTCTCCAACTCGGCCTGATCCGGCGCGTAGCGGTACATCAGCTCGAGCAGGTCGGCATCGTTCGGCGGCTGCTTGACCGAGACCGGATGCGGCCAGTCGCTGGCCCAGACGCAGCGGTCGATTGCGGCTTCGATATAGGCGCGCGCGATCGGGATCACGTCGTCGTAAGGCGCGCCGGTCTTCGAGGTCTTCTCGCCGAGCGACAGCATCACCCAGAAATTGCCCTTCTTGAGCAACTCGAGCATCTTGCGCAGGTTGGGATCGTTCCTGCCGGCCTCGGGGTCAGGCCGCGCCATGTGGTCGATCAGCACGGGAACGTCGAGGTTCTCGTATTTGGCGACGCTCGACATGATGCCGTCCTTCTCGGGCTGGATCTTGGCGTACCAGCCGAGCTCGCGGATGCGCGCGATGGCACGGGCGAAATCGGCGTCCGACAGCACGGCGCCGAGCTCCTGGCGGAAGCTGAAGCGCGCGCCGCGCACGCCGGCATCATGCAGCTTGGCGAGGTAGGCATCGTTTGCCTCGGCGAACACCAGCGCGTTGGCGCAGCCGCGATAGTTCGGGCCCATCGCTTCGAGCCCGTCGAGCACGACGGCGTGATCGGCGCCATAGGTCGTGGTCTGCACGATGATGCCGCGCTCGATGCCGAGCGTCTTGTGCATGCGCAGCGCCGCTTCCCAGGTCGCACTCGGCATCCGGTAGGCCGCGCCGGGGCGCTCCGGATATTTGTCGATCGGACCCAGCACGTGGAACTGGCTGTCGACGGTCTTCGGCGGCGGCGCCTTCACGGGGCGGCGGGGATTGGGATCGAACGGCAGATAGGTCGGCATGCAGGCGCTCCTTCAGTCGATCACGGCGGTGAAGTCGCACTGCACCAGCGCGCCGCCATCCATGTTGTCCATCGGCAACGCGTGGCGCGCCGGGCGCGAATGCTCGTCCGGAAACATCTTGAGCCATTCGACGTTGATGGGCCCGCGGTTGCCGCGGTCCTTCAGCCACACCGTCATCTTGATGATGTCGTCCGTGCTGCCGCCGGCGGCCTCCACCGTCGCCTTCATGTGCGCGAACATGTTGGCGCATTGCGCCTCGAGGCTTTCGGGCATCGCATTGGTCGCGGGGTCGCGGCCGAGGATGACGCCCGACATCACGAGATTGCCGATGCGGCAGGCGTTCGGAATCGGATTGACGTGCTTGAAGCCGCCGATGTGGATGCTCTTGCGCCGCTTCTGACTTGTCATGGTGCGCTCCCTTTTATTGTTGGTTCAGACGAACTGGCACGACACCGAGCCGAACGGGCCGTAATCGGCGTGGAACGTGTCGCCGCGGCGGATGTCGACCGGACGCGTGAACGATCCCGCCAGCACCACTTCGCCGGCCTTGAGATGCTCGTCATGCGGCGCGAGGCGGTTGGCGAGCCAGGCGATGCCGTTGGCGGGATGATTGAGCACGCCGGCGGCAAGGCCGGTCTCCTCGACCTCGCCGTTGCGGAACAGCAGCGCGCCGATCCAGCGCAGATCCGCATCCATCGGGCGGATCGGCCGGCCGCCCAGCACCAGCGCGGCATTGGCCGCGTTGTCGGAGATGGTGTCCATGACCTTGCGGGTCTTGCCGGTCTCCGGATCGACGCGGTGCATGCGCGTCTCCAGGATCTCCAGCGCGGGCGTCACGTAGTCGGTGGCGTTGAGCACGTCGAAGATGGTGCAATCGGGCCCGCGCAGCGGCGCCTTCAGCACGAAGGCGAGCTCGACCTCGATGCGCGGCGCGTGGAAGCGGTCGAACGGGATCGGCGTCGCGTCGGCATAGAACATGTCGGCGAACAGCACGCCGTAATCGGGCTCGGAGATGCCGACCGCGTTCTGCATCGCCTTCGAGGTCAGGCCGATCTTGTGGCCCTTGATGATGCGGCCGCGGCCGAGCTGGAGCTTGGTCCAGGCGCGCTGGACCGCGTAGGCATCCTCGATGCTGAAATCAGGATACTCCTTCGAGAACATCGGGATCAGCGATTTCGTGCGCTCGGCCTCGTCGAGGCGCGCGGCAAGACGTTCGATCGTCGCAGTGTCCAGCATGATCTAGCTCTCCGCGACGACCTTGTTGCGCAGCACGCCGATGCGGCGCGACTCGACCTCGACGACGTCGCCAACCTTCAGCCAGCGCGGCGGATCGAAGCGCGCGCCTGCTCCGGTCGGCGTGCCCGTGACGATCATGTCGCCGGGCTTGAGCGTCGCAAAGGTGGAGAGATAGGAGATCAGGAAGTCGAACGGGAACATCAGCCGCTCGGTCGTGTCCTGCTGCCGCACCTCGCCGTTGACGCGCGTTGTGATGTTATGCGGTCCGCGCGGGTCGAGCTCGTCCGACGTGACGATCCACGGGCCGATGCTGCCGGAGCGGTCGAAATTCTTGCCCTGCGTGACGTTGAACTTGCCGTGGCGCAGCCAGTCGCGGATCGTGCCCTCGTTGCATAGCGTCATGCCGAAGATGTGCGACCACGCTTTCTCGCGCGGGA
The DNA here is from genome assembly GCF_024585165.1 of Bradyrhizobium sp. WBOS07. NCBI lineage: Bacteria > Pseudomonadati > Pseudomonadota > Alphaproteobacteria > Hyphomicrobiales > Nitrobacteraceae > Bradyrhizobium > Bradyrhizobium sp. WBOS07. The sequence goes on from NZ_CP029008.1 coordinate 471,479, forward strand.
TGTGGCGGCCGCCCTGCCCGATCACGATGACGAGTTCGCCTTCGTAGTCGAGTTGGTCCGAAACCTTAGGCTTCTCGATCGGCTGGCCGGAGCCGGTCATCGAAGACATGCTGCGGACGAACAGGCTGGGATATTTGGGCAGGTCGGAACTGTCCTTGTATTCGGCGTTGCGCTCGGCGTAGTTGACGCCGATGCACCAGAGCTTCTCCGGCGCCAGCACCGGCGGCAGCAGGACGAGCTCGTCCAGCGCGTAGTCCGGCTTCTGCCCGGCGACGGCTTCCTGCGCATCGGCGAGCGCGTTGGCCGCGATCAGCGCCTTGACGTCGGAATAGTCGCGGCCAATCCGCCTGGTGAGATCGACGACGCCGCCGTCGACGGCCGCGCCGTAACGCGGCTCTCCGTCCACGAGATAGCTCAGTAGTCGCATTGTCATTTCTCCGATGATGTCGAGGCGGCCTGGCCGGCGACCGGCCCGCGCGCTCAGTCTTTCGATTTGGGCGTCTGGAACACGGTGTTCAGCGTCACGATCTCGCCGAGGCGGGCGTAGCGGGGACCGCCGATGCGCGCGATCGGATCGAGCGCCCTGGTTTCGACCTTGCCGTCGTTGACGAGGCCGTCGCGCAGATGGAACATCACGACCTCGCCGACGATCAGCCGGCTCTTGGCATCGCCGAATTCGAGGCATTGCCGGAAGCGGCACTCCATCGCCACGGGCGCGGCGGCGAGCCGGCACACCTTGATGCGATCGCAGGGCAGCGTCTCCAGGCCGAGATGCTCGACCTCGCTGATTTCAGGCGGATGCTCGACCGAGCTGTCGTGCACCGCATTCATCAGCGGGGTATCGGCGATGTGGATGACGTATTCCTCGGTGTCGAGGATGTTGTGCGCGGTGTCCTTGTAGTCGGCGCCCTTGCGGCCGACGCTGATGGCGAGCATCGGCGGCTTCTGCGAGACGAAGGTGAAGGCGCTGAACGGGGCGAGGTTGAGCACGCCCTTGCCTGACAGGCTCGTGACCCACGCGATCGGGCGCGGCACCACGATGCCGGTCATCAGCCGGTAGATGCGCTCCGCGCCGAGCTCGGTGGGATCGATCCGCATCGATCAATCCGCCCTGATGTTGGCCTTGCGCACGACCGGAATCCACTTGGCGTCCTCGCGCTCGAGATAGGCCTTGAATTCGGCCGGATTCATCGGCGTGGCCTCGCCGCCGAGCTTCTCGAACTTGTCGACCACGGCGGGATCCTTCAGGATCGCGACCAGCGTCTCGTGCAGCTTGTCCACGATCGGCGCGGGCGTGCCTGCGGGCGCGAACAGGCCGGTAAAGGTCTGGCCGTCGAAATCCTTGTAGCCGAGTTCGGCGAAAGTCGGCACGTCGGGCAGCGACTTCAGCCGATGCGGGCTGGTGACCGCGAGCGCGCGGAACAGGCCGGCCTTGATGTGCTGAAGGCTGACCGTGAGCTGGTCGAACGCGAACTGCACCTGGCCGCCGAGCAGATCATTGATCGCCGGCGCATTGCCGCGATAATGCGCGGTGACCCATTGCACGCCGAGGTTCGACTGCATCAGCTCGCTGAGCAGATGGTTGGTGGTGCCGGGGCCGGGCGAGGCCATGGTCAGCTTGCCGGGCTCGCGCTTGGCGAGATCGAGGAATTCCTTGAGCGTGGTCGCCTGCACCGACGGATGCACCTCGAGCACCAGCGGCGTCATCGAGATGGTCGAGATCGGCAGGAAATCCTTCTTCCAGTTGTAGGCGTCGCGCTTGTTGATCTCGGTCGCGAACAGCACCGGACCGTTGGCGCCGACGAACAGCGTGTAGCCGTCAGGCGCGGACTTGGCGAAGGCTTCGCCCGCGATCATGCCGCCGGCGCCGGCCTTGTTCTCGATGACGAAGGGCTGGCCGAGCTTTTCCTGCAGCTTGTCGGCGACGATGCGCGCGGCGCTGTCGACGTTGCCGCCGGCGGGATAAGGCACGATCAGCTTGACGTTGCGCGCCGGCCATTGCTGGCCCGACGCGGGCCCCGTCAGCATCGCGGCAGCGGCAGCTATGGCAATCCAGATTAATCTCATGTTAACCTCCCGGGCAGCGCTTTAATTCCATGCCGAGTGCCCTGCCGTTCCGCAGGGCAACTCGATTCGGCCGCAATCTCCAGATGGGCGCTTTACCTGTCGAGTGAATTGTGGCGTTGTTGTCCATATTATGGACAGAACCAAGCTCGTCCACGACACGACACCGCCGCGGCAGGGCGCGCAGGCGATCCGGCGCGCGCTCGCCGTGTTGCGCATTCTTGCCGCAGGCCGCGAGGCCGGCGTGCCGTTGGCCGAGGTCGTGCAGGCGACCGGCCTCACCCGCCCGACCGTGCATCGCATCGTCCACGTGCTGATCGAGGAAGGCATCGTCGAGCGCAACGCGCGCAGCGGCCGCTACGCGATCGGCAACCAGGTGCCGGAGCTGGCGCTGGCGCGGCCGCGCCCCTCGCGGCTGCTGATTGCTGCCAATCCGTCGCTGCGGCGCGCCTCCGCCGAGATCGGCGACACGCTGTTCCTGACCGTGCGCACCGGCAACGACACGCTGTGCGTCGACCGCAGGATCGGAATCTATCCGATCCAGGTGCTGTCGATCGAGGTCGGCGCGCGGCGGCCGCTCGGCGTCTCCAGCGCAGGCGTCGCCATCCTGGCCGCGATGCCGGCGCAGGAGGCGCGAAAGATCGTCGCGGCCAACGAGAAGCGGTTCGAGGCTTACCGGACCGATACGGCGACGGTGCTCGGCGAGATCACCGCCGCGCGGCGGCTGGGATACGGCATGAGAGAGATCGGCCTCGTGCAGGGCACGAAATCGATCTCGACCTGGATCAAGACCCCGGACGGCCGCCCCGCCGCCGCCATGACCGTCTCCGCGGTGCGAACGCGGCTCGGCCCAAGGCGCGAGCAGGAGGTCGCGGAGATCTTGTTGCGGGAGACGCGGGTCATCGAGCAGGCGATCGGGGGGTAAGGCACGGACGGTGCCGGTTCTTCGCCTCTCCCGCTTGCGGGAGAGGCCGACGCGCTCGCAGAGCGCGGCGGGTGAGGGCTCTCTCCACGCAGGGACCTACTCTGCAATTTCTCAACAACCCCAACGCGGGAGACACCCTCTCCCCAACCCTCCCCCGCAAGCGGGGGAGGGAGCGCACCGCCAGTGCGGCGCTGTCAATGGCTGACTTGGTACACCGTTTTGTGGCACAACGCCCCCACCGCCGACCGACCAACGAGGCCATGCATGCCCGCGCCAAAACCGCCTGCCTTCGAGACCCTGAGCCTGCATGCGGGCCAGCATCCGGATCCCGTGACCGGCGCCCGGGCGGTGCCGATCTACCAGACCACGTCCTACGTGTTCCAGGATTCCGATCACGCCGCTGCGCTGTTCAACCTGGAGCGTGCCGGCCATATCTATACGCGCATCTCCAATCCGACCACGGGCGTGCTGGAAGAACGGCTCGCCGCGCTCGAAGGCGGCGTCGGCGCGATCTGCACCGCGAGCGGCATGGCCGCGCTGCACCTGGCGATCGCGACGCTGCTCAATGCCGGCGATCACATCGTGGCGTCGAGCTCGCTCTATGGCGGCACGATCAATCTCTTGGCGCACACGCTGCCGCGCTTCGGCATCACCACCACGTTCGTCAAGCCGCGCGATCTCGAGGCGTTCCGCAGCGCCATCAAACCGAACACCAAGCTCGTCATCGGCGAGACCATCGGCAATCCCGGGCTGGAAGTGCTCGACATCCCCAAGGTCGCGCAGATCGCGCATGACGCGAAGATTCCGCTCTTGATCGACAACACCTTTGCCACGCCCTATCTGAGCCGGCCGATCGAGCTTGGCGCCGACATCGTCATGCATTCGGCGACCAAATGGATCGGCGGCCACGGCATCGCGATCGGCGGTGCGATCATCGACGGCGGCCGCTTCGACTGGCGCTCGTCCGGCAAGTTCGGCGTGCTGACCGAGCCCTATGGCGGCTATCACGGCATCGTCTTCGACGAGCAGTTCGGCACGGCGGCCTTCATCATGCGCGCCCGGACCGAAGGCCTGCGCGATTTCGGCGCCTGCCTGTCGCCGACCAACGCATTCCAGCTGCTGCAGGGCGTCGAGACGCTGGGCGTGCGCATGGACCGCCACATGCAGAACACCTACCTGGTGCTGGAAGCCCTGAAGTCCAACAAGGCGGTCGACTGGGTGCTGCATCCCTCGCTGGAGACGCATGCGGATTATCAGCTCGCCAAGCAGCTGCTGCCGCGCGGCGCCGGCTCGATCATCTCCTTCGGCATCAAGGGCGGACGGCCCGCCGGGCGCAAATTCATCGAGAGCCTGCGCATGATCAGCCATCTCGCCAATGTCGGCGATGCCAAGACGCTGGTGATCCACCCGGCCTCGACCACGCATCAACAGATGGACGCCGAACAGCTCAAGGCGGCCGGCATCGGCGAGGAGCTGGTGCGGCTGTCGGTCGGCATCGAGACCGCAAGCGACATCATCGACGATCTGGCGCAGGCGCTGCGCATCTCGCAGAAGGTCTGACACCATGAAGCTCTCCGTCAACGGCGCTGATGTGTTCGTCGCAACCGGCGGCCGCGACTTCGACAAGTCCCTGCCTGCGGTCGTGTTCATCCACGGCGCCGGCTTCGACCATTCGACCTGGGCGCTGCATACGCGCTGGTTCGCCCATCACGGCTTTGCCGTGCTGGCGCCCGATCTGCCCGGCCACGGCCGCTCCGCCGGGCCTTCACTCGGCAGCATCGCCGAGATGGCGGACTGGACCGCGGCGCTGCTCGATGCGGCAGGAGCTGCGAAGGCGCATCTGATCGGCCATTCCATGGGATCGCTGATCTCGCTGGAGACCGCCGCCCGGCATCCCGACAAGGTCTCCGCGCTGAGCCTGATCGGCACCGCCGCGACCATGACGGTCGGCCCGGATCTGCTCAAGGCGGCCGAGGCCAACTCGCAGGATGCCAACGACATGGTCTCGATCTGGGGCCTCGGCTTCAACGCCGAGCTCGGCGGCAGCCTCGCGCCGGGCCTGTGGATGCATGGCGGCGCGCAGGCGGTGCTGAAGGCGTGCGAGCCCGGCGTGCTGTTCAAGGATCTGTCCGCGTGCAATTCCTACACGAATGCGCTTGCCGCCGCTGCGAGCGTCAAGGTGCCGACAACGCTGATCCTCGGCGAGCGAGACATGATGACGCCGGCGAAGGCGGGCAAGGCGCTCGCCGCGGCAATCCCGCATGCAAAGACAATCGTAGTACCGGGAGCCGGGCACATGATCATGGCCGAACGGCCTGATGAATTGTTGGCGGCCTTGCGGAACTGAACAGGATCAATCGCTCGCGTCATGCGTTTCGGTCAGACATCCCTATGATCCTCAGAGGGAACTCGAGCCATGCCAAGACCTGAGATCATTCGCAAAGCCAGGCAGGACAAGCGCGCCGGCAAGTCGCCGAGCACGCAGGCCGGCGAATTCGTCAAGGACGAGATCGACAGGATCAGGAAGGGCAAGCACGGCGCGCGCTCGACCAAGCAGGCCATCGCGATCCGCCTGTCCGAAGCACGCCGAGCCGGTGTCGATCTGCCGCCGCCGCGCAAGGGGCGCACCAGCAAGGCGACGCGCCGCAGCGCCAAATACGCCTATGAGGTCGGCCAGGGCAAACGCACGCCGAAGCGCCGGCCGAAGGTGTCGCGCACCGTCGAGAACGTCCTGAAGAAGGAGCCGCGCTCGGCGGCATCGCGCAGCGCGCTGTCGAAACAGGGCAAGCGGGCCGCGAGCCGCCGAACCGCGGCGTCACATTCGGCCGCCGCGCGGAAAGCGAGCCACACCAAGGGCGCCAAGGTCCGCTCCGCCGCAGCAAAGAAGGCAGCGCGCACCAGGGCGCGCCGCCGGAGTTGATGCCCTCTAGCGACCTTGTGAGTTGAATGCCAGCGGCTGCCGCCTGACGATCCGGCCGTCTATCGCATGAATCGGAGCTTGCATGTCAGAGACTCTGAAGGGGCGCACCGCGCTCGTGACCGGCGGCTCGCGCGGGATCGGCGCCGCGGTCTGTCGCGCGCTGGCGGAAGCAGGCGCTGCCGTGGCGATCAATTGCCGCGAGCGGATCGGGCAGGCCGAGAAGCTCGTGGGCGAGATCGGCAGGCAAGGCGGCCGTGCCATCGTCGTCGCTGCTGACGTCTCGCAGCGCGAGGCCGTGGCCGGAATGGTCGAGCGGGTGATGGCCGGGCTCGGGCCGGTCGACATCCTCGTCAACAATGCGGGCATCGCCATCACGCGCGGCATCGACGATCTCACCGAAGACGATTTCGACCGCACCATCCTGGTCAACCTGAAATCCGCCTTCCTGTGCACGCAAGCCGTGCTGCCGTCGATGCGATCGAGGAAATGGGGCCGCATCGTCAACATCTCCTCGGGAGCGGCGCGCGGTGCCGGCTCGATCGGCCCGCACTACAATGCGTCCAAGGCCGGCATGGAAGGCCTCACACGAGGCTATGCCGCGCGGCTGGTGAAGGAGGGCGTTACCGTCAACGCAGTGGCGCCGTCGCTGATCGAGACCGACATGATGAGCAGCCAGCCCCAACTCGTCAGCCGCATCCCGCTCGGTCGCTTCGGCACGGCGGAGGAGGTGGCGAAAGCCGTGATGCTGCTGGTCGACAACGCCTACATGACCGGGCAGACCGTAGCGCTCAGCGGCGGGATGACATTCAATTAGGGCAGATGCTGCCTTCTTCCTTCTCCCCTTGCGGGAGAAGGTGGCATAGGCGGCCTTGGGCCGCCGTTCTTAAGAACGCCGAAGCGAAGCTTCGGCTACGGCGCCGGATGAGGGGTATCTATCCGCAAAGTAAAATCGCGAGAGATGTGCTTGCGGAGACAAACCCCTCACCCGTCTCGCCGCTATCGAGGCGAGCCAACCTCTCCCACAAGGGGAGAGGAGAGAAGAATCACCACATCGTCGCGGCGGCGCGTTCGGGCCAGATGCGGTCATATTCGGCGCCGCCGAGCTTGTTGTCGCTCATCTCGGCGAGGATCTGGCCCGGCGTCGGCAGAGTTTTCGGGTCGATGCGCTTGTCGGGATTCCAGAGGTCGGAGCGCACGATGGCGCGGGCGCATTGGAAGTAGATCTCGTCGACATGCATGACCATGACGCTGCGCGGCGCCTTGCCTTCGACCTTGAACGAGGCCAGGAGCTCGGGATCGATCGAGAGATGCGCGCGGCCATTGGCGCGGACCGCGTTGCCGGAGCCGGGGATCAGGAACATCAGCGACACCCTGGGATCGCGCACGATGTTGCGCAGCGAATCGACCCGGTTGTTGCCGCGGCGGTCCGGCAGCATCAGCGTCTTGGGATCGTGGACTCGGACGAAGCCGGGCAGGTCGCCGCGCGGCGAGCAGTCGATGCCTTCCGGCCCGATGGTGGCGAGCGCGGCGAATGGTGCCTTCTCGACGAAGACGCTATAGAGCGGCGTGACATGGTCGGCGACTTTCACGGTCGAGGCGTCATTGGTGGCGCCGTAGATTGCCTCTAGCTGCTCGACCGTTTCGATCACCGACATTCCGTTCTCTCCGTGGTGGACCGGCTATTCCTGCCGGCCTTCGCTCCTGATGACGCGCACGAGCTCGCGGCTGTGATCCTCTGCGCTGCCGGCGTTGAGGATGGTTATATCGGCCTGCGCCGTCGTGTCGTCGATGCTGCGGGTGAGACGTTCGGCGAGATCGCCATCGCTCTGCCGCGCCCGTGCGGCGAGCCGTTGCGCCAGCACCTCCGGCGGTGCCGTGATCGCGACCACCACGACATTGACATAGGTCTGGCGCAACCCGCCGATCACCGTGCGCGAGACGTTGGCGACGACCGTGCGTCCGGCGCTGATATGGTCGTCGATGTCGCGCGGCAGCGCGTAGGAATGACCGTGTGCGTCCCAGTGCACGGCAAACTCGCCATGCTCGCGGGCGCGGCGGAATTCATCCGACGTCAGCGCGACGTTGTCCTCGTCAGCGGAGGATTCGCGCGTCACGGCCCGGCGCGGAAACACGACGCTGAGATCATTGGCGCAGGCCGCTTGCGCCAGCCGCAAGAGCGTGTCCTTGCCGGCGCCGCTGGGGCCGACCACGAGCACGAGCCGGCCGGGGCCGATCGCGCCCTCCTCGCCCTCGGCCGTGGTCGCGGTCTCGCTCATGCGACCCGGTGTCCCTCGCGCCAGACGCTGCGGACCACGGGAACGTTTCCTGCAACATGCACGCGGATCAGATCGGCGCGCTTGCCGGTCGCGATCTCGCCGCGATCGGTGAGGCCGACCGCCTCGGCGGGCGCCTTCGTCACCGTGCGGATCGCATCGGGAAGGCTGATGGCCGGGACATGGTCGGGCAATTGCAGCGCGCCCATCAGGAGGCTCGACGGGATGTAGTCCGAAGACAGGATATCGAGCAGGCCTTCCCGGGCGAGATCGACCGCGGCGATGTTGCCCGAATGCGAGCCGCCGCGCACGACGTTCGGCGCGCCCATCAGGATGTCGATGCCGGCCTGGTGCAAGGCACGCGCGGCTTCCAGCGTGGTCGGGAATTCCGCGACCGAGACGCGGTCGCGCACGGCATCCGCGACGTTCTCCTCGGTGGTATCGTCGTGGCTGGCGAGCGGGATGTCGTACCGATGCGCCAGCGCCACGATCTCGCGCATATTGGTTGCGGCGTATAGCTTCTGATACTCGAAGCGCTTGGCGAACAGCTCGTCGAGCTCGGCGTCGGTCTTGCCGCCGCCCTTGCCGCGATAATAATCGCGCAGCTTGACCTCGTCGCGGAACTGGCGCTGGCCGGGGGTGTGATCCATCAGCGACATCAGCTTGACGTCGGGACGGTCGATCAGCTCCCTGGCCTCCTCGACCACGCTCGGCATCGGGATCTCGCAGCGCAGATGCAGGAAGTGATCGGCGCGCAGCAGGCTGGCCTCGCGCGCGGTGGTGATGGCGGCGGCAAGCACGCCGGCGCGGCCGTCGACCTCCTCGGCGCCGTCCTCGCGCCAGACCCGGAGCGAATCGAACACGGTGGTGATGCCGGACGTGGCGAGCTGGCCGTCATAGGAGACCACCGCCGCGACCGGATTCCAGAACACCTTCGGCCGCGGCACGTAATGGGCTTCGAGATGGTCGGTGTGGAGCTCGATCAGGCCCGGCATGATGAGGTCGCCGCCGGCATCCTCGGCGCCTGCGGGCGCCCGACCCTCGCCGATCTCGGCAATGCGGCCATCGGCGAGAGCGAGCCAGCCCTGCTCGATCACCCGCTCGGCCAGCACGATCCTGGCGTTGGCGATCACGATGTCCTTCGGCTTGGCGTTCATGTCCATGTCCTTCAGGCCGCGGCGGCAAAGCTGGTGACGTCGACGATGCGGTCGGCAATCAGATGCCGGATTTCGTCGTCATGGACAATGGCAACCATGGCGACGCCCCGGCGCTTCTTCTCGGCAATCAGCTCGACCACCACAGCGCGGTTGGCGGCATCGAGCGAGGCGGTCGGCTCGTCCAGCAGCAGGATCGGCAGGTCCGAGATGAAGCCGCGCGCGATGTTGACGCGCTGCTGCTCGCCGCCGGAGAAGGTCGCGGGCGGCAGCCGCCACAGCCGCTCGGGGATGTTGAGACGATGCAGCAGCTCGCCGGCACGGGCCTGTGCGTCGGCGCGGGCCGCGCCGTTCACGATCAGCGGCTCGGCGACGACGTCGATGGTGGCAACGCGCGGCACCGCCCGCAGGAACTGGCTGACATAGCCGATGGTGGCGCGGCGGACGTTGAGCACCTGCCGCGGCTCGGCGCTGGCGAGATCGATCAACGCGCCGCGATGGCGGATGCCGATCCGACCGGAATCGCAGCGGTAATTGCCGAAGATCATCTTGAGAATCGACGACTTGCCGGCCCCCGACGGACCCGACAGCACCACGCACTCGCCCGGATTGACCTGGAAGGTCACGCCGCGCACGACCGGCAGCTCGATGCCGCCCTGCAGGTGCATCGTGAAGGTCTTGTTGGCATCGGCGACGTCGATCATGGCGGTCATTGCAAAACCCATATCGAGAGACTCATGGCGGCAGAATCGAGGAGACGAGAAGTTGCGTATAGGGCTCGCGCGGATCGTCGAGAACCTGATCGGTGAGACCGGTTTCGATGACCCTGCCACCCTTCATCACCATCACCCGGTGAGACAGCAACCGCGCGACCGCCAGATCGTGGGTGACGATGATGACGGCGAGATGCAGCTCGGCGACGAGGCTGCGCAGGAGGTCGAGCAGACGGGCCTGCACCGAGACGTCGAGGCCGCCGGTCGGCTCGTCCATGAACACCAGCCGCGGCTCGGTGACGAGGTTGCGCGCGATCTGGAGCCGCTGGCGCATGCCGCCGGAATAGGTGCGCGGCGCATCGTCGATACGTGCGACGTCGATCTCGACCCTGGTGAGCCAGTCTGACGCGGTGTCGCGGATGCGACCGTAATGGTTCCAGCCCACCGCCATCAGCCGCTCGCCGACATTGGCGCCGGCCGACACCGCCATGCGCAGGCCCTGCGCGGGATCCTGGTGCACGAAGCCCCAATCGGTGCGGAACAGGAAGCGCCGCTCGGCTTCGCCCAGCGTGGCGAGATCGCGGGTGATGCCGTCGCGCATCCGGTAGGAGACGTGGCCGCCGCTGGCCGCCAGCTGGCCCGACAGCAGCTGGAGCAGCGTCGACTTGCCGGAGCCGGATTCGCCGACGATCGCCAGCACCTCGCCGGGATAGAGCGCGAACGAGACGTCGCGGCACGCGGCAATGCGGCCGAACGACTTGCTGAGGGATGTCGCGACAAGCAGGGGCTCGTCGTTCTCGCGCAGCTCTGGATCAGCCATTCGCGCCTCCTTGCGCCTTCTCCTTGTACGGCGCGGCACTTTCGCTGCCGTGATGGCCGGCGGCCTGCCGGCCCTCGCAATAATCGGTGTCGGAGCAGACGAACATGCGGCTGCCCTTGTCGTCGGTGACGATCTCGTCGAGATAGGAATTCTCCGCGCCGCACAGCGCGCAGGGCGCGTTGAAGCGGTAGGGCTCGAACGGATGATCCTCGAAATCGAGCGAGACGACCTGCGTATAAGGCGGGATCGCGTAGATGCGCTTCTCGCGGCCGGCGCCGAACAGCTGCAGCGCCGGGCAATTGTCCATCTTTGGATTGTCGAATTTCGGCGTCGGCGACGGATCCATCACGTAGCGCGCGTTCACCTTCACCGGATAGGCGTAGGCGGTCGCGATATGGCCGAAGCGGGCGATGTCCTCGTAGAGCTTCACGTGCATCAGGCCGTATTCGGCGAGTGCGTGCATGCGCCGCGTCTCGGTCTCGCGCGGCTCGAGGAAGCGCAGCGGCTCCGGGATCGGTACCTGATAGACCAGGACCTGGTTCTCGCTCAGCGCCGCCTCGGGAATGCGGTGACGGGTCTGGATCACGGTCGCCTCGTCCGTCGCCGTCGTGGTGGCGACGCCGGCGGTCTTGGCGAAGAATTTCCGGATCGAGATCGCGTTGGTGGTGTCGTCGGAGCCCTGGTCGATCACCTTCAGCACGTCGGAAGGCCCGAGGATCGCGGCGGTCACCTGCACGCCGCCGGTGCCCCAGCCATAGGGCATCGGCATTTCGCGGCTGGCGAACGGCACCTGATAGCCGGGGATCGCGATCGCCTTGAGGATGGCGCGGCGGATCATCCGCTTGGTCTGCTCGTCGAGATAGGCGAAATTATAGGCCGGCGCGTTCATTCCGCGGCTTCCTTCATGGCATCGGGCGTTTGTACCTCCGCGAACTCCTTCCGAAGCTTGCGCAGCAGGCCGAGCTCGGACTGGAAATCGACATAATGTGGCAGCTTCAGGTGCTCGACGAAGCCGGTCGCCTGGACGTTGTCCGAATGCGACATCACGAATTCCTCGTCCTGCGCGGGGGCACGCACCTCCTCGCCAAGCTCGCGGGCACGCAGCGCCCGATCGACCAGCGCCATCGACATGGTCTTGCGCTCGCTCTGGCCGAAGGCGAGGCCATAGCCGCGGGTGAAGCACGGCGCCTCGGTTGCGGAGCCCTTGAACTGGTTGACCATCTGGCATTCGGTCAGCTCGATCGCGCCGAGCGGCACCACGAAGCCGGCGTCTTCCGCTGAGAATTCCACCTCGACCTCGCCGAAGCGGATCTCGCCGGCGAAGGGATGGTTGCGGCCATAGCCGCGCTGGGTGGAATAGCCCATCGCCAGCAGGAACCCTTCGTCACCGCGCGCCAGATTCTGCAGCCGCAGGTCGCGGTCCGCCGGAAAATTCAGCGGCTCGCGGGTGAGATCGCCGACGCCGGCGCCGTCCTCGGCCTGCGGCGAGGATTCGATCAAGCCGTCGCGGCCGAGAATATCGGTCACGCGCGGCGTCGGCGCCGTGGAGGCGTCGGCCGTGGCCGGTGCCTCCGGCGCAAAGCCCTGCGCGAGCGAGGGATCGAGCAGGCGGTGAGTGTAGTCGAAGGTGGGGCCGAGGATCTGGCCGCCGGGAATATCCTTGAAGGTCGAGGACACCCGCCGCTGCACCCGCATCGCGCCGGTGTCGACCGGCTCGCTGGCGCCGAAACGCGGCAACGTGGCGCGGAAGGCGCGGACCAGGAAGATCGCCTCGATCAGGTCGCCGCGGGCCTGCTTGATCGCCAGCGCCGCGAGCTCGCGATCGTAGAGCGAGCCCTCGCTCATGACGCGGTCGACGGCGAGGCCGAGCTGCTGCGAGATCTGGTCGAGGGTGACCTCCGGAACGCTTTGGTCGCCGCGCCGCTTGTGGGCGAGCAGGCGATGGGCGTTGTCGATGGCGCGTTCGCCGCCCTTGACTGCGACATACATGCTTCAGCTTCCCTTGCTCACGACGCGCGTGGTGCGGGGGATCGCGACCAATGCGTCATCGGCGACCAGCACGACATCGATGCCGCGCGGAAACAGCGCCTCGTTGACCTGCAGGCGCTCGAACAGATCGAACGGCTTGATCGACGCATCGAGCCTCGCGGCGCCGTCGATGCCGGGACCGCGCAGCTCGAAGCTGCGGCCCGCGTCGAGGCTCTCCACCTGGAGGATGATCGTGGTGGAGCGATCCGGATATTCGCTGGTGCCGAGCGCGAAGCGTTCGAGCGGCGGAAGCGCGGCGCCGTCGCCGATCAGCGCGAAGCTCGCGACCGAGCTATCCTGCACCAAGGGCGCGCCGGTGTGGAACTTCAACCATTTCGCCGCGTCCGGGCTCGCCGCCATCCGCGCGTCGAGCCAGAGCGGCGTGTCGTGGTCGAACAGCGTCAGCGCGATCGCGGCGGTGCCGCGCATCACCGAATCAGGCGCCCCCGCCATCGGCACGATGCGCTGGACCGAGCCCGGCCGGGCCATCGCGTCCATCACCGAGCGAAAGGTCGATTGCGCCGACAGCACCTTGTCGGCGAATCCCGGCGGCAATTCGGCAATCGTGGTCATGATCTCAGCCCTCACCGCGCACCATGGTGTAGAAGTCAACCTTCGTCGCGGCGGTCTCGGCCGCGGCCTGTTTGCGGCGAATCATAAGCTGCTCGCGCAACGGCGCGATTACATCCCGCTCCACCGCGCCGCCGAAGTCGCGGGACTGCACTAGCGCATCGCACAATGCGATCAACCGCGCCTTCTCGCCGTCGCGCCCGAGCGTGTAGCCGAAACCGACCTCGCCGGTGGCGAGCTTCACCGCTGCGCGCGACACCGTGGCTTCGCCGAGATTGAACGGCGCGCCGTCGCCGCCGACCCGGCCGCGCAGCATGACGAGGCCGTTTTCCGGCGCGCGCAGATCCTGATGGTCCGGAAGAGCGAAGTCGCGGAGGCGGGCGGCGATCTCGCCCGCCTCCGCGTGCGCCAGCACGGCCATCGCGGCCTTGCGCTGGGCTTGCTGGGTATTGTGCTGGGTCACCTGGTCCACCGAACCTTTGACAGAACTTGCCGCATCGAAGTTGTCTATGATAATAGACAACTTCATACGGACGCGCCATGACTGTTTCGTGACAAGTGCGTGATTTCTGGGCTAGGCTGACCGGCGATATGAGCATGCAAGACACTGCGTCGTCCGGCGTCGCGCTGTGGCGCCTCGTTGCCGACGGCATCGAGCGCGGCATCGCCGACGGCCGCTTCGCGGCCGGCGACAAATTGCCAGGCGAGATGGAGATCGCCGAAACCTATCGCGTCAACCGCCACACCGTGCGGCGCGCGCTGGCCGCCCTCGCCGAGCGCGGCCTGGTGCGCGCCGAGCGCGGCAGCGGCACCTATGTCGAGGCGCAGAAGCTCGCCTATCCCCTGCGCTCGCGCACGCGGTTCTCCGAGATCGTCGGTGCCGGCGGCCGCGAGCCGCGCGGCCAGCTGATCGAGGCCTCCGACGACGTCGCCACCCGCGAGCTGGCGCGCGAGCTGGGCCTGAAAGCCGGCGCGCCCCTGGTGCGGATCGAGGCGATCCGCCTCGCCGACCGCACCCCGATCTGCGTCTCCACCACCTGGCTGTCGGCCGAGCTGTTCCCGAATGCGGGCGCCGTGTTCGCGGCCACGCGCTCGATGACCAAGCTGCTCGCCCATTACGGCGTGCGCGACTATCGCCGCGGCGCGACCCGGATCACCGCCGGCATCGTGGACGCCACCGACGCGGCCAGGCTGGATCTCGCGCTGGGACGCCCGATCCTGGTGGTCGACGCCACCGACCACGATCTCCAGGGCAAGCCGTTGATGACCAAGCATTCGCGCTTCGCGGCGGAGCGGGTGGAGTTTCTGGTGGAGTCGTAGGCTTCTTCCCCTCTCCCCTTGTGGGAGAGGGTGGCTCGCCGCGGAGCGGCGAGACGGGTGAGGGGTATGTCTCCGCAAATACTCATCTAAGTTCGGGGCGACATACCCCTCATCCGGCGCTTCGCGCCACCTTCTCCCACAAGGGGAGAAGGAAATGGAATTCGTGGTGGGCACCTGTGGTCAGGCGATAGCGCGCCTTCCGATGATCGCAAAGCGCAGCTTGCCCGAGATGAAATCGATCGCGGCGACCGCGACCAGGATCATCAGGATCAGGAATGACACTTTCTGCCATTCCAGCACGCGGATCTGCTCGGCGAGTTGCAGGCCAATGCCGCCGGCGCCGACGATGCCGATGATGGTCGCCGAGCGGGTGTTGGACTCGATGTAGTAGAGCACCTGGCCGGCGATGACGGGCAGCACCTGCGGCATCAGGCCGAAGCGGATCTCGTGCAGGGCACTGCCGCCCGAGGCGCGGATGCCCTCGACCTGCTTCTGGTCGGCGCCCTCGATCGCCTCCGAGAACAATTTGCCGAACGCGCCGAAATCCGACACGGCGATCGCCAGCACCCCGGCGAACGGCCCGAGGCCCACGACATTGATCCACACCAGCGCCCAGATCAGGGTGTCGACGCCGCGGATCGAATCCAGCACGCGGCGAACCGGAAATCGCAGGATACCCGACGGCACTACGTTGCGCGCCGCGAGCAGGCTGACGGGGAGCGCGAACACGGCGGCGAGCGTCGTGCCGAGCAGCGCGATCGACAGCGTCTCGCCGAGCGCCTTGAGATAGACCGGCAGCGAGGAGCCGGGATCGGGTGGGATCATCATCAAAGTGATCCAGCCGAGCTGGCTGAGGCCGGCGAAGAAGCGCGACGGCGAGAAGTCGAGATCGACCAGGCCGTAGATCAGGATCGCGAACGCCGCAACAATCATCGCCGGCATCGCGAGCCGCGCCGAAGCGGGACGGTCGAACACGTCGGGATAGCGGGCGCGAAGCTCTCGCGGATCGACCTCGTGCGGCGTCACGTCCGCGCCTCCTTGCCGAACAAGCGGCCGCGCAGCCAGCCGGTGCTGATGTCGATGAGGAAGACGGTGACGATGATGGTGAGCAGGATGGCGCTGACGTCGGAATAGTAGAACTTGCGAATGGCGACGACGAGCTCCTGACCGATGCCGCCGGCGCCGACGAACCCCATGACGGAAGCCTCGCGGACGTTGATCTCGAAACGCAGCAGCGCGTAGCTGGCATACCCTGCCGTCACCTGCGGCACCACGGCGAAGCGCATGCAGGACAGCCAGCTCGCACCGGTCGAGCGGATGCCCTCGACCGGCTTCATGTCGGCGTTCTCGACGATCTCCGAGAACAGCTTGCCGAGCGCACCGGTGGAGTGGATCGCGATCGCGAGCACGCCGGCCATCGGCCCGAGCCCGAAGGCGATCACGAACACCAGCGCGAACACGATGCCTGGAACGGTGCGCGCGAATTCCAGCAGGCGCCGGACGACGAAGCGAAGCCAGGGTGCGGGCGAGGTGTTATCGGCGGCGAGGAAGTTCAGGCCGAATGAGAGGGTCGCGCCGATCAGCGTGCCGACGTAGCTGATCAGCAGGGTCTCGCCCAACATCTTCAGCCACTTGCGCCAGCCCCAGAGCCACTCGCCGACATCGGTCCAGACCCGCTGGCCGCTATCGAGCGTGAAAATGCGGTCGAAATAGCTGACGAAGTTGCCGAAATAGCTGAACAGCGTGCGCAGATTCACTTCGGCGCCGACCGCGGCGAGCACCAGCGCCGCGGCGAAGATCGCGGCCCCGAACAGGAGGCGGAGCCGCCTGCGTGCCACCGCCTGGCGATAGGCGGCGTTGAGCACGGCGAGCTGCTGCTCGGGAAGGATCGAAACCGCTGTTGTCATGGGCTTGAGATGAAGTCCCGTCAAAGAAAGAGCCGGGTCGATGGACCCGGCTCCAGTGGCATCGTCCCGATACTCAGGACGCCTTCTTCTTACGCAGGGCGTCGACGAACTTGATCAGATCGATCGTGCCATCCCAATCCTTGGTGGTGGCGGGATGGAAGCCTTTCTTCTGGCCGTCGGAAAGGCGATCGAACGCGGCCTTGTCCTTGGTCGGCGCGTCGAAGAACGCCTTCGCAATGGCGGCCTTGGCGTCTTCCGGCAGGTCGGAGTTGTAAGCATAGGGGCCGTTGATGATCGGCGCCGACTTATGGACGATGCGGAAGTCTCCCTTCTTCATCGCCGAGCCGTCGGCATTCTTCAGCATGCCCTTGGTCAGCATTTGCGCCAGCGTCGAATCGTCATCGCTGGTCCACTGGTTGGCGGCAACCTCGACCGTGCCTTGCGCCAGCGCCAGCATCGCGTTCTCGTGGCTGCCGGTGAAGACGACCTTGCCGAAATAGCTGTCGGCGTCATGGATACCCAATTTGTCGAGCTCGAAGCGGGGCACGTTGTTGCCGGAGGTCGAGTTCGGGTCGACCAGGCCGAGATTCTTGCCCTTGAGCTGGTCGAGGGTCTTGTAGGGGCTGCTCGCCTTGACGAAGAACACCGAATAATAGCCGGTCGAGCCGTCGGCGTTGATGTCGTTGGCGAAGGCGTCGGTCTTGACGCCGGTCAGGCGGGCGCGGGCGAACGAAGCCGAGCCGTAGCTCGCGATGTGGATGTTGCCGGCGCGCTGGCCTTCGATCACGGCGGCGTAGTCGTTGGCGATGCGCAGCGTGACCTTCACGCCCAGCTCCTTGGAGAGATAGCTCACGAATGGCGCCCAGCGCTCGGTGACGCCGGAGGCATTCTCGGCCGGGACGACCGCGAAGGTCAGCTCGGGATATTTCGCCTTCCAGTCGGCGGCGAGGGCCGAAGTCGTGAATGCGAGCGCGGCGGCGCCAGCAAGGACCAGTCTGCGAGTGATCATGATACCCTCTTCATCGGTTGGGGTCGGTTGACGCAAAAACTTGCAAGGAAGACTTGCAACGAAACAGATCTGCTCAGGCGGCGGCCGCCGTTCCGAGCGCGGGAACGCCCGCGGGCGCCGGCGCAGGCACGGCGCCCATGACATCGGCAGCTTCGAGATCGTAGAGCTCGCGTGCGACGTGATCGGTCAGCGCGGCCGGCGCGCCGTCAAACACCACGCGGCCCTGCGCCATGCCGATCAGACGATCGCAATAGCTGCGGGCGAGGTCGAGCGAATGCAGGTTGCAGAGCACGGTGATGCCGAAATGCTTGTTGATGCGCAGAAGCGCATCCATCACGATCTTGGTATTGCGCGGGTCGAGCGAAGCGATCGGCTCGTCGGCGAGGATGATGTCGGGCTGCTGCACCAGGGCGCGCGCGATCGCGACGCGCTGCTGCTGACCGCCGGAGAGCTGGTCGGCGCGCTGGGCGGCGAGCGAAGCGATGTCGAACTGCTCGAGGGCGGACATCGCCAGCGCCTTGTCCTGCTCCGGCCACATTTGCGACAGCGAGCGCCAGGCCGGCATCGTCGCAAGCCGCCCCATCAGCACGTTGGTGAGGACGTCGAGCCGGCCGACCAGGTTGAACTGCTGGAAGATCATGGCCGAGCGCGCCCGCCATTGCCGCAGCTCCTTGCCGCGCAGCGCGGTGACGTCGATCCCGTCGAACAGGATGCGTCCCTCGGTCGGGTTCACCAGGCGGTTGATGCTCCGCAGCAGGGTGGATTTGCCGGCACCGGACCGTCCGATCACACCGACGAAGCCGCCGGGAGAAATTTGAAACGAGGCACCGTCCACCGCGGCTTTCGCGCCGAAGCGACACGTCAGACCATCCACCACCAGCATGCAGGGCTCCAGATTAACTGGGGCCAATCGCTAACGCCGGCGCTTAACACTTGTGTGACAGCGACGTTGCGGTGCGGCGATCCTGCACAGCTCATCCCCTGTCATCGCCGTGTCATGACATCGTCATCAAGCCGTTTGAAGAGGTACGCCCGCCTTCGCACTCCGGATTCGACATGGCCGCCAAAGCTCTTTCAGTTCAGCCGACCATCGATCCCTCGGCCAAGCTGCACGAGGCCCGGCTCGGCGCCTATACCGAGGTCGGCGCCCGCACCATCCTGCACGAAGTGGCGATGGGCGATTACTCCTATGTCGTGAACGATTCGCAGATCACCTACAGTACGATCGGAAAGTTCTGCTCGATCGCGGCGATGACGCGCATCAACCCCGGCAACCATCCGATGCACCGCGCGACGCAGGCGCATTTCACCTATCGTTCGAGCGCCTATTTCGACGGCGAGAGCGACGATGCCGATTTCTTCGACTGGCGGCGCCAGCATCACGTCCAGATCGGCCACGACGTCTGGATCGGCCACGGCGCGATCGTGCTGCCGGGCCGCAACATCGGCACCGGCGCGGTGATCGCGGCCGGCGCCATCGTCACCAAGGACGTGCCGGCCTACACCATCGTCGCCGGCAATCCGGCCCGAATCGTGCGGCGACGGTTCTCCGAGGAGATCGCCGGGCGTCTCGCGCGGCTTGCCTGGTGGGACTGGGATCACGACAAATTGCGCGAGGCCCTGCCCGATTTCCGCAAGCTCGGGATTGAAGATTTTCTGGCGGCATACGAAGCACGGGCAACTCTCCCTGCCAGCAAACGAAGCGCGGTCGCGTGACAGACATCTTGCTTGAAGGCGGCCGGACCCTGATCGGCACCGAACTCGTCGAAACGTCATTGGCGGTGTCCGGGCAGGACATCACTGCGATAGACGCCTCCCGCGGCCGGGCGCGCCTGGCGATCGACGCACGGGGCATGCTGGTTCTGCCCGGCATCGTCGATCTTCACGGCGATGCCTTCGAACGGCAGATGATGCCGCGTGCCGGTGTCGACTTCCCGATCGATGTCGCGCTCGCCGACAGCGACCGCCAGGCCATCAGCAACGGCATCACCACGGTGTTCCACGCCACCACCTGCTCCTGGGAGCCGGGCCTGCGCAGCGCGGACAATGCGCGCGGACTGATGGAGGCGATCGAGCGGCAGCGTTCGCAATTCGCCGCCGACACCCGCTTCCATCTGCGGCATGAAACCTACAATCTCGACGCCGAGGCCGAGATCGCGCAGTGGCTCATGGAAGGCCGCGTCGACCTGTTCGCTTTCAACGACCACATGGACGGCACGGTCGCCGACATGGCCAAGCCGCGCAAGCGCAACCGCATGGTGGAGCGCACCGGGTTGTCGGGCGAGGAATTCGACCGCCTGGTTGAGCGGGTGGTCTCGCGCGCCGATGAGGTGCCGGCTTCCGTTGCGCGTCTGGCCGCCGCGGCCCGTGCGGCCGGGGTGCGGATGCTCTCGCACGATGACGCGACGCCGTCGATGCGCCGCGAGTTTCGCGAGCTCGGCGCTTTGATCGCCGAGTTTCCGATCAACGAGGAAACCGCGCAGGCGGCGGCAAGCCACGGCGATGCCATCGTCTACGGCGCGCCGAACGTCGTGCGCGGCGGCAGCCACACCGGCTGGACCAAGGCCTCCGACATGATCGCCAAGAGGCTCTGCTCGGTGCTGGCGTCGGATTATTACTATCCCGCCCAGCTGCTCGCCGCGTTCCGGCTCGCCGCCGACGGCGTGCTTCCGCTGACCGAGGCCTGGAATCTGGTCTCTGCCGGCCCCGCGCGCGCGACCGGCCTGACCGATCGCGGCGTGCTCGCGGAAGGCCGCCGCGCCGACATTCTGCTGGTCGACGACGATGTGCCGCTGCGGCCGCGGCTGATCGCGGTGATATCGGGCGGCAAGCTGGTCCATCTCACCGATGCGACGCGGCTCCTGAGTACGGCGGCGATGCCGCGCGAAGCTGTCGCCGCGGCCTAAACCGGCTATGCTCGCGCGATGACAGGCTTTCCCCGCTACGCGATCTATTTTGCCGCAGGCAACGACAGCCCCCTCTCCCGCTTCGGCGCCGAGTTGCTCGGCTACGACGCCTATACCGGCAACGAACTGCCGTTTCCGCGCGAGGCGCTGGATGTCGCGCCTGACTGGCGCGACATCAGCGCCGATCCCCGCAAGTACGGCTTTCATGCCACGCTGAAAGCGCCGATGGCGCTGGCACCTGGCAGGACCGAAGCCGAGCTGATGACCGCCTGCGCGACCTTCGCCGGCAAGACGCGGCCGCGGCCCGCGATCCGGCCCGTCGTCGATGCCATCAGCGGCTTCATCGCCGTCATTCCAGCCGGGCCGGTCGAGGCCCTGCAGCAGCTCGCCGCCGATTGCGTCCGCGAATTCGACGCTTTCCGTGCGGCGCTGACCCCGGAGGATCGCGCGCGGCGCAAGCCGGAGAAGCTGAGCGAACGGCAGCGCGACTATCTCGACCGCTGGGGCTACCCCTACGTGATGGAGGAATTCCGCTTCCACATGACGCTGACCGGGCGGCTCGATGCGGAGCGGCGCGGACCGATCCTGGAGATGCTGCGGGCGCGGTTTGCGGCGCTGAAGCTTGATGCACTCCAGATCGACCGCATCGTGCTGTTCAGGCAGGATGATGCAAGGGCCCGGTTTCGCATCATCGGCGAGTGGGGATTGGCGCCGGCGAACCTCAGCGCCAGCTCACGAGATTGAAGGCGAGCGCCACCGCGCCAACCAGGACGAGGCTGGTCGCCCAGAGTGCGTCAAGATTGAACCAGCTTCGCGAGACGAACTTCAACCCCAGATAACGGTAGACCAGCCACGCCAGACACCCGCCGGCGCTGACCATGGCGGCAACGTGCACCACGGACACCAGCACCGCCATCCCGAGACTTGCCTTCATCAGCTCGCCCGCCGCCTCGTGGCCGGCATCGAGCTCGAAGGCCCGGCAGAGACCGAGATAGATCGGCACGAGCATCAGGGCGGCGCCGTGGGCAATGGCGACGGCAAATGACCAGAGCGCCAATTGCGTTGGCGGAATTCGTGCCAGCGCGCGCGGATGGCGCCGGTCGATCAGCCGATAGACCCCGAAGCCGATGACGAGAAGGCTCGCACCGATCTGGATCGGATGCTGCCACTCGGCCAGCACGAGCAGGAACGCGAATGGCAGCAGCACGAGAAATGTTGCCAGGAGATGCCCGGCCGCCAAGGCCCACAATGCGCGGAAGAGCGCGCGCGGGCTCTTGTCCATGAGCCCGGCAGACACGGCGAGCGGCCATCCCATTCCCGGATTGATCCCATGGTAGAGACCGCTCGCCGCAAGCGCGAGCCACAGCCAGCCGAGCGCCGGGTTCGCATGGGTCCCATCTAGACCGACGGGTAGCAAAAGGAGTCGGTCGAACAGTCGCCGCCCTCGAGCCTGATCTGGTGCGCACGATATCCGTCGGGGAAGCTCACGAAGTAATCCTTGTCGAGCTCGAGGCCGCCGTTGCGACCGACATTGGCCATGACTTCCACGCCCGGAACCCCATCGGGATAGAACTGGTCGTCCCAGGTGGAATAGAGCGAATTGGTCCAATAGATGCGCCTGCCGTCACGGCTGATCTCGACCATTTGGGGGCCCGCCGCAAAGGCCTTGCCATTCGGATGGGGGGTGCGGCGCGCGATACCGCCGATATGGACGGAACCCGCAAGCTTCGGTTTGCGCGGATCACTGACGTCGTACTGGCGCATTTCGCCCGTCCCCCAGCACGAGACATAGAGAAACCGGTCGTCCATCGACAGATCGATGTCGGTCACCAGCGGCGGCACGGCGCCAAACCCCTGAAGCAACGGCGGGAGCTGCTCCTTTGGCGCGGGCTCGGGTGGGATCGTCGCCGTCTTCTCCGCATGGAATTGCCCGCCTTCTCGCCACCAAGTCCAGATCGATGCTTCGAGATTCGTGGTGTCGACCACGACGCCGACGAAGCCGTATTCGCGAACCGGATCATGCGCCGGCCGCACCTCCAGGGCCATCTGATGATTGGCACCTAGGTCGATGGTCTGGACGTTGCGACGGGCGCGAAGATCCCAGAAGTGCAGACGATGGCCATATTTGTTCGCAAGCAGATCTTCCGGGACGATCCCGTTCTCGAACTGCGGCGGCAAGGCCCATTCGCTCGTCACCATGTAGTCGCGCGGCAGATTCCACCAGAAATCATAGTGCAGCGTCTGCGGACCGCGGTCGATCTCCCATCGTCCGAGGACCTCGAAGGTCTCGCAATCCATGATGAAGACACCGGGAGGACCGTTGGTGCCGTCCTTGCCGCCGCCGCCCAGCGTGCTGACGTAAATGCCGTCCGGTCCGCAATGGATCGTGTGTGGCCGCGAGTAGCCGGTCTTCTTGAAGACTTCCTCTGGCTCGATGATCTTGTGGATCTTGGCTTGGGCCGGATCTGGCTTGGTATCGATGATGTAGATGCGCGACGAGCGTAGCCCGGGAATGATGAGATAGCGCCGCTCGATGAAGGCGTGTCCGGCGAGCGGCGACAGAGCGGAGGAGCACGCATTCCAGCCGAAATGATGAAACTCATCGCCCTTGTTGGGCATCGTCACGGTGTGGACGATCCGGCTATAGGTCGGCGATCCCGGCTTGACGTCGATGACCGCGAGAGCATCCGGCTTCGAGAAGTCCGGACTGAGCAGCAACGTGTAGGCAAAGTTCTCCGCAGGTGCTTCCATCGCAAGCTTGGGCGATGCGTGAAAGGTGGGATCGGGCCTCATCGTCATGGCACTGCCTCCCTGTTCTGTCGGTTTGCGCCAACCTGACTCGGGATAACGGCATAATGAAGAGGTGTTACGCGATGTCTTGAGATGCTCCAGGCCGGTTGGCGAACGTACAATATGTCATCGCCGTGCCCGGGGAAACTGATCGAACCGCGCTAATTCGACGCCCTCGGCCGAAATGCGGATCAGCGCTCCGCTTCGCGGAGCTTGTCCGGGACGACGGTTGAGCATATCCGCGCAACTTTCCCCACCCGCGGTGGGCACGCTTCGCGTTGCCCACCTATGGCAGTGGAGCCTTGGGCGCTACTTCCCCCACCGCAGGGCCAACGCATCGCGCTCCTTGGCGAGCTCCAGCAGCCCCGCCCGGGTCGCCGGATGCAGCGGCTGGAGCGGGTGCCGCACGGCATCCGACTTGATCACGCCGCCGGCCTGCATCATGACCTTGCAGGCGATCAGGCCGCATTGACGGTTCTCGTAATTGATCAGCGGCAGCCAGCGTTCGTAAGCGGCCTTTGCCTTGTCGCGGTCGCCGGCGAAATAGGGATCGATGATCTGGCGGATGCCGTCGGGATAGCCGCCGCCGGTCATCGCGCCGGTGGCACCGGCGTCGAGATCGGCGAGCAGCGTGATCGCCTCCTCGCCGTCCCAAGGGCCTTCGATGTCCTTGCCGCCCGCCTCGATCAGGCTGCGCAGCTTTGAGGCCGCACCTGCTACCTCGATCTTGAAATAGCGGATGTTGGAAAAATCGCGCGCCAGCCGTGCGAGCAGCTCGACCGAGAGCGGCGTGCCGGCCACCGGCGCATCCTGGATCATGATCGGAATGTCGATCGCGTCCGAGAGCACCCTGAAGAACTCGACGATGCCCTTCTCAGGGACTCGGAAGGTCGCGCCGTGATAGGGCGGCATCACCATCACCATGGCCGCGCCCGCCGCCTCGGCCTGCTTGCTGCGCGCCGCGCACACGGCCGAGCTGAAATGGGTGGTGGTGACGATCACGGGAACCCGTCCCGCCACATGCTCCAGCACCGCATGCATCACGCTCTCGCGCTCGGCATCGGTCAGCACGAACTGCTCGGAGAAATTGGCGAGGATACAGATGCCATGCGAGCCGGCATCGATCATGAAATCGATGCAGCGGCGCTGCCCCTCGAGGTCGAGCTCACCGCGCTCGTCGAAGATGGTTGGCGCGACCGGGAACACGCCGCGATAGGGGCGCTGGGCCTGGTGGGGGGTGACCGGCATCGAACTCTCCATCCCTGATACGTCTTACGTCCGGCGCAGCGCTCACGGCGCGAGGCGGCACAGATGTAGCCGCCGCGCGGACCGGCGGCAATGCCGAACGCACGATCTCAGAATGGAAGAATGAGGCGAAACTAGGCGGTCTTCACCGCGCCCAGGAAGCCCTCGACCGCGACGCGGAGACGATCTGCGTCGGCCGACATCTTCTTGACGGATTCCGACAGAACCGTGCCGGCATTGCCGGTCTCCTGGTTGAGCCTGGCGACGCTGCCGATGGTGTCGGTGACCTCGCGGGTGCCTTGCGCCGCCTGCTGGAAGTTGCGCGAGATCTCGGTGGTGGCGGCGCGCTGCTGCTCGACGGCGGCGGCAATCGCCGTCATCTTCTCGTCGATGCCGCTGATGGCGCCGCCGATCGAGCGGATGGCGGCAACCGCCTGGCCCGTCGCGGCCTGGATCTCCTCGACCTGGCGCGAGATCTCTTCGGTCGCGGTCGCGGTCTGGGAGGCGAGACTCTTGACCTCGCCGGCGACCACGGCGAAACCGCGGCCGGCCTCGCCCGCGCGTGCGGCTTCGATGGTGGCGTTCAAGGCCAGAAGGTTGGTCTGTCCGGCAATGGCGTTGATCATCTTGACGACTTCGCCGATGCGGCTTGCGGTCTGGTCGAGGATCTCGACCGTCGCGTTGGTCTGCTCGGCCTGCGAAACGGCTTCGCGGGCCTCGCGGGCGCTGGACTGCACCTGCGCCGAGATCTCGCCGACGGATGCGGAGAGCTCCTCGGTCGCGGCGGCGATGGTCTCGAGATTGTTGGTGGCCTGCTCGGCGGCGGACGAGACCGCCGCGGTCTGGCTGCTCGACTGCGACACCAGCGAGCGCACGCCGGTCGCGGTGGCATCGAGCTCCCGCGTCGAGGCCGCAACGCTCTGGATGACCGCCTGCACCGTGTCGTCGAAGCTGCGGCAGGCGGAATCGACGGTGCCGGAGCGCGCGAGCTGCAGCGCCTGCTGCGATTCACGTTCCCGGCCCAGCCGTTCCGCGGTGGCCGCGCTCTCGCGCAGGCTTTCGAGCGCGGCGGCCATGGTGCCGAACTCGTCGGGATGCCGGGATTGCGGCACCGGCGTCGCATAGTCGCGCGCACTGATGCGGGCGATGGCATCGAGGATGGCGCGTACCGGCCGCATGAGGCGATTGCGCACCACGAACACGCCGGCCAGGGTCACGGCCAGCGCGAGCAGGAACGTGAACGACTGCACGATGAGATTGGTGAGGGCTTTGGCCTGGACGGCTTCCGCACGCGCGATCGACTGGTCGAGCGCCGTATTGGCGACCGCGACGATCGGCGCGAAGGGCGACTGGCACAGCGCGTTCCATTCCGAGGCGGGCATTGCCGGCTTGCCGCTGCCGTCGAGATTTTTGGTGAGATCGCCGATCTGTTTGAGCACGCCGTCGGTCTTGGCCCTGGCCTGCTTCGCGGTATTGACGAGGTCTGACGTCACGTCGGGCGCGGCCAGCAATTCCTCCAGGCCGGTCCAGCCGGCGGTGACGATGCCGTTCCATCCGGCCACGGTCTGCTTCTGGGTCTCGTCGAGCGGCTTCGAGGTGTTGATGTTGGGACGGAGGGTCGAGCACTGGATGCCGTAACGGTCGCGCACCTGCCAGGCCAGGCGGCGGGCCTGGATCATGCGGGCGATGAAGGGATCGTTGGTCCAGGCGCGGTTCGACACCGCGGTGGATGCCAGATTCGCGGTCTCGATCACCTTGGTGACGCCATCATACCACGGTGCGGTACGCTCGACCTTGCGCTCGGCACGCGGCAGCTTGGCCTCGTCGTAGAAAAGCTGGAACTTCGGCGCGGCCTCGCTCCAGCGCTGCTTCAGCGTGCTGGCGAGCTCGTCGCGGCGGGCGAACTCGACGGTGGAGAGCGCCGCGACGATGGCATCATAGCCGGCCTGCTCGGCCTTCTCGGCGGCGCCGAGCTTGGCACGCGGATCGTCCTCGCCGAGCAGCGCGCTCTGCGCATCGCCACGATTGTTGCGCAATGCGAGCACGCCCTGGAAGATCGCCTTGTCGGCAGCCGCAAGCCGCTCGGTCTCCAGGCTATCGCTGTAGCGGCCGAACGCCCCGAACATCTGGAACGCGGTGCTGGCCAGCGCGCCGGCGGCCAAAAGCGCCATCAGGACAAGAAGTAGCTTGCTTACCGATTTCTTAAAAAATGACATGGCGAAAGGGACCTGCTCTCCACAAGCGGGCACCTTGCACCGTGACATGCCAAGGTTTGGTTAAGACTTCAATCAAAGGCCTTCAGTTGAACCCCGCCGTCCCTCCCGGCAGGCTGCGTCCGCTCACGCGACCTTGGTGAAGTCAGGCGGGCGGCGCTCGGCGAAGGCCGTGAATGCTTCGCGCGCCTCGGCGGTGCGCAGGCGTTGGGCGAACTGCTCGCCTTCGGCCTGCATCTGCGCGACCAGCACCTCGCCATTGCGCATCAGGCGCTTGGTGGCGGTGAGGGCGCCGGCCGGTTGCCGGGCAAGGCGCTGCGCGAGTGCGAGCGCCTCGGCATCGAGCTTGTCGAGCGGCACCACGCGGTTGGCGATGCCCCATTGCAGTGCCGCCTGCGCCGGCACCGCCTCACCCAGCGCGAACATCTCGTAGGCGCGGGCATGGCCGATGCGCGCCGGCATCAGCAGGCTGGAGGCCGCTTCAGGCACCAGCGCGAGGCTGACGAAAGGCGTCGACAATTGCGCGTTGTCGGCGAGCACCACGAGGTCGCAATGCAGCAGCATCGTGGTGCCGACGCCGACGGCGCGGCCCTGCACCGCCGCGACCAGCGGCCGAGTGCAGCGCGCCAGCGACTGGATGAAGCGGATGACGTTGCGGCTGCCTTCGGACTTGCCGGTTGCGACCGCGGCGAATTCGCCGACGTCGTTGCCGGCGGTGAACATGTCGCCCTCGCCGCGGATCAGGAGCACGCGGGCCGAGGCATCGCGCTCGGCGGCTTCGATCGCGTCGGCGAGCTTGCCGTACATCGCATCGGTCAGCGCATTCTTCTTGTCGGGACGCGCCAGCGTGAGGGTGAGAATGCCGCCATTGGTCTCGATGCGGATGTGCTCGGTCATGGGCTTGCTCCTTCTGTTCGTCTGAAGGCCTTGTCGTCCGAAGGCCTTGGAAACTTGTCCTGGATGCTGGTCAGCCAGCGCGCGACGATGTCGATCTCGGCGGCCGTGAACCCGTCCGTCAGTGCCGCGTTGATCTCGGCCGCGCCAGCTTTCGCCTGCGCCAGCACGCTGCGTCCCTTCGGCGTCAGAAAGATGCGCCAGGCGCGTCCGTCCTCGCGGTCGGCCCGCCGCTCGATCAACTTCGCAGCCTCGGTGCGGTCGACGAGGCCGGAGATGCCGGCCGGGCCCATGTCGAGCGCCGCGCCCGCCTCGCCCATCAGGACGCCGTCCTGCTTGCCGAGGATGAACAACAATCCCGCCTGCGCCGGCGTCACCTCGCTCGAAGGCCGCGCTGCCATCCAGCGCTGCAGCCGGCGCTGCGCGACGCTGAGCAGGTAGATCAGCCGATGATGCCGCGCGTCGGCGCCATTACTTCGCATGCGAAATATCTAGCTGAGCGCGAGGTCGTTGTCAAACGAGCCGTTTGGTTACGGCGCGCAGGCGAAGCTCGCCGCTTCCGTCACCGGTCCCGATTTATAGTGCGGCCATGCGGGCCAGCGGCACAGCGGCAGCGCACGCAGCGTCGTGAACGAGGGCGCCTCGACCTTCTGCTCGGCCACTTCGAGATCGCCCGGCGCCTTGCCCTTCTCGACCCAGTCGACCAGCACGCTGAGCATGTCGACATTGGCCGGTGCGCCGGAGCCGACATGGTCGACGCCGGGTGCGGTGTAGAGTCGCGCGAACTCGGCCGTTTCGGCCTTGCCGAGCTTGCGCTCGACGCTCTCGAAATAGCGGATGCCGGCATAGGGGCTCTGGGCGTAGTCGGCCATGTGCTCGAGCATGATCAGACGGCCGCCGCGCGCGCGGAAGCGGCTGAGATCGGGATTGGTCGAATCCATCAGCTTCGACACTTCGAGCAGCCGCGCCTTGTGCTCCTCCACCTTGTAGGTGGTGACGTCGAGCTTGGGATCGCGCGCGAACACATATTGGATGCCGCCGGCGCCATAGATCCAGGCGATGCCGTTGTTGGGCGCGGGCGGTTGTGCCGGCGGCGCGGTGCCGAGCCACCACGCGGTCCAGCCGCCGGTCGGGCCGATCGCCGGAATATCCTCGCCCGAGACGCCCCAGCCCGGATAATCGTCGAGGCCGTTTTCGAGCGGGAACGGAAATTTGTAGGTCGCGTGCAGCGTCTCGATCGCCTTGATCTGCGCATCGGAGAGACACCGGTCGCCGCTTTGGCCGGTCGCGCAGCGCAGCGTCTCGACCTTGAAGGCGGCCTTGCAGGCGACGGGGTTCTGCACCAGCGCATCGTCGGAGCCGTCGGCCTTGTCGCAGGCCGCCCGCACCGCCTCGCCGACGAGCTTCACCTGCGCCGGATTGATCCAGCCCGCGCCCATGGTGACGAGACCCGACCGCGTGCCGGCGTGCTGCAGGCCGACCCAGTTGATGACGGGAACGCGGGCGAAGATGCCGTCGAAGTCATCGGGATAGCGCTGCGCCATGGTGAGGCCTTCGCGTCCACCCTCGGACGAGCCCATGAAGTACATCTTGTCGGGCTTCCTGCCGTAGGCGCGCTCCATCAGCGCAACCGCAACGTCGCGCACTCTCTTGTAGGCGCGGTGGGCGAAATTCTCGAAGGCCTCATCGTTCAGCGCAAAGACCTGCGGCGGCTCGCCCGGCTTGGTCTCGTGACCGGAATCGGTGCCGTAGGTGACGAAGCCGCGCGCCAGCGGCGACGGCTTGTCGAAGGGATGGGCCGGCGGCAGCGCAAGGCCGGTGATCAGCACGCCGTTGAAACCGCCGCCGCCATATTGCAGCGAGCGTCCGTTCCATTCGACGGGAAGGTTGACCTGGAACCTGATCGGCGGCGCCTTGGGATCGGTAGGGTCGATATGGCCGAGCACCTTGCAGAAGGCCGGGTTGGCCGGCGTGATACGCGCCGACGGCGTCGGCCCGCGTTCGGCGACAATGAGCTGTGAGGGCGCCTGCAGCGTTGCGGAATCGATCTTCACGGCATCGGCGCCGCCAACGAGGCCCTTGCAGACCGTCTCTGCATCCGCTGTCAGGGTCGCGGCCGATGCGACGTTCGCGCTCAGGGCGGCCGCCGTACCCACCAGCCATGCGCACAGCTTCGCTCTTGTCAGCGTCATCGTTTCCACCCGGTTTATGTTGTTATTCAATCCACCAGAGGCCGCATTCAATGCGACCTCCGGCTCACCGTCAATGACGCTTTAGTGCTCGAACACCAGCCGCGCGCCGATCGTGCCGTCGAGGCTGCGGATCTGCTGCAGCAGCGCGGCCGAATCCTGCCCCGCGAGATCGGCATCGAGCACGACGTAGCCGAGATCGCCCGATGTCTCCAGATATTGCGCGGCGATGTTGATGTCGCGCTGCAGGAAGACCTCGTTGAGCCGCCGCAGCATGCCGGGCACGTTGCGATGGACATGGCTGAAGCGCGCCCCGGAAGGACGCAAATGCAGCTGCACTTCCGGAAAATTCACCGCGCCCATGGTCGAGCCCGTGATGAAATAGTCGACCAGCTTGCGCGCGACCTCGCCGCCGATGCGCTCCTGCGCCTCCTCGGTGGAGCCGCCGATATGCGGGGTGAGGATGACGTTCTCGAGGCCCTGCACCGGGCTCTCGAAGCGGTCCGCGTTCGACGACGGTTCGACCGGAAACACGTCGATGGCGGCCCCGGCGAGGTGGCCGTCGCGCAAAGAACGCGCGAGCGCATCGAGATCGACCACGGTGCCGCGGCTGTTGTTGATCAGGAACGAGCCCGGCTTCATCGCCCGCAGCTCCTTCTCGCCGATCATGCCCGCAGTCTCCGGCGTCTCCGGCACGTGCAGGCTGACGACGTCGCTCTGCGCCAGCAGCTCGTCCAGCCGCTCGACCGGCTCGGTATTGCCGTGGCGAAGCTTGTCGGTGCGATCGAAATAGATCACGCGCATGCCGATGGCTTCGGCGAGCGTCGAGAGCTGCGAGCCGATATTGCCGTAGCCGACGATGCCGAGCGTGCGGCCGCGCACCTCGCGGCTGCCGGTCGCCGACTTGTCCCAGCCGCCGGCATGGGCCGACACCGAGCGCGGGAAGATCCGCCGCAGCAGCATCACGATCTCGCCGATCACGAGCTCGGCGACGCTGCGCGTGTTGGAGAACGGCGCGTTGAACACGGGAATGCCGCGCTTGCGCGCCGCCGCGAGATCGACCTGGTTGGTGCCGACGCTGAAGCAGCCGACCGCGAGCAGCTGGTCGGCGGCGGCGAGCACCTCATCGGTGATCTGGGTGCGCGAGCGGATGCCGAGCAGCGAGACGCCGTCGAGCGCCCGCCGCAGATCCGCGCCGTCGAGCGCCTTGGTCAGCCGCTCCACATTGGTGAAGCCCGCGCTCCTGAAAAGGTCGACAGCGCTATCATTGACGCCTTCGAGCAGCAGCGCCTTGGCGTTCCGCTCGGGGCCTTGGCCTGGGGCTGACATGGTGTCTCCGTAGATGATGAGCTTTGCCTGAGCACATAGACCGCGGAGGATGCGCAGCACAATAGGGCGCGGATACGGGAGAGGATGGCGGCGCTTGAGATAACTGGCATCCCACCAACTCCATCATCTGCACGCGACGGCCGGCGGAATCAAATCACGTAGAACCCGTGCGTGCCGTCGCGGCGGAGCTGCTCGACGAGGCCATATTCCCAATCGAGATAGGCCTGCATCGCGGCTTGCGCGACATCGGTGCCTTCATAGGGACGGCGGTAGCGGTGGGCCGGATCGGGCCTGGGCAGCGCGAGCGGCGGGCCGACCTCGAGCGCGGCGTCATAGCCGCCTTCCAGCACATAGACCTCCCAGCCCATCTGCGCCAGCCACGACGCCGTCATGTCGGCCCGGACGCTCCTGTCGTCGGTGAGCAGAATGCGCGCCCCGCGCACCGGAGCAGCCATGTCGGTTTCCTGCACGAGCTGGCCGCCCGGATAATGCCGGAAGCCCGGGAGATGGCCGGCCGCGTATTCCTCGGCCTCGCGTACGTCGAAACGGTACAGCGTGCGATCCATCTGCGCGACCAGCGCCGCCATCTCGCGCGCCCCGATGTGGCGCACGCCGGCGCGATAGGCGACATCGCGTGCATTGGCAGGGCCACCGGCGAATGGCCCGATCTCGCCACGCCTGTCGGCGCCGTGGTCGAGCCTGTGCCGCGCCAGCGTCCAGCCGATGGTGCCGTTGCGCAGCGCGCGCACCTTGTTGGGCACGCCGGCATTGATCAGCGACTGGGTGCCGATGATGGAGCGGGTGCGGCCGGCACAATTGACGATGATGGTGGTGTCAGGATCCGGCGCGGCCTGCCCTGCCCGCAGCACCAGCTCGGCGCCGGGCACGCTGACCGAGCCCGGAATGTTCATGGTCGCATATTCGTCGAAGCGGCGGACGTCGAGGATGGCGATTTTGGCCTCGTCGGCGATCAGCTTGGCGACCTCGTCGGCGCTGAGCGAGGGCGTGTGCCTGCGCGATTCGACCAGCTCGCCGAACGCTTTCGAATAGGAATTGACGTCCGCGAAGACCTCGTAGCCCGCCGCGCGCCACGCCTTCAGCCCGCCGTCGAGCGCGCTGATATGGGTATAGCCGAGCGCGGCAAGACGCTCGGCGCCGCTCGCGACCAGCTCCTCTCCATCATCATAGAGCACGATCGGCACGTCCTTGCGCGGTAGCCTGGTCTCGGCCTCGATCGCGATCCGGTCGACGGCGATGTTGGCCGCGAATAGCGGATGCCCGGTCGCAAAGCCTGCCTCGTATCTGAGATCGAGCAGCGCGATCTCCTCTCGCAGCAACAGTGCGCGGCGGATGTCGGCGGGAGTGACGGTCGGGAGCTTCATGGCACGGACCCTAGCGAAGACAGGCCATGGGCTTTTGACCGATTGCAAGCGCCTTGGCTAGCCTTGTCGGCTCACTCGCCGGGAACGAGCCGCCCGAGCGGTGACGGCGTCGAACGGCGCAGCCTGCGGCGCGACAGATAGAGCAGGATTCCGGTGACCGAGAACAACGGCATCAGGATCGCGGCGATCATGAACGCGAGCTTGCCCGGCCAGCCCAGGATTTCGCCGCGATGGATGTCGTAGATGGCCGCGATGATCGTCTCGCCGAACGTCTTGTCGGCAAAGCGCTCCGCGGAGACCAGCTGACCGGTGACGGCGTCGATGCGGAATTCGTCGCGCGTGGTCTCGAGCAACGAGGCCTTCCCCCAAGAGCGGATGCGTATCGTGGTGCCCGCCCCCGCCGGCAGCGTCAGCAAGGCCCGGGAGAACCGGGCACCCTCTTCGCGCTGGAACGTCATCCAGGCCCGATCAAATCCAATCGCGACAGGCCCGCCGCGACCGTCCGGCCGCGGCGGCTTTGTCGCCATCTTCGCTGCGGCGGCGTGCGGACGCGCCAGCAGCCAGGTCACGCCGTCCTTGTACCATTCGAAGGAGAAGTACAGCCCGGTGAGCGTCATCGTCAGATAGACCGGCAGGAGCCAGGTGCCGATCACGGTGTGCAGCGAGCGATGCAATCCGCGGCCGCTGAGTCCAAAGTTCGGCTTCAACCACATCTTCACGCTGCCTGCCCGGCGCGGCCAGCGCAGCGCCAGGCCTGACACCAGCATGACGATCAGGCCGAGCGCAATGGTGCCGGTAATCGGCCGCCCCCAGCCCTTGCCGTCGCCGGGGATGAGGAGCCAGCGATGCAGCCGGCGCACCGTCGCGAAGAACGCCTCGCCGCGGGGCGAGCCCAGTACGCGCGCGTCATAGGGATCGACATAGAGCGAGGTCGGCCGGTCGCCCCGTTCGTCACGCGCAAAGCGGACATGGACCGCCGCCGACGGATCGCTCGACAGCGTGACCGCCGAGACCTTGCCGAGATCCTGTCCTGCCGTCAGCCGCGCCACCAGCTCATCAGGCATCAGCGCCGGCGCCTGACGCGGCGCGACCTGCATGATGCCGGCATTGAGGTGATCGACGATCTCGTCCTCGAAGCTCATGATCGCGCCGGTCAGCGCGATCACGGACAGCAGCAGCGCGAGGATCAGGCCCGCGACGGAATGGACCTGGAACAGGACCGCCTTGATGGTGTGTCCCGTCCGTGCCGCCATGGCTAGAACTTCACCGTCGCCGACAGCGACAGGCCATCCACGGAGGCGCGCACTTTCATTCCAACTCAAGTCAGGAAAATTGAAGTGTGCGCGTGTAACAGCCGTCGGGATCGAGGAGAACCCTAGCGGTGCTTGAATCGCTCTAGTGTGGAATCGTTCTAACGGCAGACCGACCCGGGAACTGCACGACGCGCCCCCGCGAATTCGCCGCAGTATGTCGCGGTGTTGCGCGATGTCACACCAGAGCGGGAGCCATTAGCTCGTCGAGTTTGCGCTTCAACGCAGCGCCGTCGGATGACGCGCGCAGCGGCGGACGCACCCGCAGCCAGGCTGCATCGCCGGTCTGTGCCGCAAGGATTGCTTTC
Source organism: Bradyrhizobium sp. WBOS07 (assembly GCF_024585165.1). Classification (NCBI taxonomy): domain Bacteria; kingdom Pseudomonadati; phylum Pseudomonadota; class Alphaproteobacteria; order Hyphomicrobiales; family Nitrobacteraceae; genus Bradyrhizobium; species Bradyrhizobium sp. WBOS07. The sequence goes on from NZ_CP029008.1 coordinate 505,748, forward strand.
AGAGCGGCGGTGGACGACGGCGTCTTCAGCACGACATCGATCGCGGCCTGCATGCGCGCTTCGACGTCCTTGCCGTCGACCATGGCCTTGACCAGCTCGGGCACGACATTGGCCATGCCGCAGATGGTGCCGGCCCCGCCGGCGGCGATCGCGCGGGCGATATCGGCCTCGTTGCCGACGGTGATGGCGAGCTCGGGGGCTGCGGCCCGGAAGGCCTGGAATTGCTTGAAGTCGCCGCTGGAATCTTTCAGGCCGGCGATCACCTTGCCGTAGCGCTTGCGCAAGCTGGCAGCGACGCCGGTCGGAATCGCGACGCCCGACACCTGCGGAATGTGATAGAGATAGGCGCGCAGCCTTTCGTCGGCGATGCCGTCGATGATCGCGGCGAAGGCATCCTCGATGCCGTCAGGCGTGACGTTGCGATCGAAGTAAGGCGGCAGCACCAGCACATGACGCAGGCCAAGCTTGAGCGCCGCGCGTGAGAGAGCGATGCTGTCTGAGAAGGCGGGAAAGCCGCCGCCGATCCCGATACGGTCGGCGGCAACGCCGGCCTTGAGCATCGCCTCCACGGTCGCGATGCGCTCGGCGACGCTGAAGGTGGTGCCCTCTCCAGTGGTGCCGAACAACACGACGCCATCGACGCCTTTGCTGAAGAGCTGTTTGGCGTGAGCTGCGAGCTTTGCCGAATCCACGCTGCCGTCGGCCGCCAGCGGCGTCGCCGATGCCACCCAGAAGCCGCGAATTGCCTCGGTCATCACACTTCCCTTTGCTTCGAGCTCGAACTAAGCCGCTGATCTTCAACGATCTTCCGAGGCTTAATCGGGCCTTGTTTTTACTTTACTTTTCGTCTTGTACCTTACATACAAGACATACGCAAACCCTTTCCACCGCGAAGGCGCGCCTGTGGCGCGGCCGGCTTCCGAGGAGGTCTCGCATGAACCTGGTGAGCCCGATCGAGCGACCCGAGCAATTGCTCGGCGCGCTACGCGACAAGCTCGGCGCGGCTGCCGTGTTGACCGGCACCGACGTGCCGGCGCGCAATTGCAACGACTGGAGCGCGAGCCTGCCGCAGACGCCACTCGCGGTGATCCGTCCCGTCGACGCGCAAGGCGTGGCCGCCGCGATTGCCACCTGCCGTCAGGCCCATCTGCCGTTCGTGCCGCAGGGCGGATTGACCGGACTGTGCCGGGGCGCCTCGCCCGAAGCCGGCTGGGTCGCGATTTCGCTGGAGCGCATGACCGGCATCGAGGAGATCGATGCGGCCTCAGCGACGATGACGGTGAAAGCGGGCACGCCGCTGGAGACGATCCAGAAGGCCGCGGATGAAGCCGGCTTCTTCTTTCCGCTCGATCTCGGCTCGCGCGGCTCATGCGCGATCGGCGGCAATCTCTCCACCAACGCCGGCGGCAACCGCGTGATCCGCTACGGCATGACGCGCGAGCTGGTGCTCGGGCTCGAGGTCGTGCTGCCCGACGGCACCATCATCACCGGTCTCAACAAGCTGATGAAGAACAACGCCGGCTACGACCTCAAGCACCTCTTCATCGGCTCCGAAGGCACGCTCGGCATCATCACCCGCGTGGTGCTGAGACTGTTCCCGAAGCCGCGCTCGACCATGGCGGCGCTCTGCGCGCTGAAGGACTATGCCGCAGTGGTCGCGCTGCTCGGCGCGGCGCGCAGCGGGCTCGGCCCGCTGCTGTCGGCCTTCGAGGTGATGTGGCCGGACTATTGGGACGTGATCACGAATCGCGCCGGCGTGAAGCCGCCGGTCGCCGCCGGCCACGGCCTCTACGTGCTGGTCGAGGCGCAAGGCACCGACGAGAGCGTCGACGCGCCGCGCTTCCAGGCCTGGCTCGAGGAGCTGATGGAGCACGGGCTGCCGGCCGATGCCGCCGTGGCGCAATCGCTGGCGCAGACCCAGGCGTTCTGGCGCGTGCGCGACATCTGCGCCGAGTTCGGCCAGGTGCTGGGGCCGCACATCTCCTACGATATCGGCCTTGCGGTGGCTCGGATGGACGAGTTCGTCACGCGCTGCAAGGCGGCGCTCGCTGACGGCATCAAGGGCTGCGAGAGCGTCTATTACGGCCATATCGGCGATGGCAATCTGCATCTGGTCTCGTGGGTTACCGGCCTGTCGGTCGCGCAGCAGCCGAAGGACGAGATGGACGCGATCATTTACGGTCTCGTTCGCGAAATGGGCGGCAGCGTCTCCGCCGAGCACGGCATCGGTACGCTGAAGAAGCAATGGCTGGGCCATGCCCGGAGCGAGGCCGAGATCGCGTTGATGCGGACGCTGAAGGCGGCGCTCGATCCCGATCAGCTGCTCAATCCCGGCAAGGTAATCTGAGGCATGCAGATGCGCTCGCTCAAGCTCGATGCGCCGAAATCGCTGTCGCAGCGGGTGATGCAGCGGCTGCGCCAGGCGATCATCGACGGCGAGTTCGCGCTTGGCGCCGCCATCTCCGAGGAGATGGTGGCCAATTCCTTCGGCGTCAGCCGCACGCCGGTGCGCGAGGCCATGGGCCAGCTGCAGGCGCAAGGCCTCGTCATGATCCGGCCGCAGGTCGGCAGTTTCGTGTTCACCCCGAGCGCGGACGACATCAACGCGCTCTGCACCTTCCGCATCGCGCTCGAGCCCAAGGCGGCCGAGCTGGCCTATCGTCACGACCGCGACGGCGCAATCGCCGCGATGAGCCAGGCGATCGCGGCGATGGAGCCGGCGGTGGCGGCGAAGGACAACATCGCCTATGGGCGCGCGGATGCCGCCTTTCACGAGGCGCTGTTCGCCCATTGCGGCAACCGCTATCTCGCCGAATCCTATCAGCTGGTCTCCGGCCGCGTCGCCGCGCTCCGCACCAACCTGACCTCGCCGATCGACGTGCGGACCCGCACCTCGTTCGACGAGCATCGCAAGCTGCTCGATCTGTTCGCACGCGGCGAGCTCGCCGCCTTCGCGGAATTGATGACCACGCACATCACCAATTCGGGCGTGGTCTATGCCAGAGCCCTGAAGGTGGAAACGCCAAAAGCGGATTGAGCGCGATCATTTCGCGTCCCTCGAGCTCGGCCTGTCCAGGAAATCCAGCGCGGTGTTGATCTGCTCGAGCTGGTGCTCGATCTTGTCGCGATCCTCGACCGACGGCGCCTTTTCGAGCTGTTCCACGAGCTTCTGCTTCCGCAACAGCAAGTTCTCTATGACCGTGCTCACAGCTCCCCCATCGCCACAGGCGGACGTTCGCGGGCGCGCGCGAGCCCGGGCTCGCCGCAACCCTCCATCCAAATGTCCGCGGAGACGGATGGTTCCTGGCGACCCCGGAACCTGCGATCTTTCGCGCCTCCGTCGGTTGTATTCGGGGGCCCGGGGTCCTATGCGTATCCGCCATGGACACCCAGATCGCCACTGCCACAAGGCCGCTGATGGCCCAGGCCCAGCCGCGCAAGCCGGCGCCGTTCCTTCCCATGAGCCGCGCCGAGATGGATGCGCTCGGCTGGGACGCCTGCGACATCGTGCTGGTGACGGGGGATGCCTATGTCGACCATCCGAGCTTCGGCATGGCGATCATCGGCCGCCTGCTGGAGGCGCAAGGCTTTCGCGTCGGCATCATCTCGCAGCCGGACTGGCACTCGGCCGAGCCGTTCAAGGCGCTGGGCAAGCCAAAAGTGTTCTTCGGCGTCACCGGCGGCAACATGGATTCCATGGTCAACCGCTACACCGCCGACCGACGCATCCGCAGCGACGACGCCTATACCGCGGGCGGTGAGGGCGGCAAGCGGCCGGACCGCTGCACCGTCGTCTACGCCCAGCGCTGCCGCGAGGCGTTCAAGGACGTCCCGATCGTGCTCGGCGGCATCGAGGCCTCGCTGCGCCGGATCGCGCATTACGACTATTGGTCGGACAAGGTGCGCCGTTCGGTGCTGGCCGACGCCAAGGCCGATCTGCTGCTCTACGGCAATGCCGAGCGCGCCGTCGTCGAGGTGGCGCATCGGCTCGCCGCCGGCGAAGCGCCGCGTTCGCTCGACGACGTCAGGGGCGTCGCGCTGTTCCGGAAAGTTCCGGAGGATTACACCGAGCTGCACGCCGACGATCTCGATTCCGCCGACGAGGGCGCAACGCGCCAGAAGGGCGCGACCGTCATTCGGCTGCCGGCGCTGGAGCAGGTCGAGCAGGACAAGGAAGCCTATGCGCGTGCCTCGCGCGTGCTGCACCGGGAGAGCAACCCCGGCAATGCGCGGCCGCTGGTGCAGCGTCATGGCGACCGCGATCTCTGGCTCAACCCGCCGCCGATTCCGCTGACCAGCGAGGAGATGGACGCGGTCTACGACCTGCCCTATGCGCGCGCGCCGCATCCGTCCTACGGCGAGGCGAAGATCCCGGCCTGGGACATGATCAAGTTCTCGGTCACGATCATGCGCGGCTGCTTCGGCGGCTGCACCTTCTGCTCGATCACCGAGCACGAGGGCCGCATCATCCAGAACCGCTCGGAGGGCTCGATCCTGCGCGAGATCGAGAAGATCCGCGACAAGACGCCGGGCTTCACCGGCGTGATCTCCGACATCGGCGGCCCCACCGCCAACATGTACCGGATGGCGTGCAAGGACCCCAAGGTCGAGGCGGCGTGCCGGCGGCCGTCCTGCGTCTTCCCCGAGATCTGCCCGAACCTCAACACCTCGCATGACGACCTCATCCGCCTCTATCGCAAAGTGCGCGAGACCCGTGGCATCAAGAAGGTGATGGTCGCCTCCGGCGTGCGCTACGACCTCGCCGTCGAAAGCCCGGAATACATCAAGGAGCTCGTCACCCATCACGTCGGCGGCTACTTGAAGATCGCGCCTGAGCACACCGAGCGCGGCCCGCTCGACAAGATGATGAAGCCAGGCATCGGTGCCTACGACAAGTTCAAGCGCATGTTCGACGAAGCGGCCGAACGCGCCGGCAAGAAATATTACCTGATCCCCTATTTCATCGCGGCGCATCCGGGCACGACCGACGAGGACATGATGAACCTCGCGCTCTGGCTCAAGAAGAACCGCTACCGCGCCGACCAGGTGCAGACCTTCCTGCCCTCGCCGATGGCGACGGCGACCGCGATGTACCACACCGGCGTCAATCCCCTGCGCGGCGTGCGCCACGGCGGCAGCGACAAGGTCGAGGCGATCAAGGGCCTGCGCCAGCGCCGCCTGCACAAGGCCTTCCTGCGCTACCACGATCCCGACAATTGGCCGGTGCTGCGCGAGGCCCTGATCGAGATGGGCCGCCGCGACCTGATCGGCTCGCAGCCCCACCAGCTCGTGCCGGCACATCAGCCGCCCGGCACCGGCAAGGCCGCGGGCACGCGGCGACCGGTGCGCCCCGGCGGCAGGACGCAGAAGTTCACGACCAAAGGCCTGCGGGTGATGAAGTAGCGGCTGGCTCGCGTACTAAAGATCCAGCACGACCTCGCCCGACACGGCGTCGGTTACGCCGCGTCCGTTGCCCTGGTCTTCGAGCACCGACCTGAAGCTGTCGAGAGTCTTGATCATCGCAGGACGCGCCGCGACCATCGCATCCTGGCTGGCCCAGGTGCCGATCAGACAGAAGGTCTGCTCGCCGGTCTTGATGATGACGCCATGCTCGAGGCCGGGCCATTTGGCCTTGCCGTTGCGATGCGCGTCGAGAAAGGCGGCCGCCTCGCCCTGCTTCACCTTGAACTTCACCACGTTGTAAACCTGCATGACGCGCCTCCGAAAAATGGATGGATGAAAACGGGCGCCGTGTGAGGGACAGGACGAAAATGTCCATACGTCGCCCCGATCGAATGTTGCCTCTCGCGCGTGGGGCCGTCACCGTGACAAATCAGCATGTCGGGCCGCCTGCGATGGTTCAGGCCAGCCAAGACAAAAATGTCGAAAACAACCCCATGCACAGTAGGCCGCGCCAGCCGGATCAATGGCTTACGGCTCATCCAACGCGGCCGATGTGCCGAGCAAGAACCTGTTGCGTCGTCGGGCAAAACAGGGCCGCCGCGCCGCTGCTCCGCACCTGGTTGACTTTTACGCCATCATGTAACATATAAAGTTACATGAAGCGAGACAGCCGATTATCCGGCGTGCTGCACGTCCTCTTGCACATGGCGCAGCAGCCGGGCCCGTTCACGTCCGAGACGCTGGCGAAAGCCATGGACACCAACCCCGTGGTGATCCGCCGCATCATGGCGGGCCTGCGGGAGATCGGTTACGTGCGCTCGGAGAAGGGGCACGGCGGCGGCTGGACGCTCGCCTGCGATCTGTCGAAGGTCACGCTGCGCGATATCTATGCCGCGCTCGGCAGTCCCTCGCTGCTGGCGATGGGCAACCGCACCGAAGCACCCGGCTGCCTAGTCGAGCAGGCCGTCAATGCCGCGCTCGATCAGGCCTTTGGCGATGCGGAGGCGCTGCTGCTGGCGCGCCTCGGCGAGGTGACGCTGGCGATGCTGAGCGAGGACCTGCGCAAGCGGCTCGGCTCTCGAAAGAATCACGACATCGGCGCGCATCGCGCGTGAACGGCTCCAATCACGGGACAACATCATGACCGACATTCAAGCCGCATTCTCGGATCCGCAATTCGTGGCCCGATACACCGAAGGGCCACGGCGGTTCGTGCCGGGCTATGACGCCATGCAGTCCATGGCGTCCATTCTGCTGGCCGAAAGCGTCCCCAGCGACGGGCAGGTGCTGGTCCTCGGCGCCGGCGGCGGCCTGGAGCTCAAGGCCTTTGCACAGGCGCATCCCGGTTGGCGCTTCGACGGCGTCGACCCGTCGGGACCGATGCTCGCGCTGGCCGGGCAGACTCTGGGAGAGCTCGCATCACGCGCGCGCTTTCACCAGGGCTATATCGATGACGCCCCGGAGGGACCGTTCGACGGCGCCACCTGCCTGCTCACGCTGCACTTCGTCGATATCGCGGAGCGGCGCCGCATTGCTTCGGAGGTCCGCCGCAGGCTCAAACCACGCGCGCCCTTCGTGGTCGCGCATTTGAGCGCACCCGACGGCTTCGAGGAACGTCCGCGATGGCTGTCGCGATACTCCGCATTCCTGGCCTTTTCCGGCGTCGAGCCCGACAAGGCGGCCGCCGCGCGAGATGCCGTCACCAATCATCTGGAAATCCTCACGCCGGCCCAGGACGAGACGATCCTGCGCGAGGCCGGCTTCTCCGACCCGGCCCTGTTCTATACCGGCTTCGCCTTCCGCGGCTGGGTGGCCTACGCGTGAGGCGGCAGGACTTCGCCAACCGGATCGGGCATCATACGGCAGAGCCAGTAACGGCCCTTGGCCGATTGCACGTTGCGGCAAATCCTCCCATATTCGCCCAGAGCGGAGGCGTCATATGTCTGGTTGCGGCGGTTGCTGCGGCAGTGAAGCAAGGTTCGAGGGTCTTTCCGCAGATTACCGGCGACGGCTCTGGCTGGTCATCGGAATCAATGCTGGGATGTTCATCGTTGAAACCGGCGGCGGCCATCTGGCCGGCTCGAAGGCGCTGCAAGCGGACGCGCTGGATTTCCTGGGCGACGCGCTGACCTACGGCATCACCCTTGCCGCTATCGGCACCTCGGCGACGACCCGTGCCAAGGCAGCCTTGTTCAAGGGCCTATCCCTGTTCCTGATGGGCTTGTGGGTGTTTGGATCGACGGCCTATCACGTGCTGATCCTTGGCATTCCGCAAGCGGAGATCATGGGCGCCGTCGGCTTCCTGGCCTTGGCGGCAAACGTCACGAGTGTCCTCCTGCTCATGAAGTACAAGGATGGTGACGCCAACGTCAGGTCGGTCTGGCTGTGCTCGCGGAACGATGCCATCGGCAACGTCGCCGTCATGATCGCGGCGGGAGCCGTTTGGCTCACGGCCTCGAAATGGCCCGACCTGATTGTCGCGGCCCTCATGGCGGGCCTGTTCCTTTCCTCTGCGATGCAGATTCTCCGTCAGTCGCTGGAAGAGATGCGCCGACCGTCGGCTGCGCCCGCCGAGTAGCCTCCTGCCGGAGGTGCGTAAGCCAGCCATGGGCCTTCACATCATGGGCCTTCACATCTGGCGACTTCATCTGGCGAGACTTCTGGGGAAGCTGCTGAGATCAACCCGCAGCTTCCCCTTCTTCAATCACAAGGCGACGATCTTGTTACCGCCGGGTCGGATCGTTGGTCCCGCCGGGACGGGTGGTCTGGGGACCGCCCAGGCCGGCGCCACCCGGGCCATTCCCGCTGGACGAAGCGCTGGATCCGCCGCCCCCGGCACCGATACCGCCCGGCCCTGGTCCGGCCGCGCCCGTCGTTCCGCTCGCCGAGCCGGCGCCGGTTCCTCCGGCTCCCGCGCTCGCACCAGCGCCGCCCGCTCCGCCTGCGCCCCCACCCGCGCCGCCTGCACCGCCCGCCTGTGCATGGGCGAAACCGATCGACGCGCCGGCAAGCAACGCACACATGGCCACTGAAAAGATTGTCTTTCGCATTGTTCAGACTCCGGTTGACGATGACATGCCAATCAAGGCCGCATGCAAACGTTCCTATGAGATTTGTCGCAGGCTTCGCGGTCGCAGAAGCGATCATGCGCTGCGTCGAATTGGTTCTAGTTCCTGCGGCTCACGCGACGCTGCCCTGCGCGAAGGGAGCATGACTTTCGGCAAGCTGCTATTTGTCAGAGCGCGAGCTGAATCAATCAAGCAAGCGCGGCGGGGCGAGGATGGGAAAAGAATTGAGATGCTGTCCTGATCCCGGGCCTCCCAATCGCACTGTGCGGCTCTGCGAGCGCGGCAACTAGGTGCCCTGCACGCCGGCGCCACCCTGTTGTGCGTCTTCTGAAAAGCATGCCAGCGTCAGGTAGATCTTCTAAGTTTGGTATTTCGGAATCGTCCCCTAGCGGCTCAGGGTAATCGCCGCGACGTCACAGGAAGTTTCGGGAAATCGGGCTTCGCAAGGAGCGGCAAGCCGCGAGCATTCTATCACCAAGACACAGGCCGCCATAGACGAGGCGAACGGGGACCATGACGCGGAGGCGGCACCATCAAAGCCGAGCGCGCCGCCGTCGAATGGGGCTCGCCGACAATATCGGACAGGTGTGGTGACGTGGTCAATCATCTGCTGCAGCCCAAGAAGCCATGCCAAAATGACCTAAGTGACAACAGTAGTTTGACCATCGTCGGGAACTAGCATCCCGTCTTTGGGTAGCCTCAGCGTCTGATTGGCAAAAATTAGATCAGGGTTGTCGAGCACGTCTCGATTTGCGTCGAAAATCTTTGTCGCATCATTCGCATTACCATAGAATCGTTTGGCAATTGCTCGCAGGACATCCTTCTTCTGCACCACGTACATCTCGTGCTCGTTCTGCGCCAGAATTGACCTATAAGCGTCAGTCACACCAAGTTCCACGGGGTCCACCTTTCTGAGCTGCGCGGCTACTCGGTTCAGTGTGGCTGGACGGTAGAGCTTGCCTTCTGGCAACAACTTTGGATCTTCATGCCAGCGTCTCCGTGCGCTGAAGCTTACTTCGTGTAGCTTCTCGGGTCCTGGCATTCGGTATGCGCCAAGACCTTTCATCGCGCGGTACTGAAATCCCGGCGCATCGCTATGCTCTAGCTTGTCCGTAAATTTCGGCCTCAGTTCGAAGATTCTCGAATTCTGCTCCGTATCGAATTGCAGACCCATTCGCATTGCGCCGAGCCAAACCCAATGAAGTGCTTGGTCAGATAGTCCCCGCCAATCCGCACTTCCGCCGACGGAGCTATGCACCCCTGGAAACCACATTTGTTGATATGGAGCACTGAAGGCGTCATCAGGGCTACCGGCTTTCTGATTAAGTTCTGCCAGATTGTCCCACAATGTCGGCTCGAAGCTATCCCTCCGCTCATCTATCGCAACAGCATGCCGTGCACTCCGAACAAACGACGACAGTCGCGTGTCGTGGAACTGATGCTTGGCATTGATCTTATTCGCGAAGGCTATATTTTTCGGGATGCCCAGCGCTCCCACGGTGTCCCAAACGCCTAGATACGTAATGTTCACTCGCCTCGAATCGTCTAGTGGGTAACGCTCCTTCGTCTTCCGCCACTCGCATTCCTCGTCAGAAAGCCAAGTGTCGCAGCAATACTCCGCACGAAACTCCATCAGCTTCGACGCGTAATCGGCAGTGCCATCCCGTCCTCGATACAGTTCGATAACGTTCTTCGCTTGCGACGCATGCCGACGATCCAGGATCCCACAATTGCTAATGAGACCGGCAAAACTCCTTGCCGTAAATGCCCCTCGGGAGAATCCAAAGGCATAGATCTCATCGCCCGGCGTGTGATTGAAAATGAGGTTCTGGTACGCCTCAGCCAAGTTTCGGACGAGGCCGTCGCCGAATACACCGCCCTTAATTTCGTCAAGCTTGCCGCCTGCCGTACCGACGCCTTGGTCATAATGAACGAATTGAGCTGAGTCCTCCGTCAACGGTAGGACGCTTTCGGCCGTCAACAGCACGTTCGTTGGATTCTTCGCATCAATGCTGTTCCAAGTGCCGTCAAAACAGAAAACCAATCGCTTCTTCATGGCTGGTTCCCCTCGGAGGACAAACTATCCGATTCGCGCCACAGCAGATACCACCGCAAAATCTCTCGTTGGCGCTGGAGCCACGGGCATCAACTCACTCAAGAAGGATGCACGTTCTTGTGCGGCTTGCGACGCTAACCGAACGAAATGGCGGAAGCCGCTGAACAACGACTAGCCCCTTTGGATGCGGGCCCTTTTACCGGGCGATGAGCCATCGGAAAAAGAGGCCAGAGTATTTGAATAGCGCGACGACTCCACAACACCAACAATGCCATTTTTTTAAGGTTGCCTCTGGTTCCATCGGCGAGAAATCCTATCACGCAGCAAGCAATGACCAACGGGAGGCCAACCCCAAACGGCCGAAGTGCGATCCCGGGATAACCGGTTCGAGTGCCGAATACGGCCCAGCAGAGAATGCGCCGGATATCCAGACCACAAGAAATGCCAATGCCGCCGCGGCGCCAAAATACATGCCATCGGTCATTCCATTGCCTTGCTCGTAGACTTCGCGAAACAGCAGCACACAGCCGCCGAATGCTACGAGCAACACCAAAGAAGTGCTGAGATCGAGGTCGTTCATCACGCGATCATATCGCAATGCCCATGCCGATGCTGTTCTCCGACGAAGTGAATTCACGCAGCGCTAGGCACTCCCATTTCACGGAGATAATTTTCGGACCCGTGACCCAATGCGTGGCGCATTGCCAGCTATCAAATCCGTCCTTCATGTGTTCCGGCTGTTCCCAAATACAACTCTATGCCCCAACGCGTTCGAGTGACTAAGCGGGAGACGATCCTTGAGGATGCTCCTCTCACGAGGCACGCGTGCGCTTCGGGTCAACAGCCGCTGTCGGACTATCAAGCGATGTCCGGCTTGCCTCGGGCAGCAGACATGAGGATGTCTCGTATGATGTTCAGCTTGGTGCCGAACAGGCCATCTTGCGTGGACACGGTTGCTCTCGTGCAACATTCGGTACGCTGGGAGCATCTCCGCCGTTAACCCTGTCGGCAAATGATTCGCCGCAGGTCGGCCGCTGTCGGCAAAGCTGCCTTATTGGCGTGGAGAATTCTCAGCTGCACTAACCGAGGTTAGAGGCGCGTATGCTGAGAATGGCGTTGTTGGGCCTCGTCATCCTGCTGAGCGTGGGAATGCTGTCGGCAATGGAACTGAGCGCTCCACCGCGTCGCGCGGCCCCGATCGTCCCGCGGCCTGCCGCGCAGAGCGCGGGCATCTCTGCAGCGCATGATGCGCTGGCGAAGGCCGATCGCCTCGAAATCGCCGCCGCGAGCATCGCGACGCCGGCAGAGGCAGCTTCAGGCGAAAACCCCGTTGCTCCCCGGGACGTCCATGTCGGCTCGTCCGCGCCGGCACCGATTGTCCGGCTTCGGCACGATGCCAAGACGAAGACGACCGCCGAACGTCCCAAGGCCAAGCCAAAGGTGACCGTCGTCAAGCGAGCTGCCAATACTCAACGTGCAAAAGCGGCCGGCGAGACCGAGCCCTGTCGGCTCAAGGCGTTCGGCGGCTTGCTCAAGGCGTTGAATTTGACCGGTTGCGAGATCTGAGGACACAACAAGCAGTCCAAGCCCGGGCCTGCTTTCACGAGGCGGCCAGGCATGCGCCTTGTCGCCGATCTTTCCTCGGCCGGCGTCTCGCAAATTCTGCCGATCATCCCTAGATTGCCCGCATGAAAAAGATCGGATTCCTCTCCTTCGGGCACTGGACGCCCTCGCCGCAATCGCAGACGCGCTCCGCCCGCGACACGCTGCTGCAATCGATTGAGCTCGCGGTCGCGGCCGAGCAGTTGGGCGCCGACGGCGCCTATTTCCGCGTGCACCACTTTGCGCGGCAGCTCGCATCGCCCTTCCCGCTACTCGCCGCCGTCGGTGCCAAGACGAGCCGCATCGAGATCGGCACGGCTGTCATCGACATGCGCTACGAGAACCCGCTCTACATGGTGGAGGACGCCGGAAGCGCCGACCTCATCACCGGCGGCCGGCTGCAGCTCGGCATCAGCCGCGGCTCGCCCGAGCAGGTGATCGACGGCTGGCGCTACTTTGGCTATCTCCCGGCCGAAGGCCAGAGCGATGCCGACATGGGACGCCGCCATGCCGAGGTCTTCCTCGACCTCTTGCGCGGCGAAGGATTTGCCGAGCCCAATCCGCGCCCGATGTTTCCGAACCCGCCGGGCCTGTTGCGGCTGGAGCCGCATGCGCAGGGCCTGCGCGAGCGGATCTGGTGGGGCGCCGGCTCGAACGCCACCGCGGTGTGGGCGGCCAAGCTCGGCATGAACCTGCAGAGCTCGACGCTGAAGAACGACGAGACCGGCGAAGCTTTTCACGTGCAGCAGGCGGCGCAGATCCGCAGCTTTCGCGCGGCGTGGAAGGAAGCCGGCCATGCCCGCGAGCCGCGCGTGTCCGTCAGCCGCAGCATCTTCGCGCTAATGAACGATCGCGACCGCGCCTATTTCGGCGGAGAGCGCGGCGGCGAGGACCAGATCGGCTTCATCGATCCGCAGACCAGGGCGATCTTCGGCCGGAGCTATGCGGCGGAGCCGGACGCGCTGGTTGAGCAGCTCAAGCAGGACGAGGCGATCGCGGAGGCGGACACCTTGCTGCTGACCATTCCGAACCAGCTCGGCGTCGATTACTGCGCGCATGCGATCGAGGCTATCCTGAAGCACGTGGCGCCGGCGCTGGGATGGCGCTGACATCAGCCGGCGCTGCACGACCAGAAGTCGCGATTGACTTCGCGCACCACCCCCGCCAATGATCCCCGCGGGGACTGTTGGACTGAATCAGGGGGTTGGAATGGGCTTGCGTCCGGGGATCTTTGTCGTGGCTTTCTTGCTGGCGGGGTGTGCGTCAGGACCGATGGGCAGCACGGCTCTGACGGATAATGTGAAGGCAAATACTGCAAGGCTGGTGGTCTATCGCTCATCCGCGCTGGGTTTCGCGATCCAGCCAAGCTATTCGGTCGACGGACGCTCCGTTGGAGGCAGTCAGGCTGCGTGTTTCCTGGCCTGCGACCTGCCTCCTGGCCGTCACGAGGTTGCCGTCAATAATCTTCCGCTGAGCAGCAATCTGTTCGGGCAGGGAAGCGAGAAGGTGAGCGTCGATCTGCGCGCCGGCAGCACCACCTATCTCTCCGCCCAGCCGCAGATGGGAATCATCACGCCCGGTGCAATCACGTTGATTCAGGTCACGGAAAGCCAGGGCCGCGCAGACGTCGCCAGCTTGCATCAGAGCAACAGCTCATGTGGCAAGGTGTGATCTGAGGCGGTCCGCTGCCGACACGCGGATGAGACGTCTTGGCCTGCAAATCATCCTGCGCCTGCTCAAAGCAAGGCCGCGCTGGATGCCTGTTTGTAGATCATCGCGACAACGAGCGAGAGCAGCAGGCCCGCGCCCGCGAAGATCGCGAGCACCTTCAGAGTTTCGGCGTCGATATCCGTTCGCATTGCGCGGGATATTGCCCTTGCCAATGAAGCCATCATCACCAGCTCCGACCAGGACCGCGCGGAGGCCAGGCCCTGGTTCATCTAGCGTCATTGGAGCAGGCCTGCGTGTGAACCAGATTACAGGTGAGCCGGGATTGCGCGGCCCCGGCTTTCATCACCGAAACCGGGCCTTGGCGTTCACTGCATGGTGCCAATGAGATAGATGCCGCCGCCGACGACCAGGATGGCGGGCACGGCCCAGAGAATCAGCACGGGCATTTTCCTCTTTTCCGATCAGCTGCTCCTGGGGAGGCAACGGGAAAAAATGGCAAACGTTCCGCCGCGAACGGAACAGGCAGGTGGATGGCGAGTTCATCGCAGCGCCGCATACAGCGGCGAGGGAGAATGCGATGAAGAGATTCATGCTGATATCGGCCGCCGCCCTGCTCGTGTCGACCAGCGCGATGGCGCAGACCACCGTGACGACGACGACCGGCGCCGGGCATGGCGCAACCGTGCAGATCGAGCCGGAATATCGCACCAAGATCCGGTCCTACGTCACCGAGCGCAAGATCCGCCCGGTCGAAACGCGCGAGAAGATCGTGGTCGGCTCGCCCGTGCCGCGCGACGTCGAGCTCGCGACCGTTCCGAGCGACTGGGGCCCGTCGCTCACCAAATATCGCTACGTCTATTCGGGCAGCCACGTGATGCTGGTTGATCCCGAGACCCGCATGGTCGTCCAAGAGGTGGACTAACGCCGCCGCGGCGGGCCGTGGAGGAGCGGCCCGCCGTGCATCTCCAATTGCATGATTGCCCGGTGCGCCTGATGCCGATCGTTCGATATGTCATGTTTGCCAGCTGTTTCATCCTGGCTGCGCTGTTCGCACTCGATCGCTCCCTGCCACCGCTCGCCGAGCTGTCTCCAGGGACCGATGTCGATCGCAGCGTCATTCGCATCCACTCGGCACGCGCCTGGCCCGAAAAGATCGTCCTCGACACGTCCACACAGATCGCGATCGCCGTCTCCTCGCCCTTGCTCGCAGCCGAGCGGCAGGACGATCATGCCAGCCAAGCGTTTGCGACGGCGACGCCGGAGCAGCCGGACACGAAAATCATTGTCGCACCTCCGCCCGACGCTGTTCGCGCAACCAGCCTTCGTTCGAAGCGGACAGCGCGTACGGCGTCTTCCGCATCTTCGATCGTCAGGTGATGGTCGGAGCGTTCTGACAGAAGCAGACCTCGGTAGATGGCGCGCAACGCGCACAGCTTCGCGCATCGGTCACATGAACAATCAATGAATGAAAGCGTGCCAGGCCGCCTCGCGCCGAGGAACTTCGCATTGTTGCTGATTCATTGCGTCAGCATGTCCGACATGAGGAACGTTTGTGCGATTGCCAGTTTATCCCGAGCCTGATTTGGCGATTTGTTTTTGAAACCCCTGGAGGAGATGGACATGAGAATCCTGAAGCTTTCCGCGGCTGCGGCCGCGCTGCTCGCCGGCACGGCGCTCGCCGTGGCACAGTCGAGCTCGACGGTCGGCACCGGCGGTTCGTCGGCGGGCGGCGGCACCAGCAGCTCGACGGTCGGTACCGGCGGCTCTTCCGCCGGCGGCAGCGGGTCGGGCTCTGCCTCGACGCTCGGCACCGGCGGCTCGTCGGCCGGCGGCGGCACCAGCAGCTCGACCGTGGGTACCGGCGGCTCGGCCGCGGGTAGCGGCACAGGCAGCGGCTCGGCCTCGACGCTCGGCACCGGTGGTTCATCGGCCGGCGGCGGCAAGAGCTCGTCCAGCGTCGGCACCGGCGGCTCGGCCGCAGGCAGTGGCTCGACCGTTGGCCAGTCGGGCTCCTCGAAGTCGCCCGGCATGGGCGACGGCAAGTCCGGCAGCCATGCCAGCGACATGGGCATGGAAAAGGGCAAGGGCCACAACAAGGACGAGTGGAAGAAGGACAAGAACTAGTCCGATCCCGGGAGCGGCCACGTGCCGCTCCCTTTGTCCATGTTGAGGAGGAGCCGCAATGAACAAGTCAATCGTTGCGATCATGGCGCTGGCCCTGATGGGTAGCGCTGCATCGGCGGAAACTATGGAAAAGACCGGCAAGACGGCATCGGGCGAGACCTGCAAGGTCACGGTGGTGAAGCACGCAGACGGCAGCATCAGCGCGGCCGGCTCGTCGGGTGCGGGCACCACGGGATCGACAGCGTCGAGCGGTTCGCTGTCGAGCTCGAGCTCGGCCGGCGGATCGTCCGTGCACGTGCAGGCGGGCGGCGGCAACGTCTCGAGCTCCTCGTCGACGGCGGGCGGTCCTGGCAGCACCACCGCCAGCACCATCACCCTCAACGGCTGCACGATCTCGACCTCGTCACCTTGAGATTGATCGAAAGGATCGAAAACATGAGAACTTTGCTTACGACCTCGGCGGTCGCACTGCTGCTCGCCGCCGCCTCACCGGCGCTCGCCCAGAAAAGCATCACCGGCGGAAGCGCCGGCTCGGCCGCC
Organism: Bradyrhizobium sp. WBOS07; assembly: GCF_024585165.1. NCBI lineage: Bacteria > Pseudomonadati > Pseudomonadota > Alphaproteobacteria > Hyphomicrobiales > Nitrobacteraceae > Bradyrhizobium > Bradyrhizobium sp. WBOS07. The sequence continues at coordinate 522,212 of NZ_CP029008.1, forward strand.
GTGGGCGGCACCTCGGCCTCGACGGTTGGCACCGGTGGTACGTCCACCTCGGCGACGGGCAACACCGGCTCGTCGATCGCGGCCGGTGGCAGCGCTGCGGCGGTGAACGGCAAGACGCAGACCGGCGTCAGCATGAACAAGGGCAACGGGCCGGTGCTGAATTCCAACGCCCGCGCGCAAGCCCATGAGGGCGGCACGTTCAGCCGCTCGCATACGCGGACCAAGGTCAAGGCCGGGCAAGAGGTGGGCTCGACAACCAAAACCATGTCGCACGTGCCGGGATCGAAGCCGACCATGTCGACGACGTCGACGACCTCGCGCTAACCCTCACCAACAGCCGCCCGAGCTTGCTCGGGCGGCTGTTTTCCTTGAAACCGCTTCAACCGGCGCTCAGGCTGTGGCTGATCCGCGTGACGATGCGGTCCCATTGCCGCTTCTCGGCCGCAGGATAATTGATCAGCACGCAGTGCACGTAGCCGCGCGAGAAATTGCAGCGGTTGTACCAGATCTTGTCGCGCTTGATGCTGGAGACCACGAAGAATCTCGGCGTGATCCGTTGATAGATGATGCCGGACGGCGGATTCTTCCTGGCCAGGAACGCAGCCGGCGAAAGGCCCTGCCGGTTGGAAACGGCCTGGACGGTGAGATCGGCCCTGCCGTCGGAGCTGCGAAATTGCTGGCCGTAACCATCGGGCTTGCCGGCCAATTCCGTGAAGACCGAGACGGGAACGTCGACCGAGGTCCCTGTCTCGGCAATCCGGTAGCTCGTCCAGCTCTCTGCTTTCGCGCCGGAGAGCGTGACAGACAGCGCCAGGGCGGCAGCAAGCATCGTCTTCATGTCGGCCTCATCATTTGCGCGGCGCCAGTTGCAGCTCCAGCAGAGCGATCCGCTGCAAATTCCCGACGTTGCGCTCGCCCGCCCCAGCCGTGCGCAGGATGGATTCCGCGAGCGCGTTGACATGCGAGGCGTGCACGGGCTCCGGCAATGTGGCAACCGCGGCATCCAGGGCGGTCGTCATCACCTCGATCACTTCCGGAGAAAATTCGGCGTTGGAAAAGTTCTTCATCGCGCATCGGCCCTTGGTGCGGGCCGTCGGTCAACGCCGGGAAAAACCGGAAGTTCCTGGAATCGTCGCGCGCCTGAGAAAGCAGATCCGGCCGGCGTGCCGCCGCTACGTCGCGGGCTGGTAGCGCATGAAGCGCTCCGATTCCACGTCCTCACGCGCGACGCTCTGCATTCTCACATGGCTGCCGATGACGAGCCCGGCGAGCGAGAGCATGAGACCGAGCGCGAGCGGCGCGAACAAGGCTTCTTCCTGGAACAATCCGTTGATCAGTACGACCATGACGCCGAAGCCGGCGAGACCCTGCGTCAGATAGCCCGACGTGGCGTAGAGCCGCCAGGCCTTGAACGCCACCGCGACATAGAAGCCCAGCGGCACGAAGGCGGCGATACCCATCTGGTACAGCAGCACGCCGATCGCGCTTTCGACCGCGCCGTCGATCGTTCCGGCCGCCTGTGCGGCACTCCAGTCGATGGAGAAATAGCTGTCCGACAAATTGCCGCCGATGCCGAGACCGCGGCCGAAGGGTCTCTGCATGAATCCATCCAATCCGCCCATCAGCCCGATGACGTGATAATCGCCGATCTGCAGGCCGACGCGGATCGCCAGAACCGCAAAGGCGATCAGGCCCAGGAAGCCGAGCAGCAACGTCACCACGGCGCCGAGCAGCCGGGTCGCGATCCACGCCGCGACCACGAAGATCACCACGATGAGCGCACCCTTCACGCTGCAAAAGACCAGCAGCGGCAACGCCGCGAGCGCCAGCAGCGGCCGTCCCACCGAGAACAGGAACAGGGCGCAAAAACCGACTCCGTAGGCGAAGCTGATCGGGTGCATGTTCGGACCGTTGATGCGCAGCATCTTCGACAGGCCGAACCCCTCGAGCAGGGGCGTGTTCAGGAAGTCGAAACTGAAGCGATCCTGGAGAGTGACCGGCACGTTTCCGGTCTGGCGCATCTGGGCTTCCCAGACGCCCGAATGGGTCGCCTTGAGCTCGTCGAAACCCCAGAACGTGTAACCGTTGGTGATGGCCAGCCAGACATCGCGAAAGACGAGCTCGACATAGCCGCACAACATGAGGATGACCGCGAGTGTCACCAGGAACGGCGTGATGCGCACCTCATAGGTCGCCGCCGTCAGCAGCGACAGCTGGAAAAGGAACAGCGGCAACACGATGTTGCGCAGATAGACCGCCGCCGGCTGCCCGTCCTGGATGAAGCCGATCGCGAAATACAGTGACACCACGGCGAGGGTGACGACACCCCAGCGCATGATCCGGTTCACCTCGGCCGATTGATTCCTCTGGCCCAGCACGTAAAGGCCGAACGTCGCCAGCCACATCACGGAGCAGACGAGGAAATTGTAGCCCTTGATGAAGTCGAGATCGGACGGTAGCGGTACCAGCGGCGACAGGATCGAGACGAACAGGTTCTGGAAAAACAGGACGAAGATCGCGATCGCCGGCGCATAGGTCGGGACCGCCAGGACGATCGCGATGCCGACGAGCACCTCGACGGCGATGCCGAGGATCGGACTGGCGAGGTGCAGGATCGGCGCGGAGCCGATCGTTGCCGTGGCCAGGCCGAAGATCAGGACCAGCTCGCGCCAGGCCGGCGATGGGCCGGCCTGCGCCGTCTCGACCTGCGGTGAATCCCCGGCGCTCATCGATCGTCCCTTGGCATCGCGCGGCCGGCACGATAGCGGGGCGATGTGTAAGGATGCGTTAACGATAGCGGACCCGCGCCGTCAGCGGCGGCCGGCCCGGGGCGCGCCGAGCAAGGCCCGCATCACGTCGGGATCGGGCCTGCCGGTGTTGCGATCGACGAGGCCGAAGCCCTGCGCCAGCTCCCAATGCGCCCAGCCCCAGCAATGATCGCGGCCGTAGGCGGTGACCTCCGCCAGCCAGCGCAACCGGCTCTCTCTGGGCGCGCCGGCCTTCAGCACGCCGAATTCGTTGACGATGATCGGCCGTGCGAATTGCCGCTGCCATTGCAGCGCGGGCGCAAGCCAGCGATCGGCCGTCGGCTTGTTCCTGGCGGCGGCGATCGCGACGTCGAGCATGCCCAGCGCCTTGGTCGCGCCCCTCAGCTCAAGATCCTTGCGCAGGGCCTGAACCCTGGGATCGCCGGGATTGATTGGATAAGGCAGATCGATGATGTCGTGCAGCGGATCCTGTGCGTCCCAATGGGCCTGATGGGTGAACACCATCGGATCATAGAAGTGGATGGCATAGACGACATCAGGGTCGGGCAGCGGGCGGAATCGCGGCAGCGAGTCCGCCCGCTGCCAGTTGACCGGACCGACAATGAGGGTATTGGCCGGAAGCAATTTGCGCACGAAGGCGGCGAGCGCCTCGACCTCGGTCTGCCATTTGTCGGCGGCGATATCGGGCTCGTTGAGCAGCTCGGCGAAGACGCGATCGGCCGGATAGGATCGGATGACCCCGGCAAGACCGCTCCAGGCTTCCTGCATTTGCTGCAACGCCGCGTCCGGATCTTCCTTGTGCAGGCGGTTGAAGCGCTCGCCGGGGTGAAGATCGACGGAGATGGCGTAGCCGAGCGTGGTGAGCTGCTTCAGCGCCCTGTCGAGCACGCGCAGCGTCGCCTCGCGCTCGTCCTTCGCGGCGAAACCAGGCATCACGCGCTCTGCCGGCACCGGCAGCCGGACATGGCTCATTCCCGCCCTGCGCAGCTGCTGCAGCAATTCAGCGCTCGGGGCTGCACCGTTGATCCAGCCGTCGGCATTGAAGCCGCGAGACAGTGCGGCGAGCCTGCCAGGTGCGACCGTCTGCGGCACGGGCACGCAATCGCCGGCGAGGACCGGCGGGCCCGACGCGATCGACAGCAGCAGCATCGCGCTGGCCAGCAGGCGACCACGCCAGCCTGCCATCGTCACACCGCAAGTCCCAATGCGCCGCCCTCGGGGTGCGGCGCCTGCGAGCCGGCAGGCGCATGATTGACGACGAGCCCCGTCGGCACGGCCTCGTACCGCGACAGCGCCGCGGTCACGCGGCGCATCGCCGCCGAACCGAGCTCGCCGGCGCGCGCCACCAGGACGATCAGGTCCGCATGCGCCGCCAGCGCGATGGCGTCGGGCTGCAAGGCGAGATTGCCGGCATGGACGATGATCAGATCGAACTCCGATCGAATATCGTCCTCAGGCCGCGCATCGGCCTTGCGGCCGGCGCTCAGGAGTTCGTCGATCGACTGCAGTCCCGCCGTGGTCGACCCATCATTCCATTCCGTCACCGGCGGCTGGTGGCCGGCGAATTCCCCCTGCAACCGGATCAGGACGCTCATCATGCCGCGCGTCACGGCGGCGCGATTCAGCGAGCGCGCAACGGTGTTGCCGCCGGCGCGCTTGCCGACCGACAACACCAGGGCGACCTTGCAGCCGCGCACCGGCACCCGATCGATCCGCTCGAGCAGCGGCCGCAGATGGGCACCGAGATCAAGCTCGCCGGGAGAAGCAATCGGCTTCTGCCAGACGGTGCTGGCCGTGGTCGTGGACGACAGATCGGGGATGCGGGCCCAGACGGGAAGCCGCGGCATCGCGTCCGGCCGGGCCGCGGCCGGAGGCTGGGCTTGCGGCGGGGCTTGTGGCTGGAGCTGAGGTTGGAGCTGCCGCGCCTGCGTCTCCGCCACGGCTGCCTGCATGGGAGCCTCGGTCGGTGCGGACTGATCGGACATGCTGGTCGTCACCGCGACGGCAGCGGTCGACGTCAGCAGCGAGCCGATTGCCAGCGCCGCCAGCAGCAGCGCGAGCGGCGGGCGCGTCGAGCGCAGCGGCGGAATGGCCGCCGAGGCGATCTTGGTCTGCGAGGCCTGCAGCTGACGCTGCTCGTCGGTGGTCTTGAACCGCGACAGGAACTGCTCGTAGATGTTCCGGTTGGCATCGGCGTCGCGCTGCAGCTCCTGCAGCTTCACCAGCGCCTGGCCGTCGACCAGCATCTTGGTCTCGACCTCTTTCAGCTGCTTTTCCAGCGCCTTCTGCTGCTCCAGCTGCGCTTCGTATTCGGACTTCGCCGTCTCGATGTTCTTCTTCCGCTCGACCTCGATCTGCCGGTTGATATCGGCGAGCTGGCTGTAGGAGATCGCGAGATCGGGATGGCGGTCGCCAAACACCGCCTTCTTCTGCGCGATCTGGTCATTCAAGGCCGAGCGCTGCGCCCGCAGCATGCTCAGCAGGTCCTGCTTGACCGGCCCTTCGACATTGGCCTTGAGATCGCGCTGCACCTGGTCGTAGCGCGCCTTGGCTTCCTCGGTGCGAAGCCGCGCGGCGGAGACCTGCTGATTGAGATCGGTCACCCGCAATTGCTGCGTGGTGGAATCCTTGCCGGCATTGAGGATCTTGTGCTCGAGCCGGAAGGCGGCGACGGCGTCTTCCGATGCGCGCAGGCGCTCGTTCAGCGTCTTCAGCCGATCCTTGAGCCAGTCGGCGGCCTCGTCCGTGGCCGCGGTGCGGACGCGGCCCTGGCTGGCGACGAACGCCTCGGCGATGGCGTTGGCGTAGGAGGCGGCGCGTTCCGGGCGGTTCGAGGTGAAGGAAATCGCAATGACGTAGGTGAGCCCGCGGCGCGTGATCTCGAGGCGGCTGCGGAATTTTTCGAGCAGGCGCGTCATGTCGGTATGGCCGCCCGCGATGTCATCGTCGTCGGCGATCTTGAGCTGCTCGATCAGGGGACGGAGAAAGCCGTCCGATTTGGCGATCTCGATCTGGCTCTGAAGCGCCGCGGCGTCCTGGCCGATGCCCGGCAGGACGTCCTGCTCCGTGGTGATGCGCAGCTCCCGGGGATCGAGCACGACCAGGGCCGTCGCGGCATAGCGGACCGGCAGGATCATGAGAACGATGACGCCGAGGGCGAACAATGCCAGCGCCAGCGTCAGGATGCGCCGGCCGTTCTCGCGCAGGAAAGAGAGTGCTCCGGAGACGGTCAGCGATCCCTTGATCAGCCCCGGCGCGGCGCCATCAGGCCTCGCCCGCGCAGCCTGCGGCGCTTCCCACGAAGCCGCTGGCTCCGTCGGGGCGATGCTTCGCGGAGATGGGCGGCTACCGAACGCCATGGGGTTGGACTCGAAATCAACTGACTGTCATAGCTCAGAGGCTTGCGACACCGTAAATATCCATGGTTAACCGCCCGTTACGGCCGGCGGCGCGAAGCCGTCAGGAGGCGCGGCTCCGCCATGCCGGCGGCGACGGCGCCCGGAACCCCCGTCGGTGCAGGCCGATTTTGGCGCGCCCCGCGCCGAGGCGACACTGAAGAATCACCAACGATGGATCAAATCCAGCCCAGGCTACGGAGCAGCATGTAGACAGCGACTGCGAATATGAGCGCCGCAAATACGGTGTTCAACGCACCCTTGCGGCCAGCAAGGGAGGTTGCGGAGCGGGCGCCGAGAAGCCCTCCAACAACGCCGCCGACGATGAACAGCCCTGCGAGAGACCAATCCACAAGGCCGGACACGGCGTAGTTGGCCGCAGTTGTCAGCCCGAACGCGGTCACCGCCAGGAGCGAGGAGCCAACCGCGTACAGGATCGGCATGCCGGTGGCAGCGATCAGCGCGGGCACGATCAGGAAGCCACCGCCGATCCCGAAGAAGCCGGACAAGGCGCCTGTGGCGAGGCCCAGGCCCACGAGCTTCGGAAGATTTTCCCGATTGAGTCTCACCGACGGCTCCCCCTCGCCGGAACGGCCCCTCAGCATCAGCGCGCCGACGACCATCATGACGATGGCGAACAAGGCGAGAAGATTCTGACCATCGATGATCTTGCCGAGAGTGGAGCCAAGAAAGGCACCGGCTATGCCAGCGAGCGCGAACACCGAGGCGCAGCGCCACTTCACGTTACCGGCGCGGACGTGGTTCGCCAGACTGGCGGCAGCGTTCGCCGCCACCGCGATGGCGCTGGTCCCGATCGCGACATGAGGATCCGCCACCCCGACCAGATAGATCAGGAGGGGGACGGCCAAAACCGAGCCGCCGCCTCCGACCAGCCCGAGCGAGAAGCCGACCAGCGAGCCGGAGGCGACGCCAAGCGCGCCTTGGGTCAGGGATAGCATCGTGCGTTCCTCAATTGCCATCAGGCAGCGACGGCACGTGGTAGTCCGGCAATGCCGGGGCGCTCACAGCTAGACGGCCATGCAACGGGGAGGCGACCGCCGCGACGATCGGTCCGGCACCGGCCTGCATTTGGCGTTGATCCCGCGGCTCAACGGCGACCGCCTTCAACCGGGAGCCCCGCCTTGCACCATGCGTCGAGCCCGCCTGCCACGATGAAAGCTTCGCAGCTTCGGTCCAGCTTCGACGCGAGCCGCGACGCGTTGATCTGTGTACGGGCGCCGCTCTTGCAGTGGAAAATGACCTGCTTGCCCTGATGCGCCGCAAGATCGGCCTGATCGAGCTTCGACAGAGGCAAGTTTCGAGCGCCCACGATCCGTTCGCGGGCATGTTCATCGGCTTCGCGGATATCAATGAGGATCGCGCCTTTCTCGACGAGATTGCGCGCTTGTGCGGGATTGATCGAGGGTAGCGACATTCCTGGCTCCTTTTGTTGATTTAGCGGCGTTTAGCTCTGACAGGCGCGCAAAACAGCCTGTAGAGCGTGGCGAAGAGCTGCTCGATGCGCGGATCGGCAATGCGATACCAGAGCGTTTGGCTCTCCCTTCGGAACGCGACGAGCCCCTCCTCGCGCATTTTCGCAAGGTGCTGGGACAGGGCCGATTGCGACAGGCCGACGGCTTCAGCGAGGGAACTGACGTTGTCCTCGCCGAATTCAACCAGTCTGCACAGAATCATCAACCGGCGCTCATTGGCGAGCGCCCGCAAGATGCCGGCAACCTCGACGGCCTGTTTCTCGAAAGTTTCCGGATCAAACGTCGGGGACGCCATCGGTCCATCTCTCTTACTTTAGATATTGCTTATTTAGAATTTGCTAATATATCCGTCAAGACCAATCTGACGCTGACATCGGGAGGTTCCAGACATGTCACGACCCATCATCCAATCATTCTTCGACGAACCGACCAACACGGTGAGCTACCTGGTCGCCGATCCCGCAACAAAGAAGGCCGCCATCATCGACCCGGTGCTCGACTATGACCACAGTTCGGGCGAGGCGGATACGCGATCCGTCGAGGCGATGCTGAAGGCCGCCGAAAATGCCGGCAACGCCATCGAATGGGTGCTGGAGACGCACGCGCACGCCGACCATCTCTCAGGCGCGCCGTTCATCAAGGCGAAGACCGGCGCGAAGATCGGCATCGGGGAGCACATCAAGGACGTCCAACGCATCTTCCGGCCGATCTTCAACGCCACCGACCTAAAGACCGACGGCAGCGACTTCGATCATCTGTTCCGCGACGGCGAGCGCTTCAGGATCGGCGAACTTGAGGTCGAGGTTCTCTATACGCCGGGGCACACCCCGGCGGACATCGCCTACAAGATCGAGGACGCCGTTTTCGTCGGCGACACTCTGTTCATGCCGGACTACGGCACCGCGCGCGCCGACTTCCCCGGCGGCGACGCTCACAAGCTCTACCGTTCGATCAAGCGGCTGCTGGCGCTGTCGCCGGAAACACGGCTGTTCATGTGTCACGATTACAAGGCCCCCGGCCGTGATGCGTTCGCGTGGGAGACCACGGTACGCGAGCAGCGCGAGAACAACGTCCACGTCAAAGACGGTGTATCCGAAGACGAATTCGTGGCGATGCGGCAGGCGCGCGACACCAAACTGTCGGCACCGAAGCTGCTGCTGCCTTCCATTCAGGTCAACATCCGCGCCGGCAAATTCCCGCCTGCCGAAGCCAATGGGGTGCGCTATCTCACGATCCCCGTGAAGCTGAAGGGCGGCGCGCAGACCTGCGTGTAGGTGGTCGCACCTGACGCCGCCTCTCGACAAGCGAGAGGCGAAGGCCGGACGCGCAACAATTCAGACGCCGGCCGTTAAAGCCGTGCGTCCTCGCCGCCGCGCTCAGCTGATGTTCAGCAGGATTCGCCCCGACGTGCCGCTGCGCATCAGGTCCAGCGCGTCGTTGACGTCGTCGAGCGCGAACTGGTGGGTCACGATGCCGCGGTAGTTCACCTTACCGGCGTCGCTGAGGCGAACGAGGCGCGGGATATCGCGCGCCGGCTGGCATTGCCCGCCTTCCGAGCCCTTCAGCACTTTCTCGAAGTGGAGCGGCAGCGTGTAGATCTCGGCCTTCTCGCGCGGCACGCCGACCAGGATGCAGCGGCCCTTCTTCGCGGTGATCTCGTAGGCGAGCTCGATCAGGTTCTTGACGCCGGTGGTCTCGACCACCTTGTCGGGTCCCTCAGTGCCGGTGATGGACCGGATTTCGGCGGCGACATCCTTGACCGCCTCGGAGTTGATGGTGTGGGTGGCGCCGAACTGCTTCGCCATTTCGAGCTTGTTGTCGAGGCGGTCGATCGCGATGACGGGATAGGCGCCGACCATCGCGGCAAACTGCACGATGTTCAATCCGACCCCGCCGACGCCGAACACCACCACGGCTTCGCCGATGGCGATCTGCGCATCGTTGTTGACGACGCCAAGCGCGGTCGTCACGGCGCACCCGAGCAGCGGCGCGCTGGTGCGGTCGATCGTATCAGGAACCGGCGTGACGCGATTTTCCGACACCACGGCATATTCGTTGAAGGTGGTGACCCAGCCGGCATTGAGGCGCTTGCCGCGCCAGGAATAGACCGGCGTGTTGGACTGGACGCCCTTGCCCGGCCGCCAATGCATGACGACGGTGTCGCCCCGCTTGCAGGAGACCACGCCCGGTCCGGTCTCGACGATCGTCGCCAGTGCCTCATGTCCCAACAAGTGCGGCAGGAACTTGTCGACGCCCTTGACCGCGTCGATCTCGTTGATCTGCGCGCCGCAGATGCTCGACGTATGCACGTGCGCGAGCACCTGGCCGTGTTCGAGCCTGTCCGGCAAGCTGAACTCGTCGACGATCAGCGGCTTGCCCGATTCGACGAGGATGGCCGCCTTGGCGGTCTTGATGTCCATGAGGAGCGCCCGATCACTCGAAATAGATGAATTCGTAGTCGCCGGTGTAACCGAGCTTGCCGTACAGCCAGATCCATTCCGAGGTGTGCAGAATGGACTCCGCCGTTAGCGCCCAGCATTCGAGGTTGTGCAGTTCGGCGACGGTCCGGTAGCCCTCGACCATGACGTACTTGTTCTTGCCGACCCGCTCGATCTCCTTGAGCGCCGCCTCGAGCTCGTAGAGCCGCAGATTGTGCAGGGTGCCAAGCGAGATAACGAGGTCGAAACTGTCGTCGCCGTACGGATAGATGTCCTGGGCGCGATAATTGAAGAGGTAGGGCTTCACCTGCTCATGCGCATTGGCAAGACCGTGCTTGGAGATATCGAAACCGACGACCTTCAAGCCCGGCAGGATCTTCTGCATCTCGTAGAGCAGGAAGCCCTTGCCGCAGCCGACGTCGAGAACGCTGGATCCGTCCTTCAGACCATAAGTCTCGATCAGCGCCTTGGCGACCGGCGCCCAGCGCCCCTCGATGAAGCGGTATCCCCCGTAGCCGAAGCGGCGGTCGCCGTCCCAATAATCGGCCTCGTATTCCCTCGCCTTCAGCGAGCAGCCGATCTTGTCGTCGTTCATGCGGGCCATGTAGTCGCGCTTGGTCGCCGTATGCAGTGGCGTCACGATATTCAGGAGTCGTCCCATTGAGTCCTCTGATTCCAGGCGCGTTGCGATTGTCGCGATTGGCCGGAGAGGCTCGGATCGCAACTTGCGAATCGCTTTAGCATCTAGGGACGCGATCATCATTGCTTCAGATCAATGACGTGGACTCCGGCGCCCGCGGCGCCGGCAGCCGGCCGCGGTTTCTGCCGCTGCGGCGACACGAAGACGCATGGAACAGAATGCGGGGCGCGGCGTTCGCCGCAAGGGAGCCTGTCATGCCGACCAAGCCGACCATCGCCCGCATCTGGCGCGGCCGAACCCGCCGCGAGCTTGCCGACGCCTACCAGGCCTATCTGCAGGCCGAGGGCATTCCGCCACTGCGCAAGACCGCGCTCGGCGTGCAGCAATTGCGCGAGGACCGCGACGAGGAGACGTGGTTCACGACCATTTCCTATTGGGCGGACATCGCAGCCATGACGGCTTTCACCAAGGGCGAGCCCACCAAGGTCCATCATCTCGCACGCGATGCGGAGTTCCTGATTGAGCTGCCGCAGCGCATCGAGATTCACCGCATCCTGATCGATGAACAGGGCCTACGGTAAAAAGATTGCGCTGGGGAATCTGAAGCTCACATCGCCGCCAAATTGGCGCTTGGTGGCAAGATCCAATCGCTCGCGGCTGTGCGGTTTCGCCGCAATGTCTCCGGCGGAATAAGTGATTATATCTGGCATGTCATGGCATATGTCGTCGACATAGACGCGCGCACCGCGCGCTTCGGTCTTCACGCCGGCCGCCTCCAAGCAGGCGGTTAGCCGGACGGTGCTTGCGCCGTCCGGGCTCTTTTCCAGCTTTCGTGACCTCTCCCTGCGAGGTCGTATTGAAGCAGAAGGAGTGTGCCGTGCTGCCTCTTCCAAAAATCGCGCTCGCCGCATCGGACTATCCCCGTCTCGAACAGCTCGCCCGCCACGCCGCCCAACGAGGTGATCTGGACGGGATCTTCCTCCTGGGCGAGATCAACCGCGCCGACATCGTGCCGGACGAAATGAACGATCTCGATTCCCGCGTGACTGTTGGATCATGGGTCACTTTTTGCACCAATTGGGGCGTTCCGCGCCGCACCGTGCAACTGGTCTGGCCCGAGGAGTGCTGGTCGGATCCCGCCCGCATCTCGATCCTGTCATCTCTGGGAGCGGCTTTGATCGGCCTGCAGGTCGGCGATCACATGCCGTACCTCGTCGCGGGGTGCCTGAACGTCGTCAGGGTTCAGAGCGTCACGCGATCAAACCCGAACGTGGTCAATCTGTTTCCGGCGGGTCGGCGCAGCACGCCGCTCGACGACGATCCCGGACCCACTGCAGCCTAGGAGACATCAAATGCACAATTTCGAAGCCGAGATTCGACGAGACCAGCCCGCGTTGCCGCCGATCAGGATCGCAGAGGACGATTCGCGGCGTTTGAGCTCGCTGGCGAATTCGACCATGGATCTGTTTCCCAATGTCGCCCAGTTTCTGGCTCGCGAGCTGGACCGCGCGACGGTCGCGGGAGAGAACGACTTGCGCGGCGTGGTCAGGATGGGCTCCAAAGTGACCTATCGCGACGACAAGGGTGCGAGCCGCGAGATCGTGCTGGTCTATCCGCACGAGGCCAACATCGCGCTCAGCCGGATCTCGATCCTGACTCCCGTCGGGGCGGCGCTAATCGGACTCTCGGTGGGACAGCGAATCGCGTTCGAGACGCCGGACAAGCGTATCAGAGGATTGACCGTCCTGGCTGTCTCCGAATCAGAAATGATCGACAGACCCGATCGAGCATGATTCTCTCGAAATAGCGGGCGCGCCGCTCCGGATGCGCCCCTTTGCGAGGGTGACCTGCCGCACGGATTGACGGACGACCTGGAAGTTGCTCCTCAAAGTCGCTCCTGGAGTTGCTGCAGCACAACGAATTCGCTTCCGAGCCTCGCTACCATGTTCCGGCAGGCGAACTCACGGGGGCGACGAGGGGGTCGGCGCCGTCAGGGAACCCCCCGTCGCCCGTCGCAATTGACCCTCGTCAGGCACGACAAGGAAACAGCCATGAAGAACATCAGTGCCGGTCAGATCGCTCTGCTGGTTGCCCTCGGGGCCATGTTGATCCTCACGGGCGTCTGGGGATTTTCGGTCTGGGATTCCAGCAGCGGCGTCGAGATGGGAAAGCACGGCTGGATCGCGCTTGGCCTCGGAGCGTTCTTCTCATTGCTGATCGGCTGCGGGCTGATGGCGCTGATGTTCTTCAGCAGCCGCAGCGGTCACGATGATGTCGCCGATCCCTTCCGCCGGCGGAACGGCGAGGACAAGTAGCGGCACGTCGGCCATCATCCTTACCCATTATTCATTTTCCGCGACCGTCTGTCGCTGATCCCGCGCTGAAGGAACGGAGCGGGCAAGCGGCCGTTGCTCCGGTATCCTCAACAACATGGAGCCCGACATGACAATGCGCAGAACTTTCGTCGCCCTCGCGGCCGCTGGAGCGATGCTCTCGACAGCAGCTTCGCCGGTGCTCGCGGCGCCCTTGCCGATCGCGAATCCGGGTGCTGACTCCGGCGTGCAGCAGGTGCAGTACCGGCATGGACACGGGCATCGGCATGGCCATTACGGGCATCATCACGGTGGGAACGGCGCAGCCGTCCTCGGCGGCCTTGCGGCCGGTGCAATCATCGGCGGCGCAATCGCCAGCAGCCAGGCTCAGGCCAACGCCACGTCCTACTGTGCCCAGCGCTATCGCTCCTACGATCCCGGCTCAGGAACTTATCTGGGTCACGACGGCCTGCGTCACCCCTGCCCGTAACGCGCGCATGAGCCTTCGGCAGCCTCCTCGCTCTGAGAGAGGCTGCCGACCTTCGGCAAGGGCTTGCGATTCATTCAAAGGCGAAACAAGCGCATCCCGCGCGTCTATTGCACCTCGATATTCGCGTCCTTGATCAGCTTGCGCCAGCGTTCCTCCTCCTGGGCGACATAACGATCGAGCTGTTCCGGGGCGCTGCCGACCATGATGAGGCCTTCGTTCGCCTCCAGCTTCTTGAAGGCACCGGACTGAACCGCCTTTGCGATGGCTTGATTGAGACGCGCGATCACCGGAGCGGGCGTCCTGGCCGGAGCATACAATCCGTACCAGGATTCGGCGGCGTAGCCGGGCACCCCGGCCTCGGCGACGGTGGGCAATTGCGGAAACGCCGCTGAACGCTCGGCGGATGTGACGGCGAGCGCCCGGAGCTGACCTGCAGCCACCAGTGAGGCCGCACTTGCCACCGTGGTGAACATCACGTCGATCTGCCCGCCCAGGAGATCGCTGATCGCCGGCGCCGCGCCCTTGTAGGGCACCGCCGTCATCTTGACCTTCGCCATCGCATTGAACAGCTCGCCGGCGAGATGCGCCGAGGTGCCGGTGCCGAAGGTTCCGAAATTGAGCTTGCCGGGATTGGCCTTGGCCTCCGCGATCAAATCCGAGATCGAGTTGATCTTGGATGCCGGGTTGACCACGACGATGTTGAAGGAGCGCGCGATCAGCGAGATCGCCGCGAAATCCTTGTGCGGATCGAACGGCAGCTTGTTGTAGAGGCTCGGATTGACCGCGTGGGCGAAAGTCGCCATCAGCAGCGAATAGCCGTCAGGTTCGCTGCTCGCCACCGTCTGGGTTCCGATAATGGTCCCGGCGCCCGGCTTATTCTCGATGATGACAGACTTGCCGAGATCCCCCTGGATCTCCTGCGCTGTGGTTCGCGCCATGATGTCGGTGCCGCCGCCGGCCGCGAAGGGCACCACGATCTTGACGATCTTGTCGGGATATTCCGCGCGCGCCGGCGTCAGTCCGAGCCCTGCGAAGATCGCACAGGAGAGAATGACGAGACCTCGCCAGTGCCGCACGGCGGGAGCTTTCCCACCAGCTTCGTCGTGCTTGATGATATTGCCAATGGCCATCTGGAGATCCCTCCGGTTTTGCTCAGACATTGAGAACAACCAATCCGTCCGCTGCCTTCACGCCCTGGCCCGCCGGCAGCACGAACACCGGATTGATCTCCGCTTCGGAAAGCCGATCACCGAGCTGCGCGACCATGCGCGAGAACGCAACGACCGCGGCTGCGAGCGCTTCGACATCGCATGCCGGCCGGCCGCGAAAGCCGTCCAGCAACGGCCATGTGACGAGATCGCGCGCCATCGCCCGCGCCTCGGACAGATCGAGGCCGCCGTTCGGCGGAAGCAGACGCATCGTGGTGTCCTTGAACAATTCGGCCGCGACGCCGCCCATGCCGAGAAGGATCGCGGTTCCCAGCGAATCGCGATGCATTCCGAGAATGATTTCGACGCCACCTGAAATCATCTCCTGAACCAGGAATTGATCGGGCCGCTTCCCGGTCCTGGCCTCGACGTCATCGGCCATCGCCGTCAGGCGGCCGCCGATCGCGTCAGTGGTCAGATTGACCGCGACGCCGCCGACATCGCTCTTGTGCGCGATCTCGCGCGAGAGGATCTTGAGCACGGCCCGGTCACCGAGGCTGCGCGCCGCCTGTTCCGCTTCGCGCGCGGTTGCGACCACTTTCTCCGCTACGACGGGAATCCCAAAGCGGGCGAACAGCGCCTTGGCCTGTGCTTCATCGAGCGATCCGGCCGGCAAATCGCCGGCATCAACGATCGTCAGGGACGGGGTGGCTGTCTGGACCTGCTCCGGCCTTGCGGCCCGCAACAGCCCATCGAGCGCAGCGGTGCAACTCTCGGCGGAGGTATAGGCGGGGACACCGTGCCGCGTGAGGACGGAGACGACCTCGGGCGCATAGGGACTGACATAGGCAATGACCGGCTTGTCGCTGAGCGGCAGGCAGTCGTGGATGGCGTCGGCCATCAGGGCCGGCGATCCCACGGCCGACGAGCCGGCAATGACCACCAGCGCGTCATAGGACGGACTTGCGAGCAGGATGCGGATGGCGCCGCGCAGCAGCTCCGGCTGCAGGCCGGCCAGGGTCACGTCGATCGGATTGCGATCGAGATTGGCGTGCGAGCCCGACTGCAAGGCCCGCAATTGCGCCGCCGTCTCCGCATCGGGTGCTGGTGTCGTAAAACCGGCGACGCCGAGACTGTCTGATACGATCGTGCCGGCACCGCCGGTCGAGGTGAGGATCGCAACGCGCCGGCCGGAGAGTTTCCGTCCCGCGGCAAGGACGGCGGGAATGTCGAGCAGGTCTTCGAACGTCCTGGCGCGGATCACGCCGAGCTGCCGGAACAAGGCGTCGTACATGCGGTCGGAGCCGGCCAGCGCGCCGGTGTGCGAGACGGCCGCCTGCGCGCCCGCCTCCGATCGCCCGATCTTGAAGGCGACGATGGGCTTGCCGGCGCGGCGCGCCCTCAGGACCGCCTCCCGAAAGCGAAGCGGATTGCGGATCGCCTCGATGTAGAGTGCAATGACTCTGGTCGCATCGTCTTCAGCGAGGACGTCGATGAAGTCGGCAAGTTCGAGATCGGCCTCGTTGCTGGTCGACACCAGCTTGGACAACCCAATTCCGCGTGCGGCGGCGCGCGACAACACCGCACCGAGAATCCCCCCGCTTTGCGAGATCAGCCCGATGGCCCCCGCCGGGAAGCGATCCATCGCCAGCGCGCCCGACGCCGACAGCACGATATTGTCGGTGAGATTGACGAGGCCGATCGTGTTCGGCCCGAGGATCCGCATCGACCCCGCGGCCTGCATGAGCTGATGCTGGCGCGCGGCACCCTCTGCCCCTGTTTCGGTGAAGCCGCTGGCAAGAACGATTGCCGCGGCAGCGCCCCGCTCGGACAATTCGCGCACTGCGATATGCGCGCGCTCGGCGCCGAGCAGAACAAGGCCGACGTCAGGCACATCAGGCAGCGAGGCGACATCCGCGTAGCATTTGAGGCCGCCGATCTCTCCGACCTTCGGATTGACGGGATAGATCTCACCCGCAAAGCCGTGCTTCTGGAGATAGGACACCGGTCGGCCCGACGTCTTCGTCGGATCCGCCGATGCACCGATGATTGCGATGCTGCGCGGCCGGATCAGGCGTTCGATCGCGCTCATCGCTCACTCCTTCGCGGAGGATTGCGCGAGGAACGCCGCCACGGCTTCGCGGTGTTCCGCGCTGGTGTAGCAGATGGCCTGCGCCTGGCTGCCGAGATTGAAGATATCGTGCGCGGAATGCTCGAAGGTCTCGTTCAAGATCTTCTTGCTCAGCGCCAGCGCGGTGGGAGACCCCTGAGCCAGCTCGGCCGCCCAGGCCTGCGCGGCCGGCAGCAGCTCGGCCGAGGCCACCTTGCGATCGACGATGCCGAGCGCGAGCGCCTCGTCGGCCTCGACGATTCGGCCCGTGAAGATCAGCTCCTTGGCCTTCGCGAGCCCGACCCGGCGCGGCAGGAAATACAGCCCGCCGCCGTCGGGGATCAAACCGCGCTTGATGTAGGACCAGGTGAATTTCGAGCGTTCCGTGGCCATGACGAAGTCGCAGGCCAGCGCGGTATCCGCACCTAAGCCCGCAGCGGCGCCGTTGACGGCGGCAATGGTCGGCTTCGGCAGGCCGAGCAGCAACGACTGCACGTGGTGCACGCCCTGCTGGCGGCTCCAGCCGTTAAAGGCGACCTCACCCTGCGGCGCCTCGAGCCGGCGCTTCATGCCGCTGATGTCGCCGCCGGCACAGAAGGCGTTGCCGCGTCCGGTCAGCACCAGAGCTTTGATGGACCTGTCGCGCGCCACGGTGTCGAGCGCGCTGAGAAACTCGGCGCGCATCTCGTCGCTCATGGCGTTGCGCCGTTCCGGGCGGTTGAAGGCGATGGTCGCGATGGCGGCTTCGACGGAAAATTCGATGAGCTGATAGGACATGGCGTTTCCTCGTCAAGCCCGCGCGGCCGGGCATTCTTCTTCCCCCAGCTGATAGCGGCTTGCCCCCGCCGGAGCATCCGCTTAATTCCACTCAGTGGAAATGTTGGCGGAGCTGGGCAAGATGCAGGCGCGCAGATATGCGGGCGGGGTTGACGGCAACCGGTCGCTCGAACGAGGGATCGAGATCCTCCGGGCGTTCCGTCCCGGCGTCGACACGCTGGGCAACGGCGAGATCGCGGAGCGATGCGGCCTGCCGCGATCGACGGTCAGCCGGCTGACACGAACGCTGGTCAATTCCGGCATGCTCGACGAAGTCCGCAGCGAGCGGGCCTACCGCCTGGCCGCGTCGGTCGTCAGCATCGGCCACGCGATGCGGACGGGATCACCCGTTCTCAACGCGATCGGGCCGATGATGCGGGCCGAATCGGCGAGGCGCCGGCTCAACGTCGGGCTAGCGACCGCGGATCGCACCATGATGGTCTATCTGGAATCGATCCGCTACAGCACGCGCGCGGCGCTGCGCAACGTGGTCGCCGGCCAGCAGGTCCCGATGGAGTTGACGTCGCTCGGCCGCGCCTACCTCGCCGGTATTGCAGAGGCCGAGCGCGAGCGGTTGCTGAAGCAGTTCAAGCGGCGCAGCACGGCCGCCACCAGGGCGCTGCTCGCGGACGTCAGGAGATCGATCGGCTCCGTCGAACGCGACGGCTATTGCGCCGTGTCCTGGCAGCCCGCCGTGCTCGCCGTCGCAACGCCCATCGTGCTGCCCGGGCTTCCGGTCTACGCCCTCAACATGAGCCTGCAGAATGTCGACCGGTCCGATGCGCTGGCGAGCGAACTCGGCGCGTACCTCAACGCCTTTGCAGCGAAGTGCAAGGACGTGCTGGCGGGCTGAACCGACGCCCCTACAGCTTTCCATAGACTCGCGCGGCGACCGCCTTGAGGCGCTCGACCGAGCCGGACTCCGGATGCGGCTTGACCGGCGCGAACAGGATCGAAGCCTGCCTGCCGTTCTTCCAGACGTAGATATTGACGGCGTTGCCGTTGCCCTTGGTGCAGGAATGCTCGCCGAACGCTTCAGCGCCGAGCTCGGGTATCGCCACGTGCTTGCAGGGACCCGCGCGCTTCATCATGCCGATGGCGGTGTCGCGCGAGGTCGCGATCACCGCGATGGTCATGGTGTTGGCCTCGCGGTCGAACATCATGCAGCTGCCCGCGCCGGTCCGCTGCACCGTCAGCGTGCTCGCGTCGAGAAAGCCGTCGGCATCGGCGGCCGTGAGCCACTCGCAATTGCCGAAGCGCTCGCTGCTCTTGCTCACGCTTCCGACGGCAATGCGCGCGGCTTCGGTGAGCGGTCCGAGCAGCGCATCGTCGGCACGCCGGCCGGTCGGATAGACGGTGAGCTGGAGAATGTAGTCGCCCGACAAGGCGACGACCGAGGCCTCCTGGCGCTCCGCGCCGGCGGCGCTCGTACCGCCCCGGCCTTCGTCGCCGATCCCCGTCACTGCGCTCAGCTTCATGCGCTCGGCCAGCGTCTTGACGAAGGTGGCGTACAATTCCCTGGCACGGTCTTTGTCGGGATTGCGGAACACGGAGAGCATCATCGTGTCGCCGCGCCCGGCCTGGTAGATGCAGCCGCGGCCGTCCTGATTGGAGATCAGCGACCATTTGAGCGCCGGCATCGCGCGGGCGAGCTCCTGGGCGCTGATGAACGGGCAGGTTTCCGCCGCGCGCGCGGGGAGCAGCGAAGCGGCTGCGATTCCAAGGAACAAGACGAGGCGGGAGAAGAGATGATGGATAGTGCGCATCGGACGAACTTACTATCGAAACGGCGCGCCCGACGAGATGAAACTGAGAAGCTACACAAAATCCTGTTACGCAGCCCCCGGTGCCTTCGCCACCGTCAGGTCCATTAGGAACTGCTCCATGAGCGGCTTGTTGCCAAACCGGCGATAGGAACGCTCTGCCTCCAGCGAAAATGTCGGTTGGGCCGCTACCAGGTTTGCCATCGTCAGCTGCGCCGCTGCGATGTCGCCGCGCCGCCCTAATAGCGCAGCCTGGATGAGCAGGCAGTTGGCATCGCGCGGCGCCCTTACAAGGCATTCGGAGATCACGGCGGCCGACTCGTCGCGACGATCAGCGGCGTAAAGGGCCTGGCCATGCACATAGGCGTAATATTCCGGCGCCATGGGATGAAGGCGACGTGCCCGCTCGGCATTGGCAACGGCGTCCGCGTAGTCCCCGAAACGGACTTGCGCTTTTGCCAATGCCATCATGCTATCCGGGTCATTGGGATTCAGTTCGACGGCGCGCTTGGCGGCCTGCAAGCCGCCCGCATAGTCGCCCTGCACCGCCAGCCCGAAGCTGATCACCTGATAGCCGAGCGAGAGATTGGGATCGAGGCGCACAGCCTGGCGCGCTTCGCTGAGACCTAGTTCCAGCTCATGCGCTGTCGCCCGGCCGTTCGACCTCCTGGCCACATCCGCGATGTAAGTGAGAGCCAAGCCCGCACGGGCGGTGGCATAGGCCGGGTCCATTTCCAGCGCGCGCTGATACATGCCGCGTGCCTCCACAAGTGCTTCCGCATCCTGGACGCCATGCCGGTATCGATGACGAGCCCGCAGGAGAAGATCGTAAGCCTGAAGGTTGTCGGTCGGACGTTGCGCGGCAGCAATGGCTTCACTTCGGCCGATATACGGCGCGAGCTGGGCGACGATTTCCGTGGTCAGCTCGCTTTGTACCGTGAAGACGTCGGCAACCTGCCTGTCGAAGCTGCGCGACCAAAGGTGCGCGCCCGATTTCACGTCGATCAGCTGCGCCGAGACGCGAAGCCGGTCCCCCTCGCGGCGCGCGCTGCCTTCTACCACGTAGGAAACGCCCAGCTTTGCCCCGAGCTTGCGCATATCGCTTTCTTGCCCGCGCACGGCATAGGTGGAGTCGCGCGCGATGATCTGAAGCTCGGAGTTCCTTGCGAGCGCCGTGGTCACATCCTCGGTCAGCCCGTCTGCAAAGTACGACTGGTCGCCGCCCATGGCCGCAAAGGGCATGACCGCAACTGACGGCCGCGGGTCGGCGCGGGTCTGGTCGAACAACAGGGCGGCCGGGAGCCGGCTGACCATTGCCGCCAGGGAAAGCGGTTGGATTTGGGTGCCGATGAGGACAAGGGCTATTGCGGCGACGCCATACGACCAGCGCGCAGCGGTGCCGTGTAGAACGCGCGGGATTTTTCGCCAGCGAGACCACGAGGATTGCGCGCGCCGTACCCGGTAGACATTAAGACGCTCGGGAATGTTTTTGGCGCGCCTGCGGCCCACACGCGCGAACACCTCGCCGCGATTGCGGTCTGCGGCCATGACGACAGCGCCGCTGACAAAGATGCTGCCGGGATCGGCCATCGCCTCAAGCCGTGTGGCGACATTGACGCCGTCGCCGTACATATCGCCATTATCCTCGATGACATCACCGAGGTTGATGCCTATGCGCAGCTCAAACGGGGCGTTGTCGAACCCATGCTGGATGGCAGTGCCCGCATCAACGGCTTCGTTGACGCTGGGAAACATTGCCAGAAAGCCGTCCCCGGTCATCTTGAAGATGCGTCCGCCATGCTGCGCGACCGTGGGCTCGATCAGATTGTCGAAGACCGTGCGCAGCTCTTTATAGGTGGAGGCCTCGTTTTCGGCCATCATCAGGCTGTAGCTGACGATGTCGGCGGCCATGATCGCGGCGAGCTTGCGTTCCATCAACGGTTTCCCTGTGCAGGGGCCAAGCACGAACTGGCATTGCGGACATTCGACGCCAGCTTGAAACTAAACCGTCCGACCCGCATGCGGGTATCAACACAGCTCATATGTGCGTGAGTGACGAGCCCCCTCCCGGCGGCGTCCAGGCAGCGGCCCTCCGCGCATACGGCTGATCCTGAGTTTCCCTGCGGGTTCCCAGGGAGGAGAAACGGCGGCTGCTAACGTTCGCAGCTCCATACCGACGCGGCGCGCAGGGGAACGCTTCGAACGTCCCCCGCCGATATGCGCAGGTTGATGCTCCATCCACACAATGAGCGGCTGCAGCTCATGGTGGTGAGGCCGGCGCCGGATCAACGCCGGGCCGACGTCACTGCCCCTGATATTCGGCCCAGCAATCCGCCGTTTCATAGACGCGGACTGCTGAGAGCTGCGAGAGGCTCGGCTGCAACCGGTCCCAGATCCAGATCGCGATGTTCTCGGCGGTCGGGTTCTCCAGCCCTTTGACCTCGTTCAGGCAGCGGTGGTCCAGCGCCTCCAGGATGTCGGCGAAGCACTTTTCGATATCGAAGAAATCGGCGACGAAGCCGGTGTGCGGGTCGACCGGCCCGTCCAGCTGGACCTCGACCCGGTAGGAATGTCCATGCAGCCGGCGGCATCGATGGGTCTCGGGCACGTTCGGCAGCCGATGCGCCGCCTCGAACTTGAACGCCTGCGATATCTTCATTCCGCTCCTCACACGGCGAAGCCATCCGGTCTCGGCCCGTCTGGCGACCAGATGCTGCTTTGTCCTGACCTTCGTCGAAGAATGGCGCGCCCGGAACGATTCGAACGTCCGACCCTCAGATTCGTAGTCTGATGCTCTATCCAGCTGAGCTACGGGCGCGTGTTTCGCAAACAGCGCGGGCATAGCCCGCGACGCAGCCCCCGGCGGAGCCGGAGGGGGTGCGAAAGAGCGCTCTGACTAACCGCTCTTGTCCCGATTGGCAAGGTCCGGGATGGGGAGATTTTTGCGGATCTTCACTCATCTCCCGTCATCCCGGGGCGACGCGAAGCGGCGAGCCCGGAATCCATAACCACCAGCCGGGGTTATGGATTCCGGGCCTGGCCCTTCGGGCCATCCCGAAATGACGGAAGCAGTGAAATTGCCGCCCACTCGGCCGCTGGCCGACTAGGCCCGCTGCCGCTCGTTGCGGATGGAGAGCAGCTCCACGGGGCGGTCGGGGATGACGATGCGGAAGGTGGCGCCGATGGTGCCTTCGACCAGGTGGATCTCGCCGCCATGGGCGCGAACCAGCTCGGCGGCGATGGCAAGGCCAAGGCCGCTGCCGCCGGGGCGGCCCGAGGTCTGGAACGCCTCGAACAGGCGCTCCCGCGTCTTCGGGGGCACGCCGGGACCGGTGTCGGAGACCTCGAGAATCGCCACCGCGCCTTCGCGCTTTCCGGTGATCCGGATCTGCTGCGGACCGCCGTCGCCGGTGGAATGACTTTCCAGCGCCTGGGCGGCGTTGCGGACGAGGTTGAGCAGAACCCGGAACAGCTGGTCGGGATCGGCATCGACCGCCAGCCCGCGCTCAATTGCGGCAACCCAGGCGATCGAGGCGTCGGAGGCGAGGCCTGCGGTCTCGCGCACCTCCAGCACGACCGGCTCGATCAGGATCATGCGGCGGTCGGGCGCGGCCTCCTGGGCACGGCCGTAGGACAGCGTGGACTGGCAGAAGGCGATGGCACGCTCGAGCGAGCGCACCAGCTTGGGCGCAAAGCGCTGCACCCGGGGATCCGGCACGCTGGCGAGCTGGTCCGACAGCAGCTGGGCCGAGGCCAGCAGGTTGCGCAGATCGTGGTTGATCTTGGACACGGCCAGACCGAGGGCGGCGAGCCGGCTCTTCTGATGCAGCATCGACATCAGATCGCGCTGCATGTCCGACAATTCACGCTCGGCGACCCCGATCTCGTCGCTGCGTTGGCTCGGCACGATGATTCCCGCCGAGCTTTCGGGATTCTCGTGGAAGCCGACCAGGCTCGCGGTCAGCCGCCGCATCGGACGCACGAAGAGATAATGAAGCGCGAGATAGACGAGGCCGGCGGTCAGCGCCGCGATGATCAGCGCGACCACCACGAGGTTGCGGGAGAAACGGTACATCTGCTGCCGCAGCGGCAGCTCGTCGGTGACGACCTCCATGAACTGGGCCGTGCCGACACCGGGCCCGACGATCCGGATGGCCTGGTTGCCGGTCTCCAGCATCATCCGGAACGAGCCGGTGATCGCCTCCCATGCCGTCATGTCGCGCAGGTCGATGTCATGCTCGATGGTGGCGGGAAGGTTGTCGCTGGCGAGCAGTCGGCGCTGCTGGCCCATCTTGATGGCAACCGCGCGGGCATTGATGCTCTTGAGGATCTGGCGCGACAGCGAATCGGGAACCATGCCGAGCGGCGCGGCATCCAGCACCAGCGCCGCCGTGTTGGCCGCCGCGACGCGGTCGTTCAGCCGGTTGACCCAGAAATTGGCAATGGCGGGCACATAGAGCAGGACCGCCGCGATCATCACCAGGGGAACGGTCAGGAGCAGCAGCTTGCCCGACAGCCCGAGGCCGCCGCGGGAGCGCATCACCGGCTGCTCCGGCTGATCCTGATCCTGGATCGGCTGGCGGTCTGTCGCTGCCACGAAAATCGCCCTCGCTGCCTGGCGGGTGAAGGATTGGCGGTAGAAGGATGCGACCCGAGCCCGGTTCGGTCAAATTACAGATCGCTAATCTGCCGAGGTGGGATGTAGGCGCTGATATCGCTACTCGCCACCTCAAGGGTTAAAAACCCCGCACAAACAGCGATATTCACGAAAATCGCGCGCTTGTGCGGCGTTGACGAAAACAAGGCGCTCGCTTATAAGCCGCGCAAATTGTCCGCGATGACCCGGTGCGACACCGGGAGCGGCTCTCTTGGGGCCGGAAAAGGGCCCGTTTTGGGCCGCATCTTCCGGACTTTACCATCAATTCTACAGGCAAATTGCCCGGTCAGCGGAGAAAAACCCGTGAAGCGGACTTATCAACCCAGCAAACTGGTGCGCAAGCGCCGTCACGGTTTCCGTGCCCGTCTCGCCACTGCCGGCGGCCGCAAGGTTCTCGCCGCCCGCCGCGCGCGCGGTCGCAAGCGTCTGAGCGCCTGAGCCAGACCCCCTTTTGGGATTTCATCATGGATCGGCTGAGGCAGCGGGCGGATTTCCTCGCCGTTGCCAATGGCGCGCGGGTGAACAATCCTGCGTTCGTCCTGCAAAGCCTTGACCGTCGAAGTCTTGCCCGCGATGACGACGGCCCGGTCCGGATCGGCTTCACCGTCACCAAAAAGAACGGCAACGCCCCCGAGCGCAATCGCATCCGGCGCCGGCTTCGCGAATTGGTGAAGCGGCTCGATCCGGTATCGATGCAACCCCATCATGATTATGTGCTGGTCGGCCGAAGGGACGCGCTCTCGCGCCCCTTCGCGACCATGCTCGACGATCTGCGCATAGCGTTCACGAAGCCCGCGCGGCATACGGCCAAAGCGCGCGGCCACAGGCCGGGTCCCTCCGCAGCGACCAGCCGCAAACCAGATTGATGACGAGACAATCGAGATGACCGACAATCGTAACACCATCCTCGCCGTCATTCTGTCCGGCCTTGTGCTGATCGCGTGGCAATATTTCTACAACGTGCCGCAGATGGAGAAGCAGCGCGCCCAGCAGCAGACGCAGGCCGAGCTGCAGAAAGGCAGCACGCCCCAGCCGAGCGCGTCCGCGACGCCAGGCGGCGCGCCGGCGACGCCCGGCAGCGCGCCGCAGCCCGGCGCGGCCCAGCCGTCGACGCCGGCGGTGAACCAGGTCCAGCCGGTCGTCGCCCGCGAGACCGCCATTGCAGCCAGCCCGCGCGTGAAGATCGAGACGCCGCGGATCGTCGGCAGCATCTCGCTGAAGGGCGGCCGCATCGACGACATCGCGCTGGTGCAATATCGCGAGACGGTCGATCCGAAATCGCCGCCGATCGTCCTCTATTCGCCCTCGGGCACGGCGGAGCCCTATTACGCCGAATTCGGCTGGGTTGCGGCGACGGGCGTGACGGCGAAGATGCCGGATGCGCAGACCGTCTGGCAGCAGGAGGGCAGCGGCAGCCTGACGCCGTCGACGCCCGTGCTCCTGAAATGGGACAATGGCGACGGCCTCACCTTCCGCCGCACTATCGCCGTCGACGACCATTATCTTTTCACGGTCAAGGACGAGGTCAACAACGTCGGCAATGCGCCTGTCACGCTCTATCCGTTCGCGCTGATCTCGCGCCACGGCGCGCCGCAAGTTTCCGGCTATTACATCCTGCATGAAGGCCTGATCGGCTATCTCGGCGACGAGAAGCTGAAGGAATATGCCTACAAGCAGGTCGACGAAGCCAAGCAGGTGAACTTCAACAACGTCACCAATGGCTGGCTCGGCATCACCGACAAGTACTGGGCCTCGGCGCTGCTGCCCGACACCAATGCGCGCCTGCAGGCGCGGTTCTCGTCGAACCCCGTCGGCAAGGTTCACACCTATCAGACCGACTATCTGCTCGACCCCGTCACGGTCGCGATCGGCGGCACCGCGACGGCGAACGCGCGGCTGTTCGCCGGCGCCAAGGAAGCCGGCGTGGTCGGCATCAACTTCCCGCTCGCCGGCCATGGCGGCTACAACAAGGAGCTCGGCCTCAACCATTTCGATTTGCTGATCGACTGGGGCTGGTTCCACTTCCTCACCAAGCCGATGTTCCTCGGCCTCGACTTCTTCTTCCGCTTCTTCGGCAATTTCGGCATCTCGATCCTGCTCGTCACCGTGATCGTGAAGCTGTTGTTCTTCCCGCTGGCGAACAAGTCCTACGCCTCGATGGCGAAGATGAAGTCGGTCCAGCCGCAGCTGCTGGCGCTGAAGGAGCGCTACCCCGACGACAAGGTGAAGCAGCAGCAGGAGATGATGGAGATCTACCGCAAGGAGAAGATCAATCCGGTCGCCGGCTGTCTGCCCGTGCTGATCCAGATCCCGGTGTTCTTCGCGCTCTACAAGGTGCTGTTCGTCACCATCGAGATGCGGCACGCGCCGTTCTACGGCTGGATCAAGGACCTCTCGGCGCCGGATCCGACCAACCTGTTCAACCTGTTCGGACTGATCCCGTTCGATCCGACCACGATTCCGGTGTTCGGCCATTACCTCGCGCTCGGCATCTGGCCGATCATCATGGGCATCACGATGTGGTTCCAGATGAAGCTGAACCCGACGCCGCCGGATCCGACGCAGCAGATCATCTTCAACTGGATGCCGCTGATCTTCACCTTCATGCTGGCGGGCTTCCCCGCGGGCCTCGTGATCTACTGGGCCTGGAACAATCTGCTCTCGGTGGTCCAGCAGAGCTACATCATGCGCCGCAACGGCGTGAAGGTGGAGCTGTTCGACAATCTCAAGGCGACGTTCGCGCGGAAGGCGACGTAGGTCTCCGTCAGCAGGTGTCCGCTCACGTCATGCGGCCACCATGCCTCCACATCGTCATGCCCGGGCTCGTCCCGGGCATCCACGTTTTGGAAGCGCGCCCAGTCACAAGACGTGGATGACCGGGACGAGCCCGGCCATGACGAAAGGATAGAGTCTTCGCATGACCGACGACAAAGATGCGAAGCTGATCGAGGCCGGGCGCAAGCTGTTCGCGCGCGACTGGCAGTTCATCTGGGCCTCGCCCTCGATCCAGACGCTGCCGCCGATGGCGGGGCTGGAGGTCGCCTTTGCCGGCCGCTCCAATGTCGGCAAGTCGAGCCTGATCAACGCGCTCACGGGGCGCAACGCGCTGGCGCGCACCTCGCACACGCCGGGCCGCACCCAGGAGCTGATCTTCTTCGAGGTCCCCGGGAAGACCGACCTGCGTCTCGTCGACATGCCCGGCTACGGCTATGCCAAGGCGCCGAAGAGCCAGGTCGCGTCCTGGACCGAGCTGATCCACAAATTCCTGCTCGGACGCGCCAGCCTTGCCCGCGTCTACGTGCTGATCGACGCGCGCCATGGACTGAAGGACGTCGATCTCGAAGTGCTGGACACGCTCGACCGCTCCGCCGTCAGCTACCAGATCGTGCTGACCAAGGCCGATCAGGTGAAGGCGTCCGAGCTACAGGCGCGCATCGCCGAGACCGAGGCCGCGCTGGCCAAGCATCCGGCCGCGTTCCCGAACGTGCTCGCGACATCGTCGCGCAGCTCGACCGGCATGGAGAGCCTGCGCGCCGCGATGGCGAAGCTCTTGGAAGAGCGGAGCAAGTAATGCCGGCCCATCGCCTCCTGATCGGGCTTGCCGGATTGATGGGCGCCGCCGGCGTCGCGCTGGCCGCGGCCTCCGCGCACGGCGCGGATGCGAGCCGGCTTGCCACGGCGAGCGCCATGCTGCTGTTTCACGCAACGGCCATCCTTGCGACCACGGCGCTGCTCGCGCGCGGCCTTCTGCATGGCGGAATTGGCCTCGTCGCCGCATTCGGCCTCGCGAGCGGCGCCGCGTTGTTCGCGGGCGACCTCACCTTGCGGCAATATGCCGGACACGCGCTGTTTCCCTATGCGGCGCCGACCGGCGGAACGGTGATGATCGCGGGCTGGCTGGCGCTGACGCTTGCGGCGGTGACGACGAAGCGCTGACCTCGTAGCCCGGATGGAGCGAAGCGCAATCCGGGGCCGGTGTGTCTGCGGTAGGAATCCCGGATTTCGCTTCGCTCCATCCGGGCTACATATCAGCCACACTTTGCGCCGCGCCCGCCAATCGGATAGAACGCGCACCGACCGTCCCGCCAGCGAGACCGCGACATGACCGACATCTCCCCGCTCGACCAGGCCCGCATCCTGTCCGAAGCGCTGCCGCACATGCAGCAATATGACGAGGAAACCATCGTCATCAAATATGGCGGCCATGCCATGGGCGACGAGGAGACCGCGAAGAACTTCGCCCGCGACATCGTGCTGCTGGAGCAGACCGCGATCAATCCCGTCGTGGTGCATGGCGGCGGACCGCAGATCGCGACCATGCTGAAGCGCCTCGGCATTCAGTCGGAATTCGCGGCCGGGCTGCGCATCACCGATGCCGCGACCATCGAGATCGTCGAGATGGTGCTCGCCGGCTCCGTCAACAAGCAGATCGTCGGCTACATCAACGAGGCCGGCGGCAAGGCCGTCGGGCTGTCGGGCAAGGACGGCAACATGGTGAAGGCGTCGAAGACGACGCGCACCATCGTCGACCCGGGCTCGAACATCGAGAAGGCGATCGATCTCGGTTTCGTCGGCGACCCCGAGAAGGTCGATCTCACGCTGCTCAACCAGCTGATCGGCTACGAGCTGATCCCGGTGCTGGCGCCGCTCGCGACTTCCAAGGACGGCCAGACGCTGAACGTCAATGCCGACACCTTTGCCGGTGCGGTCGCCGGCGCGCTGAAGGCCAAGCGCCTGTTGCTGCTCACCGACGTGCCGGGCGTGCTCGACAAGTCGAAGAAGCTGATCCCGCAATTGTCCGTCAAGGATGCGCGCAAGCTGATCGCCGACGGCACCATTTCCGGCGGCATGATCCCGAAGGTCGAAACCTGCATCTACGCGCTGGAGCAGGGCGTCGAAGGCGTCGTCATCATCGACGGCAAGATGCAGCACGCGGTGCTGCTCGAGCTGTTCACCAACCAGGGCACGGGAACGCTGATCCACAAGTGATGCGGGAGACGCCACGCACGAGAGCCGTCATGCCCGGGCTTGTCCCATCTGCGCGGCCGAAGCCGCTTCGGCGCGGCGAAGGCCCGGGCATCCACGACCTTTCTTCTCGTGGCAAAGACGTGGATGGCCGGGTCAAGCCCGGCCATGACGACGCGAGAGAGCGTCATCCACATCGCTCCCGCCTCACCCGATTCCTGATGACGCTGCCGGCCGCGGCCGTCTCGTTCTTCTTCTCCTCCGCCCCCGCCTTCGCCGACCTCAAGATCTGCAACCGCATGTCCTATGTGGTCGAGGCCGCGATCGGCATCGACGACAAGGCGGCGACCGCGACGCGCGGCTGGTTCAGGATCGATCCCGCCACCTGCCGCGTGGTGGTGCAGGGCACGCTGACCGCCGACCGCATCCTGCTCAACGCGCGCGCGCTCGGCGTCTATGGCGCCTCCCCGATCCCGCAGAGCGGCCGCGACATGCTCTGCGTCGCCCAGGACAATTTCGTCATCGCGGCCGCCCGGCAATGCCGCAGCGGCCAGGCCCAAGCCGCCTTCACGCAAGTGACACCGACGCAAGGGGCGGACGGCCACCTCGTCGCCTACCTCGCCGAGGATTCCGAATATGACGACGAGCAGGCGCGGCTCGCCGGCATCCAGCGCCTGCTGGTGATCGCAGGCTATGACGCTGCGCCGATCGACGGCGTCGACGGACCGAAGACTCAAGCGGCGCTGGCCGCGTTCCTGAAGAGCCGCGGCCTGTCGTCGGACATCGTGGGCTCGCCGAGCTTCTTCAAGACCATGGTCGATGCGGTGCAGACGCCGTCTGCGGCCGGCCTCACCTGGTGCAACGACACGCCGCACAAGGTGATGGCGGCGATCGCGACCGACGACGGCAAGTCCGTGACCAGCCGCGGCTGGTATCGCATCGATCCCAAGACCTGCCTGCACCCCGACGTATCAGGTCAGCCGAAACAGATCTTCAGCTTCGCGGAGGCTGTCGACGCCGACAACCGCACCGTCAAGCTGAAGGACAGGCCGCTGAACTGGGGCGGCGACCGGCAGCTGTGCACGCGCGAGACCAAGTTCGAGACCAATGAGCAGACCGATTGCGGCGCGCGCGGATTTGCGGCAACGGGCTTTGGCGCGGTCGACATGTCGAGCGGCGGCAAGACGCTGCGCTTCGCGGTGCCGTGATGGCTGTCATGACAAGCCCGCAAGCTTCTACAAGCTCCGCTGTCGTCCCCGCGAAGGCGGGGACCCATAACCCCAGGGAGTGGTTGTGGCGCGAAGCTGGCAACCCCGAGTCTTCGCCCAACGCCTCCCTGTGGTTATGGGTCCCGGGCTCGCGCTTCGCGCGCCCCGGGACGACGAGTCGAGAATGTTGATATGAATTCCCCCCGCACCTTCGACCACGTCGACACCTGGGTGTTCGACCTCGACAACACGCTCTATCCGCATCACGTCAATCTGTGGCAGCAGGTCGATGCGCGGATCGGGGAGTTCGTGTGCAACTGGCTGAATGTCGGCCCGGAAGAAGCACGCAACATCCAGAAGGACTACTACCGTCGCTTCGGCACCACCATGCGCGGCATGATGACCCTGCATGGCGTTTCCGCCGACGACTATCTCGCCTACGTCCACAAGATCGACCATTCGCCGCTGGAGCCGAACCCGGCGCTCGGCGAAGCCATCGCAAGATTGTCCGGGCGCAAGCTGATCCTGACCAACGGCTCGGTCGACCATGTCGATGCGGTGCTGGCGCGACTCGGCTTCGCCAGCCATTTCGACGGCGTGTTCGACATCATCGCCGCCGAGTTCGAGCCGAAGCCGGCGGCGCAGACGTATCGGAAATTCCTCTCCGACCATTCGGTCGATCCGACCCGCGCCGCCATGTTCGAGGACCTCGCCCGCAACCTCACCGTCCCGCACGCGCTCGGCATGACCACGGTGCTGGTGGTGCCGGACGGCACGAAAGAGGTGGTGCGCGAGGACTGGGAACTGGAGGGGCGGGACGCCGTCCATGTCGACTACGTCACGGATGATCTGGCGGGGTTCTTGGGCGGACTGTCCCACCCCAAGTAGCCGTCATACCCCGCGAAGGCGGGGTATCCAGTAATCACCGCCATCTCGATTCATCACCACCGCCGCGGCGTACTGGATCACCCGCTTTCGCGGGTGATGACACCGAACCAAGCTTGACTCCGCCCCGCCAAATCCCGAAAAAGCGTCTCAATCCATCAAAATTCCCGTTTCCCAGAGGAAATCCCGATGTCCCTGTCCGCCCTCGAATCCACCATCAACAGCGCCTTCGACGCGCGTGACGGCATTTCGACCTCGACCAAGGGCGAGGTGCGCGAGGCCGTGGATCAGGCGCTGGAGACCTTGGACAAGGGTGAGGCGCGCGTTGCCGAGCGCGGCGCCGACGGCAAATGGAAGGTCAATCAATGGCTGAAGAAGGCGGTGCTGCTCTCGTTCCGCCTCAACGACATGGGCGTCATCAATGGCGGCCCGGGCAAGGCGACCTGGTGGGACAAGGTGCCCTCGAAGTTCGAAGGCTGGGGCGAGAACCGTTTTCGCGATGCCGGCTTCCGCGCAGTGCCCGGCGCCGTGGTGCGGCGCTCGGCCTTCATCGCCAAGAACGTCGTCCTGATGCCGTCCTTCGTCAACCTCGGCGCCTATGTCGATGAGAGCACCATGGTCGACACCTGGGCCACCGTCGGCTCCTGCGCGCAGATCGGCAAGCGCGTGCACATCTCCGGCGGCGCCGGCATCGGCGGCGTGCTCGAGCCGCTGCAGGCCGAGCCCGTGATCATCGAGGACGATTGCTTCATCGGCGCGCGCAGCGAGGTCGCCGAGGGCGTGATCGTGCGCAAGGGCGCGGTGCTGTCGATGGGCGTGTTCCTGGGCGCCTCGACCAAGATCGTCGACCGCGAGACCGGCGAGGTCTTCATGGGCGAAGTCCCCGAATATTCGGTGGTGGTGCCCGGCGCGCTGCCCGGCAAGCCGATGAAGAACGGCCAGATCGGCCCCAGCACCGCCTGCGCCGTCATCGTCAAGCGCGTCGACGAGCGTACGCGCTCCAAGACCAGCATCAACGAGCTGCTGCGGGATTGACGCCAGGCGAATAGCGAGTGGTGAATGGCGAATGGGACCTGTGCCCCGACTCGCCATTCGCCTCCCCGCCATCGAACCCCCCTCCCATCCATCCCGACCAACTCCTGGGCGGCCGTTCCGCCCGGAGCCTTCGCGATGGATTGGACCTGGTACCTCTTCCGCTTCGACGGCCGCATTGGCCGCGCCAAATTCTGGCTCGCCGGGCTGATCATCCTCTGCTGGATGGTCTTCATGGCCGCAATCGCGGTGGCGTTCGGCGCCGGCTCGTTCGCCTTTTCGATCAGCGACATCTTCAAGGTGTTCGACCCAGACACTTATGGCGCGCCGTCGCGCGCCGATCTCCCGCTGATCCTGACCAAGCTGATGGGCACGCCATTGTTCACGTGGGTATTCGCCGCGACCTTCGTCAAGCGTCTCCACGACCGCGGCAAGTCCGCCTGGTGGCTGCTCGCCTACTTCGTGATGCCCGGTCTGTTCAAGCAGTTCGAAGAGCGACTTCCAGACAGTTACTGGATAGCGCCAATCGCGCTGGCCTGCTTCGTCCTACCCCTGGCCGGCTTCGTCGAGACCTGCTTTTTGCGCGGCACCCGGGGGCCCAATCGGTTCGGACCGGATCCGTTGGCCGAGAACGACTCCTTGCCGATGCCGCCTGCGAGACGCTGGGAGCAGCAAGGCGCGCTCGAAATTGTCCCGCCCCATGCTAGCCCACCCGGCGGCATGCATGTTAAGCGGGACGCATGACCGATGCTCTCTCCATTGCCCGCGACCTGATCCGCTGCCCCTCAGTCACCCCCGCCGATGCCGGCGCGCTCGGGGTGCTCGAAAAAGTCCTGAGGGACGCCGGGTTCACCTGCCACCGCGTGACCTTCAGCGAGCCCGGCACGGCCGATGTCGACAATCTCTATGCGCGGATCGGCACTGAAGCTCCGCACATCACCTTTGCCGGCCACACCGACGTGGTACCGCCGGGCGACGAGAGCGCCTGGAGTGTCGGTGCGTTCTCCGGCGAGGTGAAGGACGGCGTCCTGCACGGCCGCGGCGCGGTCGACATGAAGGGCGGCATCGCCTGCTCGGTCGCGGCGGTGCTGGAGCATCTGGCCGCGAACGGCGGCAAAGTGCGCGCCGATGGCAAGGGCTCGATCTCGTTCCTGATCACCGGCGATGAGGAAGACGTCTCCATCAACGGCACCATCAAGCTGCTGAAATGGGCCGCCGCGCGCGGCGAGACGTTCGACCATTGCGTGCTTGGCGAGCCCTCCAATGTCGAGACGCTCGGCGACACCATCAAGGTCGGCCGCCGCGGCTCGCAATCGGGCACGCTTTATGTGGACGGCGTGCAGGGCCATGTCGCCTATCCGCATCGGGCGTCCAACCCGGTGCCGGACATTTCGCGGCTGATCGTGGCGATCTCCGACGAGCCGCTCGACCATGGCAGCGCGCAATTCCAGGCCTCCAATCTCGAATTCGTCTCGGTCGACGTCGGCAACAAGGCCTTCAACGTCATCCCCGGCGAGGCCCGCGCCAGGTTCAACATCCGCTATAACGACAACCACACCCAGGCGAGCTTGCGCGAGTTGGTGGAGACGCGCCTCGCCAAGGCCTGCGGCAACCGCATCAAGGCCCGCATCGTCTGGGAGCCCTCGAACTCCAACGTGTTCGTGACCAAGCCAGGGCCGTTCACCGATCTCGCGGTCGCCGCGATCGAGGAGGTGACGGGGCGCAAGCCGGAGCTGTCGACGTCGGGCGGCACGTCGGATGCGCGCTTCATCTCCAGCTATTGCCCGGTGATCGAGTTCGGACTGGTCGGACAGACCATGCACCAGGTCGACGAGCGCGTGCCGGTTGCCGATCTGGAGAAGCTGACGAAGGTGTATCGCGGGATCTTGGCAAGGTATTTTGGGTGAGGCCCGACTGCGGCCTCACATTCCGCTGTCGTCGCCCAGCTTGACCGGGCGATCCAGTATTTCACAGACAACAGTGATTTAACCGAGAAGCCGCGGCGTACTGGATGCCCCGGTCAAGCCGGGCATGACAGCGCGGGTGTCGCGTGAGCGCGCGCCTCTCGTTTAATAATCCACCTTCATCAGGTACAGCCCCTCCGGCGGCGCGACGATGCCGCAGGCGGCGCGGTTGCGGGCGGCGAGGGCCGCGGAGAGATCGTCGGCGGTCCAGCGGCCCTCGCCGACCCACACCAGCGATCCCACCATCGAGCGGACCTGGCTGTGCAGGAACGAGCGCGCCGAGGTGACGATGGTGATCTCGCGGCCACAGCGCTCGACGTCGAGCTGGTCGAGCGTCTTCTCCGGCGATTTGGCCTGGCACTCGGTATCGCGGAAGGTGGTGAAATCGTGCTTGCCGAGCAGGCGCTGGGCTGCCACGTGCATCGCCTCGGCATCGAGCTTGCGCGGCACGCGCCAGGCGTGGCCGGCATCGAGCGCAAGATTGGCGCGGGTGTTGATGACGCGATAGCGGTAGTGCCGCTTCACCGCCGAGAAGCGCGCCTCGAAGCTGTCGGGCACGATCTCGGCCTCGAGCACCGCGATCGGATGCGGGCGCAGATGCGCGTTGAGCCCGTCGCGAAAACGGCCCGGCGGAAACTGCTTGTCGACGTCGACATGCGCGACTTGGCCGCGCGCATGCACGCCGGCATCGGTGCGGCCGGCGCCATGCACCCGCAGATCCACCCCCGTCATCGCCTTCACGGCCGCTTCCAGCGCGCCCTGCACCGAGGGCAGCGTGTCCTGCACCTGCCAGCCGAAGAACGGCGCGCCGTCATATTCGATGGTGAGCTTGTAGCGGGGCATTTTATCCAGTTTCACTGTCATTGCCCGCGAAGGCGGGCAATCCAGTACTCCGCAGCCTATCCGTTCAGCCGAGAACCTCGGCGTACTGGATACCCCGCCTGCGCGGGGTATGACAGTGTCAGGTGAATTTGGCTCCCGCCTTCAACGGCACGCCGCGCAGGAAGTCCGCGGCCTGCATCCGGCCTTTGCCCTCGCGCTGGAGCTCGACGATGCGGATCGCGCCCGCGCCGCAGGCGATGGTGAGTTGATCGTCGAGCACAGCGCCCGGCTCGCCCGCGCCTTGCGCCAGCTGACAACGCAGGATCTTGATCCGTGCGTTCTCCAGCTCGGCCCAGGCGCCGGGAAACGGCGACAGGCCGTGGATGTGGCGCAGCACCTCGCGCGCCGGCTTGCGCCAGTCGATCCGCGCCTCGGCCTTGTCGATCTTGGCGGCATAGGTGACGCCGTCCTCGCTCTGCTTCCTGAGCTGGAGCCCGCCGCGATCGAGCGCGGCCATCGCCCGCACCATCAGGTCGGCACCGAGACGCGAGAGCCGATCGTGCAGCTCCGCCGCCGTCATGTTGTCCGTGATCGCGAGCCGCTCGGCCATGGCGACGTCGCCGGTATCGAGACCGACATCCATCTTCATCACCATCACGCCGCTCTCGGCATCGCCGGCCATGATCGCGCGGTTGATCGGCGCCGCGCCGCGCCAGCGCGGCAGCAGCGAGGCATGCAGATTGTAGCAGCCGAGTTTCGGCGCATCGAGGATCGCCTGCGGCAGGATCATGCCATAGGCGACAACGACGGCGGCATCCGCCTCGAACGCACGAAATTCATCGAGCGCCTCCTGGGTCTTCAGCGTCTTCGGCGTCAGCACGGGCACGCCGAGCTTTCGCGCGGCTTCCTCGACCGGGGTCGGCTGCAATTGCAGCCCGCGCCGCCCGCCCGGCTTCGGCGCACGGGTGTAGACGGCCACGATCTCGTGGCCATGCGCGACCAGCTCGAGCAGCGTCGGCACGGAGAAATCGGGCGTGCCCATGAAGATCAGGCGGAGGGGCATGTGACGAGACAATCCTCGAACAACGAGCAGGGTACTCGTCATGGCCGGGCTTGTCCCGGCCATCCACGTTCTTCCTGCTCGGAGCGGCAAAGAACGTGGATGCCCGGCACAACGCCGGGCATGACGGCGGAGGACGTGGCCTACTCGCCGGCGCGCTTGGCGGCCTTCTCGAACTTCTTCATGACGCGGTCGCGCTTGAGCTTGGAGAGATAATCGACGAACAGCACGCCGTTGAGATGGTCGATCTCGTGCTGGATGCAGGTGGCATAGAGGCCTTCGGCGTCCTCCTCATGCACCTTGCCGTCGAGATCGGTGAAGCGCACGCGCACCTTTGCCGGGCGCTCGACCTCCTCGTAATATTCGGGGATCGAGAGGCAGCCTTCCTCGTAAGTCGACAGCTCCTCGGAGGCGGCGATGATCTCGGGGTTGATGAAGACGCGCGGCAGCGGCTTGGTCTCGCCGTTCTCGTCGCGCTTGGCGAGGTCCATGGTGATCAGCCGCAGCGGCTGCGCGACCTGGATCGCGGCGAGGCCGATGCCTGGCGCGTCGTACATGGTCTCGAACATGTCGTCGGCAAGCTTGCGGATCTCCGAGGTGACCTTCTCGATCGGCTTGGAGACCAGACGCAGCTGCTTGTCCGGCAGGATGATGATTTCTCTGAGGGCCATGGCCGCGATTTAAGCCCCATGCCCGATGCGGTCAATGCGGCCAGGAACCCCGTTAACCCCTCGCTAACCATAAAACTTCAGGTTTCGTTAACCATAAAAATTAACGGAGCATTCACCATAGATGTTCGCTATTCGTTCGTATGCCCGGGCGAATCGGCTAGAACGGTCGGCATGAACGACATCATTTTCATGCTCGGCGACTGGCCGGTGCGCGTCGTGGACGCGCTGATCGGCTTCGGCGCCCTGGTTCTCATCCTGCTGGTGGTGATTGCGGTCGTGATCGCGCGGTCCGGGCGGCGCGGCGCGGAACTCGCCATGGCGCACGCGATCCGGGCCGACGAGCTCGAGGAGCGCCTGAGCGAGGTGCTGCGGGCCCAGAGCGAATCCTCCGGCCGGGTCGACGCCATGACCCAGGCGCTGGCCGGCCGCCAGGCCGAGATGGCGCGGGCGGTCAACGAGCGGCTGGATTCGGTGACGCATCGTGTCGGCCAGTCCATGGAACATTCGACCCGCAACACCATGGAGAGCCTGCGCGCGCTGCACGAGCGGCTCGGCATCATCGACAGCGCGCACAAGAACCTCACCGACCTCACCACCCAGGTGACCACCTTGCGCGACGTGCTCGCCAACAAGCAGTCGCGCGGCGCCTTCGGTCAGGCGCGGATGGAGGCGATCGTCCAGGACGGGCTTCCCAAAGGCTCTTACGAGTTCCAGTTCACGCTCTCGACCGGAAAACGGCCGGACTGCGTCGTGTTCCTGCCCGACCAGCGCCCGCTCTGCATCGACGCCAAATTTCCGCTGGAGGCGATGACGGCGCTGCACGACGCCCGCACCGACGAGGAGAAGCGCCTCGCCACGCAGCGGCTGCGCGGCGATGTGATGAAGCATGTCAGCGACATCGCCGAAAAATATCTCGTCGCCGGCGAGACTCAGGAGATGGCGCTGATGTTCGTGCCGTCGGAATCGGTCTACGCCGAAATCCATGACGGTTTCGACGACGTGATCCAGAAAGCCTATCGCGCCCGCGTCGTGCTGGTCTCGCCCTCGCTTCTGATGCTCGCGATCCAGGTGATGCAGCAGATCATGAAGGATGCGCGCATGCGCGATGCCGCCGACCAGATCCGCACCGAGGTGATCAAGCTCGGCGACGATCTCGGCCGGCTGCGCGACCGCGTGCTGAAGCTGCAGAAGCATTTCGCCGACGTCAACGAGGACGTCCGCCAGGTGCTGATCTCCGCCGACAAGATCGAGAAGCGCGCGGGACGCATCGAGGAGCTCGATTTCAGCAAGAGCGACGCCCCAGAGGGACCGCGGCTGGTGGCGACGGCCGCAGGCGAGCTGTTTCCGCGCAAGCTCCAGGCGGGGGAGTGAGTCTGAGGACACACCGTCATGCCCCGCGCAGGCGGGGCATCCAGTACGCCGCAGCAGCAGTGATGAGCCGAAGCGCTGGTGACTACTGGATCGTCCGCCTTCGCGGACGATGACAGCAGAATGGGAGGCGACAGATGGGCACACGCCACTATTATGTGTACATTCTCGCCAGCAAAATCGGCGGCACTCTGTACATTGGCGTGACGAACGACCTCATTCGCCGGGTGGCAGAGCACAAGTCAAAGGTGATCGAGAGCTTTACAGAGAAGTATGACGTTGCAAGGTTGGTTTATTTCGAGCAGTTCGATGACCCAGAGAATGCGATCAAGCCCGAAAAGCGGTTGAAGAAGTGGAACAGGGCATGGAAGGTTCGACTGATCGAGCAGCATAACCCGAACTGGGATGATCTGTATCCCGGGATAGCCGGGCCACCATGATGCTGTCATGCCCCGCGAAGGCGGGGCATCCAGTACGCCGTGACAGTCATTGTTGAGCCGAGGTGCTGGTGATTACTGGATCGTCCGCCTTCGCGGACGATGACACCGAGGGTGTTGAGGCTTCTCTCGCCTCGCCGCGAGTCTTTTCCCCCAGAATCTGCTAACACCACCCCATGACCGCACCCGACGCGACTTCGCCCGCTGACGCTCCTGCAACCTCCTGGCGCGACAGCCTTGCCGTTTACCTGCAGCCGCGGGTGCTGATCGTGCTGTTTCTCGGCTTCTCCTCGGGGTTGCCGCTGGCGCTGTCGGGCTCGACGCTGCTGGTGTGGATGGCCGAAGCCGGGGTCGATCTCGGAACGATCGGGCTCTTTGCACTGGTTGGAACGCCGTACACGCTCAAGTTCCTGTGGGCGCCTCTGGTCGATGCCCTGCATGTCCCGTTCTTCACGCGCAGCTTTGGCCGCCGGCGTGGATGGCTGGTGTTCTCGCAATTGCTGCTGATCTGCGCGATCCTGCTGCTGGCGCTGACCGATCCGGCGCGCTCGCCGCTGTTCGTCGCGCTTGGGGCGCTCCTGGTCGCGACGATGTCCGCGACGCAGGACATCGTGGTCGATGCCTTCCGCGTCGAGAGCCTGCCCGAAAGCGAGCAGGCCGCCGGGATGGCGGCCTATGTCGCCGCCTATCGCATCGGCATGCTGATATCGACCGCGGGCGCCTTGTTCATCGTCACCGGCTTCGAGGCGATCGTCCCTCGTGGCGCCGCCTGGATGTGGGGCTATGTGGTGATGGCGGCGCTGGTGCTGATCGGCACGGCGACGGCCCTGGCCGCCACCGAGCCCGCACAATCCGGGCGCGCCGAAGCCGCCACGCGGGACGAGGACGCGCTCACGCGGGTATTTCATGCGGCGCTGGGCGCGTTCTCGGAATTCCTGCGACGCAAGGAAGCATGGGTCGTGCTCGCCTTCGTCGTGCTGTTCAAGTTCACCGACGCGTTTTCCGGCAACATGACCGTGCCGTTCGTGATCGACATCGGCTTTACGCGGAACGACTATGCCGTGATCGTCAAGGGCGTCGGCATCGTGGCGACCCTGGCCGGCGGCTTTGCCGGCGGCTTCGTGGCCCGGCGCTATTCGCTGGCCACGAGCCTGTGGATCGGCGGCATCGTCCAGGCGATGTCCAACCTGTCATTCTCGTGGCTGGCGCTGGTCGGCGTCAACGAATGGGCGCTGACCCTCGCCATCACCTCCGACAATTTCTGCAACGCCATCGGCACCGTGATCTTCGTCGCCTATCTGTCGGCGCTGTGCCAGAACCCGCTGCATACTGCGACCCAGTATGCGCTGCTGACGGCGCTCGCCGCCGTGGGACGCACCTATTTGTCATCGGGTGCGGGCTACCTGGCGAAGGCGACGGGCTGGCCGATGTTCTTCGCGATCTCCGTCCTCGTCGCCATTCCGAGCCTGATGCTGCTGGCGTACTTGCAGAAGCGTGGGCATTTCGAATCGTTGGAGCAGGTGCGGGTGTAGGCACCCCTGTCATGCCCCGCGAAGGCGGGGCATCCAGTATTCCAGAGACAGCAGGGATGAGTCGAGACGCCGCGGCGTACTGGGTCGCCCGGTCAAGCCGGGCGACGACACCGAAATTGCGAAAGCTAAGTCGCCCCCTACTGCTTCTTGATGATGCTCCACTTCGTGATCACGGCTTCGCTCATCTGGCCGGCATCGCTGGCGCAGGCGATCTCGTCGACCTTGACCGAGATTTCCTTGCCAACGAAGGATTTCAGCTGCGTGGCCTGCGCGTCGCTGGAGGTGACGAGCTGGAAGGTCTCGGGGCCGGTCTCGAGATTGCACAGCCCGTTCGGCGCCGGCAGGCGACGCGGCTCGGAGGTGATCTGATACATCGGAACCCGCTTGCCGTTCTTGCCGTCGCGCACCTTCATGGCGTTCAGCTCGCCCGACAGCACGTCGCCATTGTTGATCGGCTTGCCGGGCTTCGACGGCGGCGGGGCCTCGTCACCCGGCTGCGCGGAGATGGCCGGGGTCACCAGCATCGCCATCGTCGCGACCAAAGCCAATCGTGTGGCGAAAAGTTTCGTCATGTCGTCCGTTCCGTGATCTGTGAATGGCTAGAACAGGGTGCGCTGCCGCATCGCTGCCGATAGCGTACCTTCGTCGAGATAATCAAGCTCGCCGCCGACGGGAACTCCATGGGCGAGCCGCGTCACCTTCACATTGGCGTCCTGAAGCAGGTCGGTGATGTAGTGCGCCGTGGTCTGACCGTCGACCGTCGCATTCAGCGCCAGGATGATCTCGTGCACCTGCGAATCATGGGCGCGCGCGACCAGCGCGTCGATGGTCAGATCCTGCGGGCCGACGCCGTCGAGCGGCGACAATGTCGCGCCCAGCACATGATAGCGCCCTTGAGTCGCATTGGCCCGCTCCAGCGCCCAAAGATCAGCGACGTCGGCGACGACGACGATGATGGCGGGATCGCGCTTCGGATCGGTGCAGACGGTGCAGGGATTTTGCGTGTCGATGTTGCCGCAGGTCTTGCAGACCTGGACCTTGTCCAGCGCCACCTGCATGGCCGAGGCCAGCGGCATCATCAACGCTTCGCGCTTCTTGATCAGATGCAGCGCCGCGCGCCGCGCCGAGCGCGGACCGAGGCCCGGCAGCCGTGCAAGCAGCTGGACCAGCCGCTCGATCTCAGGACCTGCAACAGCGCCCATATTATTGGCCGAACAACCCCGGCGGCAGGCCGAGCCCGCCGGTGAGAGCCTGCATCTTCTCCTGCATCGCGGTCTCCGCCTTGCGGCGCGCATCGCCCATGGCAGTGACGAGCAAGTCTTCCAGCACTTCGCGCTCTTCCGGCTTCATCAGCGAGGGATCGATCTTGACAGCCTTGACGTCCATCTTCGCGGTCATGCGCACGGCGACGAGGCCGCCGCCGGAGATGCCCTCGACTTCCACGTTGGCGAGCTGCTCCTGCATCTCCTGCATCTTGGATTGCAGCTGCGCCGCCTGCTTCATCATGCCGAGAAAATCAGCCATCGGTGTCTGTCCTTGAAAAGCTCGGCTCAGAGATCGTCGCCGTCGGAACCGTCGGGCGGATCGTCACTGCCGTAGTCGGTGTTTATATCGGATTCCGGCGTCTCGGGGGCAAGCCTGCGGACCTCGACGACCTTGGCGCCGGGGAAACGCGACAGCACCTCCTGCACGCGCGGATCGGCCTCGGCGGTACGCGCATGCTGCTGCTTGGCGGCCTGGTTCACCGAGCGCAGCGTCGGCTGGCCCGGCTCGTTGGAGACGACGATGGTCCAGCGCCGGCCGGTCCACAGCTCGAATTTCTTCGCAAGCTCCGAGATCATGGTCTTGGAGGCATTCGGCTCGAGCGCGACTTCGAGCCGGCCCTCCTCGAAACGGACGAGGCGCATATCGCCTTCGAGCGCGCCCTTGGTGATGAGATCGCGCTTCTGCCCGGCCAGGGCAACGAGCTGGGTGAAGCTCGTGATGCGCAGTTGCGGCGCCGCCGCTTGCGGATCCGGTGCCGGCGCCGCCATCTGCGGCCGCGCTCCACCGCCCCCGAACGAAGGCGGCGACGAGGTCGGCATGCGAACCGGCGCCGCGGGCGCGGCCGGCGCGCTGCTGCGCGCCGCACTGCCGCCGCTCACGACCGGCGAGCCGCCGCCGTTCTGCTCCAGCATCCTGATGGCTTCATCCGGCGTCGGCAGGTCGGCGACATAGGCGATGCGCACCAGCACCATCTCTGCGGCCGCCGCCGGCCGCGTCGCGGCCTGCACCTCGGTGATGCCCTTGAGCAGCATCTGCCACATCCGCGACAGCACGCGCATCGAGATCTTGGAGGCGAAATCCTTGGCGCGCACGCGCTCGGTCTCGCCGTAAGCGACGTTGTCGGCGGTCGCCGGCACGATCTTCACGCGGGTGACGAAATTGACGAATTCGGCGAGATCGGAGAGCACGACGATCGGATCGGCGCCGACGTCGTACTGGTCGCGGAACTCCTTGAAGGCAGCCGCGATGTCGCCGCGCGCCAGCTGCTCGAACAGGTCGATGACGCGGGTGCGGTCGGCGAGCCCCAGCATCTGCCTGACCGCATCGGCCTTCACGGTGCCTGCCGCATGCGCGATCGCCTGATCCAGCAGCGACAGCGAATCGCGCACCGAGCCTTCGGCGGCGCGGGCGATGATGCCGAGCGCCTCCGGCTCGATCTCGACGTTTTCCTTCGCGGCGATGTTGGCGAGGTGCTTCATCAGCACATCGGCGTCGACGCGGCGCAGGTCGAAACGCTGGCAGCGCGACAGCACGGTGACCGGAACCTTGCGGATCTCCGTCGTCGCAAACACGAATTTGGCGTGCTCTGGCGGCTCTTCCAGCGTCTTCAGGAAGGCGTTGAACGCCGCCGTCGACAGCATGTGGACTTCGTCGATGATGTAGACCTTGTAGCGGGCGCTGGCGGGGGCATAGCGCACGCTGTCATTGATCTGGCGGACGTCGTCGACGCCGGTATG
Source organism: Bradyrhizobium sp. WBOS07 (assembly GCF_024585165.1). Taxonomy (NCBI): domain Bacteria; kingdom Pseudomonadati; phylum Pseudomonadota; class Alphaproteobacteria; order Hyphomicrobiales; family Nitrobacteraceae; genus Bradyrhizobium; species Bradyrhizobium sp. WBOS07. Next base: position 565,188 of record NZ_CP029008.1, read on the forward strand.
CGAGGCCGCGTCCATCTCCAGCACGTCCATGTGCCGGCTTTCCATGATCGCCTGGCAATGCACGCCCAGCGTCGGCATGTGGATGGTCGGGCCCTTCACAGAGCCATCCGGCATCTCGTAGTTGAGTGCGCGGGCCAGGATGCGCGCGGTGGTGGTCTTGCCGACACCGCGGACGCCGGTGAGGATCCAGGCCTGCGGAATCCGCCCGGTCTCGAACGCATTGGAGACGGTGCGGACCACGGCCTCCTGGCCGATTAGATCGTCGAATGAGGACGGACGGTATTTGCGCGCCAGCACCCGGTAAGGCGCGTTGCCGGCCGCACCGGCGCTATCGGGATTGGAAGGGGCGCCAGCGTCGGTCATCGGTCGATCCGCAATGATATGTCTCTTGGCCGGCTTTTGCGGAAAGGAGCGCGCTGGCGGCTGCTGCCGCCGGCGCTGGTTCGCTCGAAAAACAGGTAGGAGACTGACGAGCGACCCGATCCGGACCTCGTTAGGGCTGCTTCCTTCCGGACCTGACCCGGTTGGCGAGTGGCTCGTCCACCGCCAATCTCCCGGTCCCTATTTGGGGCCAAAGGGAGCGGAAAGCAAGCGGGGTCTACGGCTGTTCCGGCGGCCGTTCGGGGACTATCAGGCCCGAATCGCACCGTTCCGCCCTCGAACGGCCCGCCCTTCCGGTCCGGCGCATAAGGACCACGGCGCATACGCATGTTGTCTGGGGGCGTGGTCTCTGCGACGGTAAGAATCAATCCAGAGAAGCCTTCATGCCCGAACCCGCCTGGTCGCTGCATTCCCGCTTGAAAGAGGACACCATCGACATCGGCGATTTGCCGCTGTCCAAGGTGCTGGTCATCAAGGACGCGCATTATCCCTGGCTGCTGCTGGTGCCGCGGCGGCCAGATGCGGTCGAGATTATCGACCTCGACGAGGTGCAGCAGGCGCAGCTGATGACGGAAATCTCCCGCGTCTCGCGCGCGCTGAAGGAGATTACCAAATGCGACAAGCTCAATATCGCGGCGCTCGGCAATCTGGTGCCGCAGCTGCACGTTCACATCATCGCGCGCCGCACCAGTGACGCCGCCTGGCCGCGGCCGGTCTGGGGCGTGATGCCGCCATTGGCGCACGACGCCGCAGAGGTTCAGAATTTCATCAGTGTGCTTCGCCGCAAGATCTGGTTGGGTTGAAAGATCGATAATGTCAGCATTCGACGCATTTCCGCTGGGGCAGCCGGCCTTCGTCACCAACATCCTCGACCGCGCCGCGCATCTGCGCCGCGACGAGGAGAAGCTGTTCGCGATGGAGCAGAAGCCGTCCTCGCGCGCCTATGTCGTCTACCGCGACTCGCTGCTGGTGAGACGCGAGGGCGACAAGGTCCGCGCACTGCTTTCGATCGACGAGGCGCTGAAATGCGGCGCCAATCCCGGCACGATCTTCCTTGGGCTTCGCGACGACGCCGCGATGTTCGGCATGGGCCTGTCGCAGGCCGCCGCCGAGAAGCTGGTGGGACGCGAGGACTACACGTTGACCGAGCTGCGCGGCATGGCGATGCAGGGCGCGATCCCGCCCGGCGAGCTCTCGGCGATCGCGATGGCGAAGTCGATGGTGAGCTGGCACCAGCGACACGGCTATTGCGCCAATTGCGGCGCGCGCAGCGCGATGAAGGAAGGCGGCTGGAAGCGCGACTGTCCGGCTTGCAAGGCCGAGCATTTTCCGCGCACCGACCCGGTCGTGATCATGCTGGTGGCGTCCGGCGACAAGTGCCTGCTCGGCCGCCAGAAGCAGTTTCCGCCCGGCATGTATTCATGTCTCGCCGGCTTCGTCGAGGCCGCCGAGACCATCGAGGACGCAGTGCGCCGCGAGATCCTGGAAGAATCCGGCATTCGCTGCACCGACGTGCAATATTACATGACCCAGCCCTGGCCCTATCCGTCGTCGCTGATGATCGGTTGCAGCGCGCGGGCCGTGAGCGAGGACATCGTGGTCGATCGCATGGAGCTGGAGGACGCGCGCTGGTTCACGCGCGAGGAGGCCGCCTTGATGCTGACGCGGACGCATCCGGACGGACTCGCCGGCCCGCATCCTTTCGCCATCGCCCACCACCTGCTCGGCCGCTGGGTCCACGACAAGAGCTGACCGCCGATGGCGCAACTTAAGGCCGCGCCGCGCATCCTCTGCATCGGCATTCCCGTGCGCGACCTCACCTTTCGGGTCGCGGCCGTGCCCGCGCGCGGCAGCAAGGCCAACGCCACGCATCTCGCCGAGATCTGCGGCGGCAATGCGCTCAATGCCGCCATCGCGATCACGCGACTCGGCGGCCGCGTCGCCTTTGCAGGACCGATGGGTGACGTTCGCGAGACATCGAGCAGCTTCATCCTCGCGCAGATGGCGCAGGAGGGCATCGACACCACGCACATCGTGCGCATGCCCGATGTGACCACGCCGGTCTCCGCGATCATGATCGAGCCTTCGGGCGAGCGGACGCTCACGATCTATCGCGATCCCCGTCTATGGACCGTGAAGCTGCCTGACGCCGAGAAATTGCTCGCCGATTGCCGGGCCCTGCTGGTCGAAAGCCGCTGCGCCGCGTTCGCGATCTCCCTCTGCGCCGAGGCACGCCGGCGCGGCATTCCCGTCGTCGTCGGCGTCGACCGCGTGATGTCGTTGCAAGACGGCCTGCTCACGGCGGCATCGCATCTGCTGTTCGCCAGCGAGCAGGTGCAGGAGACCGCCGGCATTGCCGACGACGGCGGGGCCTTGAGGCGCCTGGCCGCCCTGACGCCCGCTTTCCTCGCCGCGACCCGCGGTCCGGATGGCACGATCTGGCTGAACGAGGCAGCCGCGCTCGAGGAGACGCCGGCCTTCGCGGTCCAGGCGGTCGATACGCTTGGCGCCGGCGACGTCTTCCATGGCGCCTTCACGCTAGGCTTGGCCGAGGGTGAGGGCGTGCGGGAGGCGCTGCGATTCGCCGCGGCTGCCGCAGCGCTGAAATGCACCCGCCACGGCGGCGGCCTGGCCGCCCCGCAACGTATTGAAGTTGAAGAGCTTTTGCGCCGCGCCCGAATGCTGGGGCCCGGAGGGGCGTCGCGATAATGGGCTTGCTCTAGAAATATTTTCTCTATATCAGGGAAATGTACCCCTGAAATGGAACAAAGTTCTTCAAATGACCGATGTTGCCGTCCAGATTCCCGAGACCAGCCGCCGCCTCGACGCCATCGACCGCAAGATCCTGATGGTGCTCCAGGAGGATGCCTCGCTGTCCGTCGCCGAGATCGGCGACCGCGTCGGCCTGTCCTCGACCCCCTGCTGGAAGCGCATCCAGCGGCTGGAGGCCGACGGCGTGATCATCAAGCGTGTCGCCCTCGTCGACCAGAACAAGATCGGCCTCGGCATCTCCGTGTTCGTGTCGGTCGAAAGCTCCGATCATTCCGACGCCTGGCTGAAAAAATTCGCCGAAGCCGTCAGCGCCATGCCCGAGGTGATGGAGTTCTATCGCATGGCCGGCGACGTCGACTACATGCTGCGCGTCGTGGTCGCGGACATGCAGGCCTATGACGTGTTCTACAAGAAGCTGATCAGCGCGGTGCCGCTGAAGAACGTCACCTCGCGCTTCGCGATGGAGAAGATCAAGTCCGTCACCGCATTGCCGATTCCCGCGGTGGTGGCGGCTTAGGTTGCCATCCAACGTCAAGGGCATTTGGCAACGCGTCTTTATCGCCTCTCAGCATGCTTCTCGGTATCTTGGTAAGCAAGCATTAACCGGGAATTAGTGGCACACACCTAGCCTTGCGGCATGGAGGGGAGAGCAGCGATTCCGTCGCGGCGGTGGCCTGCCTGGGCGAATTCGGCAGCGTTGCTGATCGCAGGGTGGACTGCGCTTGCAATCCTCACCTTACAGGTTCGTCCGGGCGCGACAATCGTCGCAGTTGCGTTTCCGCCTTGGTGGAGCACGCAACAGGTGTTTCAGGCCGCGGGATCGGCGCAAGCAGGGATCGTCAGGGCAACTGCCCTCCCCACTCTTCTCGTCGTCCGCCCGGATGACCATGACGGACTGAGCCGCCTGCACGAGGCCGGCGCCTGGTTCGTGATGGACGCGCAAGCGGTTTCAGCATGCTTTGGCAGATAGCCCCGGGGAAGACGAAATGATTGTCGAGAATGATGGATTGGAATCACTGCGCCAGACCACCAGCAAGGTCCTTGCCGCAGTGCTCTGGCTGCACGTGCCGATCAGCGTGATCATCGGCCTCGTGCTCGGCAAGGCCTGGCTCCTCCCCGCAATCTTCATGACGATCTTCGCACTCGCGGCGACGCTGTCCTGGCGCATGTCGGGCAACGGCCTCTCCACGCGGCTCGTGTTCGCCGTCGCGCTGATGAGTGACGTGTCGACGTTCACCTGGCAGCTCGAGGGGCATCCCTGGCAGATCGACATGCACATGTACTTCTTCGCGGCTCTGGCCTGCATCGTGGCCTATTGCGACTACAGACCGATTGTCGCCGCGACAATTGCGGTCGCTCTGCATCACATCGCGCTGAACTTTCTGCTGCCCGCGGCGATCTATCCCGGCGGCTCAGACTTCGGGCGCGTCGTGCTGCATGCCGTGATCCTGCTGATCGAAGCCGGCGTGTTGATCGCGCTCGCGCTCAAACTCCAGGAGCTGTTCGAGACCACGGCCGTGAAGACGGCCGAGGCTCGAACCGCGATGGCTGCGGAAGCGCGGGCCAACAGCGAGCGCCACGAGATCGAGCAGCGCGCCAAGGAGGAACGTGAGGCAGCCAAGCAGCGGCTCGCCAGCAATTTCGAGCGCAGCATCGGCGGCATCGTACAGGCGGTGGCGATCGCCGCCGGCGAAGTGCAGCAATTGTCATCGGCGATGAGCAACAACAGCGCGGATACCGCGCGCCAGACCGCCGCCGCGGCCTCGGCATCGAACCAGGCCTCTCGAAATGTCGAGACTGTGGCGGCTGCCACCGAAGAGCTCACTGCGTCGGTGAGCAGCATAACGCAGCAAGTTTCCCGCTCCGCAGAGATCGCGGCTAAGGCCGCGAGCGAAGCGCGCCGGACCAACGAGGTGGTCGAGGGCCTCGCCAGCGGCACCCAGAAGATCGGCGAAGTCGTCACGCTGATTCAGACCATCGCCAGCCAGACCAATCTGTTGGCGCTGAATGCCACCATCGAAGCGGCCCGTGCCGGCGAACACGGCAAGGGTTTTGCTGTCGTCGCGAGTGAAGTAAAGGCGCTGGCAAACCAGACCGCGAAGGCGACCGAGGAGATCTCGGCGCAAGTCCAGAGCATCCAGAGCGCAACCAGCGACGCGGTCAACGCGATCCAGGCGATCGGCGCAACTATCGCGGAGATCGATCAGATCTCCGGCCAGATCTCCTCCGCGGTCGACCAGCAGGGCCTGGCGACGCGCGAGATCGCGGGGAGCCTGCAGCAAGCTGCCACCGGCACGCGCGAGGTGAACAACAATATCGTCGGAGTCAGCAAGGCGTCCGAGCAGGCAGGCCAGGCCGCCTCGAAGATGCACCAGGCTGCCGCCGGACTGTCATCACAATCCGAGCGCCTCAAGGCCGAGGTCGACGGCTTCCTCGGCTCGCTGCGGACGGCATGAGGCGGGCTGCGGCAAACACCGCAGCGCCAGCCTCCGCTCAAATCTTCTGGTTGTACTCGCCGACCTCGGGATGCGTGCGCAGCACGCTGTTCACCATCTCGAACATGTCGTGCATGCGCTGCTCGGAGACCGGGCTCTCCACCACCACGACGAGCTCGGGCTTGTTGGAGGAGGCGCGCACCAGGCCCCAGCTGCCGTCCTCGACCGTAACGCGCACGCCATTGACGGTGACGAGATCGCGGATCGACTGGCCGCCGATCTTCGCGCCCTTGGCCTGCAGGCCCTCGAAGTGCTTCACCACCTTGTCGATCACGCCGTATTTGGTCTCGTCGGCGCAATGCGGCGACATCGTCGGCGACGACCAGGTCTTCGGCAGCGCGTTCTTCAAATCGGCCATCGACTTGCCGGGCGCGCGGTCGAGCATGTCGCAGATCGCGAGCGCCGAGACCAGGCCGTCGTCATAACCGCGGCCATAGGGCTTGTTGAAGAAGAAATGGCCGGACTTCTCGAAGCCCGCGAGCGCGCCGGTCTCGTTGGTGCGCCGCTTCATGTAGGAATGGCCGGTCTTCCAATAGGCGACCTTTGCGCCCTGCTTCTGCAGCACCGGATCGGTGACGAACAGGCCGGTCGACTTCACGTCGACGACGAACTGCGCGTCCTTGTGAATCGCCGACATGTCGCGCGCCAGCATCACGCCGACCTTGTCGGCGAAGATCTCCTCACCGGTATTGTCGACGACGCCGCAGCGGTCGCCGTCGCCGTCGAAGCCGAGGCCGACGTCGGCCTTGTGGTGCAGCACCGCATCGCGGATCGCGTGCAGCATTTCCATGTCTTCCGGATTCGGATTGTATTTCGGGAAGGTGTGATCGAGCTCGGTGTCGAGCGGGATCACCTCGCAGCCGATCGCCTCCAGCACCTGCGGCGCGAAGGCGCCGGCGGTGCCGTTGCCGCAGGCCGCGACCACCTTCAGCCTGCGCGTCAGCTTCGGACGAGAGGTGAGATCGGCGATATAGCGCGCCGGGTAGTTCTCGTGGAATTGGTAGGAGCCACCCGCCTTGTTCTTGAATTCGGCATTGAGCACGATCTCCTTCAGCCGCGTCATCTCGTTGGGACCGAAGGTGAGCGGACGGTTGGCGCCCATCTTCACGCCGGTCCAGCCGTTATCGTTGTGCGAGGCCGTGACCATGGCGACAGCGGGCACGTCGAGATCGAACTGCGCGAAATAGGCCATCGGCGTCACCGCAAGACCGATGTCGTGCACCTTGCAGCCCGCCGCCATCAGGCCGGAGATCAGCGCATATTTGATCGAGGCCGAATAGCCGCGGAAATCGTGGCCGGTGACGATCTCCTGCTTGACGCCGAGCTCGGCGATCAGCGCGCCCAGCCCCATGCCGAGCGCCTGCACACCCATCAGGTTGATCTCCTTCTGAAACAACCAGCGCGCATCGTATTCGCGAAACCCCGTCGGCTTCACCATCGGCTCGGATTCGAAGGCGTAGGTGTTGGGCAACAATACGGATTTCGGCTTCGGGAACATTGAGACGGTCTCGTGAATGGGCAGGGAATGAGGCAGCCTTAGCGAATGCCAGGCCACAGCGGAAGGCGGGAATGCAGGCTTATGGCCGATAATTGCGGCAGTTTGGTAACGAAGAAACGTTACCGCCGGGGCGGTCGAGACAAAGAAATGTCTTTGAAATGAACTGCGGCTGATTGCAACAGCTCTGCCTATTGCTCCAGCACCATCTGGCCGTTGGCATATTCGAACCGCTTCAGGCGGGACAGGAAGGAGAGGCCGAGCAGGTTCTCCGACAGCGCCGCGTCGGGCAGCACCATGGCGTCGACGTCGCGCACGATGAGACCGCCGACGTCGAGCATGGCGATGCGGGCGCGGGCGGCCTTGATGGTGCCGTTGGCGGTAGAGACGGTGGCGTTGTACTCGCTGCGCGAGGGACGCAGGCCAAAGCGTGCCGCCGAGGTCTCATTGAGCGCGACCACGGATGCGCCGGTATCGATCATGAAGCCGATGCGCTGGCCGTCGATCCGGCCCTCGGTCTGGAAATGACCGCGGCCGTCGCGGGAAATGGCGAGGCTGCGGCCGCCGGTCGGCGCGGTCGACGCAACCGCGACCGTCGTGCGCGGCGCTGAGGTGGCGGAAGCCGAGCTCATCTTGTCCGCCATCTGCGCCATGAAGGTGCCGAGGCCGATCATGACGGCCGCGATGATCATAATGTTACGCATCACACCACTTCCGAGCCGAAAGCCCGATTTCACCACGCAGCACGCCCGACCGCGAGCGGAGCCGCCGTTGGAGCGCCGCTATTTTGACGAAAAGGATGAGCGGACGGTTAATGCGATGGTGTCACGGCGACCCCAGGTCCTCATCCTGAGGAGCCGCGAAGCGGCGTCTCGAAGGATGGCCGCACGCGAGATCCGGGCCTGCATGGTTCGAGACGCGCGTTCCGCGCTCCTCACCATGAGGGTCGACCACATCACGTCCCGCGCGGCTTCGCCCGCCGGGTCGGCAGTGCATTGGCCGGGTCGTCGGGCCAGGGGTGGCGCGGGTAGCGGCCGCGCAGGTCGGAGCGCACCGCGCTGTAGCTGCCGCGCCAGAAGCCTGGGAGATCACGCGTCACCTGCACCGGGCGCTGTGCCGGCGACAGCAGCTCCAGCACCAGCGGCACCTTGCCGGCCGCGATCGAGGGATGGGTGTTGAGGCCGAACAATTCCTGCAGCCGCACCGCGATGGTCGGCCCCTGCTCGGCTTCGTAGTCGATCGCGAGCACGCTCCCGGTAGGCGCCTCGAAATGCGTCGGCGCCTCGCGGTCGAGCCGCGCCCGCATCTCCCAGGGCAGCAGCGCCATCAGCGCGTCCGAGAGGTCGCCCGGCGAAATGTCCTTGAGCGCGATCTTGTCGTAGAGCGCCGGCACCAGCCAGTCGTCGCGCCGGGCGATCAGCCCGGCGTCGGACAGATCCGGCCAACTGTCGCCCTCGGCCTTGCGCAGGAACATGACACGGTCGCGCCACTGCTTGGCGGCTTTCGACCACGGCAGCCGGTCGAGCCCCGCGGCGATCAACCCATCGGCAAGAATGCGGGCGGTGTCCTCGGATGGTGATACGGCAAGGGTCGCTTCCGACAGCGTGATCGCGTGCAGCACGCGCTTGCGCCGCGCCCGCAGCGCCATCGCGCCGCGGTCGAACGAGATCTCGTCGGCGGTCTCGATGTGCTCGGCAAAATGCCGCTCGATCTCGCCCTCGGTGATCTGCGCGGCCAGCAGGATCCGCCCGCTCGCCGCCGTGCCCGTCATCTCGCCGATCGCGATATAGGGCGCGCGCGCGAGCGAGGAGGTCTGCTCGACGGACGCGCCGCGGCCGTTCGCCAGCACGAAGCTGCCATTGCCCCGGTTGCGCGCAACGCGGTCCGGGAAGGCATAGGCCAGCATCAAACCGGTCGAGAGCTCCTCCGGCGGCCCGGCCTTCTCGGAAGCCGCCACCTGCGAGGCCCAGCGCCGCGCGAGGTCGCGCGCGCTTGACGCGCGCGGCGAGCGATCGCGGCGGAACTGGTCGCGGCGATGCTCGAGATCGACGCTGTCGCCGCCAAGGCCGCGCTCGGTGATGATGGCCGCGATCTCGGCGGCGGCCTCGCCTTCGCCCGCACGGTGCGAATCCACGATCATCCGCGCCAGCCGCGGCGGCAGCGCCAGCGCGCGCAGGCTTTTTCCCTCCGCGGTGATGCGGCCATCGTCATCGAGCGCGTTGAGCTCGGTTAGCAGGCTCTTCGCTTCTTTCCACGCCGGCCCCGGCGGCGGATCGAGAAACGACAGCGCGGCAGGGTTGCTGACGCCCCATTGCGCGAGATCGAGCACCAGCGAGGACAGATCCGCGCTGAGGATTTCCGGCTGGGTGTAGGGCGCAAGCGAAGCCGTCTGCGGCTCGTCCCAGAGCCGGTAGCAGACACCGGGCTCGGTACGGCCGGCGCGACCGCGGCGCTGGTCCACCGCCGCGCGCGAGGCGCGCACGGTCTCGAGCCGCGTCAGGCCGATGTCAGGCTCGTAGCGCGGCACGCGGGCGAGCCCGGAATCGACCACGATGCGCACGCCCTCGATCGTCAGCGAGGTCTCCGCGATCGAGGTCGCCAGCACCACCTTGCGCGTGCCCTTGGGCGCCGGCGCGATGGCACGATCCTGCACGGCGGCGTCGAGCGCGCCGAACAGCGGCACGATCTCGATCGAGGCGTCCTGCACGCGCTCGCCGAGGAAATTCTGGGTGCGGCGGATTTCGGCGGCGCCCGGCAGGAAAGCCAGCACCGAGCCGCTGTCGGCGCGCAGCGCGGATGCGATCGCGTCCGCCATTTGCCGCTCGATCGGCGCATCCGCCTTGCGGCCGAGATAGCGCGTCTCGACCGGAAAGGCGCGGCCCTCGCTCTCGACGATGGGCGCATCGCCCAGAAGCTTGGCCACGCGCGCACCGTCGAGCGTTGCCGACATCACGAGGATGCGCAAGTCTTCGCGCAGACCGGTTTGCGCATCGCGCGCCAGCGCGAGGCCCATGTCGGCGTCGAGCGAACGCTCATGGAATTCGTCGAACAGGATGGCGGCGACGCCGGACAATTCAGGGTCGTCGAGGATCTGGCGGGTGAAGATGCCTTCGGTCACCACCTCGATGCGCGTGGCGCGCGAGATCTTCGAGCCGAAGCGGACGCGGTAGCCAACCGTCTCCCCGGCGCGCTCGCCCAGCGACTTGGCCATGCGGTCGGCGCTGGCGCGCGCCGCGATACGGCGCGGCTCCAGCACGATGATCTTCTTGCCCCTGGCCCAGGGCGCATCGAGCAAGGCCAGCGGCACGCGCGTGGTCTTGCCGGCCCCGGGCGGCGCCACCAGCACGGCGGCATTGTTAGCCTCCAGCGTGCGGGAGAGCTCGTCGAGCACGGCATCGATCGGCAGGGGCGTGTCAAAACTGCGGGGCAAGGCATCATCCCGTCGTCATGCCCGGGCAAAAGCGCGAAGCGCGTCTTCGCACAAAAGTGCCGGGCATCCACGTTCTTTCATCTGGCAGTGAACAAGACGTGGATGGCCGGGACAAGCCCGGCCATGACGGCTTCGTTCAAAGAGAATGTATTGTGATCAGCCCTGCACCGGCGGGCGGCCGACGCTCTCATAGACGAAGCCGGCGGCTTCCATGTCCTCGGGCCGGTAGATGTTGCGGAGGTCGACGACGACGGGCTGCGCCATCACGCTCTTCAGCCGGTCGAGATCGAGCGCGCGGAACTGGACCCATTCGGTGACGATGACGAGCGCATCGGCCCCTTGCGCGCAGGAATAGGCGTCCTCGCAATAGGTGATGTCCGGCAGCTCGCCCTTGGCCTGCTCCATGCCGACGGGATCGAACGCCTTGACCTTCGCGCCCATGTCGATCAGGCCGGTGACCAGCGGGATCGACGGCGCATCGCGCATGTCGTCGGTGTCGGGCTTGAAGGTGAGGCCGAGCACGGCGACGGTCTTGCCGCGCAGATTGCCGCCGAGCGCCTGGCTCACCTTGCGTGCCATCGCGCGCTTGCGGTTTTCGTTCACCGCCAGCACGGATTCGACGATGCGCAAGGACACGTCATAATCCTGCGCGATCTTGATCAGCGCCTTGGTGTCCTTGGGGAAGCAGGAACCGCCGAAGCCGGGACCGGCATGCAGGAACTTGGTGCCGATACGGTTGTCGAGGCCGATGCCGCGCGCGACCTCCTGCACGTTGGCGCCGGCCTTCTCGGAGAGATCGGCGATCTCGTTGATGAAGGTGATCTTGGTCGCCAGGAACGCGTTGGCGGCGTATTTGATCATCTCGGCGGTGCGGCGCGCCGTGAACATCAGCGGTGCCTGGTTCAGCGACAGCGGGCGATAGATATCGCCCATCACCTTGCGGCCGCGCTCGTCGGAGGTGCCGACCACGATACGGTCAGGAAACTTGAAGTCGCGGATCGCGGCGCCCTCGCGCAGGAACTCGGGGTTGGAGGCGACCACGACGTCGGCGTTCGGATTGGTCTCGCGAATGATGCGCTCGACCTCGTCGCCGGTGCCGACCGGAACGGTCGACTTCGTCACCACGACGGTGAAGCCGGAAAGCGACTGCGCGATCTCTTTCGCGGCGGCGTAGACGTAGGACAGATCGGCGTGGCCATCGCCACGGCGCGAGGGCGTGCCGACCGCGATGAACACGGCATCGGCGTCTGCGACCGGCTGCTTCAGGTCGGTGGTGAAGTCGAGCCGCTTGGCCTTGACGTTGGTCGCAACCAGCTCGTCGAGGCCGGGCTCGTAGATCGGGATCTCGCCGCGGTGGAGCGCCGCGATCTTCTTCTCGTCCCTGTCGACGCAGGTGACGTCGTGACCGAAATCGGCAAAGCAGGCGCCGGACACCAGTCCCACATAGCCCGTGCCGATCATCGCGATACGCATGAAAATCCCTGTTTTTAGATTGGTTAACGAAAATGTAACCCCGGCGCGGGGCGGTTTAGCATTTTCTCGCAGGGAAGGAACAGTCCGCAGCGAAAAAAGCGGCACGGGAAGTGAATCGGTAAAGAAGTGGGAAACCGTAGCGGCCCCACACTGACCCACCCCCGAACAGGACGGGGCGGAACACGCCTCGAAAAGAGACACCATGGCACCATCAGGCACAATCGCAGGCAGTGGAGGCGTTGCGGCCACGGCTGCCGCACGTGTCGACTGGGTCGACTACGCCAAGGGCATCTGCATCATCATGGTCGTGATGATGCATTCGGTGCTGGGGGTCGAGCTCGCCGCCGGCGAGACCGGCTTCATGCACGTGCTCGTAGCGTTCGCAAAACCGTTCCGGATGCCGGATTTCTTCCTGATCTCGGGCCTGTTCCTGGCGCTCGTGATCGACCGGGACTGGCGGACCTATCTCGACCGCAAGGTGGTGCATTTCGCCTATTTCTATGTCGTCTGGGTGACGATCCAGTTCGGCTTCAAGGCGCCCGGTTTCGCGGCGGAGACGGGCTGGCACCACGTTGGCCTCTTGTATCTCGAATCCTTCGTCGAGCCGTTCGGCACGCTGTGGTTCATCTATCTGCTGCCGATCTTCTTCGTCGTCACAAAACTGACACACAAGCTCCCGCCGCTGGCGATCTGGCTCGTCGCCGCCGCGCTCGAGACGGCCCGCATCACGACAGGCTGGACCGTCATCGACGAGTTCTGCGCCCGCTTCGTCTATTTCTATTCGGGTTATCTGTTCGCGCCTTACGTGTTCGCGCTCTCGGATCGCGCGCGGAAGCATCCGGCGCTCGCGCTCCTGGCGCTCGCGACCTGGGCGCTTGCCAATGCCGGCCTCGTCGTGTCGGGGGCCAGCGAACGGAAACTGGTCTCGCTGGTGCTCGGCTTTGCCGGCGCTTGCGCCATCATCACGACGGGCACGCTGCTCGCACGCGCGCAATGGATGAACGTCCTGCGCTTCTGCGGCGAGCATTCGATCGTGATCTATCTCGCCTTCTTCCTGCCGATGGCGGCGACCCGGACGCTGCTGCTGCGCACCGGCATCATCCCCGACATCGGCACGGTGTCGCTGGTCGTCACCGTCGCCGGCGTGCTCGGTGCGCTCGCGATCTGGCAGGTTGCGCTGCGCTTCAACGCGCGCTTCCTGTTCGAGCGACCGGCTGCGTTCTGGATCGCACCGAAGAAGGCGCCGGTGTTGCAGGCGGCGGAGTAGCTGCGATCCCGCTGTCGTCGCCCGGCTCGACCGGGCGACCCAGTATTCCAGAGATAGCAATTATTGACCGATGCGCCGCGGCGTACTGGATTCCCCGCTTTCGCGGGGAATGACAGTGGGGATAGTGGCCGCACCGAGCCAAAAATCCCCCCCTCAAGGCTGTCAAAGCCCGCAAAAATTCATACATTGCGGCCATGCCCAAGACATCGCCGAAGACCACCGCCAAAGCCGACACCAAGGTCACCTCCAAGGCCGCCGCCGAGACCAAGCCCGCTGCGCCAGCTGCTGCCAAGCCGGTTGCGGCCAAGGCCGCGGGCAAGGGCGACCACGTGTTCCTGGTCGACGGTTCCTCCTACATCTTCCGCGCCTACCACGCGCTGCCGCCGTTGAACCGCAAGTCCGACGGGCTGCAGGTCAACGCCGTGCTCGGCTTCTGCAACATGCTGTGGAAGCTGCTCCGCGAGATGCCCGAGGACAACCGGCCGACGCATCTGGCGATCATCTTCGACAAGTCGGAGATCACGTTCCGCAACAAGATCTATCCCGAATACAAGGCGCACCGGCCGCCGGCGCCCGACGACCTGATCCCGCAATTCGCGCTGATCCGCGAGGCGGTGCGCGCCTTCGACCTGCCCTGCCTGGAACAGGCCGGCTTCGAGGCCGACGATCTCATCGCGACCTATGTGCGGCAGGCCTGCGAGCGCGGCGCCAGCGCCACCATCGTCTCCTCCGACAAGGACCTGATGCAGCTGGTGACCGATTGCGTCACCATGTACGACACCATGAAGGACCGCCGCATCGGCATCCCCGAGGTGATCGAGAAATTCGGCGTGCCCCCGAACAAGGTGGTGGAGGTGCAGGCGCTGGCCGGCGATTCCACCGACAACGTGCCCGGCGTGCCCGGCATCGGCGTCAAGACCGCGGCGCAGCTGATCACCGAATATGGCGATCTCGACCAATTGCTGTTCCGTGCCGGCGAGATCAAGCAGCCCAAGCGCCGCGAGGCGCTGCTCGAGAATGCGGAGAAGGCCCGCATCTCTCGGCAGCTCGTGCTGCTCGACGACAAGGTCGAGCTCGAGGTGCCGCTCGACGATCTCGCCGTCCACGAGCCGGACGCGCGCAAGCTGATCGCCTTCCTCAAGGCGATGGAGTTCACCACGCTGACGCGGCGCGTCGCCGAATATGCGCAGATCGATCCCGCCAATGTCGATGCCGACCCCGGCTATTCGAGCGGCGCCAGCGTGTTCACGCCGCTGCCGTCCTCGGACGTCGTGGCCGCACCGGGGACCGGCACACCGGCGCAAGCCGCTCCGAGCCGTCCCAACAAGTCGGCAAGCAAGGAGGACAAGGCTGCGAGCCCGAAGGGCGCGCCGATCTCGCTCGCCGCGGCGCGCGAGGAGGCGCTGCGCAAGCTCCCGGTCGATCGCAGCAAGTACCAGGCGATCAAGACGCTCAAAGAGCTGAACGCCTTCATCGCCCGCGTCCACAATGCCGGCCATGTCGCGATCGAGATCAAGGCCAACTCCATCGATCCGATGCAGGCCGATCTCTGCGGCATCGCGCTGGCGCTGGCGCCGAACGATGCCTGCTACGTGCCGCTGGCGCACAAGCAGTCCGGCGGCGGCGCCGGCCTGTTCGACGCGGGCCTTGCGCCCGACCAGGTCAAGCATGCGGATGCGATCGAGGCGCTGCGGCCGGTGCTGGAATCGGCAGGCATCCTCAAGATCGGCTTCGACGTCAAATTCAGTGCCGTGATGCTGGCGCAGCACGGCATCACCCTGCGCAACATCGACGATGCGCTCCTGATCTCCTACGTGCTCGATGCCGGCCGCGGCTCGCAAGCGCTGGAATCGCTGTCCGAGCGCTGGTTCGGTCATGCCATGATGAAGGAGAGCGAGCTGCTCGGCAGCGGCAAGGGCAAGATCACCTTCGATCAGGTGCCGATCGACAAGGCCGCCGCGCTGTCGGCCGAAGGCGCCGACGTCGCCTTGCGGCTCTGGCGCGTGCTGAAGCCGCGCCTCGTCGCCGAGCACATGACCACCGTCTACGAGACGCTGGAGCGCCCGCTAGTCTCGGTGCTCGCGCGCATGGAGCGGCGCGGCATCTCGATCGACCGCCAGGTGCTGTCGCGGCTGTCCGGCGACTTTGCCCAGACCGCCGCGCGCGTCGAGGCCGAGATCCAGGAGATCGCGGGCGAGCCGGTCAATGTCGGCAGCCCCAAGCAGATCGGCGACATCCTGTTCGGCAAGATGGGGCTACCCGGCGGCACCAAGACCAAGACCGGCGCGTGGTCGACCACCGCGCAAGTGCTGGACGAGCTCGCCGAGCAGGGCCACGACTTCCCGAAGAAGATTCTGGAATGGCGCCAGGTCTCGAAACTGAAATCGACCTACACCGACGCGCTGCCGACCTATGTCAATCCGCAGACCCATCGCGTGCACACGACCTACGCGCTGGCCGCGACCACGACGGGCCGGCTGTCCTCGAACGAGCCGAACCTGCAGAACATCCCTGTTCGCACCGAGGACGGCCGCAAGATCCGCCGCGCCTTCATCGCGACGCCCGGACACAAGCTGGTTTCCGCCGACTATTCGCAGATCGAGCTGCGGCTGCTCGCCGAGATCGCCGACATTCCCGTGCTGAAGCAGGCGTTCCGCGACGGCCTCGACATTCACGCCATGACGGCGTCGGAGATGTTCGGCGTGCCGATCAAGGGCATGCCGAGCGAAATCCGCCGCCGCGCCAAGGCGATCAATTTCGGCATCATCTACGGCATCTCGGCGTTCGGCCTCGCCAACCAGCTCGGCATCGCGCGCGAGGAAGCGTCGGCCTACATCAAGAAATATTTCGAGCGCTTCCCCGGCATCCGCGCCTACATGGACGAGACACGCGACTTCTGCCGCAGCCACGGCTACGTCACCACGCTGTTCGGCCGCAAATGCCATTACCCCGACATCAAGGCCTCCAACGCCTCGGTGCGCGCCTTCAACGAGCGCGCTGCGATCAACGCGCGGCTCCAGGGCACCGCCGCCGACATCATCCGCCGCGCCATGACGCGGGTCGAGGACGCGCTCGCCGCGAAGAAGCTGTCGGCACAGATGCTCTTGCAGGTGCATGACGAGTTGATCTTCGAGGTGCCCGACGCCGAGGTCGAGGCGACGCTGCCGGTCGTGCAGCACGTGATGCAGGACGCGCCGTTCCCGGCGGTGCTGCTCTCGGTGCCGCTGCACGTGGATGCGCGCGCGGCGAGCAATTGGGACGAGGCGCATTGAGGCTGCGTTCCCCGGATGCTGCGCAGCGCGCCGCCCTTCGCGGCGTGATGCGCTGCTGAGCCGGGGTCCATGTCGTACCACTGGGTCCCGGCTCTGCGGCGCACCGTACCGGACGATGCTTCGCATCGCCGGGAACGCTGCGCCGCGCCCGGGACACGAGAGATCAATTGTCCTCCGTGCAATTGCGCGATGGCCGGGCACGCCCTCGCATATTAGAACCAGTGCGTCTCCCGCACCGGCCCCGCCATGCCCCACACCTCCGCCCTGCTCGGCTTTGCCCTCGTCAGCCTCGGTCTCGTGCTGACGCCGGGACCGAACATGATCTACCTGATCTCGCGCTCGATCACGCAGGGGCCCGCGGCCGGCATCGTCTCGCTCGGCGGCGTCGCGCTCGGCTTCGTGTTCTACATGCTGTGCGCCGCGTTCGGCATCACCGCGCTGCTGCTCGCCATTCCCTTTGCCTATGACGCGCTGCGCTTTGCCGGTGCGGGTTATCTGCTCTGGCTCGCCTGGCAGGCGGTGAGACCGGGCGGGCGATCGCCGTTCCAGGTCCGGAAGCTCGCGATCGACAGCCCGCGCAGATTGTTCGCGATGGGCTTCGTCACCAACCTGCTCAATCCGAAGATCGCGATGCTGTATCTGGCGCTGCTGCCGCAATTCATCGATCGCGCCGCCGGCAGCGTGCTGACGCAGTCGATCATGCTGGGCGCGATCCAGATCGCGATCAGCGTCAGCGTCAATGCGATGATCGCGCTCGCGGCCGGCTCGATCGCGCTGTTCCTGGCGAACCGGCCGAGCTGGATGCTGGTGCAGCGCTGGCTGATGGGCACCGTGCTGGCCGGGCTCGCGGTGCGGATGGCGGTGGAAGCGAAGAAGGTGTAGCCGACGCCGCCAGGCGCTCTCCGTGTCCAGGACGCGCTGCAGCGCTCTTGCGCTGCTGCGCAGAGCCGGGACCAAGAAGGCCAAGAACGAGATCGCAGAGGCATGGGCCCCGGCTCTGCAGCGCACCGCTTATGCGTTGCGCTGCGTCCGGGGCACGAGGCCGCTGGCTGACTAATCCAGCTTCGCCTCCATGCCCCGCTTCACCGCCGGACGGGCCATCAGGGCCTCGTACCAGCGCTTGACGTTGGGGAAGTCGGCCAGATCAACCTTGTGGCGAGGGTGGCGCCAGGCCCAGCCCAGGATGGCAAAATCGGCAATCGAGAGCTCGCCGGCGACGAAGTCGCGCCCCTCGAGGCGGCGGTCCAGCACGCCGTAGAGCCGGCGGGTCTCGGCCATATAGCGCTTCAGGCCGTAGGCGCGGTCCTGCTCGTTCTCGAGCGCGATGAAATGGTGCACCTGGCCCGGCATCGGACCGAAGCCGCCCATCTGCCACATCAGCCATTCGTAGACGGGGATCCGCTCGCGAAGCGATTTCGGCAGGAATTTGCCGGTCTTTTCGCCGAGATAGAGCAGGATCGCGCCGGATTCGAAGATGCTGACCGGCTTGCCGTCGGGCCCCTCGGGGTCGACGATCGCGGGGATCTTGTTGTTCGGGGACAGCTTGAGGAATTCCGGCGCCATCTGCTCGCCCTTGGTGATGTTCACCGGGATCACCTTGTAGGGCAGCCCCATCTCCTCCAGCGCGACCGAGATCTTGCGGCCGTTCGGCGTGTTCCAGGTGTGCAGCTCGATGGTCATTCCGTGTCCTTACCCAAGAGGCGTCGCGCCCGATCCGGGCTCTCACTACTCCAGAAGGTCGCAGCCCCACAACCGGCCCCCGGGGGATGGCCGATCCCTGTTGACGAGGGACGCCCCCTCTGGAATGTCGCTCCCGTCGCGGATAAATTGCGCCTCCTCCAAAAAGCTGTTCGAGGGACCGCCGTGTCGAAATCTGCCTCCCGCGCCCGCCTGTTCGAAATCATCCGCCGGCGCTCATTCGGCCGCGGCGAGGTGACGCTCGCGTCGGGCCGCAAGAGCGATTTCTACTTCAACCTCAAGCCGACCATGCTCGACCCGGAGGGGGCGACCCTGCTCGCCGAACTGACCTACGAGGCGCTGAAGGACGATAATCTCGATTTCATCGGCGGCCTCGAGATGGGCGCGGTGCCGCTCGCCGGTGCGCTGGCGCAGATCTCCTGGATCAAGGGGCATCCGATCGCGGCGTTCTTCGTGCGCAAGAAGCCGAAGGAGCACGGCGCCAAGCTCGCGATCGAGGGCCTGCCGAAGGGCGAGACGCTTGCCGGCAAGCGCGTCGTGATCGTCGAGGACGTCACCACGACCGGCGGCTCGGCGATGAAGGCGGTGGAATCCGTGCGCGAGACCGGCGCCAATGTGGTGCTGGTGCTGACCATGGTCGACCGCGAGGAAGGCGCCACCGACACTTTCGCGGCGGCCGGCCTGCCGTTCCGCTCGCTGTACAAGGCCTCGGAATTCTTGAAGGCCTAGAGTTCTCGTGTCCCGGGCGTGGCGCAGCGCGTAGCGGTGCGACGCCGAACCGGGACCCAGCTTGCTCACCATCGGCACGGACCCCGGCTCTGCAACGCACCGCTGACCGGACGATGCTTCGCATCGCCGGGGGAGCGCTGCGCTGCGCGCCCGGGCACGAGGCCAACTCCCCTTCAACCGCTCATTTACCATCCGGGCTTATGGTGAATCATGTGCTGAGACCCCCTGCGGTCCCGGCCGGTTCAGTAGCGTCGGGTGGAGTGAGCGTTTGCGTACAGTCCGGTCCCATGCGCGCCCGCGGCGTCGCGCGATGCTTGCAGCCGCCATCCTTGCAGCGCCGCTGCTTGCGGCTCCCGCACCGGTTTCTGCCGAAGGCCTGTTCGACTTCCTCTTCGGCGGCATGCAGCAGCAGCGGCCGCAGCGCGAAGTGCCGCAGCAGGCGAGCCCCTACGTCGATCCCTTCACCGGGCAACAGAGCGGCGGAACGCCGCAATATGTGCCGCCGACCCGCGCGGCGGCCGCCGGCGGCTCCGGTCCGGCCTTCTGCGTGCGCAGCTGCGACGGCAAATATTTTCCGCTGATGCGCGGCCTCGTCTCACCGGCGCAGATGTGTCAGGCGTTCTGTCCTGCCAGCGCGACCAAGGTCTATTTCGGCTCCTCGATCGACGGAGCCCATTCGCAGGCCGGCGAGCGCTACGCCGACAGCGAGAACGCGTTCGCCTACCGTAAGGCGCTGCGCGCCGACTGCACCTGCAACGGCCGCGAACCGGTCGGCCTTGCCCCGGTCGATCTGGCGCTGGATTCCTCGCTGAAGGCGGGCGACGTGATCGCCACCACCGACGGCCTCGTCGCCTATACCGGCATCCGCGTCGGCAACGACCAGGCAGCGGACTTCACCCCGGTTGCGTCCTATCCCGGCCTCACCGCCCAGGTCCGCGCCCGCCTCGGCGAGATGAAAGTGGCGCCGGTGCGCGCGGAAACAGTGTCGGCGGACGCCCCGGCTGCGGAGATCGTGCGTGAGCCGCTGCCGGATGTGACGGTGCCGAAGACGACGGCGCAGAAGCCGGCGAAGCGGGCGGGGCTGGATTGATCCCGTGTCCCGGACGGCGGCGCCGCGCGAAGCGATGCGACGCTGAGCCGGGACCCAGAATGCCGCAAGCCATGGGCCCCGGTTCAGCAGCGCACCGCTGACCGGACGATGCTTCGCATCGCCGGGGGAGCGCTGCGCTGCGCCCGGGGCACGAAACAGTCACCTCCCGATAATCACCCCGATCACGTTCGGCGCCGCCAGATATTTCTCCTCGATCGCCGCACGCGCGGCGGCGCGGTTGTCCGGCGTTAGGAGGCCGCGCTTCTCGGCCAGGATCATCCAGCAGAATCCCCACCAATCCGTCAGCATGCCCTGATCGCCGACGAGATCGTAGCCCTGCTCGGCCGCGAAGATGCGCGCCTGCGCTTCGTCAAGCGTGTCCAGAAACAGATGATCCTCGGCCGAGAACAGGTCGTCGCTGACGTCGTCGATGGTGTAGCCCCAGATCGACTGGCACACCGCGTTGAACTCGCGGTCGAACTGGTCGTCGTCGATGCGCTGGCGCCGCGCCGCCTGATGCAGCCGCGACAGCGAGCGCGCGAAATCGGCGATCCGGGTGAGGGCAAATTGATCGAAGGCGATGGTGGACATCTAGTCCTCGCAAAGTCTGACAGACGCTAGATATTGTGCCGGCGGTGCGCCGAATCACAATGATATATCAAAGACTTGCTAAAGTGTTCTTAATTTGTTCTAAGGTCAGTAATGATCCCCTGCCCTGCCTGGGCGCGCCGGAATCGAAAGGGGCCGCCTCGCAGCGGCCCCTTGCCGGTTACAATCTTGTTCGGGATCAGAAATGCCAGCCCCGGCAAGCGTGACGTTAGAGCCGGCAACAGGCTTGGGCGATTCCGGAAAACTACTGAATGTAATGCTGTCCAATTTCGGCCGGCTCAATAGCAGCGCGAGGCCGCAATGGCATGGACTCGGCGGTCGCCGAGCAGATGGGCGACGAAGCCATTGGCCGGGAAGATCTTCGCAAATGCGGCGTCGCGGATGCTGAGGCCGCCGGCATAGGCGCCGAACGCCGGCATCACCGCGCGCATCCCGTCGGAGGCGAAGCAGCGGCGCTCCATGGAGCGGCCGCGCGCGGAGACGCGCGCCTTGGGATGAAGATGGCCGGCGATCTCGCCGTGCGCGCCGGTCGGCTCGTGGCGGAAGGTGATCGGGCCGATCGCGACCTCCTCGGCGACGGTGCCGCCGAGATCAGGCGGCAGCATCGGATCGTGGTTGCCGGAGATCCAGATCCAGTCGCGGCCGGTCTGCAGCGCGGCGACGGCGTCCCGATCGTCCGGCGACAACCGTTCATGCGCCGTGCGGTCGTGAAAGCTGTCGCCGAGCGCGATGACAATGCGAGGGTCATGGCGGGAGATGACAGCAGCGAGACGGCTCAGCGTCGCCAGCGTATCGTAGGGCGGCAGCAGCACGCCGCGGGTGGCGAAGCTGGAGCCTTTTTCCAGATGCAGATCGGAGACGACCAGCAGGCGCTGCTCTTCCCAGAACAGCGCGCCGGAGAGATCGGCAGCGAAGGTCACATCGCTGATCGCAACTGTGGACACGCGCATGTCGTCGATATCCCCCGAAACCTGCGCGCCTGCCGTCACGTCTTACCCGCTTCTATCCATCGCCTCTTTGACGAGCTCATCGGCGGCTTCGGCCAAGAGCTCGTCTGCAGCTTCGCCATAAACTGACTCGCGGCCGATTTCCAGCATCACCGGCACCGCCAGCGGAGAGACGCGGTCGAGTTCCCGGAGCGTGATGCGCCCCTGGATGCGCATCAGCATGTCGCTGAGGCGGCGCAGATCGAGCAGGCCGGTGGCCGCATCGGCGCGCGCGGCGCGCAGCAGGACGTGATCGGCCTGGTGCTTGCGCAGCACGTCATAGACGAGATCGGTCGAGAACAGCACTTGGCGGCGGCTCTTCTCCTCGCCGGTGTGGCGGCGCGCGATCAGGCCGGAGATGATCGCGCAATTGCGGAAGGTGCGCTTCATCAAGGCTGATTCGGCGAGCCAGGCTTCGAGATCGTCGCCGAGCATATCGGGGTCGAACAGCGCGTCGAGGTCGATGCGGCCGTCGCGGATCATGAAGGACATGTCGCCGAGCGCCCAGACCGCGATGGCGTATTCATTGGCGACGAAGCCGAGCGGCCGGGCGCGGGCGCGCTCCAGCCGCCGCGTCAGCAGCATACCGAGGGTCTGGTGCGCAAGCCGGCCTTCGAAGGGATAGCAGACCAGATAATGCTTGTTGGCGCGTGGGAAGCTCTCGACCAGCAGCTCGCGCACCCCAGGCACTTTGCTGGCGTCCTTCTGCAGCGACAGCCAGTCGCGCACCTGCTCCGGCAAGCCGCCCCACGCGCGGCTGTCGTCGAGCAGGCGGCGCACGCGTTCGGCAAGATAGGTCGAGAGCGGAAACTTGCCGCCCATATAAGATGGCACCTTCGGATCCTTGTCATGCGCGCGCGAGACGTAGACCTGGTCCTCGACCAGGGTCTCATAGCGCACCACCTCGCCCGAGAACACGAAGGTGTCGCCGGGGCTGAGGCCCTCGATGAAGGCCTCCTCGATCTCGCCGAGCAGCCGGCCGCCGCGGGCGATCACGCCGGTCGATCCGCTCCTGCCGCCGCGCGAGCGCACCAGCCGCACCTTCAGCATGTCGTCCTCGACGATGGTGCCGACGTTCATGCGGTAGCTCTGCCGCACCTTGGGATTGGCGACGCGCCAGCGCCCCTCCTTGTCCTGCTTGATGCGGGCGAAGCGCTCGTAGGTCTTCAGGGCGTAGCCGCCGGAGGCGACGAAATCGACGACGTCGTCGAAATCCTGCCGCGACAGCTCGGCGTAGGGCGCGGCGGTACGAACCTCGGCATAAAGCTCGTCGGAAAGGAACGGCTCGCCGCAGGCACAGCCGAGCACATGCTGGGCCAGCACGTCCAGCGCCCCGGTGCGCAAGGGCGGCGTGTCCTGCGCGTTCTCGGCAATGGCGTCGATCGCGACGCGGCACTCGAGCACCTCGAACCGATTGGCCGGCACCAGCACCGCGCGCGACGCCTCGTCGAGGCGGTGGTTGGCGCGGCCGATCCGCTGCATCAGGCGCGAGGAGCCTTTGGGCGCGCCGATATTGACGACGAGATCAACGTCGCCCCAGTCGACGCCGAGGTCGAGCGAGGAGGTGCAGACGACGCCGCGCAGCTTTCCTGCCGACATCGCGTCCTCGACCTTGCGGCGCTGGGCAACGTCGAGCGAGCCGTGATGCAGCGCTATCGCAAGGCCGTCGTCGTTCATGCTCCAGAGATTCTGGAACAGCATCTCGGCCTGACTGCGGGTGTTGACGAAGACCAGCGTGGTCTTGTTCGCCTTGATCAGCTCGTAGATCTCGGGGAGCGCGTGGCGCGCGCTGTGGCCGGCCCAGGGCAGGCGCTCGCGCGTGTCGAGCATCTCGACCTCGGGCGGCGCGGCACCGCCGGCGACGACAATGTCGGCGGCTCGCTCCTCGCCGCCCGGCTGCGGCACCAGGAAGCGTGCGAGCTGCTCCGGCTCGGCCACGGTTGCCGACAGGCCGATCGCGCGCAGCTGCGGCGCCAGCCGCCACAGCCGCGCGAGGCCGAGCGCGAGCAGATCGCCGCGCTTGGACGTCACCAGCGCATGCAATTCGTCGAGCACGATGCGCTTCAGGGACGAGAACAGGAACGGCGCGTCGTCGGAGGACAGCAGCAGCGCAAGCTGCTCCGGCGTCGTCAGCAACACGTCCGGCGGATAGCGCCGCTGCCGCTGCCGCCGCGACACCGGCGTGTCGCCGGTGCGGGTCTCGACCTTGATCGGCAGCGCCATCTCGGCGATCGGCCGCTCCAGATTGCGTGCGATATCGACGGCGAGCGCTTTCAGCGGCGAGATGTAGAGCGTGTGCAGGCCGCCGGAACGTTGCACGCTGCGGCCGGTGGAGACGAGGCTTTTCTTCGGACTTGCCTCGCGATCGATGGGCTGAATCGACAGTTCCACCAGCGTCGGCAGGAATCCCGCCAGCGTCTTGCCGGCACCGGTCGGCGCGATCAGCAGGGCCGAGCGGTCCTCGCGCGCCTTCTCTAGCAGCGCCAATTGATGCGCACGCGGCGACCAGCCGCGGCCTGCGAACCATTGCTGGAAGCGGCTTGGCAGCAGCGCGGCGGGCTCGGCCGATGTCTGGAGGATACGGGGCGGCACAACATGACAGGTAAGCCGTAGGGATGGCTTCGTCGAGGGGTGGCGTCTCCCGCCTGCACGAGGACAGCTATCGCTTAGGCATTTTACGCGCTTCGAGCGCGCGCCTCGCCCTTCGAGACGACCGCTTCGCGGTCTCCTCAGGGTGAGGCTAAGCAGCAGTGCGCCCGTTGAGGCTGCTGCCACGCATTCCGCCCTCATCCTGAGGGCCCGCCAACGGCGGGCGTCTCGAAGGATGGCCGCAGCGGCGCCCTCTCACGCCCCGGCCGGCACCTCATCGAGAAATCCGGTGACGCTGCTGATGCGGCCGTCTTTCAGCACCGCAAAATCAGTGCCCTTGATCGGGCTGTCCGCGCCGTCGGGACCGAGGCCCCAGGAAAAACGAATGTGGTCGCCAAAGCCGTTGGGCTCGCCGATCAGCTGGAATTTGAAATCGGGAAAGCGCTGCTGCACGCCGGCGATCAAGGCCTCGATGCCGTCGCGGCCGTCGCCCTTCATCAAGGGATCGACGTAGCTCGCATCATTCGTCCAGTGTTCGCCGAGCAGCTCGCGGCGCCGGCCGGCCGTGCGCTCGTTCCAGAGCTCGATGTAGCGGCGGGCGATGGTGGTGGGATCGGTCATGATGCTCTCCTTCGATGAAGCCGTGTTCGGCTGACCGTCATCATCGAAGGTTTACGCGCGTTGATCGATTACCTCGAAGGTCATCAACGCGCGTGAAGTTTTCGCGAAAGTTACTTCGCGGCAGTCACCATGATCTCGACGGTGTATTGCGGCGCCGCCAGCTTGGCTTCGACCGTGGCGCGGGCCGGGGTGTTGCCGGGCGACACCCAGGCGTCCCACACCGCATTCATCTCGCCGAAGGTCTTCATGTCGGTGATGTAGATCGTGGCCGACAGCAGCTTCGACTTGTCGGTGCCGGCCTTGGCGAGATGACCGTCGATGGTCGCCAGGATGTCCTGGGTCTGCTTCGTAACGCTTTCGCCGGCGGCCTTGTTGGCGACGACACCGGCGAGATAGACGGTGTTGCCGTGCACGACGACCTGGCTCATGCGTGGGCCGGTTTCGAAACGCTGGATGCTCATTGGGGATCTCCTCACTGGAATGGCGGCCCTGTCTAGCCCAGCACCCCGCGCTCTGCCACCCCCGGCACGCATGCGTTGCCCGGCACGCATGCGCGGGGGCAACGCAGGGGCGGTTCAGCCTACCGCCTTTACTGCCGACCGGCCCGCATTGCGGCCCGAGAACAGGCAGCCGCCGAGGAAGGTGCCTTCGAGCGAGCGATAGCCGTGCACGCCGCCGCCCCCAAAGCCGGCGGCTTCGCCGACCGCATAGAGGCCGGGAATGACGCTGCCCTCGCCGCCGAACACGCGGGAGTCGAGGTCGGTCTCGAAGCCGCCCAACGTCTTGCGGGTGAGGATGTTGAGCTTGACCGCGATCAGCGGTCCCTGCGCGGGATCCAGGATCCGGTGCGGGGAGGCGGTGCGGATCAGCCTGTCGCCGATATAGCGGCGCGCATTGTGGATGTTCATCACCTGCGCGTCCTTGACGTAGGGATTGGCGATCTCGCGGTCGCGCGCCTCGATCTGCGTCCTGATATGGTCGAGCCTGAGGAGGTCGCTGCCGGCGAGCTTGTTCATCTCCGCAACGAGATCCTCGAGCTTGTCGCGCACGATGAAGTCGACACCATGGCGCTTGAACGCCTCCACCGGCGCCGGCGCGCCCTTGTTGGTGGCGCGGCGCAAGGTCATGCGCCAGCTCTTTCCCGTGAGGTCGGGATTCTGCTCCGAGCCCGACAGCGCGAACTCCTTCTTGATGATGCTCTGGGTCAGGATGAACCAGGAATAATCATAGCCAGTCGACATGATGTATTCGAGCTGGCCGAGCGTGTCGGAGCCGGGGAAGAGCGGCGCCGGCAGCCGCGTGCCGGTGGCGTCGAACCACATCGAGGAGGGCCCGGGCAGGATGCGGATGCCGTGGCGCGGCCAGATGGGATTCCAGTTCTGGATGCCCTCGACATAATGCCACATGCGGTCGCGGTTGATCAGCCGCGCGCCGGTCTTTTCTGTGATGCCGATCATGCGGCCGTCGACATGTTCGGGCACGCCGGAGATCATGAATTTCGGGGGATCGCCGAGCCGCTTCGGCCAGTTCTGCCGGACCAGCTCGTGATTGCCGCCGATGCCGCCGGAGGCCACGATCACGGCCTGCGCCTTCAGCGCGAACTCGCCGACCACATTGCGCGATGAGCTCTTGCCGCGCTCGACAGCGTCGGGGGCGAGGACGGCGCCGCTGACGCCGTCCACCGTGCCGTTGCTGATCGAGAGCGCGTCGACGCGGTGGCGGAACCTGAAGCTCAGCCGGCCGCTCTTCATCGCCTCGCGCGCGCGGCGCTCGAACAGCTCGACGATGCCGGGCCCGGTGCCCCAGGTGACGTGAAAGCGCGGTACCGAATTGCCGTGCCCCATCGCGTCGTAACCGCCGCGCTCGGCCCAGCCCACCACGGGAAAGAAGCGATGGCCCATCGCCCGCAACCAGGCGCGCTTCTCGCCGGCCGCGAAGGCGACATAGGCCTCGGCCCATTGCCGCGGCCAGAAATCGTCGTCGCGGTCGAAGCCGGCAGCGCCGATCCAGTCCTGCATGGCGAGGTCGAAGCTATCCTTGATGCCGAGCCGGCGCTGCTCCGGCGAATCGACCAGGAACAGGCCGCCGAACGACCAGAACGCCTGGCCGCCAATCGACTGCTCGCCTTCCTGGTCGACCACGATGACGCGCTTGCCCGCGTCGGCAATCTCGGTGGCGGCCACGAGGCCCGACAGTCCCGCCCCGACGATGATGACGTCTGTTTCCTCAGCCATGCATGTCCCCCTCCATAGTTCCCCCCCTGTAATTGCCCGGATTGAAGCCGGCGGTTGTACCTGAGATCAAGGGTGCCGCGCGTAAGACCTCGTTAACTTGTTCCACTTTGGGATAGAGAGCCTCCGAGTGCAGCGCGGACGCAACACTGGATTTGAATTTGTTTTGAGCCAGCCGGCCTGCCTAGACAAAACCTCGGTTACGACGGACGCTAGCCGTGCATCACCACCTGACACGCAGATTCGAATTCGACTGGGGCGGGGGCCAATGAAGTTTCTGACGGGGTTGCTTGCGGCGGTTCTGCTGATCGCTGGCATGGGGGCTTCTCACGCGGTGGTTCGGATCGCGGATGACCGCGGTGGCCGGATTGGAACCTACGTCGACAAGTACCAGGATCTGCGTCAATCAGGCGAGACCGTCATCATCGACGGCCTGTGCGCTTCCGCCTGTACCATCGTCCTCGGGGCCATCCCGCATGACCGCATCTGCGTGACCTCGAGCGCGACGCTCGGCTTCCACGCCGCCTGGGATTTCGGCCGCAATGGGCGCGCCGTCACCAATCCCGAGGCGACCCAGATGCTCTATGCGATGTACCCCTCGCAGGTGAAGCGCTGGATCAGCCAGCGCGGCGGCCTCACCCCGCAGATGCTGTTCCTGAGGGGCAAGCAGCTCCAGGCCATGTACAAGCCCTGCTACATGGACGCGCAGGCCTCGACCATCAAGCCGTCGCGCCGCTCTCTTCCGCAAGCGGACCAGATCGAATCCGCCCGCGGCCAGCTGCGCTGACGTTCTCGACCTGACCGGATCGTTCTGGCCCGCCGGCGGCGCCTTGCCCGCGGGCGGGCCAAAGCCTATCTGAAGGCCTGGAAACCGGGCCTTCGCCCTCGATCATTGTCATGGCTCAACCCCTGCACCCGACGCATCCGTTACAGGACAATTCGTCCACTGCCGGCCGGACGCCGTCCGTGCTGCTGTGGGCGGGCGCGGCGACCTTTGGATTGCTCGTGCTCGGCGCGCTGGCGCTGTGGTTCCACTACGGCACGCAGATGTTCTTCGAAATGATCAGGACCGGCTTCGCCGCCTGCTTCTGATCTCCGACAGGAAGTTTCCCGCTCATGAGCTCCGCCACCCGTCCGCTGGTGATCGCGACCGCCTTCGCCGCAAGCCTCATCGTCGGGCTCCTGATCATGTTCTGGGCCATGGGCGGGATCAGCAAGGTGGCGCAGCCGGCTGCGATCGGCGGCCCGTTCCAGCTCACCGACCAGAACGGCAAGGCCGTCACCGACAAGAGCCTCAAGGGCAAGCCGACCCTGATCTTCTTCGGCTACACCCATTGCCCCGACGTCTGCCCGACCTCGCTGTTCGAGATCTCGGAAGTGCTGCGCGTGATGGGCAAGGATGCCGACAAGCTCAATGCCGTCTTCATCTCGGTCGATCCCGAGCGCGATACGCAGGCAGCGCTGAAGGACTATCTGTCGAGCTTCGATCCGCATCTTCAGGGCCTGTCCGGCGATCCCGCCGAGACTGCCAAGGTCATCACCTCCTACCGGGTTTACGCCAAGAAGATCCCGACCAAGGACGGCGACTACACCATGGACCATACCGCGCTGATCTACCTGATGGACCGCGACGGCCGCTTCGTCTCGCCGTTCAATCTGAAGCGGACGCCGGAAGAGGCGGCGGCGGAGTTGAAGAAGTATCTTTGAAGGCCTCCGTTGGGGCGGCGCGCACCGCTGCACCTCTCCCGCTTGCGGGAGAGGTCGCGCCGAAGGCGAGGGTGAGGGCTCTCTCCTCGAGGGTTCTCGCCCAGTGGAGACACCCTCTCCCCCGCCCTCCCCCGCAAGCCGGGTAGGGAGCGCACCTTGGCCGCATTCCGCGCTCGCGTTCCCGGCGGGATGGTCTATAACGCCCTCCGATCCCAACGAAATTCGTTCATTTCCGGCCGATGGCTCCATCGCAACAGGCGAAATCGACCAAATCTGCCCGTAGCTTGCTGACCGGGCTGGCGGCTGTCGCGTGCCTGCTCGCGAGCCTGCCCGCCGCCGAGGCCCAGGCTCCGGCCAAGCAGCCTCCGGCGGCACCCCAGGCCACGCCGCAGGTCGCGCCCCAGGCCGCCCCGCAGGCCGTGCCCGGGTTCTGGGACCCGCGGCGGCGGCCGGAACGGCCGGACCTGTCGCGCCTGACCGTGATCCGCTTCCTGACCGAGACCGATTATCCGCCGTTCAACTACACCGGCGCCGACGGCAACCCGGCCGGCTTCAACGTCGATCTCGCCCGCAGCCTGTGCGAGGAGATCAAGGTCACCTGCACGGTGCAGATGCGCCGCTTCGAGACGCTGGTCGACGCGCTCACCTCCAACCGCGGCGATGCCATCATCGCCTCGATGGCGGTGAGCCCGCAGCTGCGCGCCCGGGTCGACTTCACCGATCCCTATTACCGCGTGCCGGCGCGCTTCGTCTCCCGCAAGGACGCGGTGATGCCGGAAATCCGGCCCGAATATCTCGAGGGCAAGAAGGTCGGCGTCATCGCCGGCTCCGCGCACGAGGCCTATCTCAAGGCCATGTTCACCGACGCGGAGCTGCACGCCTATCCAAGCGACGAGGCGATGCGCGCCGCTTTGCGCAAGGGCGAGGTCGATTTCATCTTCGGCGACGCCATCTCGCTGGCGTTCTGGATCAACGGCACCGATTCCGGCGATTGCTGCGCCTTCTCCGGCGGCCCCTTCGTCGAGAGCCGCTTCTTCGGTGAGGGCATCGGCATCGCCGTGCGCAAGGGCAACGACGTGCTGCGCCAAGCCCTGAACTGGGCGCTGTTCCGGGTCTGGGAAAAGGGCCGCTACACCGATCTGTGGCTGCGCTATTTCTCGGTGAGCCCGTTCTAGATTCTGCGTGCAGCGAGCAAGCTGCCGTAGGGTGGGCAAAGGCGCGCAAGCGCCGTGCCCACGTCTTATGAACGGTGGGCACGCTTCGCTTTGCCCACCCTACGATTCTCGCAATGACGGCGGAGGTGGCTGTTCGCCCCGCAACTTTTGCATTCTGGCGGGAAATCGCTATTTTCCGCGGCCCGGAGGCCCTTCTTGATGTCCGTTATCGATCCCAGCATGAGCCCGAGCGATCTGCGTGCGCTCGCCGAACAATCCAACGCCTGGCCGTTCGAGCAGGCCAAGGCCATCGTCGCGCGGCTGAAGAAGAGCCCGAAGGACGAGGTGCTGTTCGAGACCGGATACGGGCCGTCCGGCCTGCCGCATATCGGCACGTTCGGCGAGGTCGCGCGCACCTCGATGGTGCGGCACGCCTTCCGCGTGCTGACCGAGGACAAGGTCAAGACCCGCCTGCTTGCCTTCTCCGACGACATGGACGGCTTCCGCAAGGTGCCCGACAACGTCCCCAACAAGGAGATGCTGGCCGCGCATCTCGGCAAGCCGCTGACGCGGGTGCCGGATCCGTTCTCCAACGAGTACCCCTCGTTCGGGCACCACAACAACGCGCGGCTGCGCGCCTTCCTCGATCATTTCGGCTTCGACTACGAGTTCGCGAGCTCGACCGATTACTACACGTCGGGCCGCTTCGACGCGACGCTGCTCAAGATGCTCGCCGCCTACGACAAGGTGATGGAGATCATCCTGCCGACGCTGGGCCCCGACCGCCGCGCCACCTATTCGCCGTTCCTCCCTATCAGCAAGACCACCGGCATCGTGCTGCAGGTGCCGATGATCCGCCGCGACGTCGCGGCCGGCACCGTGACCTATGTCGACCCCGATACCAACCAGGAGGTCGAGACGCCGGTCACCGGCGGCAACGTCAAGTGCCAGTGGAAGGCCGACTGGGCGATGCGCTGGGTCGCGCTCGGCGTCGACTACGAGATGGCCGGCAAGGACCTGATCGATTCCGTGAAGCTCTCAGGCGCGATCGCCAGGGCGCTCGGCGCCACGCCGCCGGAAGGCTTCAATTACGAGCTCTTCCTCGACGAGAAGGGCCAGAAGATCTCGAAGTCGAAGGGCAACGGCCTCACCATCGACGAGTGGCTGCGCTACGCCTCGCCGGAATCGCTGTCGCTGTTCATGTATCGCGAGCCGAAGGCGGCCAAGCGGCTGTATTTCGACGTCATTCCGCGCAACGTCGACGACTATCAGCAGTTCATCGACGGCTTTGCCAAGCAGGACGGCAAGCAGCAGCTCGGCAATCCGGTCTGGCACATCCACAACGGCAAGCCGCCGAAGGGCGACATGCCCGTGACCTTCCAGCTGCTGCTGACGCTGGTGTCGTCGTCGAACGCGGAGAATGCCGAGACGCTGTGGGGCTTCATCGGCCGCTATCGTCCCGGCGTGAGCCCGCAGACGCATCCCAAGCTGGACGCGATGGTCGGCTACGCCATCAACTATTACCGCGACTTCGTCGCGCCGACGAAGCAGTTCCGCGTGCCGACCGACACCGAGCGCGCGGCGCTGCAGGACCTGCGCGATGCGCTGTCGCAGCTTCCGGCGGACGCCTCGGCCGAGGACATCCAGAACGTCGTCTACGAGATCGGCCGCCGCGAACCGTTCCTCGACCAGGTCAAGAAGGGCAAGGACGGCCGTCCCGGCGTCACGCTGGACTGGTTCAACATGCTCTACCAGGTGCTGCTCGGCCAGGAGAAGGGCCCGCGCTTCGGCTCCTTCGTCGCGGTCTACGGCGTGCAGAACGCGGTGAACATGATCGACGGCGCGCTGGCGCGGAGCGCGTGAGAAACGCGTTGCCCTTCGCTCCACACGCGGCTGTCGTCCCGGC
This sequence comes from Bradyrhizobium sp. WBOS07, assembly GCF_024585165.1. NCBI lineage: Bacteria > Pseudomonadati > Pseudomonadota > Alphaproteobacteria > Hyphomicrobiales > Nitrobacteraceae > Bradyrhizobium > Bradyrhizobium sp. WBOS07. Next base: position 597,093 of record NZ_CP029008.1, read on the forward strand.
GAACGCCGGGACCCATACCGCGTGATCTATCGGAGAGAGGCGGTCCTTGTACCGACGTAAGCGCAACTACGAACGCGGCGATACGCGGTCCCGCAGTCACTGGCTCGTCCACACGATCCGCGCGATCCACGCCACCTCGCCCGCCGCCATCGTGCGCACGGCTTGCGATGCGTTGAGCAATTGCAGCTCCAGGGCCTTCGCGGTGCGGCGCCTCAGCGTTGCGATCGTCACCTCGCCCGTCCTGCTTCGCACCACCACGCGATCGCCCTTGCGGATCGGCGCGCCCGGCGAGACCAGGACGATGTCGCCGTGGCGGTAAACGGGGGCAAGCTCATCGCCGGAGATCTCCAGCGCAAAGCCGTGGCTGTCCCCGGTGGCCGGAAGTGCAGTTTCGGTCCAGCCCTTGCCAGCGGGAAGGCCGGACTCGTCGAAGGCGCCGCTCCCGCCGGCCAGCGCGAAACGAAGCAGCGGTACCGAGCGGCCGTCGCCCGCGTCATCGTCGACCAGCCGCGCAAAGCTGTCGAACGAAGCGTCTGCCGCCGCCAACGCCTTGGCGATCGATTCGGTCGAGGGCCAGCGCTCGCGGCCGTCCGAGGTGACGCGCTTGGACCTGTTGAAGGTGGTGGGATCGAGCCCGGCGCGCTTGGCGAGGCCGGACGGCGACAGACCGGCGCGCGCCGCCAGCCGATCCAGCGCGATCCAGATCTGGTCGTGAGTGAGTATCCTCTGCGCTTTGGCCTGCCTGACCATGCAAGGTCCAGCCCGTCGCAACTCAGGAAAACTGTCCTCAAATCAACCGGTTTTCCGCTTTTCGCGCAAGTGGCGGCGATTTCACCGGACCGGAAAGGCTTGAGGTCTTGAGTTCGGCAGGGGTGGCCTTTACGGTCGCGCCGGGGTTCTTGCAGACCCGCACGAGACGAAAAAACCCAAAAGACTCAAAGAGCAAACAGGGCTGCGCAAGCGGTGGTCAAGATCTACAAAATCTGTCCGGCCTCGGCCTGGCGTGAGGCGGAACGGCAGGGTGTCTACCGGGGCAGCGCCGACGATGCGCGCGACGGATTCATCCATTTCTCGACCGCCGATCAGGTTCCCGAGACCCTGCGCAAGCACTATTTCGGGCAGCGCGCGCTGTTCCTGGTGGAGGTCGACGGCGACGCGCTCGGCGGCGAACTGCGCTGGGAGCGCTCGCGCAATGACGAGCTGTTTCCGCATCTCTATGGCGAGCTCGATCTCGGCGCCGTGATCACGGTGATGAACCTCAACATCCGCTCCGACGGCGGCCACGACGTTCCGGAGCTTGCCCCGTGATCCGCGCTTTCGACGCCTTTTCCCTGCCGGTGCTGCGCTGGCTCGATCCGGAAGACGCGCATCGCCTGGCGATCCAGGGCCTGCGCTTCCTGCCGCCGGTCAAGCCGCGCGCCGACGACCCCAAGCTCGCGATGCGTGCCTTCGGGCTCAACTTTCCCAATCCGATCGGCATGGCCGCCGGCTTCGACAAGAGCGCGGAGGTGCCGGACGCGCTGCTGCGGCTCGGCTTCGGCTTCGTCGAGATCGGCTCGGTGACGCCGAAGCCGCAAGCGGGCAATCCGCGGCCGCGGCTGTTCCGGCTCGAGCGCGACGAGGCCATCATCAACCGCATGGGCTTCAACAATGACGGCGCGGACGTCGCCTTGCGCCGGCTCGCCGCGCGGGCGCAGCACGGCGGCATCGTCGGCGTCAATGTCGGCGCCAATAAGGATTCAGTCGATCGCGTCGCCGATTACGTCAAGCTGATCGAGACCTTTGCGCCGGTCGCGAGCTACTTCACCGTCAACGTTTCCTCGCCGAACACGCCGGGCCTGCGCAATCTGCAGGAAGGCGCGCTGCTCGACGATCTCCTCGCGCGGGTGATCGACGCGCGCGAGCGTGTCAGGCAGAAGGCCGGCGACACGCCGGTGCTGCTCAAGATCGCGCCGGATCTCAGCCTCGCCCAGCTCGACGACGTCGTGCAGGTCGCGCGCTCGCGCCGGGTCGACGGCATGGTCGTGTCGAACACGACGATCTCCCGGCCGAGCACGCTGCGGGAGGAGACGCGGGCCAAGGAGCAAGGCGGCCTGTCGGGCCGGCCGCTGTTCCGCCTGTCGACGCGGATGGTTGCGGAGACCTATGTGCGCGTCGAGGGCGCGTTCCCCCTGATCGGCGTCGGCGGCGTGGATTCCGGCGGCGCCGCCTTGACCAAGATCCGCGCCGGCGCCAGCCTGATCCAGCTCTATTCGTCGCTGGTCTACAAGGGCCTCGGCCTCGTCGACGAGATCAAGCGCGACCTCACCTCGACGCTGCTCCGCACCGGGCGGGATTCCTTATCCGAGATCGTCGGAGCGGATGCCGCGACGCTCACGGCGGAAGACTGGCCGGGGTTGTAAGGCAGTCGCCTGCCCCGGACGCAGCAGCACGCCGTCTTCGGCGTGGTGCACTGCAGAGCCGGGGCCCATATGGCAGCGACTTCGGGCAGAGATGGGTCCCGGCTCTACGCAGCAGCGTTTCACGCTGCAGCGCGTCCGGGACACGGACGCTATGATTTGGCAAACGTCGCCCGATACAGCGCCGGATATCTCGCCCCCTGCAAGCCGCCCCGCGCGACGTAGAACGCGATCAGCGCGCTCCACAGCCCGGCATTGCCGAATGCTTGCAGCGCCAGCCAGACCGCGAAGAAGATCGCGAGCGAGGCCAGCATCAGATTGCGCATCTCCCGCGCCCAGGTCGCGCCGACATAGATGCCGTCGAAGCCGAAGGCGAACACGCCGGGGATCGGAGCGAGCACGATGAACGGCAGGAACTCGCGCGCGGCGCGGCGAACCTCCTCGCTCGCAGTCATGACGTTGATGATATCGGTTCCGAACGCCGCGAACAGCACGGCGACGGCGATTGCGAAGCCGAGCCCCCACGTCAGCACCAGCCTGGTCGAATCCGCAAATCCCTTGGCGTCGCGGCCGCCAAAGGCGCGGCCGCAGAGCTGCTGGGCCGCGTTGGCAAGGCCGTCGAGAAAGAAGGCGCTGACCAGGAGGAAATTGTTGAGCACGGAGTTCGCCGCCAGCGTGACGTCGCCGGCACGCGCGCCCTTGGCGGTGAAGAACAAGAACACCGCGATCAGCGCCGCGGTGCGGATCAGAATGTCGGTGTTCACTGCCAGGAGGCGCATCAGCTTGGCGCGATCGAACAGCGTTGCGCGAGGCACCGTAAAACCGCCGACCGCATGGCGCCTGCACACGATTACGCCGAGCATGAAGCCGATCGTCTCCGACACGAGCGCGGCGATCGCCGCGCCGGCGATGCCGGTGTCGTAGACCAGCACCAGCAGGATAGTTGCCACCATGTTGACGAGGTTGATGACGACCTGGAGCGCAAGAGCCGGATTGGCACGGGCCTGTCCCACCAGCCAACCAAGGATGACGTAATTGGCGAAGGCGAAAGGCGAGGACCAGATCCTGATCATGAAGTAGGTCTTGGCGGCGCGCGTCACGCCATCGCTGCCGCCCATCAGGTCGAACAGTAGGCTCGCCAGCGGCAGCTGCAGCACGATCAGCGCCGCGCCGATCAGGCCGGCGACGATGAAGCCGCGCATCAGGATCACGGTCTGCTCGCGCGTCTCGCCGGCGCCGAGCGCCTGCGCGGTGAAGGCGAGGGTGCTCATGCGCAGGAAGCCGAACAGCCAGAACAGGCAGTCGAAGATCACGGAGGCCATCGCGACGCCGCCGAGCAGCGCGGCATCGTCGAGCCGTCCGATCGCGGTGGTCGAGACCACCCCGATCAGCGGCGTGGTGAGGTTCGCGACCATCGCGGGTCCCGCGATAGCGAAGACCTGCCGGCTGCCGACGCGGTGATGGACCGGTGCGTGCATCATTCAGAACACGAGCACCATGCCGTCTTCGGCGGCGAGATGCTCGACCTCGCCCAGGCGCGACAGCATGTCGTCGCTCATATGGGTGAGGACGAGCCGTTTGGCGCCGATCGCGGGCAGATGCTGTTCCAAGGTCTTCAGGCTGAGATGGTTCTTGACCACCTTCGCGTACATGTAGGCCTCGGCAATGAAAAGATCCGCGCCATGCGCCAGCGGAATGAGCGTCTCCGTCCATTCGGTGTCGGCGCTGTAGGCGAACGTGCGGCCTTCGGCCTCGACACGGTAGGCGAGGAAAGGACCACCGGATTCGCCGTGCACGACGGGATAGGGCGTCACCGTCACGGCGCCGAACGTTCGTCTTTGCCCGGGCGCGAGCTCGGTAACATCGAGCTCGAAGCGCTGTTTCGTCTTCGAGGAGTGCTCGAACAGCGCCTCCATCACCTCACGCAGCCGCCTCTCGATGCCTTGCGGGCCCGCGATCGTCAGCGGTCGCACCCTCCGCGAGAATTGGGCGTCGAGCAGCAGGAACGGCAGCCCGGCAAAATGGTCGCCGTGGAAATGCGTGATCAGGATCAGATCGATCTCGTCGCACGCGATCTCGAGCCGCTTCAGCGCCGGCAAGGCCGACGCGCCGCAATCGATCAGGAAGTTGGCCTCGCGCCCCGAGACATGGAAGCAGGTGTTGAGCCTGCCGCCGGAGCCGAAGGCGTCGCCGCAGCCGACGAAACGCAGTTGCATCGGCTGCGGACTCCCAGCCTACCGGCCGTGCGGCGCGCCGAACACGCGCGAGAGCAGCCAGATCGGGATCACGATCACCGCGCCGAGCAGGAAATAGCGCCACAGCCAGTTGATGGTATCGAAGCCGAGATCCCACAGACGCTGGAACAGGAGGCGGATGCTGGTGATGATGTTCCAGGGATCAAATCCGATCGCGGCCAGCACGACGCCGACCAGGATCGAGAGCAGGACCAGCCGGAACGCGACCGCCAGCGGCGAGCCGCCGAGAAAGCGGTTCAGCCCATCGCTGCGGCCGGCCGGCAAATCTCTGACGTCTTGGACCATCGCAAACTCCTCGAGAAGGATTCGACCCCATTATAGGGCACGGCGAGGCACATGGGGAACCCGGATCGGCGCGTCAATCGGGTTACCGGAGTTTAATTCGGGCAGACGCGTGCCGCGGGTTGCCAACCTCTCCCGCTTGCGGGAGAGGTCGCGCCGAAGGCGCGGGTGAGGGCTCTCTCCTCTGGGGGATACCCAATGCGGAGACAGCCCTCTCCCCACCCCTCTCCCGCACGCGGGAGAGGGAGCGCACTGCCGTCGTGGCAACAGTTCACACCTCGATCTCCGCCGCCTCCGCCTTCAGCATCCGCTCCAACGTCTCCAGCCGGTCGGCCTCGCGCGGCGGCTTGTCCCAGCGCAGGCGGCTGATGCGGGGGAAGCGCATGGCGACGCCGGATTTGTGCCGCGGCGAACGCTGCAAGCCCTCGAACGCCACCTCCAGCACCAGCCCCTTGTCGCCCTCGTGCACGACATGGCGCACGGGACCGAACTTCTCCGTGGTGTTGCGGCGAACGAAGCGGTCGATCTGCAACAGCTCCTCATCGGTGAAGCCGAAATAGGCTTTGCCGACCGGCACCAGTTCGTCGCCGCCCTCGCCCGCGGTCCAGACGCCGAAGGTGTAGTCGGAATAATAGGACGAGCGTTTGCCGTGACCGCGCTGCGCATACATCAGCACGGCGTCGATGATGTGCGGATCGCGCTTCCACTTCCACCATTGGCCCTTCGGCCGTCCCGGCAGATAGGGCGCATCGCGCCGCTTCAGCATCACGCCTTCGACGGCGTCGGCATCTTCTCCGGCGCCGGCGCTCGCGGGATCGGCACGCGCGGCGGTCAATGCGTCCCAGCTTGCGAAAGGCACGGTGGGCGACAGGTCGATGCGGGGATCGCCGAGCTTCGTGATGAAGCTCTCCAGCCGCTCGCGCCGCTCCGCGAACGGCAGCTCGCGCAGATCGTTCTCGTCGTCGCCGAGCAGGTCGTAGGCGCGCAGGTGGATCGGAAACTCCTTGATCAGCTTGGGCGAGACGACCTTGCGGTTGAGCCGCTGCTGTAGGACGTTGAAGCTCTGCACGCGCCCCTGGCGCAGGATCAGCAGCTCGCCGTCGATCGCACCCGGCAAATGCAGCGACGGCACGAGGTCCGGAAAGCTGCCCGTGATGTCCTCGCCGGTGCGCGAATAGAGCCGCGCCGTGACGTGGCCGCGCTCGTCGCGGCCGGCGACGGCCTGCACGCGGATGCCGTCCCATTTCCATTCGGCGATGTAGTCGGCGGGATCGAGCGCGGTGAAATCGCCGTCCTCGATCGCATGCGCCAGCATCACTGGCCGGAACGGCGCGGGATCACGGTTGACCGGCTTGTCGCCGCGGCCTTCCAGCCAGGCGAACAGGTCGAGATAAGGCGGTGCGAGGCCCGGCCAGATCAGCTCGACCTCATGCGGATCCTTCTCGCCGAGCGCGGCCACCGCAGTCTTGGCAAGGCGCGCCGAGATGCCGATCCGCAAGCTGCCGGTGACGAGCTTCAACAGGGCCCAGCGGCCGGTCTCGTCCAGCTCGTCGAGCCAGCGCTCGAGCTGCTTCGGCAGCTCGGTCTTGCCGAGCGTGCGCAGCGTGGTGACGACCTCGGTGAGACTCGGTGGCGGCGGGTTGTTGTGGGCAGCGAACGCCGCCTTCGGCCACATCAGCGCCACCGTCTCGGAGAGATCGCCGACGTAATCGTAGCTCAGCCCGAACAGCACCTCATCGGTGCGCGCCGCAATGAGGTCGCGGATCAGGGCAGGCTTGGCGTGCTTGAAGCTGAGCGCGCCGGTGAGCGCGGCCAGCGCATAGCCGCGGTCGGGATCGCCGACCTCGCGGAAATAGCCGGTGATCAGCCGCAGCTTGTTGTTGCGGCCAGGTTCGTAGGCGAGACGGTCCAGGAGCTCGGCGAAGCGGTTCATGCCTCAGTCTCACCCGTGACCGGCGTCTCGCTCTCCTCCTCGTCGCCATAGCCGACGAGATCGAGCGGCTGCGCTTTCAGGCCCTTGCTTCGGCACCAATGCACCAGCGCATCTTCCTGGCCGTGGGTGACCCAGATCTCGCCGGCGCCGGTTGCGCCGATCGTGGCGGTGAGGCCGTCCCAATCGGCATGATCGGAGATCACCAGCGGCAGCTCGACGCCACGCTGCCGCGCCCGGGCGCGCACCCGCATCCAGCCCGAGGCGAACGCGGTGACCGGATCGGGAAAGCGCCGCGTCCACAGATCTGACGTCGCCGAGGGCGGAGCCAGCGTGATGGTGCCGGCCAGCGCCGCCTTCTTCACACCCTTCGCCGGCCTGAGCTCGCCGAGCTCGATGCCGCGGCTCTGATAATATTCGGTGATGGTCTCCATGGCGCCATGCAGGTAGATCGGGGCATCGTAACCGGCCTGCCGCAGCAGCTTGATCACGCGCTGCGCCTTGCCGAGCGAATAGGCGCCGACGAGATGCGCGCGCTCGGGAAACAGCGCGACGGAAGCCAGCAGCTTCTTCACTTCGTCGCCCGCATCGCCATGCCGGAACACCGGCAGCCCGAACGTCGCCTCGGTGATGAAGACGTCGCAGGGCACCAGCTCGAACGGCGTGCAGGTCGGGTCCGGCGCGTCCTTGTAGTCGCCGGATGCCACGATGCAGGTGTCCTTGCACGTCACCGCGATCTGCGCGGAGCCGAGCACGTGGCCGGCCGGGTGGAATTTCACGCGGACATCGCCGAGCCGGATCTCCTCGCCATAGCCGATCGCCTGGGTCGAGCCGGCAAAATTCTCGCCATAGCGCAGCCGCATCATGTCGAGCGTTTCCTGCGTCGCCAGCACCGCGCCATGGCCGGCGCGGGCATGGTCGGAATGGCCGTGGGTGATCACGGCCCGCTCGACCGGGCGGACGGGGTCGATATGGAAACCGCCGGGCTTGCAGCACAGGCCGGCAACAGCTGGCAACAGGATGTCTTGAGGTCGCATGCCTGATATATAGGCCGCGTTACCGTCGCTTCGAGTCATTCCGCCCTACACTTCCTGGTTCCCATGCCCCTCCGCCTGTTCCTGACTTCCGGCGATCTCATGGCCGACCGCCGCTTCGAGTTCGCGCGCGACCTCCAGCTCAAGGGCGATCTGCCCGCGGCCGCCGATCTGCTGGAGCAGGCGATCGAGCTGGCGCCCGACTTCACCTCGGCCTGGTTCACGCTGGGCGAAATCCGGCAGCAGCTCGGCGAGCGCGACCAGGCGATCGCGGCGTTTCGAGAAGCGCGGAGGTGCGACCCCGGCGACCAGCACGGCGCCGGGCTGCACCTGATGCGGCTCGGCGATGCCGAGATGGCGGAGATGCCGAAGGCCTATGTGCAGGCGCTGTTCGACCAGTACGCCCCGCGCTTCGAGCACGCGCTGATCAACGATCTCGGCTACCGCGCGCCCAGCTTGATCTTCAAGGCGGTGCTGGCCGCGCGCGTTGCCGCGAAGAAGCCGGCCTACTTCAAGCGCACCATCGATCTCGGCTGCGGCACCGGCCTTGCGGCCGCCGCCTTCGCCAAGCAGGTCGATCATTTCATCGGCATCGATCTGTCGCCCGGCATGATCAAGCAGGCGCGCGCTACCAACCTCTATGCCGAGCTCGAAGTCGCCGACATGATCGAGGGTTTGCGCACCAAGCATGACGCGAGCGCGAACCTCATCGTCGCAGCGGATGCGTTCGTCTATCTCGCCGATCTCGCGCCGGTGCTCGACGAAGCGAGCCGCGTGCTCGCATCAGGCGGCGTGCTCGCCTTCACGCTGGAAACGCATGACGGCAGCGGCATCGTTCTCGGCGAGGGCCTGCGCTATGCCCATCCGGCGGAATATGTCCGCGGCGCCATCGCCAAGGCGGGCCTGAAGCTGCTGACGCTGGAGCCGGCCTCGCCGCGCAACGAGAACAACGAGCCGGTGCGCGGTCTCGTCGTCGTCGCCGAGAAAACTTGAGTCTAGGCGCTGGGCGCCACGCGATTTAAGCGTCATTGCGTCGCAAAGAAGCGACTTCCCACTTGCGAGCCGTGCTGCGTTGCCAGCACAATGCGCGCACCAGGGAGAAACAAGCAATGAAGAAGAATCCATCGCGGCGCGAATTCAACGCCGCCGCGCTTGCCACCATCGCCGCATCCACCTTGCCCGCGCCCTACGTCTGGGCCGCGGAGAAGAAATACGATGCGGGCGCCAGCGACACCGAGATCAAGATCGGACAGACCGTGCCGCATTCCGGCCCCGGCTCGCTCTACGGCGTGCTCGGGCGCATCGGCGAAGCCTATTTCCAGATGCTGAACGAGAAGGGCGGCATCAACGGGCGCAAGATCAAGTTTCTCACCATGGACGATGCCTACAGCGCGCCGAAATGCGTCGAGGCGACGCGGCGCCTGGTCGAGCAGGAGGAGGTGCTCGCGCTGTACGGCTCGCTCGGCACCGCGCCGCAGACCGCCGTGCACAAATACCTGAACTCCAAGGGCGTGCCGCAGCTGCTGCTCAACACCGGCGCGTCGAAGTGGAACAATCCGAAAGAGTTCAAATGGACGATGGCGGGCTTGCCGCTGTATCCGACCGAGGCGCGCATCCTCGCGCGGCACGTCGTTGCCGTGAAGCCGAACGCCAAGATCGGCATCCTCTACCAGAACGACGATTTCGGCCGCGACTTCCTCGGTCCCTTCAAGAAGGTGCTGGCGGATGCCGGCGGCACCGCGCAAGTGATCATGGAGCAGACTTACGATCTCACTGAACCGACCGTCGATTCCCAGCTCATCAACCTGTCGAAGTCGGGCGCCGACGTCTTCTACAACATCTCCACCGGCAAGGCCTCGTCACAGTCGATCCGCAAAGTCGCCGAGCTCGGCTGGAAGCCGCTGCAGCTGTTGTCGGCCGGCTCGACCGGGCGCTCGATCCTCAGCGCGGCGGGCCTCGAGAACGCCACCGGCATCGTCGCCATCCGCTACAACAAGGAGGTCGGCCTGCCGAAATGGGAGAAGGATCCCGACGTGATGGCGTTCGAGGAATTGCGCAAGAAATACACTCCGGCCATTGACCCCGACAACACCATCGCCTTTGCCGGCTACGGCCAGGCCGTGACCATGGGCGAGATCCTGCGCCGCTGCGGCGACGAGCTCACCCGCGCCAACGTGCTGAAGCAGGCCTCGAACCTCAAGGGCTTCCACTCGCCCTACTTCCTCGACGGCGTCACCTACAGCTACACGCCGGAGGATTACACACCGATGAAGACGCTCTTCATCTCCACCTTCACCGGCAAGGACTGGGACATCTCCGACAAGCCGATGTCGGAGTAGGGCTTGGGCGCGAGGCGAGCGACGACGCTCTTCCCTTCTCCCCTTGTGGGAGAAGGTGGCGCGCGAAGCGCGCCGGATGAGGGGTGCTTCAGCAAACTCACATGTGAAGGGTGACTCGCGGAGAGACACCCCTCACCCGTCTCGCCGCTGCGCGGCGAGCCACCCTCTCCCACAAGGGGAGAGGGTAAAAGCGCCGCATACATTGCAATTAGCCCAACTTATACGCAGCCTTGGCATTCACGCCGAAAGCCTTGTCCCGCACCTGCGGACCAAGTTTCGCCAGGCAGGCTTCCAGCGCGTCCTTGATCTCGCCGTAGCTTCCCGCAAGCAGGCACACCGGCCAGTCCGAGCCGAAGATCAGCCTGTCCTCGCCGAAACAGCTTGCGGCGTGCGCCACGAACGGAAGCAGGCGCTCCGCATCCCAGTCGTTCCAAACTGCCTCGGTCGCAAGGCCCGAGATCTTGCACCAGACATTGCCGCAGGTCCCGAGCGCCTTGATGTGGCCCGACCATTCGGCGCTGCCGCCGTCGGCGATCGGCGGCTTGGCCGCGTGGTCGAGCACGAAACGCGCTTGCGGAAAAGCCTGCGCGGTTGCGATCGCGGCGGGCAGCTCGCGGGTGCGGACGAGGAAATCGTAGGCAAGATCATGCGCGAACAATGCCGTGAGTCCGCGCTGGACGTCTTCGCGCAGCAGCCAATCGGGATCGGCTTCATCGTGCACCTGGTGGCGGATGCCGACCAGCTTGTCTCCGCCCGGCAAGCCGCGCTGCCGGGCGAGCGTATCGCTGAGCGCCCCGTCGGTCAGGTCGGCCCAGCCGACGACGCCGATCACCGACGGCGTCGCATGGGCGATCGCTAAGAATTCCTCGGTCTCCTCGAGCGAGGAGCGGCATTGCACCACGATGCTGGCATCGATGCCGTTCGCCTTCAGCAATGGCGCCAGATCAGCCGGGCCGAACGCGCGGCGGATCGGCGCGAGCTCGTCCGCCGCCATCCAGGGATAGTCGGCGCGCGCCGGATCCCAGAAATGCTGGTGGGCATCGATGATCATGCCTTACGCTCCCGTCGGCAGCGGCGAGCGCGCATTGACGAGGTTTCGCGCACGCAGCTCCTGCCAGAACGCGGCGGGCACGGTCTTCTCCGACATCGCGATGTTGTCGGCGACCTCGGCGGCGTTGCGCGCGCCCGTCACGGCGACAGTGACCGCCGGATGCGCCATGCAGAACTGGAGCGCGGCGGCCTTCAGCTCGGTGCCGTGCTTGCGGCAGAGCGCCTCGAGCTCCAGCGCCCGCGCCACCAGTGAGGCATTGGCGTCCTGATAATTGAACTTCGCGCTCGTATGCGGATCGGCGAGAATGCCGCTGTTGTAGATGCCGCCGAGCAGGATGCCGATGTTCTTGGCCGTGCAGACCGGGAACAGCGCATCCAGCGCGCCCTGGTCGAGCAGCGTGTAGCGCCCGGCGAGCAGAAAGCAGTCGACCGGCACGGCTTCCGCGAACCGAACCAACATCTCCGACTGGTTCATGCCGGCACCGATCGCCTTGACCGTGCCATCCTCGCGCAGCCGCTGCAGCGCGCGGAAGGCACCTGTGACGGCCTCGTCATAATGATCGTCGGGATCGTGCACCAGCAGGACGTCGACGCGGTCGAGCCCGAGCCGGCGAAGGCTTTCCTCGACCGAGCGCATCACGCCGTCATAGCTGAAGTCGAACACCGGCCGCTCGCGCGACGTGCCCTTGTAGTGCTCGTCCTCGGCGGCCGCGCCTTCGGGCACGCGCAGCAGGCGGCCGACCTTGGTCGAGATGGCGTAGGACTCGCGCGGCTGTTGCCGCAGGAAGGCCCCGAGCCGCCGCTCGGCGAGGCCAAAGCCGTAGAGCGGCGCGGTATCGAAGAATCGTACCCCGAGCGACCAGGCGCGCGCGATCGTCGCCTCCGCATCGGCATCGCTCACAGGACTGAACAAACCGCCGAGCGGCGCGGAGCCGAGGCCGATTGAGGTGACGTCGAGCGAGCCGAGCCGCGATCGTTTCATTCCCATGGCCTTGTCTTCATTCCAACAGTCCAAATCATCTCTCCCGCTTGCGGAAACCGCAAGCGGGAGAGGCATGCAGGAACGCGGGGCTGGCGGGCGCTCCTACTTCAACATCTGCGCGACGTTGTCCTTGGTGACGAGATCGAGGCCGGTGTAGACGATCTCCGGCACCTTCTCGCCCTTCTTGATGGCGAGCAGCGTATCCATCGCCTTCTCGCCCATCTCGAACGGACGCTGGCCGACCAGCGCATTGGCATAGCCGTCACGCAGAAGCTCGAGCTGCATCTTCAGCGTATCGGCGACGACCAGGGTGAACTTGCCGGAATCGATGTCCTTCTTGTTCCTGGACGCGAAGGCCTTGAAGCCTTCGGGAGCGAACATCGGCCAGCCGCCGATGGGCACGATCGCGGCGAGATCGGGCGTCGCTGTGCGCATATCAGTCATCTGCTGCACCGCCAGCGCGGGATCGTCGTTGCAGAAGGTCGGGGAGCCCGCGACCTCGGCCCATTTCGAGCCCTTCAACGCCTCGCGCACGCCGTCGACGCGCTCGGCGAGATTCTTGGCGCCGGGTCCGCCCGAGACCATGGCGTATTTGCCGCCGTCAGGCCGCATCTTCAAGAGTTGCTTGCCTAGCGCGACACCGAACTCCTTGTTGTTGGTACCGATATAGGCGAGACGCTTGGATCCGGGTGCGTCGGCATCGAAGGTGATGACGGGGATGCCGGCGGCGGTCGCCGCCTCGATCGACTTGGTCATGGCCGCGACGTCGGCGACCGAGATGGCGAGACCGTCGACCTTCTGGGTGACGAAGTCCTGGATGATCTGCGCCTGCGTCGCCGGCTCGTGCTCGACCGGTCCCTTGTAGATGCACTCGATGTTGCCGAGCTCCTTGGCCCGCTTCAGGCAGCCGTCGCGCGCGAAGTCGAAGAACGGGTTGTTCATCGCCTTCGGCACGATGACGAAGCGGTAGTTCGCGGCGAATGCCGGCGTCGCCATCATCGCAACCGCGATGCCGGCCAGAAGAAGTTTCCTCATCGTCTCCTCCACTCTTGTTTGGTGCCCGTCCTTTTCAGATCGTCCGGGAAGCGGACGGGCGGCGTTTTCGTTGCCTTCCCGAGAACCACGTCAATTCAAGTCATCCGCGAGCGGATGCGGTCGACCAGCACGGCCAGGATGATGATCACGCCGACCAGCGTCTGCTGCCAGTAGGACGAGACCTGCGCCAGCACGAGGCCGTTGCGGATCACCTCCAGCAGCACACAGCCGACGATGGCGCCGAGCGGACCACCGATGCCGCCGGCAAGGTTGGCGCCGCCGATGACGGCGGCCGCAATCACGTTGAGCTCGTAGGACGTCGCCATGTTGGCCGGCGCCGACCCGAGCCAGCCCGAGATGATGATGCCTTGCAGGCCGGCGGCGAGCGCGCAGATCACGTAGACCTCGATCTTCACCCGCACCACCGGGATGCCGGTCAGCTCGGCCGCCTTCTCGTTGCCGCCGAGCGCGAAGACGTGGCGGCCGAACGCGGTGTGGTGCAGCACCACGGCCATCGTCAGCGCGAGGACCATCAGATAGATGAACGGCACGGGCACGCCGAGCACGTCGCCCGAGGTCGCGGCGTAGAAATAATCAGCGTCGGGCCCGCCCGGAAAGCTGCCGCGGCCGTTGGAGACGACATAGCCGAGCCCGCGCACGATCGAGAGCATGCCGAGCGTGGTGACGAAGGGCGACAGGCCAAGCACGGCGATGCAGAAGCCATTGACGAGCCCGGCGATCAGCGCCACGCCGAGACCGGCCAGGACCGAGACCAGCAGGATCAGCCCGGGCACGTTGGCGAGCACGGTCTTGCCGTCTGCCGCCATGTGCACGAACAAGGCGCCTGCGGGCGAGCCGGGCGACGACAGCTCGGTCATGACCATCGAGGTGATCATGGCGGAGAAGCACATCATCGAGCCGACCGAGAGGTCGATACCGCCGGTGATGATCACGAAGGTGACGCCGAGCGTGGCGATGGCGATGAAGGAGAAGTTCTTCGCCACGTTCTGCATGTTGCCTTCGGTGAAGAAATACGGGCTGGCGAAATGCATGATCACCAGCAGCACCGCGAGCGCGAGCAGCACGTAGCCGGTCTGCGAGGCGAAGATGCCGCGCTGCCACCATTTGATCCGGCCCACATTGGTGAAGCTGATCGGAGATTCCATGGGCATGGCCATTATGCCGCCTCCTTCGCGCCGGTGATGAGGGCGGTGACTTCCTCCGGCGAGGTCTGGTGGATCGGCTTGTCGGCGCGTTTCTCGCCACGGCGCATGACGATGACGCGGTCGCATACTGCGAACACGTCTGGCATGCGGTGCGAGATCAGCATCACGGCAACCCCCTGCTCCTTCAACCGGTGAATCAGGCCGAGCACCTGCTCGACCTGACGCACCGAGATCGCGGCGGTCGGCTCGTCCATCATCACCAGCCGCGCGTTGGAGAGCCGCGTGCGCGCGATCGCAACCGCCTGGCGCTGGCCTCCGGACATCTGCTTGACGAGATCGTCGGGGCGCGTCTCCGAGCGCAGCTCGCCGAACAGCTCCAGCGCCCGCGCCGCCATCGCCTTGTGATCGAGCAGCGCGACGGGCCCGAACTTGCGCTTCAGCTCGCGGCCGAGGAACACGTTGGCCGCCGCCGTCAGATTGTCGGCCAGCGCGAGGTCCTGATACACGACCTCAATGCCGACCGCGCGGGCATCGACGGGCCGGCTGAAATGGACCGCGCTGCCGGCAAAACGGATCTCGCCATGGCTGGGACGGAAATTGCCGGCGATGATCTTGACCAGGGTCGACTTGCCCGCGCCGTTGTCGCCCATCAGGCCGACCACCTCCCCCGGCATGACCTGCAGGTCGACCTCGTGCAGCGCGCGGATGGCGCCGAATTCCTTGCCGATGCCGGTGAGTGCGAGCACCGGTGTCGCGTCAGTCTTCGTCATCAGCGGCGTTTCCTCAGACATAGCGGTTGACCAGGGATTCCAGATATTCCTGACGGCCCGAGCGCGGCTGCGGATCGAAGTCGGGAGACATGGCACGGTCGGCGAGATCGGCGAGCGAACGCTGGCCGCCGAGAATGGCGCGGCCCTCTGGGCCCGCCCACCCCTCGTAGCGCTTTGCAAGCGGCGCACTCAGCGTGCCGGCGTCGACCATGTCGGCGGCGGCGAGGAAGGCTCGCGCGCAGGCATCCATCGAGCCGACATGAGCATGGATCAGATCGTCGGGATCGATCGACTGGCGGCGGATCTTGGCGTCGAAGTTCAGCCCGCCCGTGGTGAAGCCGCCGCGGTTCAGGATCTCGTGGAACACCAGCGCCAGCTCCGGCACGTTCATCGCGAACTGGTCGGTATCCCAGCCGAGCAGATCGTCGCCGCGGTTGATGTCGAGCGAGCCGAACACGCCGAGCGCCTCGGCCAGCGCGACCTCGTGGTGGAAGGAATGGCCGGCGAGGATGGCGTGGTTCTGCTCTATGTTGAGCTTGACGTCTTTCAGCAGATCGTAACGTTCGAGGAAGCCGTAGCAGGTGGCGACGTCGAAATCATATTGATGCTTGGTCGGCTCCTTCGGCTTCGGCTCGATCAGGACCGGGCCTTTGAATCCGATCTTGTGCTTGTGCTCGACGACGAGCGAGACGAAGCGGCCGAGCTGATCAAGCTCGCGCTTGAGATCGGTGTTGAGCAGCGTCTCATAGCCCTCGCGCCCACCCCACAGCACATAGTTCTGCCCGCCGAGCCGGTGCGTCACCTCCAGCGCGGCGCGGACCTGGCCGGCCGCGTAGGTGAATATCTCGGGGTCGGGATTGGTCGCCGCACCCGCCATGTAGCGGCGATGCGTGAACAGGTTCGCAGTGCCCCAGAGCAGACGGACCTTGGCTGATGCCATCTTCGCTTCGAACAGATCGGCGATCGCGTTGAGATTGGCGACGGACTCGGCGAGCGAAGCGCCCTCCGGCGCCGCGTCGACGTCGTGGAAGGTGAAGTAGGGCACGTCGAGCAGGCGGAACAGCTCGAACGCGACATCGGCCTTGGCCCGCGCCTGCGCCATCGCATCACTGCCGTGATGCCAGGGCCGCAGGAACGTCTCGCCGCCGAAGGGATCGCCGCCGGGCCAGCAGAACGAATGCCAATAGCAGACCGCAAAGCGCAAGTGATCCTCGAGCCTGCGGCCGTGGACCATGCGATCCTTGTCGTACCAGCGAAACGCGGGCGCCGGTCCCGCGTCCTGGCCGGCAAAGGCGACAGGTGCGCTCGCATCGAAGAATTTGGCTGACGCGTTCACTTCAGGGACTCCTTCAATGCGGGATAAAGCTCGCGCCATCGCCGATAGGCTTCGTCATAGGCCGCAGCGACGGAGGTGCGGGGCGTGAAGCTCGCGAGCCGCCGCGGCCGGGTGCAGACCGTCTCGGGGCTCTCGCCGGTGGCAGCGAGCCGGCCGAGCCGCGCGGCGCCGAGGGCCGCTCCCACCTCGCCCTCTTCGACGCGGTGAACGGGAATGCCGAGCACGTCGGCGCAGATCTGCGCCCATAGCGGCGAGCGCGAGCCGCCGCCGACGAGATCGAGCTCGGCAATGGGCCCGCTCGCCGCGCTCAGCGCCGCCAGATTGTCGCGCGCGGCAAAGGCGACGCCTTCGAGCACGGCCTGGACGATCTGGCTGCGGCCGGTGGCACCGCGCAGGCCGACAAAGGCGCCGCTCGCGGCGGCATCGTTGTGCGGCGTGCGCTCGCCGTCGAGATAGGGCAGAAATCTGATCGGGCTCGGCGCATCGACGCGCTCGCCGAGTGGCGCCAGCAGCGCTGCGGCCGGCACCTCCATCACGCCGGAGAGCCAAGCCAGCGAAGCCGCAGCCGACAGCATCACGCCCATCTGATGCCAGAGGCCGGGCAGTGCGTGGCAGAACGCGTGCACGGCCGAGGCCGGCGCCGATGCGAAGCGATCGGTGACGCGGAACAGAACGCCTGATGTCCCCAGCGACAGGAAGGCATCGCCGGGCGCGATCGCGCCGAGCCCGATCGCGCTCGCGGCATTGTCGCCGGCGCCTCCCGCGACCACGACGTCCTTCCTCATGCCCCAGCGCTGCGCATAATCCGGCGCGAGCATTGCGCTCGCCGCGCTGCCCTCGACGAGGCGCGGCATGTGATGGAGGTCGAGCCCGGTGGCGTGCAGCAGCAGGGCCGACCAGCGCCGCTCGCCGACATCGAGCCACAGCGTGCCGGCGGCATCGGACATGTCCTCGACCATCTCGCCGGTGAGGCGATAACGCACATAGGCCTTGGGCAGCAGCACCTTTGCGACGCGCTCGAAAATCTTCGGCTCATGCCGCGCCACCCATAGCAGCTTCGGCGCGGTGAAGCCGGGCATGGCGAGGTTGCCGGCGATCGCGTGCAGCGACGGACAGCGCCGCTCCAGCACCGCGCATTCGGCCTGCGAGCGGCCGTCGTTCCAGAGGATCGCCGGGCGCAGCGGCTTGCCGTCCTCATCGAGCAGCGTCGCGCCATGCATCTGGCCGGACAGGCCGATGCCGCGAACTCTCGCTACTTCGCGCGGATGGCGGCTTGCGAGATCGTCGACCGCGCCGATCGCCGCATCGACCCAGGCATCGGGGTCCTGCTCGGACCACAGCGGCGCCGGATGCGACAGCGCGAGCTCGCGCGCGGCGGTCGCGACGATCGCGCCGGCTTCGCTCACAAGCACCGCTTTCACGCCGGACGTGCCGATGTCCAGTCCGAGATACAAATCGTCCTCCTCTTTCCTCATTGCGCTGCACGATCTTGATGTCGCGCTTTTCGCCACGGCCCATTCGATAGCTAGGGCAGGTTGTCCCGCATCACGATGTCGATCCTGATCTTCTCCTGTTCGCGCAAGATCGGCTCGCCGCGGGCGAGCGCGAGCAGCACGCGCACGGCGGCGCGCGCTTCATGCCCGGGGTTCTGCGAGATCGCGGCATCCATCACGCCCTGCAGCAGCAGGCGGCGCGTCAGCATGGTGACGTCGTGACCGACGAACACCACCTTGTCGCGGCCGGCATCGCTCAACGCCTTGTCGTTCAGTGCCTTGGCGACACCTTGCGTGCCGGCGCCGACATTATAGAGGCCGACGATGTCGGCATGCTTGGCGAGCAGCCGCGCCAACACCTGCTCGGAGCGATCGTCCTGGTCGCGCCCTTCCAGCACCGGCAGCACGCTGAGACCGGGGAATTCCGAGGCCATCACCTGGTTGAAGCCGAAGATGCGCTCGGCATGGTCGCGCAGGCCCTGCGAGCCCGCGACGATCGCGACCTTGCCGGACTTCTGGCCGACCAGTCGTCCGACCAGCGCGCCGGCGGTGCGGCCCGCCGAGATGTTGTCGATGCCGACATAATGGTGGCGGCGCGACGACGGCACGTCCGACACCAGCGTCACCACCTGGGTGCCGGCGTCGACGAGGTCGTTGATCGCGGCGCGAACGGTGGGGTGATCCAGCGCCACCACGGCGACGCCGTCGTAATCGCCGGAGAGCGCCTCGAGCGAGGCCGCAAGCACGGAGGGATCGAACACGTCGGTTGCGACCATCTCGACGCTGAGGCGGCGGGCCGAGAGCCAGCCCGACATCTCGCCGAGATAGGCCTCGATCTGCTGCATGAACGGGTTCGGCCCCGACGGCATCACGAAGGCAAAGCGGCGGGCGCGGCCGCGGGCAAGCTCGGCGGCGGCGACATGGGGCTGGAACGAATTGCGCTCGATCGCCGCCTTGACGCGCCGCACCGTCTCGGGCCGCACGCCCGGCCGATTGTGCAGGACGCGGTCCACCGTCGCGAGGCTGACGCCCGCCTCGCGGGCGATGTCCTTCAGCGTCAGCGCGCTCGCGGTCAGGGTCTCGGCCATGGCTGAAGGCTAGCAGAGGTGTTTTGAGGTACGCAACTCATTTTGTCGGACGGGAATGCAGTGCCGTGCGCGAACTGGCCGAAGCCCCCGGCCGATAGTCAGCCTTGCGTCAGATCGAGCGTCAGGAAAAGGCTATTGGGATCATCGCGATAACCCTCGAACGGGCCGCAGAGGACAAAGCCGTGGGCCTGGTAGAGCGCATGCGCCGGCTTGAAATAATCCCATGAACCGGTCTCGAGGCTGAGCCGCCTCAAGTCGCGCGCGCGGGCCTCCGCGATGATGTGGCGGAGCATCTGGCCGCCGAAGCCGCGCCGCCGCGTGGTCTGAAGCGTGTGCATCGACTTCACCTCGCCATGGACGGCCGAAAGCGTCTTCAGCGCCCCGGTGGCAACGAGCAGTTCGCCGTCCCAGCCGGTCCAGAACGCGACATCGTCGGCGCGAAGGCCCGCGAGGTCGAGCGCATGTGCGCTGCCCGGCGCGGTCTGCGCCCGCGCCGACGTGACGTGATGATCGAGCAGCGCGACGACGCGCGGATCGAAGGTGTCGCCGGTGCGGATCTGCATCGTCAGGGTCTCCACTCCATGATCTCACATCTTCCCGTAGGAGGTGCCGCGCCGCGTGATGATGACGTAGCGCGCGTCCTGCCTGGTTTCGTTCTCGAAGGTCACCGCACGCATCACGTCGAAATCCAGGCAATCGCCCTCGCGCAGGCGCACCGTCTTGGCGTCGATGTACACGGCGATCGCGCCCTCCAGCATGAGCAATTGCTGGGTGAACGCGTTGCGGCCCCAGGGGCTGTACGGCACCCGCGCGCCGGCCGGCAGATCGACGACGATGATCTCGATGCCGCTCGCCGCATCCGTCGGCGAGGCGTGCCGCCTTCGATAGCCGCTGTCGGGATCGCGCCAGTGCGGCTGGTCGGCGAGCCGCACCAGCCGCTCCGGCGGCTTCTCGGCGAGCGCGACGACATCGCTGAGCGAGACGTCGAGCGCGGCGCAGAGCCTGCCGAGCAGCGAGGCCGTAGCGCTGCTCTGCGCCCGCTCGACCCGCCCGATCATGGCCCGGCTGACCCCGGAGCGCGTTGCAAGTTCGTTCAACGTCATCCCCGCCTGCGTCCGCAGCGTCTTCAAGCGGCGACCGATCGCACGGTCGAGTTTCTGCTGGTCCATCGGCTCTCATCCAGACATCACCCGGCGCAGGGACCGCATCCGCCGGGCGAGAGAAGCTTAAGGCGGGCGAGGCGGGCGTGCCGGGAGCGGCAGGCTAACATATTAGAATCTTTGCCGGGGGCCGGACGCCGAGCTTGGGCGCGACGGGGCAAGCGGCGCGCCTCGGCGGCCGCTTCAGCTTAGTGGTCCCAACGCTGTTCAATGTCGTCGAGCGCTTACGAGCGGAAGGCGTAATCTGCCGTCATCTCATCGATCGGCGGTTATGCGTTCGGTGAAGCGGTCGATGATTCTACAGAAGTTCTGTGAACTCCTCCACGGTCAGGCCGGTCTGTCGAATGATCGAGCGCAGCGTGCCGGGTTTCAAGTCTCGCCCGGCATGAACCGGAACAGTCACCGTTCGTGTCGGGTCTCCAGGAAAACAAGAACGTGGTGACTCCCAACAATCCGGTTGACGACGAAACCGGCTTTCATCAGTGCCTGGATGACGCGCTTGCCGTTGACGGCAGGCAGACGTCCACCGCCCATATCAGGCGGCCACCGTTACGTGGCGAATCTCGGGATGAGCATCGGACGGAGGCGCCATTCCCTGTTCCCGTCGATATTCCAGGATTGCACGGATTGCCTCCTCGGCATTGGCGAGCGCTTCCTGTTCGGTATCGCCCTCGGTCACGACCTCGGGCAAGGCCGGGACAAGCACGGTAAAGCCACCGCCCTCCTGGGGCTCAAGAATGACGGAATAGCTGTAGCTTGCCGCCATGATGTAGCTCCTACTGCCCATGAAAATTGGACGGAAACGACATCATTTATCGTACCAGACCGAGGTCGCCGGTCAAATCAACGGATATCGGTAGCGCGCTTTATTCAGACGTCGCGTTGGAGCGGGCGAAGGGAATCGAACCCTCGTATGCAGCTTGGGAAGCTGCCGTTCTACCATTGAACTACGCCCGCGGATGCGCGAAGCCGCGCGCCTCCTGATTAGCCGAGACGGCGCTTGCCGCCAAGCGGTTTGGCGTGCCAGGCAGAACGCTTCTTAACGTTTTGGCAAGATTTTGGGTGCGTCGGATTGTGGCGGTGTTATGATCGAATGTCTGGGGAGAAACGTGCACTGAGTGGGGCGTGTGCATGGTGGGGCGCGGCTATTCCATATTCGACACGGCCATAGGCCGCTGCGGCATCATCTGGAGCGGCACCGGCGTCGTCGCCGTGCAATTGCCGGAGGCGCGGGAGATCGACACCCGCCGCCGGATCTTTCAGGTCCATCCCGAGGCGCGCGAGCAGCGGCCGTGCGAAAATGCCGAGCTTGCGATCGAGGGCATCACGGCCCTGCTGCAGGGCCGCGATCCCGATTTTTCCGAGGTCAGCCTGGATGCCGGCGGCGTGCCCGGCTTCAACCGGCGCGTCTATGAGTTCGCCTGCTCGATTCCGCGCGGCGAGACACGCACCTATCACGAGGTTGCCAAGGCGCTGGGCGCCTCAGGCGCGGCGCATTCGGTGGCGCAGGCGATCGCCAAAAATCCCTACATGCTGATCGTGCCCTGCCACCGGGTGCTGGAGGCCGGCAATTACACCGACCGGCTCTCGCCCTATGGCGGGGTGATCTCCAAGCGGCGGCTGCTGGCGCTGGAGGGCGCCCACCCCGTCGCCAGCAAGACGCTGTTCGAGGTGCTGCTGCCCGTTGCTCCGCCGAGGCCGTCCACCTAGATAAGGCGGCATGGACGCGACTACATTGCTGACGACACAATCGATCACGGTCTGCGAGTTTCGCTGCGATGCGGGACCGGACGATACACCGTTTGCCGAATGCCGCACCGGGCATTCCATCGCCTATGTCCGCTCGGGCAGCTTCGGCTGCAATTGTCGCGCCGGGTTCTTCGAGCTGGTGGCGGGCTCGATGCTGGTCGGCGCGCCCGGCGAGGAATACACCTGCACCCATGAGCATGTCAGCGGCGACGTCTGCCTGTCGTTCTTCCTCAGCGACGACATGGTCGATGGCCTCAATGGGCGGCGCGAGGTCTGGCAGATCGGCGCCACGCCGCCGCTGCCCGAATTGATGGTGCTGGGCGAGCTTGCCCAGACGGCGGCAGATGGCAACAGCGACATCGGCCTCGACGAGGTCGGCCAGATCCTGGCCGGCCGGTTCGTCGAAATCGTCTCGGGCAGGCCGCGCAAGCCGGCCACGCCCAATGCGCGCGACCGCCGCCGGGCAGTGGAGGCCGCGCTGTGGATCGACGACAATTCGCATCAAGAGATCGATCTCGAACAGGCCGCCAGGCAGGCGGGCCTCAGCCCGTTCCACTTCCTGCGGCTGTTCTCCAGCGTGCTCGGCGTCACCCCGCATCAATATCTGGTGCGCTCGCGGCTGCGGCACGCGGCACGGCTGCTCGCCGACGACGACATCGCGGTCACTGACGTCGCCTATGACGTCGGCTTCGGCGATCTCTCCAACTTCGTCCGCACCTTCCACCGCGCCGCCGGCGTATCGCCGACCAGGTTTCGCCAGGCCTCGAAGGGGATGCGCAAGATTCTCCAAGAGCAGCTTGCCCTCCATTGACTAGCTTCGTCTCCGGCGCGCGCCACTTTCGGCGCGCTTTGCACATGGAGACGAACATGTACGACCACATCGGACTTCGCGTTGCCGACCTCGACGCCGCGACGCGCTTCTACACCGCGGTGCTGGCGCCGCTCGGCTACGTGCTGTGCTCCAGCGGCGACGGCTATGCCGGCTTCGGGCCGAAGGACGCGCCGGCGCTGTGGCTGCACCTGAACAAGGGCCGCAAGGCTGACGGCGCGCACATCGCGTTTCGCGCCGGCAGCCATGACGCGGTCAAGGCGTTCCACAGCGAAGGGCTGAAGAGCGGCGGCCGCGACAATGGCGGCGCCGGACCGCGCAAGGATTACAGCCCGACCTATTACGCGGCCTTCCTGATCGATCCTGATGGCAACAATGTCGAGGCGGTTTGTAGCTAAGCGCTCCAACCGCCGGCTCCGTCATTGCGAGGAGCTCTTGCGACGAAGCAATCCAGACTGTCTCCGCGGAAACATCGCTGGATTGCTTCGCTGCGCTCGCAATGACGGCATGTGTGGCAACCTCCTGACAACATCAAGGGGAGCTTCATGGCCTCCATCCACAACGATATCCCCCTACCCGCCGCGGCGAACGACGTCTGGGACGCGGTGCGCGATTTCGGCGCGCTGCATGAACGGCTGGTGCCCGGCTTCGTCACCGCCTGCACGCTCGACGGCGATGCGCGCATCGTCACCTTCGCCAACGGTTCGGTGGCACGCGAGGTGCTGGTCGATTGCGACGATGCGCGCCGGCGTCTCGTCTACGCCATCAGCAACGAACGGCTGAAGCACTACAGCGCCGCGGTGCAGGTGATCGCCGACGGCGAGCGGAGATGTCGCCTGGTGTGGACCATCGACATGCTGCCGAACGAGCTTGCAGCTTACGTCCAGGAACAGACCAAAGACGCCGTCATCGCCCTGCACAAGGCGTTTCCGGCTGCCGCGGCCTGACCGCACTCTGTGAGTTTTCGCACAGAGCTCCGCCCTCGCCGGCCGTAACCATCGCGGCGTGCGTCCGGTTGGCTCCGCTGTCCCGGCGGGCTGCGCACGCGAGGAGCATGCCATGAGAGGTGCGGACAAGGTGATCTGCCAGGCGGCCGCCGTGCTGCTGCTGTTTTCCGCCGCAAGCACGCCGGCGAAGGCGCAGTTCGCCGGATTCGGCGGAGGCGGTGCCGGCGGCGAGGACATGATGACCCAGATGGCGCCGATGCTGGAGATGATGAAGGCGAAGATGGGCAAGCGCCGCTTCGCCATGATGATGCAGACCATGGGCCCGATGATGAGCCGCATGATGGAGAACGGCGGCGGCGGACTTGGTGGCATGATGGGCGGCGGCGGCTTCGGCGCGCCGAATTACGGCGGTTACGCGCCGGTGGGCGGAAGCGGCTATGTGCCGACCGGGCTCGGCGGCATGGGCGGCGGCGACATCATGGGCATGCTCGGCGGCGCCGGTGGCGGCGACATGATGGCGATGATCCCGCAATTGATGCGGCTCGCCAATACCGGCGGCGGCAGTGGCCATCGCCGCCATAAGCATCGCTAGTCGGACGCACCCGACAGCGCTGGCCTGATCGCAGGCTTGCTGCCGCGCGGTCCCCAGCGCGTCAGCACGACGCTGGAGGATGAGAGCAGGCCGAGCACGACCATCGAGCTCGCGGCCAGCCAGAAAAAGCTCTGCGCGGTGGCCTCATGGGTCGACAGCCACCAGCCGACGGCCGAGATGTAGACCAGCCGCGCCGTCTGCGCCAGCACCGGCCCGATCACCTTGGCCGCGCCCTGCGAGGAGAAGTACATCACCGTGGCGATGCCGAAAAAGGCGTAGAACGGTCCGACCGTCGAGAGATATTGATGGCTCGCCGCGCGCACTTCCGCGCTGTCGGTGAAGATGTCGATCCAGAGGTCGGGGAACATCGCAACGACGCAGGCCGGTGCGCCGACGGCGACGAAGGCAGCCGCACTGGCGATCCAGGCGATGCGCCGGGCGCGCGCGATGTTGCCTGCGCCGATCGCCATCCCGACCATCGGCACGCAGGCGATGCCGAACGAGAACGCGATCGAGGTCAGCAGGAATTCGAGCCGCGCACCGATGCCGTAGCCGGCGAGGATCGTGGTGCCGAACTGCGCCAGCATGTGCGTGAAGATCGAGATCGTCAGCACCGATTGCAGCGGCGAGAAGCAGGCGATGGCGCCGACCTTGAGGATGTCGAAAAACATCGCCCATTGGATGCGCAGGCCGCGCAGCTTCGGTGTGACGCGCGCGCGGCCGGAGAACAGGTACCAGCCCATGATGCAGATGTTCATGGAATAGGCGATCAGCGCACCGGCCGCGACGCCGTGCATGCCGAACTGCGGCACCGGCCCGAGCCCGAGGCCGAGCGTGCCGCCGAGCACGATCTGCCAGGCCGCGGAGTTGATGATCAGGAACGAGGGCAGCTTCATGTTGCCGGTGCCGCGCAGCACGCCGGCCATGGTGTTGAGCAGCCAGGGCAGCACGGCGCCGCCGAAAAACACCTGCGTGTAGGCGACCGCATGGGTCAGCACATCGCCGCGGCCGCCGAGCATCTCCAGCACTTTCGGGCCGAAGATCAGCATGCCCAGCATGAAGACGAGGCCGAAGCAGATGCCGATCAGCATCGCATGCGCGGCGAGCGTGCCGGCGCGCTCGCGATCGCCGGCACCGAGCGCGCGTGCGATGGCGGACGCCACCGCACCGCCCATGGCGCCGCCCGACATCGTCATGGTCAGGATGATGGCCGGGAACACCAGCGCCATCGCCGCCAGCGCCTCGACGCCGAGCCGGCCGATATAGGAGGTTTCCGCGATCACCGTGCAGGTGCCGGCCGACAGCGCGATCGCGTTGGGCCAGGCAAGGCCGAGCAGCGTGCGCAAGATCGGCCCGTCTACAAGCGCGCTTCGCACCGGCGGCGGCAGCGGACGCTCTTGCTCATCGACCGGGATCTCGGCGATGTCGGACATGTCCTCTCCGGGCTCGGGGCGCCCTTTGCGGCGCGGCAATGCTTGGGTATGGCAATCAATTTGTTCGCGCGGGGCGCGCCGGGCGGCTTGTTAGCACGGCCATGGCCGATTCCTCCTGCGCCGGATGCAGGCGTGCCCTGCGGCAGCGCATTTCGATGGATCGTTTTTCTCCCTCTCCCCGGCGGCAGCGTGGCCTACCCGATCGTCCAGACCAGCGGCGGGCGGCCGCCCGCGGCGGGGCGCAGATGGACGGCGATATGCCGCCCGCAGCCTGCGGCGAGGCCTTCGAACAGTCCCTCCAGCACTCTGGCGCAAGCGGGATGATAGTCGGCAATGTCGTCCATCAACTTCCAGCTCTGCTGGCGGATTTCGGAGCTGCCTTCAGACGTCGTACTCTCAGCCGCATCATCCTGCGCGGCAAGCAGCGCGTTCAGGAACGCGGCGAATTCACCTGCCCCGCCGCGGCTCATCGCCAGCGCGGCTGCGACGTCATCGAAATATTGCATCCCGATCAGCTTGCCCGTGAGGCGCAGCAGGTAGCCGGCATCTTCAGGACCGAACAGCTGCACCATGACAGGCGCCGCGGTGCGCACATATTCCATCGCGTAATTGCGATAGGCTTTTTCCAGACGCGGTTTTGGCCAGCTCGCCACGGGAAGCGCCGGCGCGGTCTTCGCATCGAACAGCGGCGCTTCGAGGTGGCGCGCGAACACCAGCCGCTGGTCCGGCTCGAGCGGATGATCGTATTGGTGATAGTAGCCTTCCAGCCCGTCCTGGCCGTCGACGCTCTGCTTGGTGCAGACGAAGCCGAGCCTGAGATCGCCGAGGGCTGCGCCATTGTTGGCGTGCCAGCCGCGCAGCATCGCGCGCGAGACCTCGCCCGGCACGCCGCAGATCGCGGTGCCCTTCCAGATCCAGCGCGGCGGCGGATAGCGGATCCAGGCCTTGGCGTCGCTCTCGTACATGTACTCGACATGCACGCCGCCGATCCAGTTGGAGAGATAGTGATATTGCGCGGCCGCCACCGCCGGCGGCAGATGATCGATCCCGAGCTTCTTCAGGCCCGGCAGGAAGCGCTCCTGCTGTTGGCGGCGAAACACGCGGAAAACGAACTCGGCAGCGTCGGCGGTGCCGCGCCGCGTCACGACGGTGAGGATGAGCCCGGTGAAAAAAGCGTGATAGAGGTCGGCGACCGCGCGCCAGCGCTTCCATTGGGCTTCCTGCGCGGCGTCTACAGCGGCGGCCATGTTCGCTCCCGATCGTTGTTTCGATCGAGTGTGTCACCGCACCCCGCGGCAGGCAACATCACGCCCGTGCAGAGCGCCCTGCGCGATTGCCCGTCAATTCCGCATCACGAAGTTTGCGGCGGCGCCTTGGCCGCGCGCTCACGCTCGACCCGTTCGGTGACATCGCGCGCCATCGCCACGGATCCGAGGACGTTGCCGGCGGAATCCCGCACCAGGGCGAACGTCATCTCGATGTGGAGCTTGCGTCCGCTCTTGTGCAGCGCGCGGGTCAGCGTCGGCTTGCCCGCAAGCTTCATGCTGCCGCTGGCGAGCGCGGCCTCGAAGCCCTTCCAGTGCGCGGCGCGCAAATGCTCGGGAATGATCAGGTCGAGATTCTGGCCGAGCGCTTCCGCAGCGGAGAAGCCGAACAGGGCCGCCGCGGCACCGTTCCAGCGCATGATCGTTCCCGAGCGATCCGAATAGATCAGCGCATCCGCGACGCCTTCGGCGATCCTTGCATCGAGTTCGGATGGATTGGTCATGTGGTCACCTCGTAGCCCGGATGAAGCGCAGCGTAGTCCGGGATCGTGCCACAAGTGCAACCGCCCCGGATTTCGCTTCGCTCCATCCGGGCTACAGGATCGGGCTACACCCGAAAATGCTTCGATAGTTTGAGGCCCTGGGCCTGGTAGTTGGAACCGATACGCTGGCCGTACATCGCATCAGGACGGGCCAGCATCTTCTCGTAGACGAGACGGCCGACGATCTGGCCGTGCTCGAGGATGAACGGCACTTCGCGCGAGCGCACCTCCAGCACGGCGCGCGCGCCCTGTCCGCCGGCGCCGGCATAGCCGAAGCCGGGATCGAAGAATCCGGCGTAATGCACCCGAAACTCGCCGACCAGGGGATCGAACGGCACCATCTCCGCGGCGTAGTCGGGCGGCACCTGCACGGCTTCCTTGGAGGCGAGGATGTAGAACTCGCCGGGATCGAGGATCAGGCTGCCGTCGGGACGGGCCGACATCGGCTCCCAGAAATCCTCCACCGCGTAGCCGGAGCGGCGATCGACGTCGACGACGCCGGTGTGGCGCTTGGCGCGATAACCGACGAAGCCGCCCGCTTTCTCGCCGGACAGGTCGACTGAGACGGCAACGCCGCCGGAGAGATCGGCATCGTCGACATCGACCAGACGCTCGGCGGCGTGCAAGCCGTCGAGCTCGTCGGCGTTGAGGATGGCATCACCGGTGCGAAAGCGCACCTGGCTGAGGCGCGAGCCCTCGCGCACCAGCACCGGGAACGTCTTCGGGCTGATCTCGGCATAGAGCGGACCGTGATAGCCGGCGCCGATCATGTCGAAGCGGCGGGTGCCGTCGGCAATCACGCGGGTGAAGACGTCGAGCCGGCCGGTGGAGCTCTTGGGATTCGCGGCGGCGACGATCTCCGGCGGCAGCGCGAGGCTTTCCAGCAGCGGCACGATGTAGACGCAGTTGGTCTCCAGCACCGCGCCGTCGGCGAGGCTGAACTCGTGCAGCTTCAACTCGTCGATGCGCTCGGCCACGGTGGCGCCGGGGCCCGGCAGGAAGCTGGCGCGGACGCGATAGGCGATGTCGCCGAGACGCAGATCGAGGCTGGCCGGCTGGATCTGGCTCTCGACGAAGTCGTAGGCGGGCCGGATGAGCCCCGCCTCCGCCATCGCCGCGATCATGCGGTCGGGCAGGATACCATTGGCGTCGGGCGCGACCGTGAACGTCAACCGGGGGTCCTCATCAGGGGTCAGATGCATCCGGACATGCCGGAAATACAGGTCTTTTACGGCTATCCGATGGACGCCTTGACGGAAAGGGCATTGCCGAATATGAGCATCACTTATCCCGTGGTGATTTGAGCCGGCCGGCTTGCAGCCACGTTAAATAAGTCGCTAAACAGGCCGGGGACCTCTGTGATCCCGGCCCGTGGAGATATCCAGGCCGGTTTTTTTGTGACCGCTTTCGACGAGGCGGTCATGTCGGAGGTACCCTATGTCGAAGTCGACCGCCAACTACCGCCCCGAAACCCGCCTGGTTCATTCCGGCACCCTGCGCTCGCAATATGGCGAGACCTCGGAGGCGCTGTTCCTGACCCAGGGCTATGTCTACGACAGCGCCGAGCAATGCGAGGCGCGGTTCAAGGGCGAGGACCCCGGCTTCATCTATTCGCGCTATTCCAATCCCACCATCGCGATGTTCGAGCGCCGCATGATCGAGCTCGAAGGCGCCGAGGCCGCCCGCTCGGCGGCAACAGGCATGGCCGCGGTGACGACCGCGATCCTGGCGCCGCTCAAGGCCGGCGATCACGTCGTTGCCTCCCGCGCGCTGTTCGGCTCGTGCCTCTACGTCGTGCAGGACCTGTTGCCGCGCTACGGCATCGAGACCACGCTGGTCGACGGGCTCGATCTCGACCAATGGCAGCGCGCGCTGCGGCCCAACACCAAGACGTTCTTCCTGGAGAGCCCGACCAACCCGACACTCGACGTGCTCGACATTCCCGGGATCGCCGAGATCGCGCACAAGGGCGGTGCGCGGCTCGTCGTCGACAACGTGTTCGCAACCCCGATCTGGCAGAGCCCGCTCGCGCTCGGGGCCGACGTCGTGGTCTATTCCGCGACCAAGCACATCGACGGCCAGGGCCGCTGCCTCGGCGGCATCATCCTGTCCTCGGAAGCCTTCATCGCCGAGCACATCCACAATTTCATGCGCCAGACCGGGCCGTCGATCTCGCCGTTCAACGCCTGGGTCCTGCTCAAGGGCTTGGAGACGCTGGGCGTGCGGGTGCGCGCGCAGACCGAGACCGCTTCGCGCATCGCCGAGGTGCTGGCGAGCCACCCGAAGATTTCGCGGCTGGTCTATCCCGGCCGCGCCGATCATCCGCAGGCCGCACTGGTGAAAAAGCAGATGCGCGGCGGCTCGACCCTGGTCGGCTTCGAGGTCAAGGGCGGCAAGGCAGCCGCGTTCCGCGTGCTCAACGCGCTGAAGCTTGCGAGGATCTCAAACAATCTCGGCGATGCCAAGAGCCTCGTCACGCATCCGGCGACCACGACGCATCAGCGCCTGAAGCCGGAAGACCGCGCCGCGCTCGGCATCGGCGAAGGCTTCATTCGCTTCTCGGCAGGGCTCGAGCATGCCGACGATCTGATCGAGGACCTGACCGCGGCGCTGGAGAAGGCGTGAAGCGAGGCGAGGTCTCGTAGGGTGGATTAGCCGAAGGCGTAATCCACCTCTTCTGCATCCGCGGAGACAGACAGTGGTGGGTTACGGCTTCGCCTAACCCACCCTACGCACCCTCTCACATCGGCCGGTACGTCCGCACGTCGGCCGGCACGTTCACCCCGAGCTTGATCTGGCCGACCGAGCGGATGATGTCGTCGCCGAGCAGCTGGGCGAAGCAGGCATAGCCCCAATCGTTCATGTGCAGGCCGTCGGCGATCACGAAGCCCTCAACCGGAATGGCCTGCTTCTCGTGCCAGTCACGCATCACCTCGAAGCGCGGGAAGATTCCGACGTGACGGAGCTCGGCGACCTTGCTGAGCAGCTTCACCATCTTGCCGGCGCTCTCGGCGCGCTGGTTGACGGCCGGCGAATATTGCGGATCGACCAGCACGATGTCGGCGCCGCCCGCGGCCTGGATACGGCTGATGCCGTCCTCCACCATCTTGGCGGTTTCGCCGGGATCGAGATTGCGCAGCACGGCGTTGGTGCCGACCTGCCAGATCACGAGATCCGGATGCATGTCGATCACCTGCGTCTGAAGGCGCTTCATCATCTCGGGCGCGTCCTCGCCGCCGACACCGGCATTGATGACGCTGATGTCGGCGGTCGGATAGTGCCGGCGCAGCTGAGCGGCGAGACGATTGGGGTAATTGAACTCCGGCGAGCTCGCGCCGAATCCTTGAGTCGAGGACGAGCCGAACGCGACGATGACGACGGGCAGCCCGGCGACGAGCTTGCCCGCGACGTGCGGCAGCGAGCCCATCGCCTTCGAACCGCCCTTCGGCGGCTGGCAGGGCACGCGGTTGAAGATGTCGCTGGCAGATTTGGCGGCCTGCTTCACCTTGTCGATGGCGCGCGCCGTGATGCCGCGCTGCTCGGGCGAGGTCGCGGCGACGGCGGTCTGGGAGGGCGAGGCGGGAGCGATTTCAGCCGACTGCGCGGGGGCGGGTGTCGCCTGGACGGCCGGCGTCTGGGCATGCGATTGCGGGGCCGGCAGCAGCGACAGCAGCACTGCGGCTGCAGGCGCGGCCAGCCATGCCGTCAGGCAAAAAGGGCGGAGAGAACTCATTAACGCTAGACCTCAATTTTGCTGCTGGGCCGGCTCCCCACGGGCTGCGTCGATCACGAACTGTGCCAACGCCCGGCCAAGGCAATCATGGACCTGTTTCGCCAGCTCGGGCCCGCGGGACGGGCTGAACAGGTCGAACTGACCCTGGTCATTCCACTGCCGCATGATCGCGAAGCGATCGAACAGCGGAATGTCGTGCTCCTGCGCCACCACCCGCATGTTGTCGAGGTAAGGCGGCGCCGAGATCATGGTCTCCGTACGCGGGCTGTATTGCAAGTTCATCAAGACGACGTCAGCCCCTGCATTTTGCAGCGCAACAACCCCCTCGGTCACCGCGCTACGAAATTCGTCGGGATCGATGGATCGGATAGCATCCACGGTCCCGGTCTGCCAGATCACCAAAGTAGGCGCTTTTGCTTCCATCAGCTTAACGAAGGTGGACGCGGTCTCCTCTGCCGTCTTCTTGCTCTGTATTTCTACGGAGACGTGCACCACCTCGGACGCGGGCAGCTTCTCCTTGAGGATCGCCTCCATTCGCGCCGGATAGGAGCTGCTCTCCGAGGATGGAATCGTGGTCGAGCGGCTGCCGATGACCAGGATGTCGAGCGGCTTGCCGGCCTTGAGCGCATCGGCGACCTTTGTCAGCCGGCTTTCGCTGGTGAGCAGATAGGACGGCAGATCACAGGCTGCGGGCGCATTATTGGTGGCGGCAGGCACAGCATCGCCCGCGCGCGCCAGGGGCGCGGCGAGGCTACCGCATAGCAGGATCAGGCTCAGGAGAACCTTCGCCTTCATCAGCCCCCTCCCGCCAGATCGGCGTTGCCGACGGCGTTCTTGGTCTTCGTACCGCTCTTGTCAGCCACGCGCTTGTACCACGAAATCACCCAGGCTACGCCCCACATGATCAGCACCCCGGAGAGACTAATTAGCGCATGCATGGCCGCGCCGCCGGAGACTTCGGCGAGGATAAAATGGCCAGCAAAGGCCAGGAAGACGCCGAGGCAGAAGATCTCGAGGGAATGCTGCCCGCATAGAATCAATGGTCGCAGCCAGCGCGATTTCAAGCCCGGCCAGTCCCGGGGCAGGAAGCGCACGGTGAGCGCCGCCAGCGCCAGGAAATGCGTGAAGCGCAGCACGTCCAGATCGGTCTTGTTGATTGGATACATCCATTGCTCGACCAGCTTCGGCATGAACTGGGAGAGCTGCGGCACGTACCAGGTCAGCGTCACGTAGAACGACGCGATGAGATAGGCGATCGCCAGCCACATCGTGACCCGTGACGACAGAATGCGCGACATGCGGCGCGCCCCTCCAAGCGCGCACCATGCACCGAACACGAACAGCAATTGCCAGGCGAAGGGGTTGAAGGCCCAGAAGCCGTTCGGATACGCCGACAGATACAGATCATACTCCCAGGTCACCGCGTAGAGCACGACCGAGAGGGCGAGCGTGACGTCGGGCCGCCATTTCATCGACCACAGGATCAAGGGCAGCGCCAGCATCAGCACGATATAGAGCGGCAGCACGTCCATGTTAACGGGACGGAAGCGGAGCAGCAGCGCCTGCACGATGGTGACGTCGGGCTGCTTGAGGAAATCCATGATCCCCATCTCTTCGGTGTAGAGCGGGTTCTCGAAGCTGGTCGCGACGTAGGAGATCTCGGCGAGGAAGATCGTGAACAGGAAGACGTGGGCGACGTAGATCTGCCAGACCCGGCGCAGGATGCGCGCGGTGGCGATGACGACGCCGCTCTCCAGCATCGCCCTGCCGTAGACGAAGGCGGCGGTGTAGCCGGAGATGAAGATGAAGATCTCGGTGGCGTCGCTGAAGCCGTAATTGCGGATCGTGAACCAGGTCAGCACACTGGGCGGCAGATGGTCGATGAAGATCAGCCACAGCGCGAGCCCGCGGAACAGGTCGAGCCGGAGCTCGCGTTCGCCGATGGCGGGCAGCGTGATGGCCGGCGCCCTCGCGCGCGGCTTCGCCCCCTCGGATGCGGCAGTTCCCGTGATCGTCGATCCCGTCACTTGGTCGGCAATGGTCATCGGGGCGCAAAAACCTTCCGCAAATCGCGGCGTGTCAAGGAGTGTACCGGTCCGGTCGTCGCCCCACAAAGCGGCCGGGTGCCATGGGGGTTTGCCGGTGCCTTCCCTGGGGTGTCATTCCCTTCGAATTCTGGCGGGACGATGTCGCCAAAGCCGTCCGCGGCGTTTGGTTCCGGAGCCGGATTTCGCTATGGTAGCAGCCATGTACCGCGCCGTGACCCGCCACATCGAAGTGACCGTCGAGCCGAACTTTGTTCCGGAGCAGTCGTCGGCCGATCGCTCCCGCTACTTCTGGTCCTACACCATCGTCATCACCAATTCGGGTGAGGAGACCGTGCAGCTCAAGACGCGGCACTGGATCATCACCGACGCCTCCGGCCGCCAGCAGGAGGTGAAGGGCGAGGGCGTGGTCGGCGAGCAGCCGATCCTGGCCCCCGGCGAGCGCTTCGAATACACCTCGGGGGTCCCGCTCTCGACCGCCTCCGGCTTCATGACCGGTCGCTACCAGATGGTCAGCGAAAGCGGCGAGCGCTTCGAGATCGACGTGCCGGCGTTCTCGCTGGACAGCCCGGACAGCAAGCGCGTGTTGAATTAGGAGCCCGCCGTGTCCCGGACAAGCCGCAACGCGCAAGCGTTGCGGCGCAGAGCCGGGACCCAGGCGACACGGCACGATGCGGCGCCATGGGCCCCGGCTCTGCAGCGCACCGCACCGGACGATGCTTCGCATCGCCGGGGACGCTGCGCTCGCAATGACGGAGTATGAGGCGAGAGCTGGTTCTCCAATGACGCTGTCATTCCCCGCGAAGGCGGGGAATCCAGTACGCCGCGGCTTCTCGGATTGATCTCTGGCGTCTCTGGAATACTGGATCGCCCGCTTTCGCGGGCGATGACAGCGCGTGTTTGGCGACGGGCATGCCTTTTCGGCCTCGCGGCGCAAATTCGCCCGAGCTTTGCTTGCGTCTCCACCCTCTAAATCCAAGAGGGCACAGGGAAGGCCGGGTGCTGACAACGCACCCGCGGTCCGCTGCGCAAAATGCACACGCAGAAGAACCGCACAGCAGCATACAGGTGGTGCCGATCACTCGGCCTTCCCTGCGCGATGGTCGGACGGCTTATGCCGTGCTCTCCCGGGAGCCGAACTTTCCTTCTGGCCTCCCTCGCCCCGCGAATTGGATGATGCAGTCCGCCCGGTTGGGCTCGCTCGCACCTCCGCGGAAGCTTGACCGTAGCAACGACGGCCAGGACCACACGGTTTTGCCGTACGCACGGCCCGCCATGTCGCCGCAGTATTTCCAACACTGTCGACGGAGCCGGAAACTTACAGACGAGACAAAGCCTAGCAGCGCCGTTCGTCGCACGCGGGGTTCAGGCTCACAGGGACTACCCGCCCTGCCCGTCCCATCTCGTGCCGACGCTGCCGCGTCCACCGCAAGCCCGGCTCGCGATCAAGACGACCTCGAGATCGCCCCTCC
Source organism: Bradyrhizobium sp. WBOS07 (assembly GCF_024585165.1). NCBI lineage: Bacteria > Pseudomonadati > Pseudomonadota > Alphaproteobacteria > Hyphomicrobiales > Nitrobacteraceae > Bradyrhizobium > Bradyrhizobium sp. WBOS07. The sequence goes on from NZ_CP029008.1 coordinate 632,019, forward strand.
TGGTTGAGCCGGGATGGACGACACATACGTCATTTCCGAATTTCGGTAAAGTGGAATATTTTTGACGAGCGGGATTGACAGAGGGCGACACAGGCACGGTGCGTAGCCCTGATGGAGCGCAGCGCAATCCGGGACGGTGCGAGATGCCGGGCGGGCGGCCCCGGATTACGCTTTCGCTCCATCCGGGCTACAAAAGCTAGCTGCCCAGATCCCGCGGGCTGAACGGCAGGTCGAGCACCTTCCATTCCTCGTACAGATTGGCGGGCAGCATCTTGTAAGGTTGACAGTTCTGAAGCGCGCTCGTTGCGGACTTCACGAGAGCGACCCCTTTTGCCGAGGGCGGGGCTTCGAGCAGGATCGGCTCGCGCGCCAGCGTGCCGTCGGTCGCGAACACCGTGCGCAGCTTGATGTGAACGTTGTCGGTCGGCGCAAGCCCGGCCGGCAATTTGGCACAGCTGCGCAAATGGCTGCGAAGCGCGGCAATGACCTCGGCCGGAAGCTTCGCGGCGATCGAGTCCGTGGCGCCGCCGCCATCGTCCTTGGGGCCGTCTTTCGACAGCGGCAGCGGCAATTCAGGCGGCAGCCCCAGCATGACGCCGTACCTGACGGTGACGTCAGGCTGCGGCGCCTGATAGGCCGGCGGCGGCGCGGCCTGTGGCTGTGGCGGCGGCATTGGCTGGGCCTGCGGCTGCGCGTTGGCCTCGCGCGGCTTCGGCGAAGGCTGTTGCTGCGGTTGCTGCGGTTGCTGCTGCGCCGGCCGTTGCGGTTCGGGCGTCGGCGATGCGGCCGGCTGCGGGGGCGCAGGCTTCGACGCCTCGGGGGCCTTGTCGGTGACATCCAGCTTCGGCAGCTTCAGATCGGAAAGCGGCTCCGGGGTCTTCTGCTTGACCTCTTCCTTGACGTTCTCGTCCGCTCTGGCCTCCTCCTGCTTCACCTCCTCGGGCGTGACGATGTCCACCGTGACGGTTTCGGGCGGCGTCGCGCGGAACGGATGGACTTCGCTGATCAGAATGATCAGCGCCACCAGCGTCAGATGGGCGATCGCCGACGCAGCAACGTCCGTCCGTATGATTGTCCGCAGTTCCATCGCCAGATCTTGGATTGCCGCCCTGCTGTTAGCATACCGCGGTCTCCCCTCAATCCCATTTCGGGGCGAAGCCGAAGTCGGTCAGGCGGCCCTTCGGGCTGGCGAGCGCGGCGATCTGGCTCATCTCGTCGTCCGACAGTTCGAAATCGAAGATCTCGATGTTTTCGGACAGGCGCTCGATGCGCGAGGTGCGCGGGATCGCAGCGACATTCTGTTGCACCAGCCAGCGCAGGCAGACCTGCGCCGGCGTCTTGTGGTGGGCGCGCCCGATCTCGGCCAGCGTCTGGTCGGTCTTGATGCGCCCCTTGGCGATCGGGCTGTAGGCGACCAGGGCAAGGCCATGCTGGTCGCAGGCCGCCCTCACCTTCGCCTGGTCGAGATAAGGGTGGAATTCGACCTGGTTGCAGACGAGCGGCTCGGGCGAGGCCGCCACAGCCTGTTCGATCAGCGCCACCGTGAAATTGGAGACGCCGATGTGGCGGGTCAGGCCCATCGTCTTCGCATGCGACAGCGCGCCGAGCGTCTCTGCCAGCGGCACGTGCGAATTGGGCCAGTGCAGCAGCAACAGATCGACGGAGGGAAGCCGCAAGCGCGCCAGGCTCTCCTTGACCGAGCGCTCGAGATCGTGAGGCGCGAAATGGTTGGTCCAGACCTTGGTGGTGAGGAAGACGTCGTCGCGCCGCACGCCCGAGGCGCGCAGGCCGTCGCCGATCTCCCGTTCATTGTCATAGACCTGCGCGGTGTCGATGTGGCGATAGCCGAGCCGCAACGCCTGCTCGACCACGCGCGCGGCAAGCCTTCCACTCAGCTCCCAGGTCCCGAGCCCGATTGCCGGGATTCGTGCGCCATTGGCCTCGACGAACAGCATGAGGATTCCTCTTCAGTTGCGGCAGCCCCAAACGCCATCAGAGGCCATTATGGACCCGGCCCAGGACGCTGCCAACGGAAGCCGTGGCAGTTCGGCGGGATATTTGGCGCAACACTAACGGGAGGTTCGCGTCAACGCTGGTCGGTCCGTCAGGCCGTCACGTCAGGCTTTGGCAAGCGCCTGAAATACCGTTTCCGGGGCGTGCGCGATCACCGCGAGCAGCGCGCGGGCCGGCCCCCGCGGAGCCCGCTTGCCCTGCTCCCAGTTGCGGATGGTCTCGACGGGAACGCCGAGCTTGGCGGCGAACTCCATCTGGGTCAGGCAGGCGCGGCGGCGCAAATCGCGCACCGCGAGCGAAGAGGTGTCGGCGGGCGCGGCTGGGGTCGTGGGCTCGACCGCAGACGGCTGGACCGGAAATTCCTGTCCGTCCCGCAACTCGACGACCCGTCCGTCCGCCTTCAGCCGCAACCGCATGTCCAGTCCCCCAAGCGCCGGCGATGATGCGGCAGGTCGCTTAAGTTCGGATTAAAGATGATGGCGCGCCCCGGACGCTGCGCAGCAGCGCTAAGCGCCGCAGCGCGGCCGGGACACAAGAGTGAGGGCACCCGCGCTGCCTACTCCGTCATTGCGAGGAGCTCTTGCGACGAAGCAATCCAGACTGCCCCCGCGGGAGAGACTCTGGATTGCTTCGCTGCGCTCGCAATGACGTGGAGAGAGCGGGGCTCAAACCGCCCCCTATCTCAACCCGAACCAGAGCGTTGCGATGCCGAGGAAGGAGAAGAAGCCGACGACGTCGGTCACCGTGGTGACGAAGGTGCCGGAGGCCACCGCCGGATCGGCCCTGACACGTTCGAGCGCCATCGGGATCAGGATGCCGCCGAGCGCGCCGGCGATGAGGTTGCAGACCATCGCAAGGCCGATGACGATGCCAAGGCCCGGAAGCTTGAACCAGGCCACCGCGGCGATGCCCGTGATCACCGCGAAGGCGAGGCCGTTGACGAGGCCGACGAGGGCCTCGCGCATCACCACGCGCCAGGCATTGGAGGCGCCGAGCTCGCGCGTCGCCAGCGCGCGCACCGCCACCGTCATGGTCTGGGTGGCGGCATTGCCGCCCTGGCTCGCCACGATCGGTGCCAGCACGGCGAGCGCCACCATCTTCTCGAGCTGGCCCTCGAACAGGCCGAGCACGGAGGACGCCAGGAACGCGGTGGCAAGATTGACCAGCAGCCAGTTGAAACGGGCGCGGGCGATGGTGAGGAACGTGTCCGACAGCTCTTCGTCGCTGGTGACGCCGCCGAGCGCCTTGAGGTCCTCGTCGGCCTCCTCCTCGATGACGTCGACGACGTCGTCGACGGTGATGACGCCGACCAGGCGATCCTGGGTGTCGAGCACGGGGGCTGCGACCAGATTGTACTTGCCGAACATGCGCGCAACCTCTTCCTGGTCCTCCAGGACGGAGACGCGGCGGCGATCCTCGTCGGTCAGCTCGGTCAGCGCGATCGGCCGGCGCGCCCGCAACAGCACGTCGAGGGGGACTGCGCCCTGCCAATGCTGGTCCTTGTCGACGACATAGATCTCGTAGAAGCGGTCGGGCAGATCAGGCGTCTCGCGCATGTAGTCGATCGCCTGGCCCACGGTGAAATCCTGGGGCACCGCGATGAACTCGGTCTGCATGCGGCGGCCGGCGGAGTTCTCCGGATAGAGCAGGCTGCGCTCGAGCGCGACGCGCTCCTTCAGCGGCAGCTTCTCGAGGATCTCCTCCTGGTCCGCGGCATCGAGGGTTTCCAGCAGCTCGACCGCGTCGTCGGATTCGAGCTCGCGGACGCCCTCGGCAACCGTCTCCGGCGGCAGCTCGTCCAGGATCTCCTCGCGGACGGCCTCGTCGACCTCGTTCAGCGCGGAGAAGTCGAAGTCGGCCCCGGTGAGCTCGACCAGGCGGACACGGTCGTCGGGCTCCAGGGCGCCGATCAGATCGCCGAGATCGGCCTCGTGCAGCTCGGCGACGCAGGCGCGCAGCGATGCGCTGTCGCCGGCCTCGATGGCCCGGGCAATCTCTTCGACGAATTCGTGCCTGATATCGCCATCTTCATTGCGCATCGGCACGTGGTCGAGTACCGAATCCGCAGCGGGCGGGGCAACGTCCATATGTTCATCCATGGCGCGCCTCGCCGGTTGACAGGTTGGAACCAGTGGTCTGAGCTGATGGTTCAGGCAATACCCACAAGGCAACTGCGAGCGCAATGACAAAGATGCTTCGACTGAGGTGGACTTCGATGTCGCTCGGCGCGGCCGTTGCGGCGCTCGCCGGCATCGCTGCGGCTGATGCCGCCGAGTGCCCGCGCAAGGACGCGCTCGGCACCTCCCGCGTGCTGAGCGTCGATGCCAGGACGACGCCGCGCGTGGGCCTGAAGAGCTTTCCGAAGACGCTGCAGCTGGCCGATCGCGAGGTCGTGCTGACCTTCGACGACGGACCGTTCCCGCCGACGACGTCGAAAGTGCTGGCGGCCCTGGCGCAGGAGTGCGTGCGCGCGACCTTCTTCCTGATCGGCCAGCATGCCGCCGAATATCCCGACATGGTCAAGCGCATCGCCCGCGAGGGCCACACCGTCGGCCATCACTCCTTCTCGCATCCATTTATGGGGCGTATTCCGTTCGAGAAGGCCGTGGCTGACATCGACCGGGGCATCGCCGCAGACGAAATGGCGCTGCGCGGAGTTTCGACGACCACACCTTCGACGCCGTTCTTCCGCTTTCCCTATTTCGAGTCGACCCAGGCACAGCTCGACCTGCTTCAGTCGCGCGGGATCGTTGTGTTCGGGGCCGATCTGTGGGCCAGCGACTGGGAGGAGATGACGCCGGAGCAGCAATTGAAGCTCGTCACCGAACGTCTCGCCGCGAGCGGCAAGGGCATCATCCTGTTCCATGACAACAAGACACGCACGGCCGCAATGATGCCGGCCTTCCTGCGATATCTGCGCGAGAACGGCTACCGGATCGTGCATATCGTACCATCGGGCACGCCACAGAAGAGCGCCGATGCGCGCTGATGCCGGAATGTCACGCTGGCGCAAAATGGGGTGATTTGGGTCCTATTAACACTCTGTTCATGCTACCCCCTGAAAATGGATGAGGACGTCGCCATGGGAAGGGTTCTTCGCGCCTGAACCGTTTCCTGCCGTCTCCGACCTACTATGGCGGCCATCGCGGATGAGGGCAGACGGGGTTCATGATCGGAAGTAGCGTTGTTGTGCGGACGCGATCGTGGATCGTCCTTTGCCTCAGTGGTTTTCTCGGTGGTTTCCTTGGCTGTTCGGCCGTCGGATCGCCGGCGCTCGCAGCCGACTGTCCGGGCCATCCGGACGCGCTCGGGACCTCCCGCACCCTCGTGGTCGATCCGCGCGAACATCCGCGCATCGGCACCATGCAGTACCGCGAGACGCTGCCGCTGAAGGACCACGAGGTCGTCCTCACCTTCGACGACGGTCCCCTGCCGAAATATTCCAACCAGGTGCTCAAGATCCTGGCCGACGAGTGCATCAAGGCGACCTTCTTCATCGTCGGTCAGCAGGCCAAGGCGAACCCCGATGGCGTGCGCAAGCTGATCGCGGCGGGCCATACTGTCGGCACCCACAGCATGGACCATCCGCTGACGTTCGACCGGATGCCAAACGAGAAGTTCGAGCCGGAGATCAACGGCGGCATCGAGTGGACCTCGGCCGCGATGACCGATCCGTCCCAGCTCGCCCCGTTCTTCCGCATCCCCGGCCTGATGCGCGCCGACGGCGTCGAGAATTACCTGATCTCGCGCGGCATCCAGATCTGGAGCGCCGACTTCCCGGCCGACGACTGGCGCCATGTCTCGTCCGACCGCGTCTATCAGCTCGCGATGCAGCGGCTGGAGGCCAAGGGCAAGGGCATCCTGCTGCTGCACGACATCCAGGCCCGCACCGTGGCGGCGCTGCCGAAGATCATCCGCGACCTCAAGGCGCGCGGCTATCGCATCGTGCACGTGGTGCCGGCGACTGCCGAGCGGCCCGCAACGCCGACCCAGGCGGTGGAGTGGCTGCTGCATCCGCCGACCGAGACCGTGCCGATCGCCCGCTGGCCGGCTGTCCCGCACTTCGTGTTCGCCGAGACCAGGACGCTTCCGGCGCCCTCGCTCGCCGACCTCAACGCTCAGACCGAGCATCAGCCGCTGCTGCCGCGCCGGACCAAGGGACAGATCGATATCGCATCCACCCTGCCCGTGCCCGGCCGTGCACTCTTCGCGATTCCGGAAGGCTCGGTCGAGGTGCTGCTGTCGACGACATTGTCGCGGCGTGCCGCGACGCGGCTGGCAATGGCGGCCCAGACGCCGCATGCGGCCAGGGGCAAGGTTGCAAAAGACAAGGTCGCAAAGGGCAAGGCCGCCAAGCCCCAGGCTCGGCACACCGCGCATGCGGCACCGGCCGACCCGAACCATGCCGCCCAGGTCAAGAGCGCCACGCCGCGCCCGACCCGCGTCGCCAGCCTGAAGAAGCGCGCCTGAGCTCTACGGCCGCAGGATGGCGGCGACGCAGAGCAGCACGATCAGCGCCAGGAAGAACAGGTCCATGTAGGACTTGAGCTCGCCGTCGCGCCGCAGCCGGGCCACGTCGGTGACGACCTGCCTGCGCGTGTTCGTCCCTCCGGAGCCGTCGTTGATCGGGCCTTGAAGGCGCCGTGTCTCGGCTTCCAGTCTCTCGATCTTCTGGAAGAAGTAAAACGCGCGCAGCGTCGATGCCCCGCGCATGGCGGCATAAACCAGCACCAGGATCGCCAGTGTCGCCCGGTTCGGATATTTCTCCATGAAGTTCAGGCTGAAATAGACCACCGCCATGAAGGCAAAATTGGTGAGGAAGCGGTAGACGAAGCTGAGAATGCCCATGCTGGCTCGAACCTTGGGGAGTGCAAGCAAATCGTGCTGCAAATTCGGGATCGGGGACCCAGACCGGAACGGCCAGCCTGGATGCGGTAGCGCCCCGTCTACGCCAAGTTCGTTTCAACAAGAATACTGTCGCCCCGCACCTCGCCGCCTTTTAGCCTGCCCCGGACATAAGGCAAGCCGGAGCAAGGCCGAGGCGTAGCCCCGCAGGACAGCCGCAGCGGCTCGATGGCGATTTGGCGGAAGTCGCGATAGACTGGGCTGGCGCTGCCACATCCGGGGTCTGCCGATGTCGAAGAAGGGAATCACCGGCCACGACGACTGGGTTCTGACCGAGGCCCTCGCGACCGCCCTGGTCGCGCTGGAGCAGCTCGAGCCAAAGCACCAGCCGAACGCCCACATGGACGACATCCGCAAGATGCTCTCGAGCGGCAAGGAGCCGGCGGCGGTGAGCCTGCACCTTGCCCAGGCCAAATGCCGCCTGTTTCCCGAGCTCGATCCGCTGGAGATCTACCGGGAATACGGCATCGGCGACGAATACGGCTAACGCGGCGGCTTAAGGGCCGCCCGCAACCGATCCCGCTATCGCCATGACCAGCGCGCCGAGATCGATCCTGCCGTTGACGGTCAGCTCTTCAGAGCCTTTCGCGTCTTTGGCGCCCGCGATCGTCAGCGCCTGCGGCCGGTTGGCGGCCTGCCGTTGCAGCTCGCCGATGATGGCGTCCTTGAGCTTCTCTTCCAGCATGAGCTTTCGTCCTTCGCGCGCGATCCTCTCACTCAAGGCAAAGCCGCGCCCTTCGTTCCCTCACGCAAGCCGCCGCGGCAAGCTTTGATGGATGTTGCAGGCGGCGACCGCGGCGTGGCCGAACGCGACCGAGATCTGGTGCAGATCGGTGACGACATCGCCGATGCCGTAGAGCCCGCGGACGGAGGTGCGCTGGTGGTCATCGACCTTCAGACAGCCTTCCTCGACATGCGCGGCGCCGAGCGCCACCGCGAGCTGCGAGCGCACCTCGGCCCCCATCGCAGGATAGATCGTGTCGAATTGCAGCGTCCGGCCGTCGGCGAAGACGGCCGCGATGCCCTCGCCGCTCCGCCGCAGATGCAGGTCGGGCGCGGCCACGACCTCGACGCCGGCATCCAGCAGCTCAGCGGTTGCGCCCTGCTCGTCATCGCCTGCGGTTGCGAGCAGCGTCACGTCGCGCGAATAGCCGCGCAGGAACAGCGCCTTGCTAGCGGCCCGCTGAAGCGGACCGACGATGCCGATGCGGCGGCCGGTCGCCTCGTAGGCGTCGCAGACCGGACAATAGCGCAGCACCCCGTCCGCGACCGCAGCACGCCATTCCCGGAATGGCGGATGCGTGTCGACGATGCCGCTGGCAAGAATGACGGTGGCGGCGGCGCGCGTTTCGCCGTTCCAGCTCGCCTCAAAACCATGATCAAGCCGCCGCAACGCCGTGACCTCGGCCGCCACGCGCGTGACCGCGAGTTCGTCCAGCTGCGCCGACATCCTCTCGATCAGCTCCGCGCCTGACAGGCCGTGGACGAAGCCCGGAACGTTGTGGCTGCGCGGGATCAGCGCGGCCCGGCTCGCGCCGGCATCGACGACGCAGACGTTGCGGCGGAAGCGCGCCAGATAGATTGCGGCCATCAATCCGGCGGGGCCGCCGCCGACGATCAGGCAATCGAACTGCGCCGGCTTCATTTGGGGTTCGGATCCGCAAGACCCTCGCCTGGATCCTGAAGGTGCCCGCTCCTTGCCAGCCGGACGGCGTTGCCGAGCGCCTGCGCCGCGTTGCGCACCTCCTGCTGGAATTCCTGGTCTTCATCGAGCTCGTGGTGCGAGGTGGCGTATGGCTCCATGTAGCCGACATAACCGTCTAGCTCGGCGAAGCGTCCCGCCGAGATCAGCTGCATATCGGTCAGCCAGTCCGACAGGACGCGGCGCACATTCTCAGCACCGACGGCATCGCCGTGCACGACGATGCCGAAATGACGGCCGGCGAGATGGCGCGGATAGGGCCACCCCTTGAGCTCGATCGCCTTGGCCTCGTCGGCCTTCTTGCCATGCGTCGAGGTCGGATCGGGATTGCCGCCGTCGGCGCAGACCATGCGGTCCATCATCGCCTTGAGGCCGGATGGCACGTGATACCAGTTCACCGGCGTCACGATCAGGATGCCGTGAGCGGCGACCCACAGCGGATAGATCTCGTTCATCCAATCGTGGGTCTGCCCCAGCGAATAATTCGGATAGCAGCTGCACGGCCAGTGGCAGAGCGGCATCGCGGTGCTGACGCAGGATTTGCAGGGATGGATCGTCTTGCCGAACTCCGAGGTGAGGCGCGACAGATCGAGGATGTCGACGGCAAACCCCATCCCGGTGAAGACAGGCTCGGTCAGCTTGACCAGCCGCCAGGTCTTGGACATCTCGCCGGGACAGGTGTGCTCGCTGCGCGCCGAACCGTTGATGACGAGGATGCGCGGCGTCTCGTCCGCGCCGTCGTGCCGTCGCTGCGCTTCCAGGATTTTTGCGCGCGTATCGAGCCAGTCGACGGCGATATCGTAGTCGGGATCGGAGAAGCCCGGGCCCGCCTTCCGCGTCAGCGGCGCCTTGCGGGAATCGCTGTAGGCGTCCCAGGCCGCCGCGGTGACGGCATCGAGCTCGCGCCCGAGCGGCGCAAAGACGGGATCGACGAACTGCGCCTTGTAGCGCCGCTCGAACTCATCGCGCGACAGCTTGACGGGCGGCATCCCCTTGCGAATTTCGGCGTCGCTCATGCGTGCTCCGGCAAAGTCGGCTGTCCGACCAACCCGGCGCACTGCGCGCGGTTCCTTCCGCTACTGCCGAACGATGTCCCGTGGCGCATCGAACTTGGCGATGCGCCGGTCCAGCCGCCACAGCTCGATGCGATGCACCAGCACGAGCGCGGCGGCCTGGCGCTTGGCCTGCTCGTCGTCGTCGCAGACGAGATTGATGCAGCCGAACACGTGCCCGTCCGGATCGATCTGGAAGGCGCGATAATGCTTGAGGCTGCCCACTAGGGTGGTCCTCGTCTTGGCGAGACCGGTGCACTCAGCCAGTCCGTCAGGTTCGAGGTGATCTCGTTCTGCTTGGCGCGTCGCAGCAGCATCTCGCGCTCCCTACCGGGTGGCAGGCTGCACGCGCGCTCGCGGGCGCTTTCGGCGAAGGCGGCGAGCCGCTCCTGAAGCGATTGGGTCTGTTTCCTGCGGTTACGTTTGGCGGTCATTGGACTTTCACGCTGGATCTGGATTGAAGAAGCCGGCCCCGGCGGGAGGTTGGGCGCCGGGGCCCAAGTCGTTGGCGGTGACGTGCGTCAGCTTCCGCTGCGACTTGCGGTTCCGGCATTTCCATAAGTTAACGCTGCACGATTTTGCAGAAGCGAGAGGGCAAACGTTCTCGCACGCTCAGCCTGCGCCGGAACCGAAATGCTGATTCGTATGTTCAAGGATGACCTGAAGGAGGATCATCATGGCGAAAGCAGCATGGAAGCGGCCGGGCTCACCGATCGGCCGCAAGGGACCGCGCAAGGCCAATCCCGCCTACAAGCGCCGCGCGCGGCAGCCCTGGACGCCCGCGGACGTGAGCAAGTTGAAGCAGCTTGCGAAAGGCAACACGCCCACCGGCGTGATGAGCATCAAGCTTCAGCGCCCGGTCGCAGCCATTCGCAGCAAGGCGCAACGCGAAGGCATCTCGCTGCGGCCCGCCAACCGCTCGCCCTACAACCGCCGAACCAAAGCAGCGAAGCGGCGTTGACGATCCGCACCGCCGGGTGACAACCGGACGCAATGGGGAACGATGGACGTGGCGCTCATTTTTCCGGTTTCTGCCCACGACATCAGCGCATCGGTACGCGCCGACATCTAACCCGTTCCCGGCGGTGCAGCCTGACAGCTGCGCGCGCTGCACCGTTCAGTTCGGCGGCTGCAGGCCCGGCGACCTCAGCCATTCGCTCATTTGCGACCCCGTCTCCGCCTGGCGCGCCTTGCGCAGCATCTCGTCGCGGGCTGCGCCGGGCGGAAGCGAGTTGGCTTCCTCGCGCAGTCGCTCCGCTTCGGCGGCGAGCCGCGTTTCCAAAGTCTCAGCATGCTTGAACCGATGTCGCGTCGTCATCAGGCGTTCTCCCTGATCATGGTCGGAGCGCGCCGTTGCCTCCCTACCGATTGAGATGATCGCGCACAGGCGATGCCTCTACAACGTTCCAGAGCCGGAACGGTTGCGAGGGGGCCTCGACCGCTGGAAATCGCAACATGAGTAAAATTAGCCAGTGGCTCATTCTGCCAATCAGAAGGTCGTGGCGCACGGTTCCTGTAGCCATATCCCAGGAGCGGCTTGACCCGGCTGAAGGTCAAGGTGACGCACATGCCGCCGAGGGTTGAATGACCGATCGGGTCCGACCGCGGCCGCCCCACGAGGCCTCGTCGCAGTTCAGCGCCGGTAGAGCTGCAGATAGCCCGGCGAGAACAGCGCCGCATCCTTGAGCGCGGCGAGATCGTTGATGGTCAGAATGCGATCGCGCAGCACGATCAGGCCCGACGCGCGCAGATCCTGGACGGTGCGGTTCAGATGGACCACCGACAAACCCGTCGCGTCGGCGAGATCCGTTTGCGTCACCGGCATGATGCAGGAATTTCCCTCGATCATTCCGACGGGACGCAGCCGCTCGAAGATCTCGCAGAACAGATGCGCCACGCGCTCCAAGGCCGTGCGCCTTCCAAGATTGACGGCCCATTCGCGCTGGATCGCGTTGTTGACCAGCGTCTCGCACCAGAACGCCTCCGCGAGCGAGCGGTCGCCGGCCAGAAGGCCCTCGAAACGGGCGCGCTTGATCTCGGCGTAGACCACCGGCGTCAGCGTCGCGATGGAATGGTCCATCACCGGAAGCAGGTACGCATGGGCGTCACAGCTTTCGCCGGGAAAAGCAAAATTGACGATCTGGCGCCGCCCGTCCACGAGCGTCTTGTAGCGGCAGAGCCAGCCCGACAGCAGGATACGGACGCTGTCAACGGGATCCCCCTCCGCGAGAAGGTCCTCACCCGAGCCGGCGCGTTGCAACCCCTCGAGCATCGCATAGTCGAGCGAAGCGCGGGCCTCCGCCGACAACGGCCTCAGCGCGCTCAGCCGGCGAATGGCCGGCTCCACCACGCTGCGATCGGACGTCGACAACGGCATCAGCCATCCACCACCGGAGTGTGGAACGTGCGCTTGCTGAGGGGAATGGCGATGGAGCATTCCAATCCCGCAGGATCGAATGCCAAGGCGGTGTGCCCCTTGAGCTCGAATGCCAGCGTACGCTCCAGAAGCTCGGTCCCAAAACCCTTTCGCGGCGGCGGCTCGACCTGCGGCCCGCCGCGCTCGCGCCATTCGAACAGCAGCACGGCAGGATCCCTGCCCTTCTCGAGGCGCCAGGTGATCTCGACACGTCCGTCGGGCCGGCTCAGGGCACCGTACTTCAGCGCGTTGGTCGCCAACTCGTGGATCGCGAGCGCAAACGTCTCGGCGGCCTTGGCCTGGAAGCGCACCCTGGGGCCGGACACCCGCATCTGCTCGCCTTCGCGGGCGTTATAGGCGAGCAGCTCCTCGACCACGAGAAACTCAAGGTCGACACCGCCCTCGGGATCGCGGGTCACCAGCGCCTGGGTGCGGGCGAATGCGTTGAGCCGGCCGTCGAGATGGGAGGCGTATTCCTCTACCGTTGAGCTCGTCTCCGCGGAGCGGCGGGCGATCGAGCGCACCACACCGAGCGTGTTGCGGACACGATGTTGGAGCTCGGCCAGCAGCAGACGCTGGCGCCCCTCGGCGCGGGTGACCGCGGTGACGTCGATGAAAGTGATGACCACGCCGGCGATCAGATCGTCGGTGCTGCGGTAAGGCAGGATGCGCACGATGTAGCGCGTGCCGCTGTCCGTCGCGCTCAGTTCGCGCTCCACGCTCGTGAGCGTGCGCAGCACACGGCGGACGTCCTCATACAGCTCCTCGATCGGCACGTGGGCCTTGATCTGGGCGATCGGGCGGCCCGTATCGGCCTCGACGAGGTGCAGGATCTGCGTGATCGCTGGCGTGAAGTTCATCACGCGCAGATCGCTGTCGAGAAACAAGGTGGCGATCTGCGTGCTCTCGATGAAGTTCTTGAGGTCGCTGCTGGTGCGCGTCAATTCCCGGACACGATGCGCCAGCTCGCCGCTGACCGTCGTCAATTCCTCGGTGACCGACTGCAACTCTCCGCGCGAGGTTTCAAGCTCCTCATTGACCGACTGAAGCTCCTTGTTGAGCGAGTCAAATCGCGCGTTGGAGGGTTTTCGCTCCAGGCGCCGCAGATGGCGGGCATAGACCTTGATGTACGCGGGGATCTCCTCCGGCGGCAGCACGAAATCGGCGATGGAAGCCGGCGCGTTGCCGTCGGCAAGGTGTGCGGCTTGCTCCGGGCTCGCGACTCCTTCAGCAATGGCGAGACCACCATGATCCTTCAGGGTCGCAGTGCCCAGCGTGCCGTCACCGCCGGTGCCGCCAAGGAGGACGCCGACGGACTGCTCGGCGCGTTCCTCCGCGAGCGACACCAGGAAGCTGTCGATGATGGCGCGCTCGCCCGGCGACTGCCCGGCCTTTCGAACCGCGAACCGGCCGTTTCGAATGGTGGTGATCATCGCCGGCGGACACAGATAGATCGTGCCTCCCTCGATGGCGTGGCCATCGGCGATCTCGGCGACCTTGCCGCAGCTGGAATCGCGCACGGCCTCGCGCACCTCGTCGAAGGCCCGGTGATGCTGAAGCGTCAGCACGACGGTCAGATCGGTACCGACCGTCAGCTTGGCGAAAAAGCGCGCGATGCTGCCCAGCGAACCCGGCGAGGCGCCCACGCCGACGATCAGCGGGCCTTTCGTCCGACGCTCTCCACCAACGGGCTGGTCGCCGACTTCATGCATGGCGCTGGCAGCTTTCTTCACTGACCGGGGCCAACGGGCACGCGGCCCTGCAAATCGCAGGAATTGATATTATCCCAACAGATCAAAGAGAAAAACGTCCAGACCGTGATTCGATTTCCGAACCAGCCTCTTCCGGCGAGGCGGCATCAAGGAGCGGTTCGGTCGCATCTTCGCTCTCAACGCGTAGGTCAGGCGGCTGATGGCTGCCCCGGTTTGGGCTGGGTGGCACAGGCCGAGCCTGCCGATGATGCCAATATCGCGGTGGCTCATGGAACCTGCCTTCGGTTGCATCGTTCTCCGAAGCGCCTCGGGCCCGATCTGCCCGAGGCGGCGCCAGAGGGATCATGTCGGTATCGCTCAAGCCCACGCCGTCTCATCAAGCCACGGTGCTGATGGGTCGCCGCATCCTCGTGGTCGAGGACGAATATTTTCTCGCCGATGACATCGCCAACGCGCTGCGCAAGCTTGGCGCGGAGATCGCCGGTCCCGTCGGCCACATCGACGATGCGGTCGAGATGCTGCACGATGGCGGCGCTCTCGACGCGGCGGTCCTCGACGTCAACATCCGCGCCCAGCCGATCTTTCCGATCGCCCGTGAGCTCAGGGCACGGCAGGTGCCCTTCGTGTTCACCACAGGCTACGAGAGGCTCAGCATCGAAACGGAATTCCGGGACGTACCGCTCTGGGAGAAGCCGATCAACATCGTCGCCATGGCCCAGAACCTTGCGGGCCTCGTCCGCGGTCAACCGCATAATTCCCCGCAGCCTCGCCACCGATCAGAACAGGTGCACGAAAGCAAACCAGGCGGTGACGGCCAGGCATAGGATAACCGCGGCGTAAGGTAGCGCGACGCGCAAGACGGCCAGCTCCCTCGAGTCAGCTCATTATCATCCAGACGATTGCCGCCATCATGACAAGAAAGCCCGTGACGGCAGTCGCGATAAAGGCCTGTTCGATACGGTCCATCGCCACCACAGCCCCTTTCCAGCTCGGGAAATGTGACCGGTTCGGAACCGCCGCGCATTAGGCTATGTGAATCGGTGTCTCCCTTAGCGTCAGGCCGCACATTCTGGGCGAGCAATTCGGGCCACGATATCTCCACACCGTCATGGCCGGGCCTGTCTCGGCCATCCACGCCTCGCCCGCAGCACGAAGAACGTGGATGCCCGGGCCTTCGCCGCGCCGAAGCGGCTTCGGCCGCGCAGGCGGGACAAGCCCGGGCATGACGATCTCGCGTGTCCGCAGATTGCAATGGAGTCTCGTCACGATTTCGCCGTGCCTGGCTCGGCCATCTTGCGATGCTGCTTGGCCAAAATCTCGTTCGGCGTGACGTTGGCGATCGTGGTCTGGAGCTTGTTCTTCAGCCCGGTGACGATGTCGGCCTCGCCGCGCAGCATCGCATCGAAACCGGCCTTGGCGACGTCGTAGGCGCCGTCCTTCGTCTCGCTGCCGACCTTTGTGTCCATCATGCCGGCGCGGCGGAAGAACTCGGTGTCGGTGGCGCCCGGCATCAGGCAGGTGACGGTGACGCCGCTGTCGCGCAGCTCCTCGCGCAGCGCGAACGAGAACGAGTCCAGAAACGCCTTGCTGCCATTGTAGGCGGCCTGGAAGCTGCCCGGCGTGAAGCCGGCGATCGAGCCGGTGATCAGGATGCGCCCGGCGTTGCGGCGGAGCATCTCGTTGCCGACGCGGTGGATCAGGTACAGCGTGCCGGTGATGTTGGTGTCGATCAGGTGCTTCACCCTGGCGAAGTCCTGGTCAAGGAAGGCCTTGCCGAGGCCGATCCCGGCATTGGCGAGCAGCGCATCGATCGGCCGGTCGCCGACCGCGGCGCAGAGCTTGTCGACGCCTTCGGTGGTGGACAGGTCGGCCTGGACCGACTCGACGTTGACGCCAAGTCGGCGCAGATCGACGGCGACGCGGTCGATCTGCGGTTCATCGGCGGCGATGACGAGATTGAATCCGTCCTGGGCGCAACAGCGCGCGAGTTCCAAGCCGATACCGGTGGAGGCGCCGGTGACGACGGCGAGTTGGTTGGCGGGCATGGCATATGTCCTTGAGTGGGGATGATGACGCCCAATCACGCCGCCGCCATCTCGTTCCTATCGGGTGCGCTTGCGAAGAAATGCACAACGCCTAGCAACCATCGTTCATTCCTCGACTTAAGTGCCAACTGGTTCAGCCGAGAGGACGGAAGATGAAGGCGCTGGTTTGGCACGGCAAGGAGGACATTCGCTGCGACACGGTCACTGACCCCGAGATCCAGGACCCGCGCGACGCCATCATCAAGGTCACGAGCTGCGCCATCTGCGGTTCCGACCTGCACCTGTTCCACAATTTCATTCCGGGCATGCTGCCCGGCGACATCATGGGCCACGAGACCATGGGCGAAGTGGTCGAGGTCGGCTCCGGCGTCGACGGCAAGCTGAAGAAGGGCGACCGGATCGTGGTGCCCTTCACCATCATTTGCGGCGAATGCGATCAGTGCAAGCGCGGCAATTTTTCCGTCTGCGAGACCACCAACCGCAAACGTCATCTCGCCGACAAGGTGTTCGGACACGCCACCGCCGGCCTGTTCGGCTACACCCACCTGACCGGCGGCTATCCCGGCGGCCAAGCCGAATATCTGCGCGTGCCGTATGCCGACGCCACCCACATCAAGGTGCCCGCGGGCATTCCCGACGAGCAATTGCTATTCCTCAGCGACATCTTCCCGACCGGCTGGCAGGCCGCGGTGCAATGCGACATCGAGCCGACCGACACGGTCGCGATCTGGGGCTGCGGTCCGGTCGGACAGATGGCGATCCGCAGCGCCATCCTGCTCGGCGCCAACCAGGTGATCGCGATCGACTGCCTGCCCGAGCGGCTCAGCATGGCGGAGGCCGGCGGCGCCACCACGATCAATTTCGAGACCGAGAGCGTGGTGGAGCGGCTCCAGGAGCTGACCGACGGCAAGGGCCCGGAAAAATGCATCGATTGCGTCGGCATGGAATCGCATGTGATGGCATCGCTGCCCGACACCCTGCTCGACCGCGCCAAGCAGATGGTGACGGCGGAAAGCGACCGGCCCCACGTGCTGCGCGAGATGATCTATGTCTGCCGTCCCGGCGGCATCATCTCGGTGCCGGGCGTGTACAGCGGCCTGTCCGACATGCTGCCGATGGGCGCGTTCATGAACAAGGGGCTGACGATGCGCACCGGCCAGACCCACGTCAATCGCTGGACCGACGATCTGCTGCGCCGCATCGAGGACGGCGAGATCGACCCGTCCTTCGTCATCACCCACACCGTCCCGCTCGAACAGGGACCGGAGATGTACCAGGTGTTTCGCGACAAGCGCGATTCCTGCGTCAAGGTCGTGCTGAAGCCCTGAAGGAGCCAGATCATGTTTCATTTCTCCAACATCGTGCGCACCAAGGGCGACCCGAAGATCATTGAGGGTGGGCCGAGCCTGAAGCAGCCGATGGACCAGCTCGCCCGCGCGCTCGGCTGGTTCAGCATTGGCCTCGGGGTCGTCGAATTGTTCGCGCCGCGGCGCGTCACGGAGACGCTGGGCATGGAAGGCCATGAGACGCTGGTGCGGTCCTTCGGCGTCCGCGAGATCATGGCCGGGATCATGACGCTGTCGGTCGAGAAGAACGCCGGCCTGTGGGCCCGCGTCGGCGGCGACGGCCTCGATGCCGCGGCGCTGCTGTCGGGGCTGACGCCTGATAATCCCAAGAAGGGCAACATCGCGCTGGCGCTGCTGATGGTCGGCGGCATTGCCATGCTGGATTACCGTACCGCGCAGGCGACCAAGCCGCGCCGGCCGGCGCGCGATGCGCGGCGCAAGCTCTATCCGAGCCGCAGCGGTTTCCCCAGGGGCATCGACAGCGTCCGAACCGCGGCAAGGCAGATCGCAGCCCAGGCCGGGCAGAACCAAGTGAAGCAAGCTGATGAGCGCCCCGTTCCCTGACCAATCTGCGTGGGAATCCCCCGTCATCTACGAGATGCACTGATCTCCTTCCAGGACTCCAACGGCGACGGTCTTGCTCCGCGGCAATGAAGGCGTGATCATCGCAATCGAGGCGCGGTGACCGCAGGAACCATCGGCGCGCCAGCGCGTCTGATCAACGCCTCCGACATCCCCCCTGCGGAGGCGGACTGCGCGAACCGCGGCCCCGGCGCTCGCCGCCTCAGGCGCCGGGGCCTGCGGCACCAAGCCAGGCGGCAGGCCAAGGGAGAGGCGTCAAGGGAGAGGCGTCAAGGGAGGCAGCATGGGCAAGACGAAGGGTCTTCAACAGCGGATCGTCGGCAAGACCAGGCAGGCCGTCGGCGAGATCATCGGCGACCAGGATCTCCACGATGACGGCAAGGCGCAGGCCGAGCGCGGCCGCGACGAGCAGGACCAGCCGAGCGAGCTCAATCCGCTGAAGAAGCTCAAGCAGCTGACGTGAACGCGCAGCCGCGACCAACGCTCTCCGACACGGCACGGTACGCCGGCGGAGGCGCGTCGCGGCTCGCACGGCAACGACGCTCGCGCTGGATCGCCGCCGCCGAGCTCGGCCTGATCAGCAGCACGTTCTCGACCCTCGTCAGCCAATTGTTCGCCGCTCGTATCGGCCGCGACGCCGCGGTCGATTGGATGACGGTCGCCGCCATTCCCGCGCGGGACTGGGCGCTCAGTGCAGAGCCATCGTGGAGCGCGATCCTCGCCGGCATCGCCTTTCATCAATGGGCGGACTTTTCCTGGGCGCTGGTGTTCTTCGGCGTGCTCGGGCGCTGGACCGCGGACTTGCGGCCGCGAACGATCCTGCTGCTCGCGCTGCCGTGGGCGGTGTTCTCCTCGAGCCTGGAATGGTTCGTGCTGGTGCCGCTGTTTCCGTTCTGGCAGCCGCTGTTCACGCTGCAACAACCCTACTGGATCGGGCTGCTGGTCCATGGCGCCTCTGCCGTGATGTATCCCCTGTTCGCGCGGCTGCGCTGGGCGCGCGGCCATGCGCCGGCGCGCGACATCCGCTTCACCAATGCCTGGGCGACCGGCGCGGTTGCCGTGATCGTGCTGCTCGGCGCGGTCGCATGGTTCGGCAGCCACGGCTACGAGCCGGCATGGATGGGCCGCGACAGGGATGCGGACCAGGCCTATATCCGTCACATGACCGCGCATCACGCCCAGGGCGTCGAGCTGGCGCGGATCGGCGCAGAGCGCGCCCAGGACCCGCATCTGCGCAAGCTCGCGATGCTGATGGTCGCGAGCCAGGCCGGCGAGATCAGGATCTTCGAGAACTGGTGGCTGAGCTGGTTCGACACCGAGATGCCCGATTGCAGCACGGAGGAACGCGCTGCCATGCCCGGCTACCTGGCGCCGGCCGAGATGCGAGCGGTCAAGGCCGCGCCGTCCGACCAGTTCGACCCGGTCTTCATCGAGGCCATGAGCAGGCATCATTCCGGCGCGGTCAGGATGGCCGACCGGATGTGGCAGAGCCGCGGCGATCTACGGCTGCGCATCATGGCGCATGCCATTCGCCACGGGCAGCAGGGCGAGATCGCGCTGATGCGGGACGTGGACGGCGTTGCAGCCGTCGCCACGGCATTCCGCAACATGTTCGGCGACAACGTCAATTGAGCACGCAGCAGCTACTCGCGCCAGAACTCGGTCAGCTCCTCCGCGGTCACCAGGTCGACCTGGCCGTGGAAGCGGGTGCGGTACATCGTCATCAGCGCGTCGTGCCCGACGTCGGAGGAGCTGCACAGCGCGTCCTCGACGATCACGACCCTGAAGCCGAAATCGACGGCGCTGAGGACGGTCGAAAGCACGCAGACATCGGTCTCGGCGCCCGAGATCACGACCGTGCCGACCTTCTTGTCGACCAGCCGGCCCGCAAGGCCGGGATTGCTGAAGGCGGAATAGGCCGGCTTGTCGATCATGGCAGCCGGCGGCACGAACTTGCTCAAGGCTGGCACGAGCTCGAGCGCCGATGGCGGAAGATGCTTGCGGGTCGCCTGGTGCCAGCGGCGAAAATAGGTCTGCCATTGCCCGGCACGATCTTCCGGATCCTGCGGCGTGATGAAGCGGGTGAAGATCGTTCTGGCCTGATAACGCGCAACGATGGAGGCGATCGTCGGCAGCACGCGCTCCATCCAGGGCGTCGCCCACAGACCTCCGGGCGCGAAGATGTTCTGCATGTCGATGCAGAGGTGAACGGCGTTCCTGATCTCGGCAACATCCGACGCGCTGTCTCTCATGGTCTTCCACCGGCGAATGCATGACCGCGGCACGTCCGCGGCGGGCTTACCGACAGAAAATGCGGCTGCGGCGGCCATCGTTCCGCATCGGTGCGGCCGCTGATCCGGCAGATGAGGCCTCGCCCCGAGGCCGGGGGGTCCTTGAGGTTCGCGGGCTCAGGCCAGCCCGCGCTGCACCGCCGGACGCGCGAGGCCGCGCTCGAGCCAGGCGCCGACCGATTTGAACTCTGTGAACCCGACGAGATCGCCGGCGTCATAGAAGCCGATGAGATTGCGCACCCAGCCGAGCATGGAGATGTCGGCAATGGTGTAGTCGTCATCCATGAACCATTGCCGGCCGGAAAGATGCGTCTCCATCACGCCGAGCAGGCGCCTGGCCTCAGCGACGTAGCGGTCCCGGGGCCGCTTGTCCTCGAAATCCTTGCCGGCGAATTTGTGGAAGAAGCCGAGCTGGCCGAACATCGGCCCGACGCCGCCCATCTGAAAATGCAGCCACTGGATGGTCTGGTAGCGGCGGGCGGGATCCTCAGGCAGGAGCTTGCCGGTCTTCTCCGCGAGGTATTGCAGGATCGCCCCGGACTCGAACAGCGGCAGCGGCCTGCCGCCCGGACCATTGGGATCGAGGATCGCAGGGATCTTGCCGTTCGGATTGAGCGAGAGGAATTCAGGCGTCTTCTGATCGTCCTTGCCGAAATCGACCCGATGCGCCTCGTAGGGAAGTCCGATCTCCTCCAGCATGATCGAGACCTTGACGCCGTTCGGCGTCGGCAGGGAGTAGAGTTGAAGCAGCTCGGGACGCCTGGCCGGCCAACGCCTGGTGATGGGAAAAGCGGATAGATCGGACATCGGCACTCCGGCTCCTCGTGTGAGATGCCGCAGTCTAGGCGAGCGGACGAACGACGCAAGGTCGGCCAATCGTCTGGAAGATGGCGGAGAACAGCCGCACTGTGCTTGAAGCGACTAAGGCGGCAGCGTTGCCATCCTGACGATCGGGGTCATGGTTTCATGCTGCAGTCGATACTGGATGAACCAATCTCCTGTGATCAGCAGCGCGGCCGTGAAGGCAGCCGCGAGCGTCGCGGTCGCCCATTGGCAGACGTCGTACATGGCCTTTGTCCCTCAACTCCTTCGGCTAAACGCCAAGCTCACGCGCCGTGTTCCGAGGTCGCAGGAAAATTTTGCCAGTTTTTCCCGATTTCACAGACGAGACATTGCTTTGTTTTGTGGGACCATCGAGCAGCCCTGCGCGTTGTGAGGGGATGAACATCGAGAAGCGTGCCCTGCTCGACCACGCGCAACGCTGTCGCAGCGTCGCGGACGATCTCGCCCATCGCGAAGCCGCGCGGCGGCTACGAGCAATGGCCGATGTCTACGAGGCGCGAGCAGCAGGATTGGACGACGAGGACGGCTCCCCGGAGCCCGACCGTCACGAGCGCAGCCGCCTTGCCGATACAGGCGATCGGCAAAATTGATCGGTTCAATAATTGATCTCCATCCGCAAGCCGCGCGGATCGAGGTCCTCGCTACCCACACGCTGGGTGCTGTCGCGCGCTGCGACCGCGCAGGCACAGGCATCAATGAGATCGTCGCGACCGATGCCGGTGCCATGGCGAAGCGTCAGCCATCTCTCCAGCTTGGTGAAGCCGCGGTCTCTCAGCAGCGCAACGCGCTGCTCGCGGCCTCTTGGCGACGTCTTCGGCGCGAGCCGCACGCGCCCTGCCAGATTCCAGAACACCAATTCCGGATGCGCCTCGCCGATCGTCGCCTGCCGTGCCGGCGTCATGACCTCGTCGACCTCCCTGATCTTGTCCCTGATATTCCAGAGCTGCGCCGACACGCCCCTGCCTTTGCCCTCGTGCGCCCAATAATGCCGATTGGCCGCCGCCATGTCCGGGAACGTCCAGAGGTCGCGGCGCGCGCCGAGAAACACGGCGGGGCCAATCAGCTCGCGGGCGCGCAGATCGCAAGCGCGATAGCCACTCGGATCCAGTCCGATCGGCATGTCGATCATCGCGCGCGCATGCGGCAGCGCGAGCAGGCGCGTCAGGCGAGGTGAATAATCAAAGCCGTGATCGCCGCGCGCGTCGATCCAGGCCGCGACCCAGCCGAAGCGAAAACCATCGAGGCCGAGATAGTTCGGCACGTCATGAATCCGTGTCTTGTCGTCGCCGTCCTGCAATTTTCACACGCACCTCGCTTGACATCCGCAAGTCGCGGGCGTATGTCCCGCGCCCTCGCAAGCACTTCCGCTTGCGACAAACACCATGAACCGAGCGATGCTGAACCGCTACGAAAGAATTGTCCGCATGCCGAATAGCCCAAAGCTATTCGATGTCGCATGCCCGGCTCATGGGAGCGATCTTGCCTGACCGCAAGATCGATCGTCCGCTTCTCACGGACCCTCCCGAGCCAGCCGCTCCGGAGGGTTTTTTATTGCCCGCCGCGCGGCCCAACCGAACAATCCGGCAATCGCCGGAACGAGAGACCCGGATCTCGGGGCTCGCGCTGGAGAGGCGCGTGCCCAAGCGCGCGGGGCCTGCCGGAGGGAACGAGGCGATGAGCCGGACACCGATGGCAGAGCGAACCCAGAGGTTCGCAACATGCGGCGCGTCGACAGCGCCGCGATAGAATTTTTGTACGTACTACAGCCGATGCGCAAGCACCGGCCTGGCGGTGGTGAAGATGTCTGTTACTTCGTGGTAAAGGCGCGAAAGCGCCGAGCAGGTTCGAGCCCTGCGCGCCGAAAGGCGGTTCGCCCGCAAGGGCAGCAACAGCATCGATCGTTCCCCGCCAATCCCATCACGGTCCGTGGTGAAGATTTCTGTTACTTCGCCTGCAACGCGAGAGGTCGCGGGTTCGAATCCCGCCCGGTGTCCCATGCACCGGTAGCTCAGAGGATAGAGCGCTTTCCGGCGAGCTTCGCTCGTCGGGTCACAGCAATCGCCTGTTCCCGGATCGTGTCCCCCTAACCACCGCCGGTGGTGAAGAGCGCTGTTAATTCGGATCGCAATGTCGAAGGTTCGAATCCTTCCGGACGAAAGTCCGTAGCTCAGCGGTAGAGCATGTGACTTGCCCGCAAGGGCAGTACAGCCTCGCCTGTTCCCCGGCACCCGTTTCCATCCCCCATCAACTCAAGAGGAGGCCATCATGGTCAGGCTCAACAAGATCGGTCGCGCCTTCACGCGAGAGGGCGCGCGCGCGGTGCGCTTCACGCCCGAGATGGAGCTGAAGCGCGCGCTGATGAACTGCCTCCTGTGGGAGGACCAGTTCTACGAGGACGGCGTCGCGATCGCCGATCGCATCAAGGCGCTCGTGCCCAAGGTCGCGCCCGCCAAGGTCGCGCAGCTCGCGATCGAGGCACGCGAGGTGATGAAGCTGCGGCACGCACCGCTGCTGGTCATCCGCGAGATGGCGCGGAACGAGAAGCACCGCGCCCTCGTCGCGGACACGCTTCACAAGGTGATCCAGCGCCCCGAGGAGATGACGGAGCTGCTCGCGATCTACTGGGCGGATGCGCTGGGCCCTCAGCAGCAGCGCAAGCGTCAGCCGGTTTCGGCACAGGTCAAGAAGGGCCTTGCCCACGCGCTGACCAAGTTCGACGCCTATCAGCTTGCCAAGTGGGACCGCGACGGCGCGGTGCGGATCAGGGACGTGCTGTTCCTGGTCCACGCCAAGCCTAGGGATGCCGAGCAGGAGAAGGTGTGGAAGCAGCTCGTCGACGGCGAGCTCGCTTCTCCCGACACCTGGGAGGTTTCGCTCTCGGCCGGCAAGAGCAAGCGCGAGACCTTCGAGCGGCTGATCGCCGAGCGCAAACTCGGCGGCCTGGCGCTGCTGCGCAATCTGCGGCTGATGCAGAACGCGCAGGTCCCGCGCGAGACCATCGCAGGCGCGATCGAGGCGATGCGGACGGATCGCATCCTGCCCTATCGCTTCATCACGGCGGCGCGCTATGCGCCGGACCTCGAGCCCGAGCTCGAGGCTGCGATGCTCAAGTCGGTCAAGGACCATGTGCGGCTTCCGGGCCGGACGCGGCTCCTGATCGACGTGTCGGGCTCGATGTTCGCAACCCTCTCCGCGCAGTCGGAAATGACGCGTGCGGAGGCGGCTTGCGGCCTTGCCATCCTCGCGCGCGAGATCTGCGACGAGGTCGAGATCTTCACCTTCAGCAATGAGGTGGTGAAGGTCCCGCCCCGCCGCGGCTTCGCGCTCAGGGACGCGATCATCAACTCGCAGCCGCATGGCGGAACCTATCTCGGCAAGGCCGTGACGGAGATCGACCGCAAGGGCGATCGCCTCATCGTCTTCACCGACGAGCAGAGCCACGACCAGGTGCCCGAGCCCAAGGCACGCGGCACCATGGTGAACGTGGCCTCGTATCAGCACGGTGTCGGTCACGGCGCCTGGACCCGCGTCAACGGCTTCTCCGAGGCCGTGGTCGCGTGGATCGCGGCGTCGGAAACGGCGTTGAACTGATGCGCAACGACAGCGGCCCCGGACGCAAGACGCGCCCGGGGCCTTGCGAAATTCTTAAATGATCCACCCGGTCCGGTTAGGGTGCGGGTGGAATGACAAGGACCTACGACTATGCGACGACCCGATCCCTACATGGAACGCGCCCGCGAACTCTGCCTCGCCGCCGGCGTCGATCCCGACTCGCGTGTCGGCGAAGGACGCGGCCAGCCGGCTTGGTGCCTGTACAAGGACGCCGCCCGCAAGGAGCATCTGGCCCGCGAGGCCAATGCAACCGCGAGCTCGATCGCCGAGTTCCGGATGCAGGACGCCCGCTTCCAGAATGCGCCGCTGAAGGTGTTCGGCCCGCACGAGGACGCGACGATCGCGCAGATGCGCAACTGCATGGCGGTCGGCAACGTCGTCTCCGGCGTGATCTGCGCCGACGGCCATCTCGGCTATGCGCAGCCGGTCGGCGGCGTCATCGCCTATGAGAAGCAGATCAGCATCTCCGGCGTCGGCTTCGACATCGGTTGCGGCAACATGGCGGCCCGGCTCGACACGCGCTTCGACGACATCGCAAGCCGCGTGCCCACGATCATTCGCGACGTCGCCAGGACGATTTCGTTCGGCGTCGGCCGCGCCAACGCCGAGCGGGCCGAGCACGACCTGTTCGACGACGGCGATGCCTGGCGCGAGAGCGACATGGAGTCCTACCGCAACAAGGCGGTGAGCCAGCTCGGCACGGTCGGCTCGGGCAACCATTATGTCGACCTCATGCGCGACGAGGACGGTTTCGTCTGGATCGGCGTCCACTTCGGCAGCCGCGGTCTCGGACACACCTCCGCGACGCGCTACCTCAAGGCCGCCGGCGGCAAGGACGGCATGAACGTCCCGCCCGCCGTGGTCGACGAGGACAGCGAGCTCGGCCGCCGCTACATCGCGGCGATGCAGCTCGCCGGGCGTTATGCCTATGCGGGCCGCGAGTGGGTCGTCGAGCGCGTCCGC